>NZ_CP091277.1:628479-1256958 GCF_029633965.1 Methanogenium sp. S4BF | reverse complement strand
GACCTTTTGGCAACCATCTGTCGGGCGGTGCCGGGGAGGAATTGTTCTGAAATACCCGGACGTCTTATTCCCCGCCGTACGCTTTTACATATGCATCCGTATCGAACTTCCGCTGCAGCCCCTTTGCGTTCATATACCGCACCTTTCCGAAGACCGGCCGCTCCTTCCATGCCCGGTCGTGCTTCCCGAAGCACCACGCAATGCCGGCATAACTGTTCGGGTCCCTCCCGTCCAGTTCGTAGCGGTTGTTCAGGATCAGGAGGGTGCGATACGCCTCCTCCGGAGAGGCCGACCACTCGATCACCTTCTTGCCCCAGTACATCCGCATATACCCGTGCATCTTCCCGGTCACCCGCATCTGCCGCTGCGCCGCATTCCAGCAGGGGTCGTGGGTCCGGGCCGCCTCGAATTCATGCAGTGAATAGGCATACTCCCGCGGGTCGCCGGCATGCTCAGCAAGGGTCGTTCTGGCCCACGCGGGGAGGCATTCGATGGAGGCGTAGCGGGGGTTGTAGTGCACAAAGTTCATCGAGAGCTCCCTGCGGACGATCAGCTCCTCGAGGTATGCGGCCGCATTCTTTCCGCCTGCCTCCCGTATGCGGAGGGCAATTTCGTGAGGGGAAATCTGCCCGAAGTGCAGGTACGGGCTCATACAGGAGAGAACGTCTTTGTTCGGGTCATTGCGCTCGTCTGCATAGCGGCTGAGCTTCTCTGCTGCAAAGAGGGTGAGAAGGCGGCGTGCCTCAGTGATGCCTCCGGTAAAGGCCGCAGGAGAGGCGTCCTTTGCCGGAGCAAGCGTTCGGATGATCTCTGCGGGGCGGCTGAGTGAGAGCGATTCATACTCCCCCGGAACCGCCCTCACCTTCACCTCCTGCTCGTTGCTTTGGGCAAGAGACGGGACGATATGGGGCGTGATCCGCCGCCGGAAGGTCGCTGCGGACCATTCCTCTTTGAGAGAGGCCGTCTCCACCGGCACGATGACATCCCCCTCCACCTCGATGAGCGGCGCCTCCAGTGTTCCGGCAAGAAGGGCCCGGTCCCGCCGCTGCCCCCGGAGATAGCCCCCGTCGGTGACCACCAGGCAGGCCTCCTCCCCCAGTGCCGCCACCACCTCCTGCGGCGGACCGTCTCTGAGAATAAACGCAATACCCCGTCCGGCCAGCTGCTCTGCGGCTTCCCGGAGCCCTTCGAGCATGAAGGTCAGATGGCGGACCTGCCGCCCCTCGCCCCGCGGGTCAAGGCAGAAGCAGACGGCGACAGGCTTATTGAGCCGGTTTGCCTCCCGGACGGCATATTCCAGTGCCGGGTTCCCTTCGGCCCGCTGGGAGGCCTGCATCCAGTAAAGGAGATAGTCGCCCCGTCGGGGGGCATGGTCGTTCAGCCGCCGCTCCATGCACTATTTTCTCATGCGGGGAGCAGATAAAAGAGACGGCGGGCGGCCATGTAAAAAAAAAAGAATCTGTATCGGTAAACGGGCATGCCCGGCAGGAATATGCTGGTGGCTTCCGACGAAAGGCGGGGGGAGGATGCACGGGCGAATGCATGCCCCCCTGCTCAGTCACGGTGCGGGGCACGCTCCCTGCCGGGGGATTTGTACCAGACGTTCATGCTCTCGAAGGCCCCGCATATCTGCGTGTTATTGACCAGTGTCCCGCCGAACCGGTATCCGGCACGGGCAAAGGTGATGTTGACCGGATAGAAGGCGGCCCGTGCGATGGTATATGTGGTTATTATCCCGGTGCGCCGCATCTCCCCCTCCATCGCCGCCAGCAGGGCCGGGCAGAGCCCCATTCCCCGGTATCCGGGATGCGTCGCAAAGTCAGACATCTCCGCGTTTTTGCCGGAGACATCCACCTCCGCTGACGAGGCCGCCACCACCCGGCCTTCTGCCCGGACGACAAAATACCGGATGCCGTCAGCCATCGTCTCCCGGAGATACGCCGGGTCGTGGATGGGGAACGGATAGGTCTCGAAGACGTCGGTATACAGCTCTGCGAGTGCATCCGCATCGACCGGACCTGCCTCCTCAATCACACACCCGGATGCCATGCCGGGGCTCCCGCAGGCATCCGGCCGCGGCCTCGCGGACCTGAGCAGATCTGCGGTAAGGGGCGCTGCATCACCGGGTTCTGCCCGTACCGGGTCGGGATAGCGTGCGAGAAACCAGCCGTCCTCTGTTCCCCGGTACATGCCGGGGATATGTGCCTCGGCCCGGTATCCGGCCGCACAGAACCGGTCTTTTGCAGAGTCAGGCACCCTGGCAAAGAGTTTTGAGTAGCCGTACCGGTCCGCCAGCGCATCCATCGCCGGGATGATGGTATCGGTATCCTCCACCGCGAGCTTCATCAGGTAGACGCGGTCGTTGCCGGGCCCGTGCTGCACGGCCGATGCGCCAGGACGGGTGACCGTATCACGCGTCATTGCGTCTGTCAACCCGCTCGGTATCCTGAGGAATAAGCATATAGGTGTCATCGTAGTCACAGAGCAGTTTCTCGATGCCGACCCCTTTCGCCTCATTCGCGTCATCCAGTTTCAGCTGCAGCGTGCACGCATCACAGTTCCGGTCGCAGGAGACCTGCTGGTAGTGGTCCGGTTCCCGGTAGGTGGAAATAACCCCTTCGTAGTTGCGCAGCACCACCTTGTTCGTCGACCATGAGAGCAGGTAATTGGGCATCACCGGAATCTTGCCGCCTCCGCCCGGAGCGTCAATCACATAGGTAGGTACTGCAAACCCGCTCGTATGGCCGATGAGGCTCTCGATGATCTCAATGCCCTTGCCGACGGGCGTGCGGAAGTGGGCGAGCCCCTCGGAGAGGTCGCACTGGTAGAGGTAATAGGGGCGCACCCGCTCCCGGACCAGCTTCTGCATGAGGCTCTTCATAATCCGGGGGCAGTCATTGACACCGGCTAAAAGCACCGTCTGGTTGCCGAGGGGAATGCCCGCATCGGCGAGTCTCCTGAGGGCCTCCCGCGATGAGGCGGTTATCTCCCGGGGGTGGTTGAAGTGCGTATTCAGGTAGAGGGGGTGGTGTTTTTTGAGCACACGGACAAGCTCGTTGGTGATGCGGTAGGGAAGGACCACCGGCACACGGCTGCCGATGCGTATCACCTCGACATGAGGAATCGCCCGCAGCTCGGTAAGAATCCAGTCCAGATAGTCGTCGGGGAGCATGAGCGGGTCGCCTCCCGAGAGCAGGACGTCCCGGATGGCGGGATTCCCCGCGATATAATTGAGCCCCTCACGGATGGCCGCCTTGTCCGGGATGGAGTCGATATCTCCGACCTTTCGTTTCCGGGTGCAGTGGCGGCAGTACATCGCACAGACGTTGCTGACCAGAAAGAGGACGCGGTCGGGATACCGGTGGGTGATGCAGGCAGCGGGGCTGTCCGTATCCTCGGCAAGGGGGTCTGCCATGTCGCTCGTTTCGATGATCAGCTCAGCTGCGGAGGGAAACGCCTGCATAAAGACAGGATCGTTTTCATAATCGTCTGCCTCGATGAGAGAGAGGTAGTACGGGGTGATGCAGAGGGGAAAGGTTGCAATCGTCTCTTCCAGCTCTGCCCGTTTTTCCGGTGGAAAGCGGATGCCCAGCAGGCGTTCGACGGTCGCGATGTCAGTTATGGCATGGCGAATCTGCCAGTGCCAGTCTTTCCATTGGGAGGCCTGTGATGTAGGATCAATTTTTGCAGCCATCTGCTGCTGATTGGATGAATAGATTGTCATGAAAGCAAAACCAGGATGAATTGTTCGGTATGAAGCAGAGTTCAGAATGCGTTCCGGTGGACTCGTACGTCTCTTGTTCACCCCATATATGTGTTGTGGGAAATATCGGTAATTTTGGGTTAAATGGATTAAATGGCTTTAATTATGGCTTATTTCATTCTGTGCTGCCGGTTGCCGTATTGAAAGGGGTGTTGTCGAAATATTCGCGATTCAGCCGATTTCAGGAAAAAGAATCCGGTTTAGGGGCTATTCTTCCGTCCCCTCTAATAACTGCGGATACTCTGTATCGTAAACGCTCATCGGGTCTGCACCTGTGCCTCAAACCCGTTTCAACGAACGCCGGTGCCGTAGAATGCTGTCAGAATCTCCTGATTCCGGGGTTTTTTCTGCTGAAATCCAATCCTTCGGAGGGTTTTTCCGGAGAGGGGCGCACAAAAGGGATGTATCGCATCATGGTACGGGCCACCGTTTTGGGTGGGCACCGGTGCTGCATCGGATTGCCCTGCAGGCGTATAAAAACCGTATTTTCTGCATGGCTGTAATCATGCAGAAATGCCCGTCTTCGCATGGCTATAATCGCACGATCCATACTATTATAGGTGGGTATCACCCATCCGGGTAGTGTGACAGAACTGCTTGACCTTCTGGTATCCCTCAACCCATGGTGGAGCGGCAAAGAGTTCGGGACCGGTATGCGGCGGGAGCGCTACTCCTCAAAGATCCGGAAGTATTACGCCACCGGAGAGATTGTGGTGCTCAGCGGCGTGCGGCGCTCGGGCAAGACCTCTCTTTTGTACCAGCTGATTCACGACCTGATTCATGAGGAGGGGGTCGATCCCCGGTCCATTCTCTTCGTCAACTGCGACGAGCCGTATCTTACCCGGCTCGACCGCCCGCTGGAGATGGTGCTCGACACCTACCGGAAGGAGGTCGGCAGCGGGGAGAATATCTGTCTGGTCTTTGACGAGATCCAGAACATTCCGGGCTGGGAGCAGTGGGTCAAGGCGGTCTATGACCGCAAGCAGTTCAGGCTGGTGATCTCGGGTTCCTCCTCCCGTCTGCTGGACTCGGAGGTGGCTACCCTTATCAGCGGGCGGTATCTCTCTGTCATTGTATATCCCCTCGATTTTTCCGAGTACCTGCTCTTTCACGGGGTAGAGGCAAAGAACGACCCGGTCACGCTTGCCAGCCGGAAATATGAGATCGTGCAGCTCCTGAGGCGCTATCTCCATGAGGGCGGATTCCCCCAGGTCGTCCAGCAGAGTGACGAGGAGGTGAAAAAAGACCAGCTCAGGGCATACTATGACAGCATTGTCTACCGGGACATCGTCCGGGTGAACGAGGTGCGCAACCAGCGGGCGATGAGCGATCTCCTCTCCTACCTCCTGACCAACTTCGCCTCCCCGTTTTCCTACCGGCTGCTGGTGCGGGTGCTGGGCATCGATGCGGTGACCGTCCGGGAATATATCCAGTATGCCGCGATGGCGCACGTGCTCTTCGAGGTCCAGTTTTTCAGCAGTTCGCCAAAGATTCAGGCACGGAACAACAAGAAAATATACTGCATCGACAACGGAATCAGAAATGCGGTGTTATCCGCGGTGTCCCTGGATGAAGAGAGGTGTGCGGAAAACCTGGTGTATCTCGAACTGCGGCGGCGGGGGCATGAACCGTATTACTGGAAGAAAGGGTATGAGGTGGATTTTGTCCTGAACCATTTGGACAATACGCTGAGTGCGGTCAGCATTACCTACACCGATACCATCCCGCGGGAAAAGCTGGACGGATTCCGGGAGTTCACCGGTGAGTTTGGCGCCCGGGTAAAAGAACAGGTGCTGATAACAAAGGATACCGCACAGCAGAAGGGGGATGTCCGCTGTGTCCCGCTCTGGAAATGGCTTCTGGGTGCGGAGTGAGGGGGCATACGGCGCATCACCCGCCTGATTCGGAGAACAGATATGGGCCCTGCAGACGTCAAATCCGGATTGTGAACCGGTCACATTGCAGCACCTGACGGATACCCTGACGAACCCGGGACCATTTCTGTACGTCAGGCAATGGACAAGGGGGTTGAAATGCGGGTTGGAGTGTGGAATGGGAAAAATCACCGGTCTGCACGTGTCAGTATCGTACTGGCACTTGCCCTTGGAGCACTCGTCATTTTTAATAATGCAGGTACAGAATGGACAGAGAGGAGTACTGAAATGACTGAAGCGCGTGAGCCGATCATTGTAGCGTTTCCTTTGAGGGGGGAATGGCTCTCTCCCAACACTCCGGGGACAAAAATTCCGAGCCACGGCACAGACCGGTTCGGAACACGATATGCGTATGACTTTATCCAGGTGGACTGGGGAAGAAAGGGCTGGCCCGCGTACCGCGTCAGCCTGCCGCAATATCTTCTTTTTGGGGTTCCCGTAAAGGAATATTATTGCTGGGGCCGGGAAGTATATGCACCATGCGACGGGATCATTGTCCGGGCAGAGGATGGGTATAAAGAACGGGAACGAACGAATCTGCTCTCGGATTTGTCGAATGCCTATAAAAATGCTCACTCTTTCGATCCGGGGAAAGACGACGTACAATCAGTTGCCGGCAACTACATCATAATGGAATGCGGCGGTAATGCGTACGCTGCGCTCGTCCACCTTCAGACAGGGTCCATTCAGGTTGCCGCTGGCCAGAGGGTAAAAAAAGGTGAAGTCCTTGGGAGAGTGGGTAATTCAGGCAATTCCTTTGGTCCGCATCTGCATTTTCAGCTTATGGACAGCTGCGACATCGCTGCTGCAAACGGATTGCCCTGTGCTTTTGAACAGTATGAAGTATTCCGGGATGGTGAGTGGCACCAGACGGTTAATGGCATTCCCACAGATAAAGACCGGATACGGTTTGGGTCCGAATCCATCCGGGCTTAATCCGGCCCATTTCAGGATGGCCCGCAGTCTTCCCCGTACGATTCTTCCCCGTACAATTTTTCACCGTGATTTGGAACAGCCGGTGTCCTCACCTGTTCTCAGGATTTATCCTCCTCCCCCGCCGTTGCCGCTCGTCCCGCCTGCACATCCCTCTCCCTCAGGTCGCGTAAATGCCGGTACTGCCAGTCCCGTTCACGGGCGACGGCGGCTTCAGCATCAGAGGGGTTTGCGGCCCGGTACATCGCCTGTAAGGCATACATCGCAGCAGCAAGCGCATGGGTGGCGACATGTGCCGTTGCCGCTGCCTGCCCGGCGGCACGGGCGGCCGAACGGGCTGCATTATCCCTTCCCACCTCGCGGGCAGCCGCATGGGCATCACGTGCCGCTTTGCGGATATCCGCCATATGAAAGACCCCCGTCCGGATCCAGTTCTGGAGTGCGTCGACAGCGTCTCCGGGCCGGTGGTCATCAGGATACTGCACCTCAAAGTAGGGCAGGACACGCTCAACGCAGTCAACGGCCCAGACACCCAGCGTTTTGTGACCCGTTTCACGCACCAGCTCCCGCATTGGCTCATCCCTGCGGGCAAGGGAAAACCCGGATTTTGTGGTCATATCCTCATCCCTGTATAGGGACCGGTCTCCTTCTTCTACATTTCTCTCTCTCTCTCACCCCTGCCGGTCATATGAATGGTGGGGATGGCCGGTGCCGCCGTGTCTGTACGGGTGTTTTTCTCCGGCTGGTATGTCCCACCGGGATGTGCCTCCTGCACCGGCCCACCCCCACATACGGGAGAACACCATGGTGAGTGACACCATACTCCCAAACCCGGCACCATGTAACCACAACCATTTCCCACATTTATTATCTGTGACGACCAACCCTTTGTCCATACGAGCCGAGAGATGAGATCAGACACAGGAACCCATGAACAATTTGAATGCAGCGCTGCTTCCGTTGCCGGAATCCGCCCGGTAAACGAGGATGCATGGTGCACTGCCCAGGTGGGTGGGGGGCTGGTCTGCGCCGTTGCCGACGGGATCGGCGGGCATGAGGCAGGGGACGTGGCATCCGCCCTTGCCATTCGCGTATTCGGTGAGACCGTGCATGCGGCACAGATCACTTCAGGCGATCATGACACGGCAGCAGCGGTGCTCATGAAAGGCCACACCCTCGCCCACGAGGCCATCCGGCATCAGGCCATCGGGACCCGTGCAGGAATGGGGACCACGCTTGTCTCCGCCTGGTTTGGGGATGGGGCCATCACCATGTGCAATACGGGGGATTCCCGGTGCACACTGATACGCAAGGGAATCGTGCTGAGGCTGACAAAGGACCACTCCTTTGTGCAGGATCTGGTGGACAAGGGCGTGCTCACCCCGGAGGAGGCCATGGACCACCCGATGAAAAACATCATCACCCACTCGCTGGGTGGGGACTTCATCGCCGACTGCACCGCCCACTTCCTCTGTCCCAATGATACGCTGGTGCTCTCCTCCGACGGCCTGCACGACTATGTCTCCCGTCAGGCGCTGGTTGCGGCAGGAGCGGTGCCGTCCGCAGACGACGCGGTGAAAATTCTTCTTGAAGAGGCTGCCCGGAAATCAACAGATAACATCACCCTTATTGTGGTCAGGGTGCACGGCGAAGCGAAATACCCGGAGGAATGTGAGTAGGATGACAGACCCTGAAGAGTATGCCAATGGAAAGACCGTGATGATGACGGAGGATATGGATTACTATGAAGACCTCTCCCGATATCTCAACGTCCTCTCCAATCCCGTCCGCCTGCATATCCTCAAGATTATCGAGCACACCCCGAAAGAGGCCAGCGAAATCGCGACCGAGATCAGCACATCCTATGTGAACACCAAAAAGCATCTCGAAAAGATGCTTGCGGCAGGCATCATCACCAAGGAGGCCGGATTTGGGCGGGCCACCTCCCGCGGGTCGCTTCCGGTCTGGAAGTACACCACCCGCCCCGGCGGCATCGAGGAGATTATCCGCAATCTGGGATTATTCTCGAACTTAGACATCCATATCAAGGGCAGCGAGCTGGCAGAACGGGTCGATGAGGCCCGGCGGATGGTCTCCCGCGAATATGCGGGGGAGACCCCGGTCATCTTCGTGCTGGGCGGGCCCGCCGACGGAAAGACCTTTCCCCTCTCCGAAGAAGTAACCCGTATCGGGCGGGAGGAGAAACGGTTCGGGCCGCTCATGACTGAACACGATGCCTCTGCCATCCGCTATGCCCCGCCGGGCACCCTCACGGGCGACGCCGCGATCGTCGTCCACCGGGACTTCGACCTTGTCACCCGCATATCACGGCCGCACGCGGAAATTCGCCGGAAGGAGAACGGCTGGTTCCTCACCGACCGGGGAAGCACCGGCGGGACCTACCTGAATGACAGTGCGTGCGGGGAGAACAGCGAGGTGCGGCTGATGGCAGGCGACATCATCGACCTTGCCCGCGGCCCCCGCGGGGTCAGATTCCTCTTCACCGTTGCAGAAGTTCAGGATGAAGCAGCAGACGAATAACGAACACCGGAGCGTGTGAATATGCGAAGGGACGATCCGCAGACAGGAATCCGAGCCTGCCGGAGCGGCGGCTTTGTGCGGATGCTCGTTGCCCTTCTTCTGCTCTGCACAGCCCTGCTCTGCTCTCCCGGCAGCGCCGCCGCCCTGACCGTCGGGGAAGACGGGTATGGCACCATTTCAGCAGCACTTGCCGCGGCCATGCCGGGGGATGAGATCCGCGTTGAGAGCGGCACCTATTCTGAACACCTGAATATCACCGTCCCGGTGACGATCACGGGTGTGAATACCGGCGGGGGGCTGCCGGTCATCATGGCAAAAGAGGGTGAGGCCGCCCTTGTCGTGGACGCACCGGGGACCACCATCGAAGGACTCTTCATTACGGGAATCGTTCCCTGCGGCATATTCGTCCATGCGGACAATACGGTGATTACCGGAAACACGATCGCCACCACCATCCCCGGAACCGGTGTCGGCATCTGCATCTATGACGCAGACCGGACCGTCGTGACGGGAAACCGTATCGAGGGGGAGCGCATCGGGATTCTGGTAAGCGAATCGGACGGGACTGCGGTATACTTCAACGAAATTGACTGCATCATCGGAGCGGTTTCGTCATCCCCGGAGACATCCTGGATCTCGCCGGAGCTCACCTACGTATATGAGGGGAGCTCATTCGCGGGGCAGGTGGGCAACAGCTGGAGCGGGTATGCCGGGGCTGATTTCGGGGGCGATGGAATCGGGGACGAGCCGTATGTCGTCCCCTCCCTCTCCCCGGCCCAGTTCAACGCATGGCGGGACGATGATGAAGCATCCCCCTTTGAACGCCGCCCCTTCGATCTGATGGGTGAACTCACCGGCGGTGTGATTGTGGAGGATACCGCCCCCCTGATCTCAGGCATTGATGCATATTCGGTCACCAGTCCCTCCCGGATGCAGCGGGATACACCCGGGCCGGGTCCGGGCCCGAACGGGACCGGCCCCTTCGAGTTCCCCCGGGAGCCTGAAGGGTTCTTCTGGCCGGCATTTGCCTTTCTGGGCTCCCTGCTTGTCGGAGGGCTGCTCACGGCTGCCGACCGCCGTGCCCGGCACCGCACTGTCCTGAACCGGGACGGGCATACCGTGCCTGTCCTGACCGCCGGATACACCATTCTTGCGGTCATGTGCAGTTCGGCGATGTTTCTGACCGGCTTCCAGTCCCTGCTGGTCCTGCAGACGGTGCCGGGTGCAAACCCGGTTCTGGTCGGGCTGGCATTTCTCTCGGTGGCGGGCATCATCCTTGCCGCAACCACCGCAACGGAGAGTTCCCCCCGGTATCTGCTTGGCGCCTACCTTATCGTGGCAGGCAGCGTGGCGGTCATCTCCGCCGCTCTGGTGCTGGATGGGCAGGGGGGGCCGGGCAGTTCCGTCCCTCTCTTCCTCTGCCTCGCCGCCGTTCTTCTCGGGTCTTATCACCGCTCCCGGTTCGTCACCCCGCAGGTTTCGGGGGACACCGACGAGCGGACCCGTATTGCACACGTTGGCGGCGACCCCTTCGATGAGACCCGGATCATGGACACCCAGCTCAGGGACGTCTATTTCCCCGCCACCCTGTCAGACCGCTACCGTGAAGTGACGTTCATCGGCAAGGGCGGGCTCGCACGCGTATTCCGGGCCGTCCGGCGCAAAGACGGGGCGGTCGTCGCCGTCAAGGTTCCCATCAGCTTTGATGAGACGACCGGCCGCATCTTCTTAAAGGAGATGAAACTCTGGGAAGGGCTTTCCCACCCGAATATCGTCCGCATCTGCTCGGTCAATATCCTGCCCGTGCCCTATGTGGAGATGGAGTATGTGCCGAAGTCCCTCGCGGGTGTCACGCTGCCCCTTCCCCCTGAAGAGGCGGTCGTAATTGTCGAAGGTATCGTCCGCGGCCTCATGTATGCCCATGAACACGGCA
Organism: Methanogenium sp. S4BF; assembly: GCF_029633965.1. Taxonomy (NCBI): domain Archaea; kingdom Methanobacteriati; phylum Methanobacteriota; class Methanomicrobia; order Methanomicrobiales; family Methanomicrobiaceae; genus Methanogenium; species Methanogenium sp. S4BF. Next base: position 1,245,854 of record NZ_CP091277.1, on the reverse strand, counting down.
TCATCCACCGCGATATCAAGCCGCACAACATCCTGCTTGCAGAGGAGAATACCGCCAAAATAACCGACTGGGGCCTCGGGGCGGTGATGGGCGACGGGCACGAGTCCTCTGTCGTGGGCTTTTCCATCCAGTATGCGGCCCCCGAACAGATCGCTCCCCGCCGGTTCGGTGATGCCGATCCCCGCACCGACATCTACCAGACAGGCATTGTCTTCTACGAGCTCCTTACCGGCCGCCGGCCGTTCGGTGACGGCGGGCTGGGGGAGATGACGGACGCCATCCTCAGTGAAATCCCCGCACCCCCCTCATCCCGTGTCCCGGCGGCGGCACCGTGGGATGACATTGTGATGCGCTGCATTGCCAAAGAGAAGGGCGACCGCTACCCGTCCGCTGCAGCGCTGGCAGAGGCGCTGGACACAACATCAAAAGAACCGTGAAACCTCGCGGTTGCATGGTTCCCCTCCCTCCATTTTCTTCATATATACCTGTACGTGGGAAACGCCTCTTCTGAATATTACTACAGAGGCACAGACATGAACTACAGAATAGGTATTGCACTTCTGGTCCTTGCAGCGTGCTGCGGCATCGCGGCCGCCGCAGCCGACAGTGGATCAGACGCTTCGTCCCAGATATCCGTGACCGGGGTGGCAAAGTCCCCTGAAACACTGATGCCGGGAGATCAGGGATTTATCACGGTTCAGATAACGAACTCCGGTGATGAGAGCGCTTCTATCGACCGGGTAAAACTCTACACCAATGACCTGAACGTCGTCAATGACAATGCCTACGAAGTCGTTGGCGACATCGGTGCGGGAAATTCCATGGAATTTTCCTTTATGGTGAAGGCAGGTCCGGGTGAGGGGATCTTCTACCCGACGTTCTATGTCGATTTCGGGTCGGCAGGGTCCCTGCACTCATCCATCCCGGTGATTGTTGAGGACACCACCCCGCAGGTCTCCCTCTTAGGCGTCCCGGAGATCTTCACCGAAGGGAAGACCGAGGATATCACGGTCCGTGTGGGCAATCCCCGTGAGGGCATACTGAGCGGTATCACGATTACGCCGGTAACAGACGGGATAAAATGCGACCGGACCAGCTATTTTGTGGGCGAGCTTGAACAGGACGAATCCGCAGAGGTCACCTTTGCGGTTACCCCGGAGACAGAGGGCGACCTCTCCTTTGTGGTGAGCTACCGAAACGGCGTCAACGAGCACAGCACCGCCGTCTCTATTCCCATGACCTTCGGGACCGACAAGACCAGTGCGGTTCTTGTCATAAACGAGGTCTCGGTGAGTTCGTCCGGGGGGACGGCCACCGTATCCGGTGATGTGACCAACGCCGGTCTCGAGGAGGCATACTCGGTGATGGTAACCGTGGGAGACCCGGCAACGCCCTCCAACCCAAACCCCGTTGCCGTCATCGGCGCCCTTGAACCGGACGACTTCTCCGGGTTTGAGGTGACCTATACGATGCAGGGCGCGGGATCGGTGCCGGTCCTTGTCAGCTACAAGGACGAGGACGGGAACATCTATGAGAATGAGTTCTCCGTCAGCGGCAGCAGTAGCAGCATTTCAGCAGATGGTGAAAGCGGCGCCCCTGCTGAACGGAGTAACGACGGCGGGCCGGGTGGCAGCAGAAGTCCTTTAGGCAGTATGGGAAGCGGATTTTCGCAGATACCATTCATACCCGTCATCTTCGTGATCTTCATCATCGCAGGCGGCCTCATTGTTTGGAGAACCGGCCACCTTGCACGGGCACGTGACGCTGTCAGCGCCCGTCTGCACAAAGAGAAGTGAAGGGGACTATAATGGACTCCACACCGGTTATTGCGCTCGAAGACGTGCGCAAAATATACCCCCTCCTTTCCGGGGATGTCCATGCACTCGACGGCGTCTCTCTCACGATTGAGAAAGGAGAGTTTGTCGCCATCATGGGTCCGTCGGGGTCGGGGAAATCAACGCTCATGAACCAGATCGGCTGTCTCGATGTGCCGACGTCAGGGACGGTCTGTATCGAAGGGCAGGATATCGGCCGGCTCAGTGACTTTGACCTGACGGCACTCCGGAGGGACTCCATCGGCTACATCTTCCAGAAATTCAATCTTATTCCCCTGCTGACAGCCTACGAGAATGTTGAGTATCCGCTGATACTCAGGGACCGGAAGTATGATGACACCGGGCGGGTGCAGGCCCTCCTTGATTCGGTGGGCATCGACGCCGCAATGGCCGCACATCGTCCGGCGGAACTCTCCGGCGGGCAGCAGCAGCGGGTGGCCGTTGCACGGGCACTGGTGAACGAACCGGCCATCCTGCTCTGCGACGAGCCGACCGGAAATCTGGACTCAAAAACGAGCACCCAGATAATGGAGATGCTTGCCGACCTCAACCGCGAGGGGCGAACGGTCATCATGGTGACCCATGATGAATCGACGGCAGAGTATGCCGACCGCACAATCCGAATACAGGACGGGAGGATAGCATGAGAAAACCAGACATAATCTTCCATCTCTCAATGCGCAGTGTGCGCCTGAACCTCCTGCGATCCGTGCTTGCGGCCCTTGGCATTGTGATAGGCGTCGTTGCGATCGCGTCCATCGGGATGATCTCGGCGAATATGACTCTCTCTGTCACCGAAGAGCTCTCCGCAACGGCGAATGTCCTTGTGGTAACCGCCGACAGTGGCGGGGGTGGCGGTGGCGGTTTTAGCCCGGGCAGCGGCGGAGGCAGCAGTTCAGATGAGGATGATTACCTGACCAGTGATCAGTTCGATGATATCAGAAAGGCGGCGGGCTCCGCGTATGTGTATTATCTCTACTCGGAGAGCGATCGTATCGAGACCAGTGACAGCAGCGGCCACGCAACCGTTTATGGGATGGACGATGAGGCGATGACAGAAGTCCTCACCCTTACCGAGGGCAGTTTCCCATCGACCACATCACAGGTCGTTGTCGGGCCGGACTTAGTCGAACGCTACGGTATTGAGGTCGGGAGCAAGGTTACGATAGGAGACGAGGACGATGACGAGGGTGAGACAACCGTCCGGGTGACAGGCATTCTCGAAGAACGCGGCATGTCGATGGACATCAACTCGGACAGTGCCATCATCACGACAGAGAAGTTCTTTACCGGCCGATACGACGGGGAGGATGAGTATTCCCAGGTCAATGTTGTTGTTGATGACATCAATGAGATCGATGCGGTATCTGAGAGCATCGATGAGTCCCTGAATAAGAAGGACGATGAAGTCAGGGTGCAGGATTCCAGCCGGATGCTTGACTCTATATCTTCGACACTGGGGACGCTCACCACCTTTGCCCTTGGCATCGCGGGCATCTCGCTTCTTGTGGCGGCCGTCTCCATCTTCAATGTGATGATGATGTCGGTCACGGAACGTATCCGTGAGATAGGAATTCTCCGCAGTATCGGGACGCAGAAGGGCGAAATCCTCAGGATGTTTGTCTACGAGGCGGCTATTATCGGCATTGTCGGGGCAGGTATCGGGGCGGTGCTCTCGCTTCTCATTGGCTATGTGGTCGTCTTCGGGATGGTCGGGACGACCGAGTATTTCTTTGCATGGAACAGTATCGTGAATGTCCCGGAAGGGATGATCATCGGTACGGTCATCTGCGTTATCTCGGGTGTCTACCCGGCATGGCGGGCATCGAACCTCGACCCGATTGAGGCGCTCAGGGCGGAGTGAACGAGAGGGACGGCCACCGTGCAACTGCATGGTTGCATCATGCCCTCCCTCCTATTTTATGCATTTATGGTCATCCGGAGAATCATCTGTTCAGAGGTCCGGGAAGGTATGGCACTCTTTTTGTCCTGACCCCTTCCCTGAGAAGACCGGAGATAAAAGAGAGGGAAACAGATGAAGAATATTCCACCTGACCATGCACCGGCCGGCCCTGTCGTGCCCTCTGCCTTTCGGATGCTTGCGGAAAACGGCGTCGACACCACGGAACTGGAGGCGGCGTTTGAGAATGGCGATATAACAGGCATCCATGCTTTTTTCCAAAAGATCCGGCCCACCGGTGCCGTTCCCGGACGTTACCACGGGGATGCATCCCCCGGGCCGGCGTTCCCGGATTCATTTGGGGAATGACCGGTTCGTTCCCCGGCTCCGGGGCGTTTTCTCATCGCCTGTGCCGGTGCAGGCGGCACCCTTTTTAGCAGGAAACGGAAGGTTTGCCCGTGACTCCCGGGCGGCATACGGTTATCAGGGTTTCGTCATGCAACCCTGCGGTTAATGCACGTACATTCTGCTATTCTCCCCATTTATCACATTTTATGCGGACCGTTCTATGTGAGGGCAAAGGTTCAGCGTATGTCTGGACCAGACACCTGAAAGGAGACATGAAATGGATACACGTAAAAAATTAATTGCTGCTGCGGCAGGCCTTGCTGTGCTCTGCATCTGTGCAGCAGCGGTGGTGCCGCTTATGATGAGCGATGACAATGGAACCGGGCAGGTCAGTTCCCCAACGGCAGCGGCTTCATCCCCCGTAACTACGCCTGATATGGGAGCCGGGATCCCTGTTTCCTCCCCGAATGAGGGGCTGCCCACGGATACCTCTGTGAATGCTATCGGGGCGGATGAACCCGTCCGGGAGGGGATACCTCCTGATGGTATGCCTGAAGGTATGCCTGAGATGGATGCCGGACAGATTGAGGAGATCCTTGATATAATGCAGGAGAATGGCATCGACACCACCGAAGCCAGGGAGGCTCTTGAAAACGGTGATATGGATGCTGTCTTCGCCTTCATCGAGGAGAACCGGCCCGCAGATATGCCCCCGGGCGGCGGCCCCGGAGACCGGCCGGACGGGCCGCCTCCCGCATGATACTGAAATTGCCGGAATCGTTTGTGAATGCCGGAATCTGATGGTTCTCTCTGGCCGGTGCATGCGGAAGACGCGGGGATTCACCTGTTCGGTTTTTGATCATACGAGACTGTGGAGGGAGAGCCCCGGACCTGAAACACAACCGGGACCGGTGCGTACCTCATACCATTTTTCTTTCCCGCTCACTGCACTTCTGAGATGATGCGTCTTTTTTGCGACTCCATGCCAGCACACAAGATGATGGACGTACCTGGTCCGGCTGCCTGTTCAGCCAGGATATGGATGGTTTTTGCATCGTATTCACAAGGCTGTTATTTCTCCCTTGAGATCACAGAGATTGCCATAAGACTGCTTACGGCGTTTTATGCCGATTCTTTAGGAAAAGCTCTTCTCCTCTCTGCCTGCTGTTCCGGTGGTCCCATGCTGCCGTGCCTGTCGGTATCACATATGACCATCGTGCAACCTTATGGTTGCACTATACCATTCCCCCCATTTTACGCATTTATCCCTTTCCGGGTGATTGGTATGATCAGAGGTTCGGGGAGGTGATCCACTCCCTGCCCGGACCCGAAAAAACAGGAGTTGAAGAATGACAAAAAGCAGAAAAATTGTCCTGGCACTGACCGGCCTTGCCGTGCTCTGTGTCTGCGCCGCGATGGCAGCACCACTTGCCATGGGTGACGGAACAGGACAGAGGGGCATGATGAAGGACGGCACCGGTGCCCAGGCTGCCCTTGAGAAATTGCAGGCAGACGGCATTGACACGACCGGGCTTGAGACCGCTCTTGCAAACGATGACCGTGAGGCTGTCCATGCCTTCCTGCAGGCGAACCGTCCTGCCGATGCACCGGCAATGAACGAAGACCGGCCTGCCATGAATGAAGAACGGATGCAGGAAATGATCCGGAAGATGCAGGCAAACGGTGTTGACACGACTGCTCTTGAGACCGCCCTTGAGAGCGGTGACCGTGAGGCTGTCCGTGCATTCATGGAGGCGAACCGTCCTGCCATGAATGAAGAACGCATGCAGGAAATGATCCGGAAGATGCAGGCAAACGGTGTTGACACGACTGCTCTTGAGACCGCACTTGAGAGCGGCGACAGGGAAGCCGTTCACGCCTTCCTGCAGGAGAACCGCCCTGCCGATGCAGGCACCGGCCTCCGGCATGGCGGCCCGTCCGCTGAATAAGAACCAGCAAATCATCTCATGAATGGCTGAAAGGACAAACTCTCCATTCAATCCATGTGTCAGCAAAGACCACAGAGTGCATGACACATGGCACCTTTCCCCACCCATCCCAATACTATACTCTCGGAAATACCATTCAGGAAGAGACAGCCGGCCCCCCTGACCACACACCACAGGGCCGGTGTCTTTTGGATATCATTTTTTGGCCGGGCCGGGCAGGAACATATTCCCCTCCGGAAATATCCGGTTCCTGCCTTGTCTTCCCCATACTATAAATGGCAGTGTTCGTTTCTCTGTTTATTCTGACGGGAAATTATTGGCCCCTGATGCATGGTCCGATTTAATACCGTTCGGATGTGGTCCGGGTTGCCGGCCCGGGGCGTTTTGATCCGGTTTTAAATCCGCATCATCACCGATTTTTCAGGAAACCAATCGCGGTTTCTGGTATTCGGGTTTGAAGTCAGTGGCCGGTACGGTTATTTTGTTCCCTTAACTATTGTCGGCATTGCACAGCATGATGCTTAAAAGCCTTAATGGGCTTGTGTGAGGGTGTATTTATATATGCGTAATTGTGCAATAACTATTAATGAGTGTCCCCCCCGCGTTGCATGCCTACTGTGCGTTATTTTTCTCCGGCCGTCAGAGACCTGAGGTCTTCTGTTATCTCTCCATTGTGGTGTTCCTCCTCAAAAGAGTAGTTATAATGCCGTTTTTGGCAGGCATTCGTGCTGATCCATATTCGTGCAGCAGTATCCCTGATAGTACTACGCATGCAGATTCCCGTGCCGGGGTGCCGGCAGGGGACGTCCGGGGTTTGGATTTCAGGTGCCTGAGGATCATCTGTTCTGTCTTTACCGAAAATGAGGTGTTTTACCATGTCTGAAAATTCCCCCTGGTGGAGTGCACCAGCAATTCAAGCAATTTTTTTTGTGATGCTCATCACGTTTGTCGCAATTCCCTGTCTGGCAGCACCGGTAGCCGCAGTGTATAGCGGCGGCAGCGGCACAGAGGCGAGTCCCTATCAGATAAGCAGCAGTGCTGATATCAGATATCTGTCCACGGACTCTGGCAACTGGAATAAATATTTTATAGTGACCGGTGATATCGATCTTTCCGGAGGAAATCCCACATCAACGATTGGTACTTCCGCTACTCCTTTCATCGGCACTTTTGACGGGCAGGGGTATACGATTAGCAACTTCGAATTGTCGATAAATAATGATAACATTGGTCTCTTTGGCTGTGTCGGTTCAGGTGGAGAGATTACTTGTCTGGGCGTTGAAACGAATGCCAATGGTGTACGCGGAAGCAATTATGTCGGTGTGGTTGTTGGAGATAATCGAGGCTCGGTTACGAATTGCTATGCAACGGGCGCTGCCACCGCAACTGGAGGTGATGCCGGCGGTCTTATTGGTTTGAATTATGGCTCCGTAACGAACTGTTCTGCAGCGGGCAATGCCACTGCATTTAAGTATGATGCCGGCGGCCTTGTTGGTTGGAATGACCATGGCTCTGTAACGAACTGTTATGCAACGGGCAATGCCACTTCTGAATATGATGCCGGCGGCCTTGTTGGTTGGAATGACTATGGCTCCATAACGAACTGTTATGCAACGGGCAAGGCCACTGCAACTGGAAGTGATGCCGGTGGTCTTGTTGGTTGGAATGTCGATAGCTCCATTACAAATTGTTATGCAACGGGTATTGCCACTGCTCCTTCTTATGCCGGCGGTCTTGTTGGTTACAATTGGGATAGCTCCGTAACGAACTGTTACCGTTACACTGGTGGACCTTCGGCAACCGGTATTCTGATCACTGATATTACGAAATTTAAGGACTATGTTTTTTTAACCGGAACATCACCGGATAATGGTCTTAAATGGTCAACAGGAATTATCAGCACGGATGCTGATTCATCCAAAATCTGGCGGGCGTTTTCGGATAAGAGTGAGTATCCACTCTTCCAGTGGCAGGTGCAGGTAGAACAACTCTATAGCGGTGGAAGCGGCACGTCGGATGATCCGTACCAGATCAGCACCCGGGACGATGTCATCTATCTCTCAACCGATTCTGAAAACTGGGACAAGCATTTCATCGTCACAACAGACATCTCCCTCGCTGACGGAAGCCCGACGGCGACGATCGGGAACAGCGGCACGAAATTCACCGGGAATTTTGACGGGCAGGGCCACACCATCAGCGATTTCACCCTGAGTAAAACCGGTGTTGAAAATGTCGGCCTTTTTGGGTATGTTGGTTCGGGTGCAGAAATTAAGGACCTGGGAATCACCGCCGGTGACGCCGGCGTAACCGGAAAGTGCTATGTCGGTGTCCTCGCCGGCAGTAACACTGGCAGCATCACTAACTGTTCTGCAACCGGGAATGCCAATGCCAGTGATTATGCTGCCGGTGGTTTTGTCGGGTATAGTGAAGGCACCATCACCAACTGTTATGCAACCGGGAATGCCACAACCGGTACTGCTAATCTTGCCGGTGGTCTTGTCGGGTATAACAACGGAGGAACTATCACAAACTGTTATGCAACCGGGAATGCAAATGCGGGGGTTAGATTTGCCGGCGGTCTTGTCGGGTATAACAACGGAGGAACTATCACAAACTGTTATGCAACCGGGAATGCAACTGTTGGGACTAGTTTGGCCGGTGGTCTTGTTGGTTCAAATACTGGCACCATCACAAACTGTTATCGGCACTATAACGGTGGCGATAATTCCCGGGGCACATATGTTCCCGACCTTATGACGCTCAGGGACACTGCGTTCCTCACCGGAGATGAACTCAACAACGGTCTGAAATGGTCTGCAGGTATCATCAGCACCAGCGCCGATTCGACAAAGGTCTGGCGGGCATTTACCTACAAGAGCCAGTATCCGATCTTCCAGTGGCAGTCGTTTGGCACCGGAACAATCCAGGTAAACTCAACGCCTGCCGGTGCAAACATTTCCCTGAACGGCGTCGCCACCGGGAGCGAGACCAATGCAACACTCTCTGCGATTCCTGCGGGGACATACAATATTTCCGCAGCAAAATCCGGATACGATACCGGATATCAGAGCATTACCCTTACCGGTGATGCAACGGCATCCGTCAACTTCATCCTCGTCCAACAGGTCGGGACGCTGCAGGTCAACTCCACTCCGGCGGGTGCCCTGATCTCCATTAATGGCAGCAGCACTGGCAATTACACCAACGCCACCTTCAGCAATTATCTGCCAGGCACCTACAACGTGACCGTTGAACGTGACGGCTATATTCCCTCACCCGGATTCAGGACCGTGACCCTCTCGAGCGGTGAGACCGAAACCGCTGCATTTACCCTTGTCCAGCTGTACAGCGGGGGAAACGGCACGGCGGCAAATCCCTACCAGATCAGCACCCGGGACGATGTCATCTACCTTTCAACTGATTCCGGGAACTGGGACAAGCATTTCATCGTCACAACAGACATCTCCCTCGCTGACGGAAGCCCGACGGCGACGATCGGGAACAGCGGCACGGAATTCACCGGGAATTTTGACGGGCAGGGCCACACCATCAGCGAATTTACGATTATTAATTGGTTCGGTTCGTACATCGGGTTCTTTGGGTACGTTGATTCCGGGGCGGAGATCTCGAATCTCAGAATCACCGCCAGTGACGCCGGTGTATCCGGATCAAACAATGTTGGTGTCCTTGCCGGTTACAACACGGGCATCCTTACCAACTGTTATGCAACCGGGAATGCCACAGCCTCCGGGGATTATGCCGGCGGTCTTGTTGGAGAAAGCCGTGGCACCCTCACCAACTGTTCTGCAACCGGGAGCGCCACTGCCAGTGAGTATGCCGGCGGTCTTGTTGGGCATGTTTTTTCTGGCACCTTCACCAACTGTTATGCAACCGGGGATGCCACTGCCACGGAGAGTTGGGCCGGTGGTCTTGTCGGGTATTTCAATTCTGGCACCCTCACCAACTGTTCTGCAACGGGGAATGCCACTACCACGGCTAGTTGGGCCGGCGGTCTTGTTGGCTTTTGTGGCAGTTCCAGTATAACCAATTGTTCTGCAACCGGGGATGCCACTGCCGGGGATGAATATGCCGGCGGTCTCGTCGGGCAAAGTTATGGCAGCATCACCAACTGTTATGCAACCGGGAATGCTAATGCCAGGTATGATTGTGCCGGCGGTCTTGCCGGGTCTATCAGATCTGATGGCAGCATCACCAACTGTTATGCAACCGGGAATGCCACTGCCAGGAATGATTATGCCGGCGGTCTTGTGGCGGAGAACATGGGCGCCATCACCAACAGTTATGCAACCGGGAGTGCCACTGCCGGTGGGAGTAATACCGGCGGTCTTATCGGGTATAATAAGGACGGCACCCTCACCAACTGTTACCGGCACTATAATAGCGGCGGGTGTTTCAACGGCACATATGTATCTGATCCAACGACGTTCAGGGACATTGATTTCCTCACCGGGGATACGCCTGACGACGGTCTGGGATGGTCTACGGGTAACATCAGCACCAGCGCCGATTTGACAAAGGTCTGGCGTGCATTTACCTATAAGGGTCAGTACCCGATCTTCCAGTGGCAGTCGTTTGGCACCGGTACGATCCGGGTAAACTCAACGCCTGACGGTGCGGACATTTCCCTGAACGGTGTCGCCACCGAAAGCGAGACCAATGCAACGCTCTCACAGCTCTCCGGAGGAGAGTATAATGTTACGGTTGTGCTTGCTGGTTATAAGCCCGATCCTGCATTTTCGGTTGTGACACTTGAATCGGGTGATACTGAAACTCTTGACTTTACGTTAACAAAGTACAGCGGCGGCACCGGAACCTCAGATAATCCTTACAAGATCAGTACAGAAGAGGATTTAATAGGTCTGTCAACCATTTCCGGGGACTGGGGCGCGTATTTCATCCTGACGAATGACATTGCCCTTGTCAACAGTCCAACTGAGACGATTGGTAGTTCGGGTACCAAGTTTACCGGCAGTTTTGACGGCCAGGGTTATACCATCAGCAATTTCGTGATGAATAAGAGCTCCTCTGATTATGTCGGTCTGTTTGGATATCTCGATTCTGATGGAGAAATTAAGAATCTTGGAGTTGAGGCTGGAGATAGCGGTGTTTTTGGAAAGGATTATGTCGGTATTCTTGCCGGCCGTATAGGTTCCGGTAGCGTAACCAACTGTTCATCGACCGGCAGTGTCAGTGCAAGCGGTAGTTCCGGATATGCCGGTGGTCTTGTGGGGTATATCTATTCCGGCAGTATAACCGAATGTAGTGCGACCGGCAATGCCACTGCGAGTACGAATGCCGGTGGTCTTGTTGGCTATATTTATTATTCTGCTACCATCAGCAATTGTTCTGCAACAGGCAATGTCACTGCGAGTGGAGAGTATGCCGGCGGTCTTGTTGGCCGTGTCAGCCGTACTTCCGGCGGTAGCATCAGCATCACCAATTGTTCTGCGACGGGTAGTGTCAGTGCAGGTAGCTATGCCGGTGGTCTTGCGGGCTTTGCTCAATATTCCGGCAGCACGCTACGGGACTGCTCCGCGACGGGCAGTGTCACTGCGAGTAGTAATTATGCCGGTGGTCTTGTCGGCCGTATTGATTCCGGTAGCAGCATAATCAACTGCTCCGCGAGCGGTAGAGTCGATGGATCCAAATATGCCGGTGGTCTTGTTGGGTATTTTAATTATGGTAATATAATCAACTGCTCTGCGAGTGGTAGTGCCACTGCAGGTGCTGATGGTTATGCCGGTGGTCTTGCCGGTTATATTTATTCCGGAGACACAACCATCACCGATTGTTCTGCGACCGGTAATGCTACTGCGAGTGGTGGTGATTATGCCGGTGGTCTTGTTGGCTATGCCGGCTATTCCAGTACCGGCAGTATCAGCATCACCAATTGTTCTGCAACAGGTAATGCCGGTGCAAGATCGTATGCCGGTGGTCTCGTTGGATATGTGAAAGAATCCGACAGCACGATAAGAAAATGCTACGCGACGGGTAGCGCTACTGGCAGTAGTAGTTTTGCCGGCGGTCTTGTTGGTAAGAACGATGGCAGCAGCATAATCACCTGTTATGCGACCGGCAATGCTGCGGCAGAAGGTGCCGGGTATGCCGGTGGTCTTGTCGGGTATTCCAGTGGTGGCATAACCAATTGTTATGGAACCGGTACTGCTACTGCAGGTAATTATAATGCCGGTGGTCTTGTTGGTCAGAGCTCAGGTGGTATAACCAATTGCTATGCGACCGGTAATGCGACTGTAACGAGATATGATGATGCCGGCGGTCTTGTTGGAACAAATAGCGGCACGATAACCAACTCCTATGCAATTGGCAGTGCTGCTGCAAGGTCTTATGCCAGAGGTCTCGTTGGGAGTAATTCCGGCACGATAACCAACTGTTATCGTTATACCGCCGGCGGTTCCGGCACCCCGATCGATGATTTGTCTACCTTCAGGGATTATGCGTTCCTCACCGGAACACCTGGCGTGGATCCTTCCACTGACCCTGGTCTGAACTGGTCAGCTGCTGTCATCAGCACTGATGCCGACTCATCAAAGATCTGGAGAGCATTTACCTATAAAAACAATTACCCGATATTCCAGTGGCAGTCGTATGAGGAAGGAACGATTCAGGTTAACTCAATACCGGAAGGTGCATCCGTTTCCCTCAACGGCGTTGACACCGGGAGCAAGACCAATGCAACGCTGACCGATATGGCGGCAGGAACTTACACCGTCACCGTTGCAAAATCGGGGTATCTGTCAGATTCTCAGACGGTTCTCCTTGCCGGGGGAGCTACCGAAGAAGTAGACATTACCCTGATCTCACCGGTTCTCTGGAACGTTTCATCCATTGCGGGCGGCGGAAATTACTCGGAAGTCTCCGATGTCCCCGTATTAAAAGACGGCGATACCATCCAAATCTGGGGGACGGATGGGCACACCTATGAGGGAGGGTTCACGATTGCCGTCCCGAATGTAACAGTAAAGCAGTGGGATGGCTCACCGGTCCGGCCGCTTCTGACCAATACTTCAAACACCGCCCCCGCCATCACCATTACCGCAGACAATGCGACGCTGCAGGGGCTCACCATCTCCGGAAACACCTTTGCCGGTGCCGGTGCCGGTGTTCAGGCACTGGGAACGATTGGTTCGCACCTGCAGGGGCTCACCATCACCGGGTGTGTCTTTACCGGAAATGGTGTCTCCGCCGAAGGCTCCGATGACAGCGGCGGTGCAGTGTGTATCACCTATGTTGACGACAGCTGCATCACGGATACCACGTTTACCGGCAACACGGCAGGAGAACATGGAGGTGCGGTTTTAATTACGACTTCTCCGTCTCCCGTTCTGACAGATGTGGTCTTCACGAACAATTCGGCGAAATATCGCGGTGGAGGGGTATATATCCGAAATTCCGCAGCACCCGTCCTGACCCGCACGACCTTTACAAACAACACCGCCGGGACGTTTGGCGCCGGTGCATCATACTATGATGCAGATGATGCCGTTGTGACGGGTGCGACCTTCACGAACAATACTGCAAACTATGGCGGAGGCTGTTACTTTGAACAATCCGATACTCCGGAGATATCTGGTACTGCCTACACCGACAACACCGCGAATTATAACGGTGGAGGATGCTATTTCATCAGTTCTCCCTCTGCTGACATACAGGATACGACCTTTACGCGCAATACCGGGAAGCTTGGCGGCGGTTCTCAGTTCTACAATTCTGCCCTTGCAGAAATCACCAATGTCACCTATACGGACAACACCGCTTCGTCAGAGGGCGGCAGCTGCTATCTTGCGTCTTCCAGTGATGTGGTCTTCACGAATATCAGTGCAGATACCGGGAGCGGGGATGACTTCTCTGTAAGTGAAGAGTGCACCGGTGTCATTTTCACGAACCTCACGATGGGTGACACGGACAGCACCTCTGTCTCATTCACCTTCGGCGGCGGTATGAAGATCGCCGGTGCCACCGTCATCCAACCGGCCGACCCCACAGGCTATGCGAACATCAGCCACTTTGTGAATGTCACCGCACCGGGCTGGATGCTTTTGAATGTCAGCTACACCGATGCCGATGTGGCAGGACTCAATGCATCTTCCCTCTCCATGTGGGACATCACTACCGGCAGTACCTGGGGCGAAGTCGCCGGCACGAACGGCGTGAACACGGTGGAGAAGTATGTCTATGCACGGCTTGAGTCCCTCTCCTCCTGGCATACCATTGCTCCGTTTGCGAACATCACCGGAACCCTGCAGATCAACTCCACCCCGTCCAACGGCTGGATATGGATTGACGGGGTGAACCGGTCAGTGCAGACGAACGCCACAGTGGGGGGATTGTCCCCGATATCGAACACAATGTGACGGTGGTGCTGGACGATTATGAGACGGCGATTAATGAGTCCGTCACCGTCACGACCGATGAAACAACAGTCGTAACCTTCGACCTTGTCCACCAGACCGGCGGTCTGCAGATCAACTCCTCGCCCGCGGGAGCCGCCATCTACCTGAACGGCACTGCGAGCGGTGTCACCAATGCAACCCTGAGCAATATCGATACCGGTACCTACAATGTTACTGTTGTGAAGGCGGATTACGAGACTGCCGCAAATGAGTCCGTCACCGTCACGACCGATGAAACAACAGTCGTAACCTTCAGCCTCGTGCACCGGACCGGGGATCTCCGGATCAATTCGACACCTGCAGGGGCGACCATCTACCTGAACGGCAGTGTGAGCGGCGTCACAAATACGACGCTCAGTGACATCAATACCGGCACCTACAACATTACGGTAGAACGCACCGGTCTGGCCCCCCTCTCCCGGACTGTCACGCTCTCGTCCGGTGAAACAGAAGACGTGCTCTTTGCATTCTCCAGATACAGCGGCGGGAACGGTACCGCAGCAAGCCCCTACCGAATAACCTCGAGTGCGGATATCGAGGAACTCGTGTCTGTCCCGGAGGACTGGACCGGGAAGCACTTTGCCGTGGGCAGTGACATCACTCTTGCGTCCGGTCAGCCCTCAGCACCCATCGGCAACAGCACGATTCCCTTTACCGGCAATTTCGACGGGGGTGGATACACCATCAGCAACCTCACGCTCGCACAGAGCGGGGTCGATGCCGTCGGTCTCTTTGGACAGGCCGGTTCCGGTGCCGTGATTGCCGGTGTTTCAATCGAGACAACCGAAGGCGGTGTTCGGGGGAACAACCATGTCGGTGTGCTTGTCGGCCTGAATGATGCCGGGAGTTCAGTTTCCGGCTGTTATGCGGCAGGAACAGTGGCCGGTGTGATGAATAACGGCGGTCTTGTGGGGTATAACCTCGGAGATATTACGAATTGTTCCGCTACGACCGGTGTGACCGGCACTGACAAACACGCAGGTGGTCTTGTTGGGCAGAACTGTGGCTCCATCTCCGGGAGTTATGCAACCGGTGATGTGTATGCACCGCACTATGCGAATGGCGGTCTTGTCGGCTGGAATAATGATGGCGACATTGCGAACTGTTACGCAACCGGGAATGCCAGCGGTGATATTGACGATGTCGGTGGTCTTGTCGGAACGAACGAGAACGCCGGGACCATTGTCAATTGTTATGCGACCGGGAATGCGTCAGCGGCAAATGTTCATGCCGGCGGTCTGGTCGGTCTGAACCGGCGTAGTGCCACCATCACAAACAGTTATGCGACGGGCACTGCTATTGCGGTGAACGGGAACGATGGCGGGTTCCTTGGGTTCAATGATGCTGCTTCCTTTACCAATTGTTACCGGCACACCAACGGAGACTCCGGTCTTGGGACACTCGTTACCGACACGACGCAGTTTAGAGACATTGCGTTCCTGACCGGTGCTGAAGATAACGGTCTGAACTGGTCTGCGGGTATCATCAGCACCAGTGCCGATTCGACAAAGATCTGGCGGGTGTTTACCCACAAGAGTCAGTATCCGATCTTCCAGTGGCAGCCGTATAGCACCGGCACCCTTGCGGTAACCTCGGCTCCGGCAGGTGGATCCATCATCCTCAATGGTGTTGACCCTGTACAGGTAACCAATGCCACCTTCCCGGACATGCCGGAAGGCGTATACAACGTCACGGTGGTGCTGGACGGCTACCAGACCGGAGTGAATGAGTCCGTCACCGTGACAGACAACGAAACGACATCTGTCTTCTTCGATCTCATGCGCCAGACCGGTGGTCTGCAGATCAATTCCTCGCCTGCGGGGGCGAACATCTATCTCGACGGGGTGTTGAACGCTTCGGTCACGAATGCGACCCTGAGCGGTCTTGATACCGGTACCTATAATGTGACAGTGGTGCTGGAGGACTACGAGACCGTAGTGAATGATTCGGTGACGGTCTTGTATAATGAGACAACCCTGGTCTCATTCGACCTCGTGCACCAGACGGGCGGTCTGCAGATCAATTCCTCGCCCGCGGGAGCAGGCATCTATCTCGACGGGGTACTGAACGCCTCGGTCACGAATGCGACGCTGAGCGATCTCGATACCGGTATCTACAACGTCACGCTGGTGCTGGACGATTTCGAGACCGCCGTGAACGATTCAGTGACGGTCTCGAACAACGCCACAACGCTCGTCAGCTTCGACCTCGTGCACCAGACCGGCGGTATGCAGATCAATTCGTCGCCCGCGGGAGCAGGCATCTACCTTGACGGGGTGCTGAACGCCTCGGTCACGAATGCGACCCTGAGCGATCTCGATACCGGGATCTACAATGTAACAGTTGCAATGAGTGGGTATGATTCAGAAACCCAGAACGTTACGGTCTCATCAAATCAGACAGAAACGGTGAGTTTCACCCTCGTCCGGCAGGTCGGAACGCTGCAGATCAATTCCACACCGTCGGGGGCAGCGATCTACCTGAATGGCACTGCAACCGGTGACTTCACAAACGTCAGTCTCGCAGACCAGCCGGTGGGTACCTACAACGTCACCGTTGAGCTGGATGGCTACGATCCGGCAACGGAGGTCGCCACGGTCACGAAGGACTCGACTGAGGATGTCTCCTTCACGCTGGTGCAGCAGGTTGGGACGCTGCAGGTGAACTCCACCCCAACGAACGCCAGCATCTGGCTGAACGGGGATGCCACGGGCGAACTGACGAACTTCACCTTTGCGGACAAGCCGGTCGGTGAATACAATGTGACGGTGGTGAAGGACGGGTATGATACCCAGACCGAGACTGTTACTCTGACGAAGGATGCCACCGAAGTGGTTGATTTCACGCTGGTTCAGCAGGTTGGAACATTGCAGGTGAACTCCACACCAACGAACGCCAGCATCTACCTGAACGACGTTGCGACGGGTGAACTGACGAACTTCACCTTCGATAACAAACCGGTTGGCGAGTACAATGTGACAGTCGTGAAGGACGGGTATGACACCCAGACCGAGACGGTCACACTTACAAAGGATGCCACCGAACTCGTCGACTTCACGCTGGTTCAGCAGGTCGGTACCCTGCAGGTGAATTCGACTCCGACCAATGCGAGCATCTACCTGAATGAAGTTGCAACGGGCGAATTCACGAACTTCACCTTCACGGACAAGCCTGTCGGTGAATACAATGTTACGGTCGTGAAGGACGGGTATGACACCCAGACGGAGACGGTCACTTTAGCGAAGGACGCTACCGAGTCTGTCTCCTTCACGCTGGTGCAGCAGGTTGGGACCTTACAGGTGAACTCCACTCCGACGAACGCCAGCATCTACCTGAATGATGTTGCCACGGGCGAATTCACGAACTTCACCTTCGATAACAAGCCGGTCGGTGAGTACAATGTGACGGTGGCCAGGGACGGGTATGACTCCCAGACCGAGACGGTCACTTTAACGAAGGACGCTACCGAGTATGTCTCCTTCACGCTGGTGCAGCAGGTCGGGACGCTGCAGGTGAACTCCACCCCGACGAATGCGAGCATCTACCTGAACGATGTGGCGACGGGCGAATTCACGAACTTCACCTTCACGGACAAGCCGGTTGGTGAATACAACGTCACGGTGGTCAGGGACGGGTATGATACCCAGACCGAGACCGTTACCCTGACGAAGGATTCGACAGAACTGGTGGACTTCACGCTGGTGCAGCAGGTCGGGACGCTGCAGGTGAACTCCACCCCGACGAATGCGAGCATCTACCTGAACGGGGATGCCACGGGTGAACTGACGAACTTCACCTTTGCGAACAAGCCGGTTGGCGAGTACAATGTGACGGTGGTCAGGGACGGGTATGACACCCAGACCGAGACTGTTACCCTGACGAAGGATGCGAGTGAACTGGTTGCCTTCACGCTCGTGCAGCAGGTGGGAATATTGCAGGTGAATTCCACCCCAACGAATGCGAGCATCTACCTGAATGGGGATGCCACGGGCGAATTTACGAACTTCACCTTTGCGAACAAGCCGGTTGGCGAGTACAATGTGACGGTGGTCAGGGACGGGTATGACACCCAGACCGAGACTGTCACCCTGACGAAGGATGCCACCGAAGTGGTTGATTTCACGCTGGTGCAGCAGGTCGGGACGCTGCAGGTGAACTCCACTCCGACGAACGCCAGCATCTGGCTGAACGATGTTGTGACGGGTGAACTGACGAACTTCACCTTTGCGGACAAACCGGTTGGCGAGTACAACGTAACAGTCGTGAAGGACGGGTATGACTCCCAGACCGAGACGGTCACACTTACAAAGGATGCGAGTGAACTGGTTGCCTTCACACTTGTGCAGCAGGTCGGGACGCTGCAGGTGAATTCTACACCAACAAACGCCAGCATCTGGCTGAACGATGTGGCGACGGGTGAACTGACGAACTTCACCTTTGCGAACAAGCCGGTTGGCGAGTACAATGTGACAGTCGTGAAGGACGGGTATGACAGCCAGACCGAGACTGTTACTCTGACGAAGGATGCGAGTGAGCTGGTTGCCTTCACGCTGGTGCAGCAGGTTGGAACGTTGCAGGTGAACTCGACACCAACGAATGCCAGCATCTACCTGAACGGAGATGCCACGGGCGAATTGACGAACTTCACCTTTGCGGACAAGCCGGTTGGCGAGTACAATGTGACAGTCGTGAAGGACGGGTATGACACCCAGACCAAGACGGTTACCTTGGCGAAGGATGCGAGTGAACTGGTTGCCTTCACACTTGTGCAGCAGGTCGGGACGCTGCAGGTGAACTCCACTCCGACGAATGCGAGCATCTACCTGAACGACGTTGCGACGGGCGAATTGACGAACTTCACCTTCACGGACAAACCGGTCGGCGAGTACAATGTTACGGTCGTGAAAGACGGGTATGACCCCCAGACCGAGACCGTCACTATGACGAAGGGTGCGAGTGAGCTGGTTTCCTTCACGCTGGTGCAGCAGGTTGGCACCTTACAGGTGAACTCTATGCCAACGAACGCCAGCATCTACCTGAATGAAGTTGCGACGGGCGAATTCACGAACTTCACCTTTGCGGACAAACCGGTCGGCGAGTACAATGTGACAGTCGTGAAGGACGGGTATGATACCCAGACCGAGACGGTCACCCTGACAAAGGATTCGACAGAACTGGTTTCCTTCACGCTGGTGCAGCAGGTTGGGACGCTGCAGGTGAACTCCACTCCAACGAACGCAAGCATTTGGCTGAATGAGGTCGCCACGGGTGAATTGACGAACTTCACCTTTGCGGACGAGCCGGTTGGCGAGTACAACGTAACAGTCGTGAAGGACGGGTATGACAGCCAGACCGAGACCGTTACTCTGACGAAGGATGCCACCGAAGTGGTTGATTTCACGCTGGTGCAGCAGGTCGGGACGCTGCAGGTGAACTCCACTCCGACCAACGCCAGCATCTGGCTGAACGATGTTGTGACGGGTGATCTGACGAACTTCACCTTCACGGACAAGCCTGTCGGTGAATACAATGTTACGGTCGTGAAGGACGGGTATGACCCCCAGACCGAGACTGTTACCCTGACGAAGGATGGGAGTGAACTGGTTGCCTTCACGCTGGTGCAGCAGGTTGGTACACTGCAGGTCAATTCAACTCCGACCAACGCAAGCATCTACCTGAATGATGTTGCCACGGGCGAATTCACGAACTTCACCTTCGATAACAAGCCGGTCGGTGAATACAATGTTACGGTCGTGAAAGACGGGTATGACCCCCAGACCGAGACCGTCACTATGACGAAGGGTGCGAGTGAGCTGGTTTCTTTCACGCTGGTGCAGCAGGTTGGCACCTTACAGGTGAATTCCACGCCAACGAACGCAAGCATCTGGCTGAATGAGGTCGCCACGGGCGAATTTACGAACTTCACCTTTGCGGACAAGCCGGTCGGTGAATACAATGTGACGGTGGTGAAGGACGGGTATGACACCCAGACGGAGACGGTCACTTTAGCGAAGGACGCTACCGAGTCTGTCTCCTTCACGCTGGTGCAGCAGGTTGGGACCTTACAGGTGAACTCCACTCCGACGAACGCCAGCATCTACCTGAATGATGTTGCCACGGGCGAATTCACGAACTTCACCTTCGATAACAAGCCGGTCGGCGAGTACAATGTGACGGTGGTCAGGGACGGGTATGACACCCAGACCGAGACCGTCACCCTGACGAAGGATTCGACAGAACTGGTTTCCTTCACGCTGGTGCAGCAGGTCGGCACCTTGCAGGTGAATTCTACACCAACAAACGCCAGCATCTACCTGAACGACGTTGCGACGGGCGAACTGACGAACTTCACCTTCGATAACAAGCCTGTCGGTGAATACAATGTGACGGTCGTGAAGGACGGGTATGACCCCCAGACCGAGACCGTTACCCTGACAAAGGATTCGACAGAACTGGTGGACTTCACGCTGGTGCAGCAGGTTGGGACGCTGCAGGTGAACTCCACTCCGACCAACGCCAGCATCTACCTGAACGATGTTGCCACGGGCGAATTCACGAACTTCACTTTCACGGGCAAACCGGTTGGCGAGTACAATGTGACAGTCGTGAAGAACGGGTATGACAGCCAGACCGGGACTGTTACTCTGACGAAGGGTGCGACTGAACTGGTTGCCTTCACGCTGGTGCAGCAGGTCGGCACCTTACAGGTGAACTCCACTCCGACGAATGCGAGCATCTACCTGAACGACGTTGCCACGGGCGAACTGACGAACTTCACCTTCACGAGCAAACCTGTCGGTGAATACAATGTGACGGTGGTGAAGGACGGGTATGACAGCCAGACCGGGACTGTTACTCTGACGAAGGGTGCGACTGAACTGGTTGCCTTCACACTTGTGCAGCAGGTCGGGACGCTGCAGGTCAATTCAACTCCGACCAACGCAAGCATCTGGCTGAACGATGTGGCGACGGGCGAATTCACGAACTTCACCTTTGCGGACCAACCGGTTGGCGAGTACAACGTAACAGTCGTGAAGGACGGGTATGACAGCCAGACCGAGACCGTTACTCTGACGAAGGATGGGAGTGAACTGGTTGCCTTCACGCTGGTGCAGCAGGTTGGTACACTGCAGGTCAATTCAACTCCGACCAACGCAAGCATCTGGCTGAACGATGTGGCGACGGGCGAATTCACGAACTTCACCTTTGCGGACCAACCGGTTGGCGAGTACAATGTGACAGTCGTGAAAGACGGGTATGACAGCCAGACCGAGACCGTTACTCTGACGAAGGATGCGAGTGAACTGGTTGCCTTCACACTTGTGCAGCAGGTCGGGACGCTTCAGGTGAACTCCACCCCGACGAATGCGAGCATCTACCTGAATGAAGTTGCAACGGGTGAACTGACGAACTTCACCTTCACGGACCAACCGGTTGGCGAGTACAATGTGACAGTCGTGAAAGACGGGTATGACCCCCAGACCGAAACCGTTACCCTGACAAAGGATGCCACAGAACTGGTGGACTTTACCCTTATAGGTCAGACCGGCACGCTGCAGGTCAATTCCACACCTGCAGGAGCAAGCATCTACCTGAACGATGTGGCGACGGGCGAATTCACGAACTTCAGTTTTGCGAACAAGCCGGTTGGCGAGTACAATGTGACAGTGGTCAAGGACGGGTATGACCCCCAGACCGAGACGGTCACTTTAACGAAGGACGCTACCGACTATGTCTCCTTTACGCTGGTGCAGCAGGTTGGAACGTTGCAGGTGAATTCAACACCAACAAATGCCAGCATCTACCTGAACGATGTTTCGACAGGTGAACTGACGAACTTCACCTTTGCGGACAAGCCGGTTGGCGAGTACAATGTGACAGTCGTGAAGAACGGGTATGACACCCAGACGAAGACGGTTACCCTGACGAAGGATGCGACAGAACTGGTGGACTTCACCCTTGTAGGTCAGACGGGTACGCTGCAGGTCAATTCCACACCTGCAGGAGCAAGCATCTACCTGAACGATGTGGCGACGGGCGAATTCACGAACTTCAGTTTTGCGAACAAGCCGGTTGGCGAGTACAATGTGACAGTGGTCAAGGACGGGTATGACCCCCAGACCGAGACGGTCACTTTAACGAAGGACGCTACCGACTATGTCTCCTTTACGCTGGTGCAGCAGGTTGGAACGTTGCAGGTGAATTCAACACCAACAAATGCCAGCATCTACCTGAACGATGTTTCGACAGGTGAACTGACGAACTTCACCTTTGCGGACAAGCCGGTTGGCGAGTACAATGTGACAGTCGTGAAGAACGGGTATGACACCCAGACGAAGACGGTTACCCTGACGAAGGATGCGACAGAACTGGTGGACTTCACCCTTGTAGGTCAGACGGGTACGCTGCAGGTCAATTCCACACCAACAAACGCCAGTATCTACCTGAACGGGGATGCCACGGGCGAATTGACGAACTTTACCTTCACGGACAAGCCGGTTGGCGAGTACAATGTGACAGTCGTGAAGAACGGGTATGACACCCAGACGGAGACGGTCACTTTGACGAAGGGTGCCACTGAACTGGTGGACTTCACTCTTATAGGTCAGACGGGCACGCTGCAGGTAAATTCAACGCCAACGAACGCAAGCATCTACCTGAACGGGGATGCCACGGGCAAACTCACGAACTTCACCTTCGATAACAAGCCGGTTGGCGAGTACAACGTAACGGTCGTGAAGGACGGGTATGACAGCCAGACGGAGACGGTCACACTTACAAAGGATGCCACCGAAGTGGTTGATTTCACGCTGGTGCAGCAGGTCGGGACGCTGCAGGTGAACTCCACTCCGACGAATGCGAGCATCTACCTGAACGGGGATGCCACGGGCGAATTCACGAACTTCATCTTTGCGGACAAGCCGGTCGGCGAGTACAATGTGACCGTCGTGAAGGACGGGTATGACACCCAGACCGAAACCGTTACCCTGACAAAGGATGCCACAGAACTGGTGGACTTCACCCTTATAGGTCAGACCGGCACGCTGCAGGTCAATTCCACACCTGCAGGAGCAAGCATCTACCTGAATAATGTAGCAACAGGTGAACTGACGAACTTCACCTTCGATACCAAGCCGGTTGGTGAATACAATGTGACGGTGGTCAGGGCTGGGTATGACACTGCAAGTCAGATTGTCACGGTAACACCGGACGAGACCGAGCTCGTGAGCTTCGTCCTCACCAGCCAGACGGGCACCTTACAGGTGAATTCCATGCCTTCCGGTGCACGCATCTCCCTGAACGGCACCGCGACAGGTGAACTGACGAACTTCACCTTCACGGACCAGCCGGTGGGCACGTATAATGTGACCGTTGAGAAGGACGGGTACGCACCCGCAACGGGCATTGCAACAGTGACGACCGGCACCATCGAAACGGTGGAATTCACCCTCGTATCACACCCCGGTTCAATCCGTGTCAGCTCCAGCCCGGCGAATGCCACCATCTGGCTGGACGGCGAGAACACCGGCCGGCTCACAAACACCACCCTCACCGGCATCGCCGCGGGGATCCACACCGTCACCATCGAGAAGTCTGGCTACATCCGCCCGACAAACCGGAGCGTAACGGTTGTGCCGGATGAGGAAAGCGACGTCTTCTTCGCCCTGTCGCAGGAGAGCGGTGCCATCCATGTGACTTCATCGCCGGACGATGCCTGGATCTGGCTGGACGGCTGCAACACCACCGTTCTGACAAACAGCACACTCCCCGACATCCCCGTTGGCAGCCACACGGTCGCCGTAGAGAAATCAGGGTATAATCCCACCCCTGTTCGGACCATTCAGGTCACCGCGGACGCAACCGCCGAGGCTGCGTTCACCCTTACCCCGGTGGGAACCGCTCCGGTCGGCTCCTTTACCGCAGCACCCCTGACGGGTGATGCACCGCTTCAGGTCACCTTCACCGACACCTCCACCGGCGGGCCGGAGACCTGGAACTGGTCATTCGGTGACGGCACCACTTCAGCAGAGCAGAATCCGGTTCACAGCTACACAGAAGAAGGAACATACACGGTCAGCCTCACCGTCGGCAACGAATACGGCACGAACACCCGCACCCGCGAGGACTACATCTGCGTGAGCAGCACGCCCGCCGTCACCCTCATCGCTCCGGAAGGCAGACTGCCCGCAAACGAGAGTGCCGGATTCCTGGTGAGCGCCACGGGGCTGGATAACGTAACAAACCTCACCTTCACCATCGCCTATGACCCGTCACTCATCACCGTGGAGAGTGCCGCCCCGGCACCCCTCACCGGGGGTGCGGCCTTCGGTGCCACCATCGACAACACAGGTGGCTTTGTCGCCATCGTCATCACGGATGACGCCGGCATCACATTCGAAGGCGCTGCCGCAGTTGCAAACATCACCTTCCGGTCCGCACCGGAGATTGAAGGCCTCCGGCAGACCGCACCCCTCTCCATCATGGACGCATTCGTGTATGCCATCGATCACACATGCCCGGTTGTCCGGGAAGACGGTGCCATTGCAGTCGAGGCCCGCACCGCCGTGGATGCACCCTCCGGTGCTCTCCCCGTCGAATCTTCGAAATATCTGACCATCACTGCAGCGGGGCTCAATGGGGTCACCAACCTCTCGTTCATCATGGAGTTCAACCGGACGGTCGTGACCGTGACAGACATCCGGGCGAATGCGACCATTCCGGGACTGATTATCTCCTCCGATGTCCGGAATGAAAACGGCTGGCTCCAGGTTAGTGCGGCGGCACCGGACGCAATCACGAGCGAGGAGGCAGTCTCCCTCATCGATATGCAGGTGCACTCGAACGGCCTGCCCTGTGAACGCGAACTCCGGCTCGTCAACCCGCAGTGGACGCGGACCAATACCACCTACCGGTTCGACGACATGCGTCCCGGCTACATCACCATCACACCAGTCGCGACCGCCCTCAATGACACCCTGCCTGCCACCGTCGCAAACATGACCTTTGACGATGTGACGCAGCACGTTTCCATCAATATCACCGAGAACCGGAATGCCACCATCACGAATGGCAACACGACCATCCTTGTCCGCAATCCGGGCATTGACATCACCATCCGGACCACCGGTCTGCAGAACATATCCTCGGAGTGGACGGGCAACTGCACCGGTGCGTCGATTGGCAACATTACGAACGCCGTCAACCTCAGTGGGGATGTGGGTGCGGTCACCACCGGCATCAGCGCGAACATCTCCGGGTCCCTCTCCGGCCTGACGAACCCCGACACCCGGCTCGACGTCACGATCACCCGTGGCGCCGTGAACGAGACGATGGGCCGGCTCTTCCAGCTCGGTGTCCTTGGTGATATGGGTGCCGAACTCGAAGAAGTGGCCTACACCATGGAAATTAACAAATCCGCATTCGGTGGAATTAACGTCTCCGATGCAATCATCGTGATGAGTGCATCTGCCGCATATGTGGACGCCTGGGGCGGGGCGGACAACTTCACCGTTCTGAGCCTCTCCCATGAGGGGGTGGTCTCCCACCTTGAGACAACCTACACCTACGCAGACGGCATCTACACCTTCACCGCCCTCTCGCCGGACGGGTTCTCCTTCAAGGCACTCGTCGCGTTCGCCCTGAATGAGGGCCCTGCGGCGAAGTTCTCCGCCACTCCGGTCGAAGGGCCTGCTCCTCTTATGGTGCAGTTCTATGACTATTCGGATGGCTATCCCGAAACCTGGGCCTGGAACTTCGGTGACGGGACTACTTCGACAGAGCAGAACCCGGTACATACCTACGCTGCGGCCGGCGTCTATGATGTCGCCCTCACCATCACCAATCCGGTGGGTACGGATACGGCAGAAGAGGCGGGATACATCACCGTCACCAACCCGATGACGGTTGACTTCAGTGCCAGCCAGAATACGGGGTATGCCCCGCTTACCGTCACGTTCACTGACCGGACCACCAGCAGTCCGACGGCCTGGCTCTGGGACTTCGGTGACGGAGCGACTTCGACGAAGCAGCATCCGGTGCACACCTACGAGCGTGCGGGAGCATACGCGGTCTCACTGACCGCGACGAATGCGTATGGCAGTATTACTGAGGAAAAGGTGCGGTTTGTCATCGTCACCATCCATACGGATGGCGGAGACAGTGATGATCCGACACCGTTTGTGACACCGACGCCTACCCCGACTCCCCTGTCGACACCGGTGGCGACCACGGCCCGACCAACGCCGACGGCTGCTGTGACCGTGAATCCCACACCGGCAGTGGCACCCACTGAGTTTATCGGAACTGCCCGGCTTCCGGCAGGCCCTGACGGTGCCGTTGAACGAACGGTGACCATCTGGGCGGATGATCTGGCCGGATACCTCACTATCGATGCCGGTGTGGTGGCACGGGATGGCTCCGGCATGCTGCAGGAAACCATCCGCATTGTCGCTGTGCCGGTCACTTCCGTCCCGTCACCCGGAGATATAGGGCACCTTGAGCATCCACGGGCACTCTATGCCTTCGACTGCAGTCCTGACGGCGTGTCCTTTTCACCCGCAATTACTCTGACATTTGTGCTTTCAGAGGATGAATGGGAGAGATACGGCAACCGGGCAGAAGCCGGATGGTTCAACAGCACGAGCGGAGCATGGGAGCGTGTCCCAGGAACGGCGGATGCTAACGAGAGAACCATCACCATTCAGGTCAGTCACTTCAGCACCTGGGCCCTCTTCGCAGAAGCGGCACCTGAAGTGCCTCTGCCGGACATGACCAAACCACCATCCGGTTCACCGGACGGGTCTGCAATCTGGCTCTGGGGTATTTTAATCGCTGCACTTGCTGTGGTGGGATATCTGGCAATTCGCAGGAGAAAGGAAGAATAAAAAGAGAACTCTCCAAATGAGTATTTCCGGCTATCATATCTCCTTTTTTTGTCGTCGATGAATGAACCGGCCACGGATCATCATCCGATTCCTGTCACCTTTCCCGGTGGTCTTTCGTCCCCCTCCGGCCCCTTTTCCCCCACAGATAACTGGATTTATGTCATCTCCCGCAGATTCACTATTCATGCGCAGGGCCATACTTCTCATCTTCATCTGCATGGTCATCTCAGCCGGGTGCCTGACACAGAGTCCGTCACCGGCAGAGGACGAGGGCATCCAACTCCTGACCCCGGCAGACGGTTTCTCCATCTTTGACGGGCAGGGACACTATGCCGGCATCATCGGCGAGGAGACGCCGGATATAACAATTCACTACAGCATGGGACTTGTTACCCTTCCGCCGGGCAACGGGACACTCCCCCATCGGCTTTTAGAAACGTCAGAGATGGTCTGTGTGATTGGAGGTGAAGCGGAGATCCACTGCGATGCCACAACCGTGACCGCCCGGGATGGGGAGATTGTTGTCCTGCCGATGGGTGTCCGGCAGACAATCACCGCGACCGGAGATGTACCCCTCCGCTATATTGACGTCATTCAGCCGCCGTTTTCCGCAGCAAATGAGTTGTCCGGAGATGAACTGGCCGCATATACACCCGGAACGGATGGTGGCGCAACAGACGGCATGCCGATTGTCATCCCCGATCCCCGTGCGGGCATTGAATGGGACATCGGGTCTGACATGATGATATATACCCTCGCAAATCCGGTGCTGATGCCTGAGAAGCACTTCCCGATTGACTACAGTATCGCATACGCAGAAATCCTCCCCGGAGGGTCTGCGGATTTCAACCGGCTTGCCGGTGCGTCTGAGCTGATCTACGTGACTGAAGGTGAGATTGAAGTATACACCCCTGCCGGGAGCGAGATCCGTGTCCCTGCAGGGAGTGCTGCATACATCGCGCCGGACCAGGTGAAGGGATACCGGAATGCCGGGGATACGGTGGCCGTGATTCTGAGTTTTGTCGATCCGGCATGGACGCCGGAGCGGACGGTGACGGTGGAGTGACGGAAAGGCACGGGACATAAAAAATACGTACGGCACAGCAGGAAACGGCTGATACGGCCCTGAAAAATCCTGAGAGCAATCACGGGTTCAGAAAAGAATCCGTCAGAAAAAACTGTCCCTGCCTATGCGGCAGCCGAAATAAAGAGAGTTATTTTTGAATCTGAAAAGGGGAGGGGATTATTTTCTTCCCTTTCCTGCAGACTGGGCGTTAGACTTGAAGTCCTTACCGCTCTTCTCGGCACCGGACTGGTTACGGGATGCGCCCTTCTGGTTATCGTTTTTCTTTGCCATGATTCACCTCCTTGCTGCTATACTAAGATGTGAAAACGTGAATGATAAATCCCGTGAAAGAGTCGGGTATTCCGGGATTCGGTCGACGCGTTGAGTCGTTTTCTGCCGAGTCGACGCGTTGGCGGGCAGCGGTATGTGTCGATGCGTTCCGCGTTATTATCCGGTGCATTGATGACCTCTGAACGGGTATTTTTCATGGAACACAACAGGACAGTTTCACCTATGGAACCGGAAGAGATGACGAGGCAGAAGTGGGAGGTGCTCTGGTACTTTGTGGTGAACACGGGTGTGTCCACAAAACCCGGTTTGCAGAAGGGATGCGGCGTCCGGTATCCGACAGCGTCAGGGGGGTGCCGCTTCTACTCCTATCCGTCAAGGATCCACGAAGATTTCGGGACGTCCTATCTTTCGCAGGGGAAGACGTCAATCTCAAAGGACTGGGCGGGGAAAATCTGTGAGGACCTCTGTGCACTCGGGATACTGGGATCTGTTATGATCCGGGCGCCGCGGCAGAGCGGAAAGACGCCGCATTACTACCTGCTGGAAGGGTATGAGCCGTACCTCAGGATTATGAAATACCTGTTCCGGATGGTCAAGGACCCGGGGATGCAGCGGGCGCTGATGAATGCCTATGTCATGGAGCACACCAGCGCAGGTCTGGTCAGGTACATTCTCTCCCAAAAAGGGGTCGAGATTCAGCGGAGCATCCCGCTGAGGGACTGGGATATGTATGAAGCACCGAAGGTATTCGAACAGTATTACCGCACCGAATCGGTGAATAGCGGAGCCCCTCCCTGCTCCTTTGCGGCATATATTTCGGAGCAGTCTGCCTGCTCTCCGGCGGTCGGACTCAGGCTCCCGGTGTTTCCGGACGGTTTCTCTGATGAGGAGCGGATGACGGCGATAGAATCCGGTAACCGGGAGACATTTGTGCATCACCCCTGGCTGAAACGCTATCCCACCGGCATAGGGGAGCATTATCTGCGGTTTGAGTACCAGCACTGGATTCTCCCCATTCTCGCCCTTATCCGGGCGTCACCCGCCGCCCTTGAATATTTTCTCTTCGGTGACTGGAAACCGTATTCAGGCTCTCTGGACTATCCGCTCTTTACGCTCATGTTTACGGCGGTCCGGGATCTCGCGCTGGTGCGTGATGTGGAGCATGACCCGATGGTGGAGATGGTCCGGTTCCACCCCGGACATGTGGTATCACAGGATGATGGCGGGAGCGGGTCGGCGCTCTTAGAGATCGATCTGGAGAACGGGCGGACTGTCTACTATGACGGGGCGTTCACGACCGATCAGCGGCCGCCTGCCATCAGCGAGAGCTCTGCGACACGGCCTGCGAGGGAGGCAAACTACTTTTTCCGGTCATGGGTGACGATTCCGGCGTCCGGGCAGGGCGGTGTCCTGTTTGCGCCGGAAGACCTCCCGGCAGCGCTGCGGTTTCTCCGGCACCTCCGGGACACCCGGACTCTGGCGGCCCGTGATATCCTCGGGCGGCTCTCACACCGGGTGCAGAACATCATCGCCGTCCCCGGCGACAGTGAGGTTCCTGCCGGTTCCCCGGCCGGGCAGGCGGTGATCCGGGACCTGAACGAACTCCTCCTCTGTGACGGTCTTTATACGAGCGGGCACTTTCCTGACCTGCACCTGACAGGGGAGGGTGAGAGCGTGGTTTACCCGGATTCCTCCTCCTCCTCCTCCTCCTCATCCGTGACAGCAGGGACGCAGACCGTCACATGGGCGCACTTCAACCGGGAGCTTCTGGAGCGGGCGTTTCCCGGAGTGATGCCTGTACGGGAGCGGACGGAAGGGGAGATACAGTATTTCGCATAGTCCTGTGTCCATTCTCCCTATTGGTATTCTGGATTGCCGTTCTGAAATACGATAGAAAGAGGCGCACTATGATAAACGGGAAAACAGTTCTCCAGGGGCGGCGTTCATCATATGAAATGAGAAGAGGAAGGGATGTCGCGTTTATGCTCTTCTCTTTTAGATATCCGGGATTGTTCTGAGTATTTCCATATTCGGACTGAGTCCCGGAATGTTATGTGTCGCTGTTTTTTCCAAGAGATATTGTCGGAGTGTTTGGATGGTGTACCCGTCTCTCTTTATCTCCGGACAAGGCGGACAAAGTTCTCAATCCTGATGGCATCTCCCTGCGGGCCATGGCCCTCGGGATAATCCGATGCGTCCCCTGCCTTTGGATCACTGCGCTGAGCGCCTGCGCCGTGCACGTCCTGCCAAACGCCGTCCATATACCCAAGTGCCCTGCCAAATGAGACATAGGATGCAGATCCGCCATTTCCGCTCCACGTTGCATGGGTGGTGCCTGGCCTATAAAATTGATAACATCGATTGCGGCAATCAGAAATGTAAGGACTGTATATTGTGACTGTCCGGGTATTGCAGTATGGCTGGAGGGCCACACGATACCATATGCTATTACCAATGCTCTCCATTTTTTCAATCCGTCTCCTTTTCCCGCTCAAAATTCACTCTCATTTTCCTTTAATACGTTCATGATTAGGGGAATCCGGTCACGAATGGGATTTAACAGCAGCATGACGACTCTCCGTCACAACCTATTTATCCGGAGAAGAGGAATGGAGACGCATCCCCCCGGTTGAGGGAGATATATGAGAACTATCATCTGTATCGGCATGCTCGTGATTCTTGCCTGCATCGCAGGATGCGTCGACTCCGGGGATGAGTCTGACGGGGGCATGCAGGAAGGAGCATCGGTACCGATCACCAGCGGCGGACAGATTTATCCCGCCTATATCGCGGCACCGGGCGGCACCGGGCTGTATCCGGGCATCGTGCTGATTCATTCGTTCAACGGACCTGAACCCGGCTACCGTGAGATGGTGGACCGGTTTGCAGGGGAGGGATATGTGGTCATCGCACCCGAATGGCAGACCTTTGAGAAATCGCCGTCAGACGATGTGGTGGAGCAGCTGGTCCGGGATGCCGTCTCCTATCTCGGGACCCGTGCTGATGTCGACACGAGCCGCCTTGGCCTGACCGGGTTCTGTGCCGGCGGCCGCTATACCATGCTGTTTTTGCCCCAAATCGGTGATTTCAGGTCTGGCGTCGCCTGGTACGGATTCCCGTATTCCGGCGGGTTTAATAATGAAACCACCCCCGCGAGCCTCACCGGTGAGATTGCTGATCCCATCCTGATCATTCATGGCAGCCGGGATCAACCGAGTCCGGTGGCAGACATCTACCGCTATGCGACGGCACTTGATGCCGCTGACGTGTACTTTGAACTGAAGGTCTACCAGGGCGAGCCGCATGGGTTCATGATTGAAGACGGAATGCTCTCGGAGAGTAGTGCCGCCCGTGACGCATACGGGGAGATGGTGAGGTTCTTTAACCGGACACTCGGGTGAATTGCCTCCCCGATATACACCCCCCTTTTCGTTTCCGGCATTATTTATGGCATGGTTTGGATTCTCACCTCATGTCGGCAAAATGAAGGATGCGTTCCGCATGCACCGGTAGCTCATCCATTGCGCCCCGGCATCCGGCAAAAAGATATTTACTCTTCTGATTACATTCTACCCACCCTCAGGACTGCATGGGAAGACGAAACTATTGAGGGCCGGGGGGGCCGTGATCGCGTGAGAACCATTCTTCCCAAAGGGGGTGAAGGAGAGGTGATGTTCTGGTGATATGCATCGGATTCTATTGTGTCATTCCCATGTTCGGGGGAGAAGAGGTGAGGAAAAATGATTGAATTACTATCGGAAAGCCACGGATGTCTGGTTGGGTTTCAGTTCATCGGTGAGATTACGAGTGAAGATTATTATGAAGTCTTCATGCCGCCATTGCGCCGGGCAATAGAGGAATATGGCGTGATACGTCTGTTTGTTGATATCTCCGATCTGCAGAGTGAGGGTATCGGGGCAATGGACGATGACGTGAGGGAGGACTCACGGGTGCTGTATATCGAGCGTCAGGCCATCGTTGGTGACGAGGAATGGGAGAGAAAACTAAACTATGTGGACCATTTCTTCCTCTTCCCGAACAGTGATCTCCGGTTCTTCCGGAAGAACTGTGAGCAGGATGCATGGGACTGGATACGCGAAGGCATGCCGCAGACAAGAAGGATGCATGCGTCGCTCCAGTAATATCGTTCTTCCGGTGAATCGGAGCGCCATTTGGATGAGGCACGACCATTCCCCGCCTTTTGCAGGTGAAGAATGAAAATAGGATACCCGTGCATTAACCAGTCGCTCTCCTGCCGGAGCAGCCGGACGTTTCGTCTCCGCTCCTATTCCGATGAGCGCCTGCTCTCGACACTGGCGGGGAACCTTGCGTGCCTCGGAGAAATTCTCCGGTATAATGCCGGCCACGGGATTCTCTTCTTCCGTCTCACCTCAGACCTCGTCCCCTTCGCCTCCCACCCGGTATGCACGGCCGACTGGCAGGAGACCTTCCGGGAAGAGTTCTCTGCCATCGGGGCATATATTCGGGAGCATGCGATGCGGATATCGATGCACCCGGACCAGTTCATCCTGCTCAATGCAAAAGACCCGGATATTCTCGGGCGAAGCATTGCCGAACTTGCCTATCACGCAGAGGTGCTGGACCTGCTCGGGCTTGATACGACCGCGAAGATTCAGCTCCATGTCGGCGGGGTCTACGGCGACCGCGAGGCGGGCATTGCCCGGTTTATTGACCGGTATCTCAACCTTGATGAACCGGTCCTCCGCCGCCTTGTGATAGAAAACGACGACCGGCGGTATACGGCCCGCGACTGTCTTCATGTTCATGCAGAGACAGGCGTACCGGTCATCTTTGACACCCTGCATCACCGGGTGAACGCCTCGTATGAGGAAGCGGCGGGAGAGATTTATCCGGACGTTGCCGCGACATGGGGGTCCCGTGACGGCCTCCCGATGGTCGATTACAGCACGCAGGACCCGGACGGTCGGCCGGGGCGGCATGCGGCAACGATCGATATTCCTGATTTTCTGGGGTTCACCGGGGCAATCCGGCCCTTTGACGTCGATATCATGCTTGAGATCAAGGATAAGGAGATAAGCGCCCTTCGTGCCCTTGCGGCACTGGAGGGGGATGGACGTCTCGTGAGAAATCCGTAACCGATCGTTTTCCGCCGGGACTACATCAGGAAGATATTGGCATTTTTGCCTTCGATTCCGTATTTGAAATCATATCGCGGGATATGACTTCTTCTGAACACATAAATTGCATGAATAAAAAATTGGGCGGCATCCGGTTGCATTATTGTGATAATTTAAGCTTAAAATTACAATCCTGGTTCAATTTGGTCCCATAATGTATATGGGCTATGAGGTGTATCTAGGATTGCCTCTGGAGAAAATCAGGGAAGTGAGAGCGGGACGGAAAGGAATCATTCCACAGGTATTTATTATGGAGGATTACTTTTATCCCCATTTTTCGAACAACAATATCACAATAAATGCCTAAATAGAGGGAAATTGTCTCACATAGTCATTCATAATTAGGCAATTTCAGATGGCTATCGCTCTAAAGACTCTGTTTTTCAATCGTTCTCAACTGATAGAGATTGTATGAAAATGCAGAAAACATATTCTTCACCCTTACTCTGCCCAATTCTGTCACTCTCACAGTTCC
The DNA here is from genome assembly GCF_029633965.1 of Methanogenium sp. S4BF. NCBI lineage: Archaea > Methanobacteriati > Methanobacteriota > Methanomicrobia > Methanomicrobiales > Methanomicrobiaceae > Methanogenium > Methanogenium sp. S4BF. The sequence goes on along the minus strand of NZ_CP091277.1, from coordinate 1,211,512 downwards.
AGAAGTAAATACTGATTTTATGACAGCAAATGGTCTTTCTCCTTTTGTCCTTTTTCGACTGATTCTCTCATTTCGGAGTTTGTCCCGTATACCAATGGGATGGCCTCTGGCCCCCCTCTTCATGGTTGCATCGTATCCTTTGCATTTTGCTCCCTGATACCCTCTATCGCGATACACTACTTCACCTTCTTCAGACAAGTCTATCTGGCTGTCGTGAACGGATGCAGTTGTTGTGCATACCCTTCGGATCAAATCATATTCTCTGTCAATGATGGCATGCAATTTGAATCCAAAATGAGATGTCCCTCCTTTTTTTGTCCAGGTTCCATCTTTACTTCTCCTGGTCTTTGCCTCCTCTCCCCGAGGAGTATCAGAAGATGCATGCCCGGGATCCGAATGGATGAAGGTTGCATCCTGAATCATCCCTTTCTTTATTGTGAGACCTTTTGCATCCAGCTGACGCTGAAGTTCGTTCCAGATATCTTTGTCTTTTCCGGATAAAGAGAGCCTTTCACGAAAAGCCCAGATCGTTGAACGATCAGGGATTTTATCCGGAAATCCCAGAAACTGACGAAAGGATATTCGGTCATTCGCTTGTCGTTCAAGTTCTGGATCCGACAAACCATGCCATTGTTGCAGAATAAGCATCTTTAACATCAGAATTTCGTCAAGATTAGGGCGACCACCCTTTTCGGTGTTATTCGAATAGAGACCTGTAAGGAAGGGGCGGAACGCTTCCCAGTCGATCAATTTCTCAACTTCTCCTAGCTTATCACCCAATTCAGCAATACGCTCGTATTCATACCTAATTGCAAAATTAGTGAAATTACTCATCAATTAGTGATCGAAAGAGGTGTATAAAGTACTTCTGGTTGGGTGGGGTTTTTAGAAATTCTCTATGATTCGTTTCCGTCGGTGTGGTATTGGTATGTCCTTCTTCAGGGCGTCAATGTGTGGTGGTGCCCGGGTAACATCCCCGGTGCACGGAGGTAAAAAATGAAGAAGATTTATGCAGGGCTGATTGCATGCACCATTCTGCTTGCGATGACAGGTGTTGCGTCAGCGGTGTGCTGTGAGTGGGATAGCTGCAAGGTCAATGGAGGGGGGATGGTATATGATGATGCCGTCGGGAATATAACCGTCACTTTCCATGCGATGGAAAAGGATGGTGAGGTAAAGGGTGAAGTCCACATCGTTTATCACGAGTCGATGGAAAAACTGAAGCTGGATGTTGAATCCTTCGTTTGTGGCCTCGGCGAGAATAACGGTGCTCCCGGTTTCTATGCACAACTCTCCGGGTCTGATGCAGATGGCGACTGGTCCCTTACTGTTGCCGATTATGGCGAAGGTTCAAACGCTGAGCCGGATACCTTGTCATTCACCGGGTATGATGGTAATTTCGGCATGTATTATACCGGATTCAACTCAATCGGGGTGGGACACAGTTTTGACGGAAACGTCCAGGTGAAATGTAAACTGGTCGTCTGAGAAACATCAATTCATCTCTCTCTCTTTTTTGGCTCACCCGTTTATCATTTTTGCCACCCGTACTCCTCTGCATCGCAATTCCAGATTTCTTCTTTTCCGGATGACTGCCTCCTGCGGATGGATTGATGGCTATCGGTGGGATTTGTCGGGTGATGTGAATCCCATTTTCTGCGCCTCCGTGAACCTGAGGTCTTATTTCAGGCTCAGGCACCGTTGCCTCTCACTTCTCCAGCCATGCACTGAATTCCGCAAGCGGCCGCGTATTGATCACATCCCCCTTTTCCAGCCACCCCCTCCGGGCCACCGCAATGCCCAGTTCAAGGTACCGGAGATGGTCCATATGGTGGGCATCGGTCCCGATTCCCATCATCACGCCGGAGGCATGTGCCCTCCGGCAGTTGACATCCGAGAGGTCGAGCCGGGTGGGGAATGCGTTTATTTCCATCAGGACATGTGCTGCGGCCGCCGCTTCAAAGACCGTGTCCATATCAAACCGGTATGGGTCCCGTTTCATGATGAGGCGGCCGGTGGGGTGGCCGATCATGTCCAGATGGTCATGGTGGATGGCGGTGAGCAGCCGTTCGGTCATCTCCGCTTCCGGCTGCCGGAATGAGGAGTGGATGCTGCCGATCACGAAGTCGAGGTCGCGGAGGACCTTCTTTCTGACATCCAGACTTCCGTCGCGGTCGATGTTTGCCTCGATGCCGTGCAGCACGGTGATGCCGTCGGGCTCCCGGTTCAGGTCGGCAATCTCTTTGCCCTGTTTGAAAATGGCGTCTGCGGAAATGCCGTGGGCAACGGGCAGACCCTCCGAGTGGTCGCATATGGCGATATATTCGCATCCCCGTTCCCGTGCGGCCTCTGCCATCTCCCGGATGGTATGAGCGCCGTCGCTCCACCGGGTATGCACATGCAGGTCGCCTTTCACCTCCCCGTACCCAATGAGACGGGGAAGCCTCTCTTCCGCCGCCGCCTCGATTTCGCCGCTGTTCTCCCGGAGTTCGGGAGGGATGAAGGCAAGGCCCAGGGCGTCATAAATATCCTCCTCCCGTTCACGGGCGATGACCTCAGCTCCATCCCGTGTCGTAAGGCCGTATTCGTTCAGTTTCCATCCACGGTCGATGGCACGCTGGCGCAGGCGGATGTTATGTGCCTTTGAACCGGTGAAGTACTGGAGGGCGGCGCCGAACTGGCCCTGCCGTATCACCCGCAGGTCGACATGCAGGTTCTCTGCCAGCACAATCGTGGATCGTTTCGGCCCCTGCATCAGCACCCGCCGTCGTTCGGGGAGTGAGCAGAAGAATGCCGAGACCGTGTCCGGGTCGTCGGTGGAGACCAGAATATCCACATCCCCGATGGTCTCCTTCCGGCGGCGGATGGACCCCGCCAGACACGCCTCCATGACTGCCGGATGGCTTTGGAGTTTCTTCCCGATTGCCTCTGCATCATGCAGGATGTATCCAAGGAGAAAGCGGGTGTGCCGCTCCTTCCAGACCCGGATACTCTCCGCGATCTTTTTTTCCGACTGCTCCCCGAACCCCCGGATGGTGCGCACCTGTTTTCCGTTCACCGCAGCCTCGAGGTCTTCGATGCCGGTGATGCCCCGTTCGGTATACAGGAGGTGAGCCTTTTTCGGGCCAATCCCTTCAATTTCCATCAGATCGCGGAGACCCGGCGGCACCTCTTCACGCAGCTGGTCGAGATAGGGGAGGGTGCCCTCTTCCATGATGGTCGTGATCTTCGCTGCGATGGCAGACCCCACGCCGGGAATCGTTTCAAGTTCGCCGCGGTCATAGATGTCGGTGATCTCCTCATCAAGGGATTCGATGGCACGGGCCGCCCTGAGGTAGGCACGCGGTTTGAATGCGACTCCCCTGAGCGTGAGGATATCTGCAATCTCCGTGAGCATCGCGGCAATATCTGTATTCGTCACCTGCTGTCTCATCATTCCTGCCATCCGTGTTCCACCGGCTCTCCGGCATCCGGTTTCATCCTCCATAGTGAGAGGATACCAGCATTACTGCATATGAACATATTAAGGGCATCGCAGTAAGGGCATCTCAGGGGGGCCGGATTGTTCTTCAACATGCCGGGACATCTGCATATGCAGGGTGTATGAGGATGAAATGCCGTATTCCGAAAAAAAGGGGCATGAGGGCCCTGAAACCGAATGTTCATTGGTTTCTGCGTGGCGATGCCGGATTCAGGCAATAAGGCGGGCAGTATTCGTATTCTGCCGGTTCATCTGCATTGCATTGCAACGGTTTTAATACAGGAATGACCAAAGACGCTCCTTGATCATGGAGCAGGAGTCTGACTCCGCTGCCCGCATCCTGAAGACACTCCGGTTCCGGCCGAGAGGTATGACGATCTCAGAGATAGCCAAACAGACCCATATAACCCGAAATTCTGTCTCAAAACATCTCGAAGTGCTGCGGATGGGTGGGCAGGTCGATATGCGTAGTGTTGGAAACGCGAAGGTCTACTCGGTTGCACAGCGTGTCCCTATGTCTGCATTTCTCTGCTTCACCAAAAACCTGATCGTGGTTCTGGACAGTAATGGCACGGTAGTGCAGATCAATGACCATCTGCTCCGGCTCGCCGGGGTTAAGAAAGACGAAATTATCGGGGAGAATATCCGGGATGTTCCGATACCCATGCTTTCAACGGCGGAGATGATTGCGTTCATTGAGGGTGTGGAGCGGGAACAGTTCATCACCGACGTCTGTCATACGCACAATAATGAGGATTTCTTCTACCAGATGCAGGTGATTCCCACGGTGTTCGAGGACGGCGAAAGGGGCCGCACCATTGTTCTGGAGGACATTACCGAAAAAAAACGGTATGTGGAAAACATGGAGTTTCTCGCCAAAACGGCGATGGAGTTTGTGGACCTTCCGGATAGGACGGATATCTATCAGCGTATTGCCGAACTGCTCCTCGAATTCATCCCGGAGGGGCGGGTATTTGTCCAGTCCTATGATGAAATCAGGCGCCATTTTGCTGTTCGTGCGGTGATGGGGCAGGATTTCCGGGATGCACTCACCTCACATATCGGGCGTGATCCGGTGGGGATGGTCTTTCCCCTCGATGAGGTGTTCTTATCCCCGCTTCTTGCAAATCCTGATGAAATAAAGAGAGGAATCCGTGAGATCCGTCTCGCCGCAAAGGCCGGGGAAGACAGGTTGTCTTTCTATGATTTTACCTTCCGTCAGATTCCGGAGACTGTCTGTGAAGAGATTCTGCACAGGCAGAATATCGGGAAGGTGTACCTGGCGTTTTTCGCATGGAATGAACAGCTCCTAGGAGATGTCGGTGTGTTCATGTCGAAGGAGAATTCTCTCACGGATACCCGTGTCCTTGAATCCTTCATCCGGCAGGCATCGATTGTCATCAGCAGGCGGATGACCGAAGAACGGCTCCGGCGGAGCAACCACAGGTTCAGGGAAGTGGTTGAAATATCTCCGTTCGCGGCTGCGATTATCGACCCTGAGGGGTGCTATACCTACATCAACCATAGCTTCACGGATCTGTTTGGGTATACGTTAGCCGATATACCGACCGGAAGGGACTGGTTCGAAAAGGCCTTTCCGGATGAAGAGTTGCGTGCCCGGGCGATTGCAACCTGGAAGTCGGATTTGAATACGGCCGGGAAAAACCAGGCACGTCCCCGCACCTTTCCGGTGCGGTGCAAAAACGGTGAGACACGAGCCATCCTGTTTCGGCCGGTGACTCTCTGCGACAATACCCAGTTCATCATCTATGAGGATGTTACCGAATTACGGCAGGCGCACCGCGTCCTGCTCTCGGGCATCAGTGAGCTGATGGATGTAAAAGAAGAGCTGAAAGTCAGGGGGCAGGTACTTGACGCATTGCCATGCGCCGTTGGCATCGCGGATGTAAACGGGAATCTGAAATATGTGAATCCTGCGTTTCTGTCCCTGTGGGGCTACGATTCCGTGGAAGAAGTTGCCGGCAAACACGCATCTGAATTTCTGAAAGGGAGTGCGGTTGCGAAGAATGGAATTCCTGTTCTGGATAAGAGACAACAATGGTCCGGTCCACTTTCCGGGATACGGAAAGACCAGTCCACATTCACCGGGCAGGTCACGGTCACTGCCATCACGGATACAAATGGTCAGGTGATTGGGCTGGTCGGGTCCTTTAAGGGAAGCGATTCGCTCCAATAGGCGAGGTGTCTGTGTCAATGGGAGGAGATGATCCTGTAGGACCATGCAGGACCAGCCGCGATCAACGGTGCCTGAGTGCAGCCTGCAATATTCCGATATAAGAATGTATGCGGAGCAGAATCCGGATGCCTTTCTGCGGGCGTTACTGCTCCGTAAATTACTATCTATATGTGTTGCTGTATAGCTGCATGTAGCGGAGTGGTGGCAGAGATGGCTGAAGAGGTAGAGGAAGAAAACAGGCATACTCTCACGCAGCTGATGGATCGGTTGCAGAAAGAGGATATACACGGGAGTCTTGGGGCAATAGACGCCCTCGGAAGGATTGGGGTGCCTGCCGTTGCACCCCTGGTTGAATTGCTCACAACCGGGAACCAGAATGTACGCTGGAGGTCGGCAATGGCACTGGCACGGGTAGGGACATTCTCAGTTGAACCACTTATTGAGGTTGCATCCACCCGTGATGTCTCCGTCAGAAACCCGGCAATCTGGGCACTTGCCGAGATCGGGAGCCCCAAGGCGGTTGAACCATTAGTCAGGATCATGCAGAATGAGGAGTCGGAATGCTGCCGCATCCTGACCGCAGCGGCGCTTCTGAAGATCAATGATCCTGCCGGTGTTGAAGCGGTGAACCGGGAGTATGAACGTTCCGGAGAGGAATTCCGCGGAAGGGTGGATGAAGCCTTCAGCGGGTCCTGAATTCATTATTAGTTCTCTTTTTGACCTGTTTATCCATTCATCGGGCCTTGATTTGTCCCGTTTCAGTCGATGCTCATGTATTCCTTCCGTGATGAGGATTCCTGCCGGATGCATACTGCCGGCAGATCACGCACAGGTTTACAATTCACGCACAGGTTTACAATAGACCTATGTACTTGTACAGAGGCATACGTGCTGTTTCCTGCCGTTCGTTCCGGAAGGGGCGAAAAAGCGGCAGTCCGTGATGCGGGTGTCACCCCCCCCTCCCCTCCCGGCAAGAACGCAGACAACGGATTTGCCAGTCCATTTTGGCAAATCCAAAAAATGCATTTGGGGTGTTTTTTTAAAATCGGATGGATATTTGACTTCCAATTTATTCGTAGTCAAAGGTTTGTTTATGCTGTTGGTCTGACAATGTGATAGTATATGGCAACAAAGACCGACCGTAATACAGGCATACCAATCCTGATGGGAACGGTGCTTGTGCTGGGAATCTGTCTGTTTAGTGCAGGGTGCCTCTCCGCATCCCCTGATACGGGTGGTGACGCCCTGAACGGAACCGATACCAAACCAGACCGTGCACCGCTTCTGAACGGAACCGAATGGCAGCTGAAATCGTATGACAACGGAACCGCAGGGCTGGTCTCTGTCACCGAGGGTTCACCGGTCACGCTGATATTCGATGAAGATGGCGGTATCGCAGGCTCTGCAGGTATTAACAACTACTTCGCATCCTACGAAACCGATGGAGAAACCCTCTCGTTCGGACTCATCGGGAGCACCCTGATGGCAGGGTCAGGCCCCCTGATGATACAGGAGAGCACGTTCCTGAACCTGCTCGGTGAAACTGCATCATTCAGTATGGGTGGAGATGAACTGAAACTCTCAGATGCAGACGGAACCGTCCTGCTCGTCTTTGAGAAGGCACAGCCCCCTGCCCCTGAACCCCTGACCGGAACCACATGGATGCTGACCTCATACACTACCGGCAATGACTCGGTTTCTTCGGTCATCGCCGGAACGGAGATCAGCCTGATTGTTGATGAAGACGGGGGAGTATCCGGGTCTGCCGGGTGCAACAGCTACTTTGCATCCTATGAAACCGATGGCACTGCACTCTCGTTCGGACCGGTTGGTGCAACAAAGATGTTCTGCGATGAGCCGGAGGGAACGATGGTGCAGGAGACGACCTACCTGAACCTTCTGGAAGCAGCGGCAGGCTATGGGATTGAGGGGGATATCCTGACCGTGCAGGACGCATCAGAGAAGACCATCCTGACGTTCACCGCAGCAGAGTAGGAATACCAAAATACACACCCCTTTCACCTCACTCTTTTTGTTTAGCTTAGATGCGTGAAATCGGAAGTTTCTCCGGTCTCACAAATGAAAAAACGATTCATATCCTGCTCATCGTCCCGGCAGTCTGAACAACCGGGGCAAAAATAAACCCGTCCGGAAAACCTGCGGCACTGAAAAAGGGTATGAAAACAATTATCCCGATTCTATGCCAAATAACCGGATAATGCGGAATCTTCCGGATGATGTGGGGAGAGTCAATCTCGCGATACTTGTGCTGATTGTCGTGCTGGTCATGTTCTCTGCTATAATGATTGGATTTTTTAGTTTCACCGCATCGGAGAGTGCGCAATCGGTTTACATCTACGAACTGAAATTCTCCACATCGGAGCCTATTGAAGATGTAGTTCTCCTCATTCCTGTTCCTTCCTATTATAATCCGGCCTCCGGACAGAATGAGACCGTTATCAATATGTCCCGTGTCAGTTTCGATAATGGTGACCGTGCCGGCAGTATATCCGCTCAAATTGAGCAGGTGAACGGCATCCCAATGCTGAATCTATCGGCTGACCGGATAGACCCCATATACAAAAACCGTATCGAACCGATTGCGATTATGCCGGGGCAAAACGAGTCCGACCTTCCCCGGCCAACCATCATCTATTCCAACCACTATTCAGAAGAGACGCCGGTCCTTGTGGCAATGGAGCTTCACATGTATGATAATGATGCCGGGCACACGATTAATACCCGGATGCCGTTTGGAACGGAGCCCCTGTTCATGCCCTACCGGATTCTGGAAAATGTCAGCAGTCCCGAAGGGGTCGTCTATGAAGACTATTATCTGAGCGGCGGGACGTCCGGTGCTCTTGTTGAGGTGCCGTTTATTCTCTCATACACCTGTGATGATGAGAATGTCCTTTCCATCTCCTCTGAATTTCAGGGGATAAACCAGTGGTGGATAGGCGGCTGGCAGTCAAATTCATACCGGGAGAGAGTTGCCCATGAGTTTACGGGGGAGGCTCGCGGAACATATTGGGTGAAAGGGCTTCTGACAACCGGTGAGGGAGTATACTGATCCTTTACGGTCTATTCCGGATGAACACGGAAACGTCCTGACGGAGACGTCGACCTATGGAATGCTTTCTGACATGCAACCGTGTGCGTGCACATATCCCGGAACCGGACACGAATAGTATTTTTGCATACACTGTCGTCATTTTCATTGAATTCCTCTTGTAAAAATATATTCCGGGTCCCGATAACGGCCAGATGAGTGCCGGAAAGCGGCTCATCATCCCCGTGGGAAACCTTATGGGGTGGGTCTCTCTAAGGTGGCTGAAAACGCCTGAAATGACAGAATGCCTGTGAATATTGTCCCTATTCTCCCCGGCTAAATTGAATGCATAGTGGTGCGATGCAGAAATCCACCTGCTGTTTTTCCGCACTGGTACGTAAAAATGTACAATTATTAATATGGTTTCGCAATGATTTACTAAATAGCATAAATTGGTCACAATATCTGGTTTGTGATATTCTGAGACGTTCCGAAAATAAAATATCCCTGCTCTGTGTCGACGATGAAGCCGTATTGCGTACTGGAATGAAGCAATGTCCGGAACAAAGCGTGGATTTCATCATACACACCATCTCTTCTGCAGAAGACGCCCTTCCCGCCATTCGGGACGGGAAATACGATGCGGTTGTATCTGGTTATCAGTTGCCGGGGATGGACGGCCTTGAATTCCTGAAGATACTCCGTGGTGAAGGAAATTCCATCCCTTTTATTCTCTTCACCGGGAGAGGCGGGGAAAATGTTGTGATTGAGGCGCTGAATGCCGGTGCTGATTACTACCTTCAGAAAGGCGGGGAGCCAAATGTCCGGTTTGCTGAACTTCAGAACTGTGTCAGGCGGCTGGTCGAAAAAAACCGGGCCGAAAAGCACCGTGCCGAAATGCGCCATCCTGAGCGTGAAGAGCGGATGTCGGCTGTCATCGATTACCTGCCTGAAGCGACGTTTGCAATAGATACAGAAGGCAGGGTGATTGCATGGAACCGTGCAATAGAGCAGATGACGGGCATTTCTGCATCTGAAATGCTGGGGAAGGGAAACTATGAATATGCCCTCCCGTTTTACGGCAAACGCTGTCCGATCCTGATAGATCTTGCTCTCAACAGAGGTTTGCAGACTGACGTTTCCTATACTGGAGTGAACGGTGAAAACGGGGGCACATTCTGTGGTGAGAGATTCATTCCCCATCTGCGCAGCGGTGAGGGGGCATACCTGTGGTTTAGCGCCTCCCCCCTCTATGGTAATGATGGCAGTATTATCGGAGCCGTTGAATCCATCCGGGATGTGACTGGTTACAAACAGGCAGAAGGAATCTACCGGACGGCATTTGAATATGCCGGGGCGGGAGTGGCGATTATTGAAGAGGACGGCACCGTATCAAAGGTCAATGCCAAAACAGAAGAGATATGGGGCTATTCCAGAGCTGAGTGTGAAAGTAAGATGGTATGGCCTGAGTTGGTTCTGGAAGCAGACCGGGAAAATCTCCTGAAATATCAGAATCTCAGGCAAAGGGATAGGGATACAGCACCCGGTATTTTCACATGCAGACTGATTCATAAAAATGGTGAGATCAGGAATCTTGGCCTGACGGTTTCAGTCATTCCCGGCACAAAAAAGAGTCTCATCTCCTTCATTGACATTTCCAGACAGAAGGAAGCAGAGAATAATCTGAAGTTTACCCAGTTTACCGCTGACCATGCCCCCGATGGTATACTGTGGGCGGATACCGAGGGCAGATTCTTTTCGGTCAACCAGAGTGCTGTCGATATGTTTGGTTATCCAAAGGAAGAACTGCTCACCATGCACATTTCGGATTTTGCTCCGGATTACCCGTACGAACGCTTTAAGGAGTTCTGGGAGATTGCAAAAAAGAAGGGTTCCCTGACTTTTGAGGCCACAGTTGTAAAAAAGGATGGATCCAGCGTCACTATTGAACTGAATATCGTTTTTCTGAATTTTGGAGGTCAGGATTATGAGTGCGGTTTTGCGAGAGATGTCACCGAACGGAAAAATGCAGAAAATGCGCTGAAGACCCTGAACAAAAAACTTCACCTCCTGTCCTCCATCACCCGGCATGATATCGGCAACCAGATCTGTGTTCTCCTTGGGTACGGAGAGATGCTGGAAGAGGAAATTGACAACGAAATAGCTGAGGAGTATCTCAGAGAGATTGTGAGGGCTACAGAATTAATTGAGCGTCAGGTTGCCTTTACCCGTGAATATCAGGAGCTTGGAGTACACAGCCCGACCTGGCAGTCTGTTGAAGATTTGGTTCGTTTGGCAGCATCAAATGTGTCCGCTATCGGGGCAAAGGTCAGGATTGAGACCGGGCCACTGGAAATTATTGCCGACGATATGCTTGAAAAGGTCTTTTACAATCTTATTCAAAACGCCGTGAGGCATGGTGGTAATGTGACTGACATTCATGTTTCTTTCCATGAAACAGACGGGAACGGGGTTTTGACCGTTGAAGACAATGGCATCGGTATAGCAGATGATATGAAAGAGAAGATATTCGAACGTGGTGTTGGTTTAAACACAGGTTTCGGGCTGTTTTTAACCCGGGAAATTCTTGATATCACCGGCATTTCAATCTCTGAAACCGGTACCGAAGGCAAAGGAGCACGGTTTGAAATTGTGGTTCCAAAGTATGAATTCCGGTTCAATGACGAAAACCGGGTCCACGAATAATTACGTGCGAAGTGATGGTTAGATGCCACCATCGCAGGAATTATTTTCGGGATGAAAAAACAGCCGGTGTATCAATACAACAATTCACTGTTCCGGGGTTCTTCTGAAAAAGGTAGAAAAGGAAACGGAAAATCCTTTTTTGGTGCAATATCTGATTACGATGATTCCTGGCATAATTATCGCAGGCACCCACAGCAGATGCGGCAAGATCACGATATTCCGGGGCACTGATATCTGCTCTTGTGAAACGGGGGCTCACCGTTCAGCCGTTCAAGGTTGAACCTGACTTTATCAACCCACCCACCACACTGCCATCTGCAAACGGCGTTCACGAAACCCTGAACTGTATATGATGGGGGAGGACGGGGTATTGAAGACTGGCAGGATAAAATGTACATTCAAAATGAACCTGCAGGATTATACTCATGCATATTTTTCTGAACCATTTGCATCAGAACCGATGGAGATCATACGGGCAGTAAAAAGGCAGTCCTGGTCTGAATTATCCCTGCTATCAATTTCTGAAAATGAAATGCTGTGATGATCTCCACCACTTCCAAACGTTCTGAACGTTGAATTGGCCGATAACAGTTGAATTCTCCTTAGAACGCCTGTTTGGGCGGCGGCTCTTTTTGCGCACAATAGATTTATCCCTGTTTTCAGGGTAGTGTATAATGTAAAATTATGACTGATTTCCTCATCCGGAAATGCACACTCATGGATCTTCTGCTGTTCATTTTCGGACTTCTTGTCCTTTTTGCGGCCGGAATTGACGCTATTTGGTTTTTCTTTATTATATGCGGTTTTATCCTCACCAAGGCGTATATCAGAAGCACGGTGACTGTTGAGAAATGCGTATCTCCCGTTCAAATCGGCAGAGAGCCGGAGGATGCTGAAAGTACCTGGGATGACGACGATAATCTGGGAATAGGGTTGTATGATTAGTCTATGTTTTTTTCGATTGCTGGCAGGTTTGGCGTGATGTGATTTGCCTCTTTCTTTTAAACAAATCCCTGCCCTAAAATAAATTCATATTGTATTATATGAAATATTGAATTATTAAACTAATTGTGTGGTGTGTCTATGTGTTGGTTTGTGTTTCGAATATATTCTATGGAATATTATTTTTGGTATTTCCTCTTATTCTTCTTCATATCCGGTTCATCGGGCAGGCACACTTTTTGATATGCTCACCGGTGAAAGCGAAAATGCAATTGTTGTCTTTCGTCCTGATACTTTTTTTATTCCCGTTCACCAGGTATCCATGCTATTGAACATGAGAGAATGGGTTTTTTGTCATTATCTTTATAATAATTCTGTAAAACAAGCATCTAATACGAATAAATTGTAGAAATAAAAATTTATTTTAACTGATTTGTTATTGTTTGGGCCACATTGCAGGCAGGTTTCTCTTTTCGTCCTGACAAATCAGGGCTTGAAGAAAAATGTATTTAATACATACATTAACCTGATGTGACAGTCAGTTGGGGAAAGAGTTATCACTAGGAAAATCGATTAACGAAATAGGATAAAAGAGGTTAAATATATGATTCCTGAATTCGGGGGGAATTCTGATGATCGAATATTCCTGTTATATGTCGACGATGAAACCATACTGCTCAATGTAACGAAACAATATCTGGAATACACCGGGAATTTTTTGCTCAATACTGCCTCTTCTGTAAAAGAGGCCCTTCACATGATTCAGGAGGAAAAATATGATGCGGTTATATCTGACTACCAGATGCCTGAAATGGACGGTCTTGAATTCCTGAAAACACTCCGTACTGAAGGAAACAGCATCCCTTTTATTCTCTTCACCGGCAGGGGCAGGGAAGAAGTTGCTATTGAGGCATTCAATGCCGGTGCCGATTACTACCTCCAGAAAGGCGGAAAACCAAATGTTCAGTTTGGAGAACTTCAGAACTGTGTCAGGCAGGTGGTTTATAAAACCCGGGCGGAAAAGCGCCTCCTTGAATATGAACGAAAGATGGCAGATGTCATCAATTTCATGCCTGACGCCACCTTTGCAGTCAAAATGGATGGGAGAGTGATTGCATGGAACCGTGCAATAGAACAGATGACAGGCACTCCCGCATCTGAAATGCTTGGAAAGGGGGACTATGAATATGCCCTGCCATTTTACGGTAAACGTCGTCCGATCATGATTGATCTGGTTCTCAATGAAAGTTTGCAGACGGAAGTTTCTTATCCGGTACTGAATCGTGAAAACAGAGATAGATTATATGCAGAGACATTCATCCCTCATCTTCGCAACGGTGAGGGGGCATACCTGTGGTTTACTGCTTCCCCCCTTTATGATACCGATGGCCGTGTTACCGGTGCCATTGAATCCATACGGGACATAACTGACTACAAACAGGCAGAAGGAATTTACCGGACGGTATTTGAAAATACCGGAACTGCAATGGCAATTGTTGAAGATGAGGTCACTATCTTACATGTCAATGAAAAGATGAAACTGCTCATGGGTTATTCCGGAGATGAGCCCGGGATGTTTTTGAACTGGCAGGAAAGGGTTGCAGAAGAAGACCGGGAGAGAGTACTGGAATATCACCGGCTCAGACGGACTGAACCGGATTCAGTGCCAAATAGCTACGATTGCAGACTAATTCACAGAACCGGTGAGATCATAGATGTTAAACTGACCTCGGCAATGATTCCGGGTACAAAGAAAAATATCATTTCCTTCATTGACATTACCGGGCAGAAGGAAGCAGAAACAAAACTGAAATTTACCCAGTTTACCATGGATAATGGCCCTGATGCCATATTTTGGGTGGACTTTAATGGTGATTTTATTTCTGTCAATAAGAAGGCTACAGATATTTTTGGTTATTCTGAGGAAGAATTACGGGGAATGGGTCTTTCCATGTTTATCCCTAATTTTCAACAGGAGAATTTTCTGGATTTTTGGAATAAACACGACCGGAATAGTGCTTTCATCTTTGAAGTAAAGTCTTCCAAAAAAGATGGTGAAGATGTCAGTACTGAGATCAGTGTTGTAAACCTGAATTATGATGGCCAGAAGTACGGGTGCGCTTTTGTACGGGATATATCTGAACGAAAGAGGGTGGAGGCGGCACAACGTGAGAGCGAAATTAAATTCCGTGAGATATTCAATTCTGCAAGTGATGTCATATTTCTGAATGAGTTTATCCCGGGGACGGGTCCTGGCAGATTCATAGAAGTGAACGATGCTACGTGCAGGAATCTGGGATACACGCGTGAAGAACTGCTCCGGATGTCGATGGCGGACATTTTGTTGCCTGAAATCAGAGACCATTTTGATGATATCGTAAAACAGTATCGTGCAAAAGGAAGAGCATCCTTTGAAGGCAGGGCCATAACAAAAGATGGCAGCATAATTACATTCGATACCTGCGGAACCATTTTTCAATTAAATAACCGGATGGTTCACCTGTCTGTGGGAAGGGATGTCAGCGAGAGGAAAAAAGCAGAGCAGACACTTCGTGAGAGTGAAACAAAGTTTCGGGAGATATTCAATTCCACTGGTGACATCATATTTCTTAATGAGTTTCCACCGAGAGGGCCTCCCGGAAGATTCCTGGAGGTAAACGATGCCGCCTGCAGGAGTCTTGGCTACAGCCGTGATGAAATGCTCCAGATGTCTATGGTGGACATTGAAGGGGCTGAAACAAGGGATCATTATCTGAATATCGCGAATCAGTTCCGCACAAAAGGAAGAGCAACCTTTGAAGCCAAAGCGATACGAAAAGATGGCACCATTGCTACTATTGAGAATAATTCCTGCTGCTTTGCATTAAACAACCGGGTGGTCCACCTGTCTGTCGGACGAGATATCACTGAACGAAAAAATACAGAAAATGCACTGAAGACGCTGAATAAAAAGCTGAACCTCCTTTCGTCCATCACCCGGCATGATATCAACAACCAGATCAGTGTTCTCCTTGGGTATGAAGAGATGCTAAAAGGGGAAGATGACAAAGGAAAGGCTGATGATTATCTGGGGAAGATTATCGGAGCCACAGAAATGATTGAAAGCCAGATCGCATTTACCCGTGAATATCAGGAACTTGGTGTACACAGCCCGACCTGGCAGTCCGTTGAAAATTCAGCCAGTTTGGCTGTATCAAATATGTCTTCTACCGCGGTAAACGTCAGGATAGATACCGGCACACTGGAAATATTTACCGACCAAATGCTTGAAAAGGTCTTTTACAATATTTTTGAAAACGCCGTCAGGCATGGGAAACATGTGACTGACATTCATGTTTCTTTCCATGAAACCGGAGGGAGCGGGGTTTTAACAATTGAAGACAATGGCATCGGCATTGCAGATGATATGAAAAAGAAGATATTCGACCGCGGTGTTGGTTCAAATACTGGTTTCGGGCTGTTTTTGTCCCGGGAAATTCTTGATATCACCGATATATCAATCTCAGAAACCGGAACCGATGGCAAAGGTGCACGGTTTGAAATTGCTGTTCCAAAGTATGGATACCGGTACAATGACTAAAAAACGGGCCCACTATTAATTACGTGCGAATTGGCGGTTAAATTGCCACCATCGCAGGTGCCCTCTTCGGGATGACTACGCCTGGGGTATTTCTGG
Organism: Methanogenium sp. S4BF; assembly: GCF_029633965.1. NCBI lineage: Archaea > Methanobacteriati > Methanobacteriota > Methanomicrobia > Methanomicrobiales > Methanomicrobiaceae > Methanogenium > Methanogenium sp. S4BF. Next base: position 1,195,461 of record NZ_CP091277.1, on the reverse strand, counting down.
GATCGGGTGCCGGTACGGCTGCAAGAGGGCGGACCGGTATATCAATACAAAAATTCACTGTTCCGGAGGTCTTCTGAAAAAGGTCGAAAAGGAACTGGAAAATACTATTTCCGTACAATATCTGATTTAAGATGATTCCCGCCATTATTATCGCAGGCACCCACAGCGGATGCGGCAAGACCACGATCTCCGGGGCACTGATGTCTGCTCTCGTGAAACGGGGGCTTAACGTCCAGCCTTTCAAAGTGGGGCCGGACTTTATCGACCCGACCCATCACACCGCCATCTGCGGGAGGCATTCACGGAATCTTGACCCGTATATGATGGGGGAAGAGGGGGTAAGGGATACCTTTGTCCGGGCGTCCGCGGGAGCCGATATCGCCGTGATTGAGGGCGTCATGGGCCTTTTTGACGGGCTTGAGGGGGAGGACACCGGCAGCACCGGCCATGTGGCAAAGATCCTCGGGTGTCCGGTTGTGCTGGTCGTCGATGCAAAGGGCGCCTCACGCAGTGTCAATGCGCAGGTGCTGGGGTTTACCTCATTTGATCCTGATGTGAACATCGGCGGCGTGATCTTCAACCGGGTCGGCAGCAAACGGCACGGAGAGATGATTGCGGCGTCTCTTGCCGCCCCCGCATTCGGATATATCCCCTGGGAGAAGGAGAGATGCATTGAGAGCAGGCATCTGGGGCTCCGGATGGCGCATGAGACCAGTTCTATCTCTGAATTCAGGGGAATTCTGGAGGAGAACTGTGATATCGATGCCATCATAGGCATTGCAAAGAGCACTTTTTCCGTCCGAACCTCTGAAACCGAAAGGGCAGAACGGACCCATCCGGTCTGGATCGGGGTTGCATATGACGCGGCATTCAATTTCTATTATGCGGACAATTTTGACCGGCTGCGAAACTCCGGTGCTGAACTGGTCTTTTTTAGCCCCCTCACCGACTCCCTGCCGGATGTGGATGCCCTGTATTTCGGCGGCGGTTATCCTGAACTGCACTGCGCTGAACTGGCACGCTCTCCATGCAGGGATGCGGTGAAAAAAGCTGCGGACAGCGGCATGCCCATCTATGCCGAGTGCGGTGGTCTCACCTACCTGACGGAGAGTATTGAGATGGACGGGACGACGACACGGATGTGCGGCGTCATCCCGGCCGAGACCGTGAAGATGGGACGGTTCCAGGCACTCGGCTACGTCGATGCCGGGTGTACGGCTGCAGACGCTCTGTTTCCCCGGGGGACCGTATACCGGGGGCATGAATTCCATTATACCAGAGTGGACGCCGCCGCAGACGTGCGGTTTGCGCTGGAGCTGAAGCGGGGCCGGGGAATTGAAGACGGGAAAGACGGGATTTATCTCCAGAATGTGCTGGCGGGGTATACCCATGCATATTTCACGGATCCGTTTGCAGCCGGACTGGTGGATACCATCCGTTCGGTCAACCGTGGGTGAAACGAGTGGTTCAGGCTCTCTCCGGTGAGAGGTCACGATTGAATTTGCCTGCTGATTGGCTGCCGTGGCCTGAAACTGCCGTCTGACGGAAATATGCACTGCATGTGGCAGATGCATGAGACACGAATCTTTTTTCCCGCCTCATCACACCCCGCCGGCAGGGGAAGTGGTGGCATTCTTTTAAACGTCTGCTTCAGAATATTCCCGTTGGTATCTCACGTTGTCCGCAGTAACGGCCCACATTGAAACAACAACACTTTATCTGAATTAAAACAATTAATGTATGTTTTAATGGGACTCAAAGGCGGACCGACACAGGACGAAGTGATGGCAGTATCCCTGCTCAAACTCAGAATTCGGGAGGGGGATGTCATGGCCGACATCGGATGCGGCACCGGAAAAATATCCATTCAGGCGTCTGAGCGATGCAGACGTGTGTATGCAGTTGACCGGCGGGCTGAAGCGGTTGAATACGCACGGCAGGAGATTGAAACGGCAGAGATAGAGAATATCACCCTGATCCACGGCGAGGCGTCTCATGCTCTTGACGAAATGAACAGGCTGGACTGTGCCTTTGTCGGCGGTTCAGGAGAGATAGAGACGGTGCTTGAAAAGCTGACGGAGATCGTCCGGGGAAGAATTGTGGTCAACGCCGTTCTTCTGGACACGGTTTCACGGACGGTCAGGAAGATGAGAGAACTGGGCATATTTGTTGAGGCACTCCACATTCAGGTCTCCCGGTCATATGATCTGGCAGGCGATCTGATGTTTAAACCCTTAAATCCCGTGTATATCATCGTCGGTGAGGTGAAGCAGTAGATGCTTGTCGCTGTTGGCATCGGTCCCGGAGACCCTGAGCTTCTGACCGTAAAGGCAGTGAACCTGATTGAACAGGCAGATCAGGTATTTGTGCCCGGAACCGTTGCAAAGGATATCATCGCACCCTACCGGGCAGATCCGGTCGTCCTGTCCTTTCCGATGACCGCGGATGAAGGATACATTACCCGGTGCATCGGGAAGAATGCCGACCTCATTGCTCCGGTGGCCCGTGACGGCCTTGCCGTCTTCTGCATCCTCGGCGACCCGAACTTTTACGGCACATTCGGGAGGCTCTGTGCGGTGCTGGACGAGAAATACCCGGAGATTTCCTATACATCTGTCCCCGGAGTCAGCTCCATTACTGCATTCACCTCTGCTGCGGGCGTCACGCTGAACGGAGGCATTGAGATAACAGACGGGTCGGAGCAGACCGCAACCATCCGGCTGAAGGTGAGGCGGCCACGGGAGACGGCCGATGAACTGAGGAAATCCGGGTATACCCGGTTCATTCTGGCCGAAAAAATGTACATGGACGGCCAGAGGATATACCAGACAGATGAGCTCCCGGAAGAAAGTGCGTATTTCAGTATATTATATGCGGGGAAGTGAGAGAGATGCCAACAATATACATTGTCGGGGCCGGATGCGGCGATCCGGGCCTCATCACGGTAAAGGGAAAAGCATTGCTGGACCGGGCCGATCTGCTCATTTATGCCGGATCCCTCGTGAACCCCGAGCTGGTGGCGGCATGCCCTGCTGCTGAAAAATATGACAGCTGGGGGATGAAGCTTGCAGAGATGACGGATCTCATGATCGAGGCGGCACAGAGCGGCAAAACGGTCGTGCGCCTCCATTCCGGAGACCCCGCACTCTACGGCGCCATCATCGAGCAGGTGGACATTCTGCACAACGCAGGCATCGAGGTCGAACGTGTTCCGGGCGTCTCATCGTTTTTTGGAGCGGCCGCATCCCTTGGCATCCAGTATACGCTGAAAGGGGTCTCAGAATCCGTCATCATCACCCGCCCTGCCGGAAAGACCCTTGAGGAGGACTGGATTGCTGAACTCTCCGCACTCGGGCAGACGATGGTGATATTTCTGGGCACCGAGCACTTGGAGGAGATCGTTGGAAAGGTGCAATGCCCACCGGAGACGCCTGCGGCTGTTATCTATCACGCCACCTGGCCGGACGAGAAGGTCGTCCGCGGGACTGTCGCTGATATCGCAGAGAAGGCACGGGCAGCAGGAATTGTTAAGACCGCACTCATCATCATCGGTGAAGTGGTGAACCCCGTAGGGCCCTCCTACACCCATTCCCACCTCTACGGATGACAGACACCATTGTAATATCCCTGGAAATGACTGCCGGCAGGGCACAGGAGCTGGCAGACCGGATGGATGCCTCTTTTGAGGTGTACTCAAAAGAGGCATTCGGAAACGCGTTTGAACGCTATAAAACGATTGTCGCGGTCATGTCCACGGGGATTGCGGTCAGGGCCGCTGCACCTCACCTGCACGACAAATGGACCGACCCCTGTGTCGTCGTCGTCAGTCCCGACTTCCGGTATGCCATCCCTCTGCTGGGGGGGCATCACGGCGGAAATGCGGTGGCAAAGCGGCTGGAGGAGCAGGGCCTGCACCCGGTGATTACCACCGCAACCGAGACACGGGGGCTGCCTTCGGTGGAGTCGACAGCAGCAGCACGGGGTCTTGAGATAATCAACAGGGATTCGACACGGGTGGTCAATGCAGGGATTCTCGATGGCAATGTCGCTGTGCACGTGATCGCACCCCCGGCCATTGCCATCGCACCGCCGGGCGTCTCTGTGCTGCTGAAGAGCGGAGAATATATCGTCGGCATCGGGTGCCGGAGAGGGGCCGGGAAAGAGGATATTCTCCGGGCCCTTGCATCCGCATTCACCGATGCGGGCATCACGCCCGATGAGGTCCTTGCATACGCAACTTCAGCGATAAAATACGATGAAGCCGGGCTTATTCAGGCAGTCGGGGAGCTGGACGGGAACCTGATCTGTGTGGATGATGCGTTCATCCGGGCAGAATCTCCCCCGTCGCCGTCGCGGGCCAGCGATAAACTGGGTCTCCCCGGGGTGGCAGAACCCGCGGCGCTGGCCCTTTCAAAGAGAAAAGAGATCATTATGAAAAAGCAGATTTACGGAGGAGTGACTGTTGCGGTCATCAGATAACAGGGGAAAACTCTTCATCGTGGGCATCGGCCCCGGAAGAACGGATCAGCTGACGGAGAGGGCAAAAGACGCCATCCGGGAATCAGCCGTCATCATCGGGAATGACTTCTACCTCAGGCAGATTGAGGATCTGGTGGAGGGAAAAGAGGTCATCCGGAGCTCCATGGGGAAGGAGGTTGAGCGTGCACGGGCCTGTGTGGAACTGGCGCACGAAAAGACCGTCTGCATGGTCAGCGGCGGTGATCCGGGGGTGTACGGAATGGCAGGTATTGTGCTGGAAGTGCTTGAGCATGACCACTCCTGCATCGAATATGAGGTAATACCCGGTGTCACGGCCGCCACCGCTGCGGCTTCCCGTGCCGGTTCGCCTCTTTCCGGGGATTATGTCACCCTCTCGCTCTCAGACCTTCTCACGCCGTGGGAGGTAATTGAAAAGAGGATGGATCTGGCGTTCCGGATGGGGGTGCCGGTCGCCGTTTACAATCCGAAGAGCAGGGGGCGGCCCGATAATCTTGCGCAGGCGCTGTCCATCGCTCTGAAATATCAGGATGGTTCCGTTCCGGTGGTCGTGGTAAAAAACGCATTCCGGGATGAAGAGGAGGTCCGGTTCTTTACCCTGAAATCGCTCTTTGCCGATGACAGTTTTGTCGATATGCGCTCCATTGTGATCATCGGCGGAGAGGAGTCACGCATGGGAACCATCTGCGGAAAAGAGCAGATGATCACACCGAGGGGCTATGACCGAAAATACGTATATTGATCCGGGTGCGGACACACGAGAGGGCTACGCCATCTCATCGACAAGCAGGGGCCTTGCCCGGCAGGTGGTCGGAAACGAGACGCCGGAGGACAGAATCCGCCAGCGCTGCGCCATTGCGGTCGGCGATTTCGGTATGGCTGATCTTATGGCATTCACCAGCCATCCGGTGGAGGCAGGGCTCCGTGCCCTTGCGGCAGGTGCGCCTGTCATCACGGATATCAGGATGGTCCAGACGGGCATCCGGAAAAACGAGCATCAGTCGGAGGTGCTCTGTGCGCTGGATTTTGGAGCGGATATCTCCCGGGAATATGGGATTACCCGGACGTCTGCGGGGTTTATGGCATTACGGGACCGGCTTGAGAATGCGATCATCGTCATTGGCAATGCCCCGTCGGCCCTGCTGACGGTATGCAGGATGATTGACGAAGGCGTCCGCCCTTCGCTTGTTATCGGTACGCCGGTCGGTTTTGTCAATGCGAAGGAATCAAAAGAGATTCTCCGGACAAAGCATGTCCCGTCTGTTTCAAACGTGGGAACACGCGGCGGGACACCTCCCGCGGTCGCTTCCGTAAACGAGATCATCACGATGTACATTGAAAGTCAGCGATGAGATGATGAAGGTGCATGATCCGGTAACCGGCTTTGTATACCCCGATGAATGGGTCCGGGCATGCACGGACAGCCATGCACTTGAGCAGGTCAGAGGGGGTCTTGCTGTTCTCACCTCCGGAGGGACAATCCTGAAACGGGGGTTTACCACCGGAACCACGGCTGCTGCGGCATGCAAGGCGGCCGTGCTGTCCCTCCATGAGCCGGTATCGTCTGTTTGTATCGCCCTTCCCTGCGGCCTGAGATGTGAAGTCCCCGCAGAGGGAAGAAACGGGTGCGGTTCTGCGAGGAAATATCCGGGGGACTATGCGCATGATATCACCGCAGATTTGCTCTTCTGTGCAGAGGCAACGGAGACTGCATCCGGCATCGCTGTTCGGGCGGGGGAGGGTATCGGGCGGTTTGTGCGAAAGACGCCGCGATACCACATCGGCGATGCGGCGATCAGCCCTCCGTCGTGGGCGACCATCCGGGGTGCGACAGAGGAGGCGGCCCGGGACCTGCATCTGGATGGCGTGACGGTTCGCCTCACCATCCCGGACGGTGCAGCAATCGGGAAACAGACCCTCAATCCGAACGTGGGTGTTGTGGGGGGAGTCTCTGTGCTGGGCTCGACCGGGCTTGTTGAACCATGGGATGACCATCTCTCAGAGGATGTCTTCGGGAGAATCCGGTCGGCAAAGCAGCCGGTGCTGACCACGGGGAGAGTGGGCCTGCGGTATGCGAGGATGCTCTTTCCCGAACGTGAGGTGGTCCTTGTGGGCAAATTCATGGAGCGGGGCATTGAGGCGGCAGGAGGGGAAGCGGTTCTCTGCGGCCTTCCGGCGCTCATCCTGAAGTTTATCAATCCTGCAATTCTGGACGGCACCGGATACGGGACGGTCGAGGAGCTGACGCAGTCACCCCGCTGGACGGATATTATGGAGCAGAATCTTGCAGATTATAAACGGTGCATGCCGGGCATGCGGGTGGTCATCATTGACCGTGAGGGAAGAATACAGGGGGATTCGAACTGAAGGTCGTTGGTGTCGGCTGCGGGCCGGGCATGCTCACCGAAGCGGCAATTGCCGCCATCCGGGATGCAGACCTGATCTATGGCTCAGAACGGGCCATTGAGCGTGCCGCAGCGCATATACGAACAGACTGCGTGACGGAGGTCATCTCCGATTACCGGGCGCTCCGTCACCTCCCGGAGAGTGCCGTTCTCCTCTCGACGGGTGATCCCATGCTGGCAGGACTTGGCTCCCTCGGGGGTGAGGTAATCCCGGGCATATCCTCCTACCAGTATGCCTGTGCAAAACTGGGCGTGCCCATGACAAAAACAGCCATCGTAAACGCCCATGCAAAAGACTATGAAACGGCTTTTGGGGAGATCTGTTTTGAGATTGAACGGGGCAAAACGGTCTTTATTATTGCGGACCCCGGATTTGTCCCTGCTCTTTTAGCAGAGAGATTGACGGAACAATCGCTGAAATGTCGGATTGCTCTCTGTGAACGGCTGGGATATCCGGATGAAAGAATCGCCCTCGGTGATACGGGTGCTCCTCCGGCTCCCCAGTCGGATCTCTTTGTCGTCATGGCAGGCGGGTTTTAGCACCGTTCAATTGTGATGGGTGGCGGGCAAAAGAGCAGAAAAGAAGAGGATGGGGGAAGCGAAGAGGCAATTTTGACGATTTTTCCGTTTCATTCTTCAAAAACAGGGATGGTTTCGACGGATTCTGACAGGGGTTCATGACCTGCGGGTCCCTGTGACCGGATGAAATCTTCATACCTGACGATTTCAACATTCTTCCCGCTTTCTGCATTGAACTCCTCCACCCGGTTACATACCCGGTTTATCATGCCTCCGCTCGTGATGATGAGACTGTTTTTTCCGGATAGTGCCTTCAGCAGGCATTTGTCGATAACCCCGTAGGAACAGGTGAGGGATATGCCGCACTGTCCTGCCTTTTCCTTTGCTGCAGTCCCCATTGCGCCCACAGCCGCGACAGTTCCGGCATGGATGAATCGTGTAAGGCTCTCATCGTCAGAGCTGGCGGCATCTGCAAGAATGATCGAACCGCAGGCTTCACAGGCGGTGGCATGATGATATTCCGTTTCCAGTATCCGGACAACATCGAGGACCGATTTCGGTATTCTCCCGTTTCTTGGCATCCCCATTTCACACAGTGCGTCATACAGCTCAATGATCACCGGTTTTGATAATCCGGCCTCCGCGAGCAGCTGTTTATCCGAAAATGCATCCTCCGGTTTGCTGCCGACAATTATTTTCCCCTGATTCATGAGAATAACCCGGTCCGCCCATGCATAGGCGAGTTCTCCATCATGTGTCGAGATGATGATGCTCTTTCCCGCATGATGGAGTTCGTCCAGAAGCTCCATAATGCTCCGGGCACTGTCCGGGTCAAGGGCGCTGGTGGGTTCATCGAATACCAGCACATCGGGATTCATCGCGAGGACTCCTGCCATGGCGACTTTCTTCTTCTCCCCTCCCGAGAGATTGTGCGGCGGGCGCCGGTCGAAACCGCTCATGCCTACATAGATCAGTGCTTCGCGTACCGACCGTTTTACTTCCTCCTCCGTGTAGTCCAGATTCACCGGCCCGAACGCCACATCCTGGTATACAGTGGGGGCGATGATCTGGTGGTCGGGGTTCTGGAATACAAATCCGACTTGTTTTCTCAGTTCCATCAGTGCTTTCCGTGTGTAGGAGACAGGATTTCCGTTAAACCGGACGGTCCCGGAATCGGGCCTGAGCATTCCGTTCAGCATGAGGAGCAGTGTTGATTTTCCTGCCCCGTTGGGTCCCACCAGTGCAAGCTTTTCACCCCGCTGGATACGGAGACTGACGCCTTCAAGCGCCTTCGGTCCGTTTGGGTAATGGTATTCGAGATTTGTCAGTTCAAGTATGCAGTTCACGGGATTACACCACCATACAATTGGGTATTGCCAGAAAGCGTCATTATGCAGAGCATCACGGAGAGATAGAGTAGTGTTCCAAAGAGGGCCTGGCCAAAGAACACGCCCTGCTCTCCAAGGGATGCGTATCTGCCGGTATAGCATCTGCAGTCCATTGCCGCGATGACGGCTTCGCCTGACTCGAGGGAATGGATGAAAAGGGTTCCGGCCATGCATCCGAATGATTCAGCCGCACCCTTCCGTCTCATATATCCGAGGCGCATCACCTGGGCACGGTATATCATTTCCGCCTGTTCCATGAGAATGAAGATAAACCGGTAGATAAGCATCGCAAGTTCAGTCAGGAACTCAGGCAGACGGCATTTTTTTGCCAGAGTAAAGATCTCTGTCACCGGGGTTGAGAGGGATATGAAGAACAGAGCACACATCCCGCCAAATATCCGGGATAAAATGAGTGTGCCTTCATTGATGCTTCCTGTCGTGACCGTCAGGGTCAGCCATCCGAAGACAGAGCAGGAAAAAAGAATCTCTCCGCTGTTTCTGACAAAGAGTATGACGAGCACGCTCAGGAGCGCAAAACCAAGAGGGATGAAGAGCAGCCTGAGGTACATACGCGGGTGTATCCCCCCAAAAACGACCGTTATGAGGCTGATGGAAACAGCGATGACAAGCGGCGTGAGAAAACTTTCCGAGGAAACGGAGATGAGGATGCATCCCAGACCCAGTATCAGCTTTACTGCGGGGTGCACATCCCCGAGCCTGCTGTTCCGGGCACTATTTTCAAGCAGTTCGTAATTCATCGGGTATCAAAAAAGTTAGATTGAGTTCTTTTTCATCCGTCTCTCTGTTGCCCATGACCCGAATATCCATCCGATCAACAGACCGCCGAATACGGCCTGCAGGGCGAAGAGGCAGGACTCGATCTCACCTGACGGGGGAGTGAAGGTATAATCGGAGTTATCGATCCAGGGTTCATAGCCGGTTGCTTCAACCATCCCGGAACCCACACCGTCTGTTCCTCCCCAGCCTTCTTCGCCTGATGCCTGCACCATGGTATCCGTGTAAAGGAATGCACCCGTGAAGAGGATTATTGCAATGAGCGTGATGATTTCAAACAGATACTTCATTCTGCAACCCTCCTTTGACGGTCTCCATTTTGGTGTCTGTCAGCACTTTCAGTTTCAGAAGCATCTCCGGCTTCAGGATGACGATGTATTTGAAGATCACAACGAATACCAGCGCTTCAACGATCGCGAGCGGGATCTGGGTAACCGCAAAGACACCGAGGAATGCTGCGAAGGAAGGTATAAGCCCGCCTGAGGTGTCCGGAAACGCAAGGGCGAGTTCAAGTGCGGTCACACAGTAGGTGACCAGATCACAGAGGAATGCTGCGATGAATACATTGACAAAGAAATTGACATTCAGCCTGTCGAGGGCCTTGTAAATATAATAGCCAACGAATGGTCCAACGATGGCCATGGAAACCATGTTCGCACCCAGGGTGGTCAGACCGCCGTGTGCCAGAAACAGGGACTGGAACAGGAGAACGATACAGCCCAGTACTGCGGTGATCCACGGGCCAAAGGTAATTGCTGACAGTGCCGTCCCTGTTGGGTGGGAACAGCTTCCGGTTACCGAAGGGAGCTTCAGGGCGGACAGAACAAAAATAAATCCGCCTGCAATGCCAAGCAGCGGGAGCAGTTCACGGTTTGTATCCATAATTTTCTTCAGTTTGTATAAACCGTATATCAGGCACGGAAGTGCCAGAATCCACCATATCTGCCACCATGGGCTGGGCAGGAAACCTTCCATTATATGCATAGTGTCACCAATACAATTTCATATTAGTTAATACAAATTCAATTGTATGGCACATTTTTTTGATTTAACACTATTTATTTTTACTTTATTGAAAACTCAGAAGGGGCCTGCAATACTCCCTGCCACCTGGTGTGCCGGCATACTTCATGAGGCATATCAGACGGCCGGGATGCACCGTATACGGGAGTAAAAATGGTCACGACCGTGAAAAGGGGAAAGGTTCGGGGACGATATGTCGTCTGCTCTTTCCGGTGTATCGCACAGATTTGCAAAAGAGCAGTGGGTAACCCGGGATACGGATTCTCTCGTAATCACCCCTGTGCCGGAACAGTCGGGAAGGATTGTACCTTCATCGGGTTGAATAGGGTATCCTGAAAAAATATTGCGGACACTATCTGGAAAAAATCTATTCTGCGATGCTAATGGTTTGGAGATTTCCGGGAACAATCATCCTGTATTATCAGTTTGCATGGCACTGTTGAGGGGCTCTTTTGCTTTGTATATCTCTATCTATACCGGATGCTGTATAGGGGTACGAAAAGGGGGTGAATGACATACAGCTACAGAAGGTAAAACCCGGGGCAGAGGTTGTACAACCCGGGGAACCCGGAACAATTCTCAGGCAGCTGGAGAAAAAATTTCAGGAAGGGAATATTCCTGAAATCATGCGGACGGTTGATTTCCTCAGACAAAGCGATGAGCATGCTGTCGAATCACTGATCGAACTGCTAAAGAAAGGCAGTCCGAGTGTCCGCTGGATATCTGCAATGGCACTGGCCCGAATTGGTACGGATTCTGTTGACTCTCTCATCGAGACAGCAACCTCCTCTGGAGAGTCAGTCAGAGATCCCGCAATCTGGGCACTTGCAGAGATAAAAAACCAGAAATCGGTTGAACCGATGCTCAGGATCATGCATGAGGAATCCTCAGAAAGCTGTCGTGCGCTTACGGCCGCAGCACTCCTCAAAATCGGTGATCCGGCCGGTAGAAATGCGGTTTTCCAGGAGTGTGAACGACGGGGAGAAGCGTTCCGCGGTCTGGTGATGGAGGCCTACTACGGCTCCTGATAATTCAACGTTTTTCCGGTATCGTATTTAGCAGAGAAGAGCTGTCTGAACAGGTTGTCGGTTTGGGAGAACCGGTACCTGTTCACTGTTCCTGTTTCTTACGGACGTAATTTCAGTAGATGCGGCTTTTTTTGTGGATGTGCTTGTGCACAAATCAAGTTTACTTGTGTTTAAACAAATAAATGGACATCATTATCATCCCCTGATTCGGACTGATATTCAGTTCACAGGAGAATGAAATGGGAATCGCAGAATACTTCAGATTTGATGAATACGGCACCAATGCCCGGACCGAGGTTCTGGCCGGTGCTGCAACGTTTATGACGATGGCGTATATCATCGTCGTCAATCCTGCGATTCTCCAGGCCGCAGGGATGCCGTTCGGGCCGTCGATGGTTGCAACGATTCTGTCTGCGGTCTTTGGGTGTGCACTCATGGGGCTGTATGCAAATCGCCCGTTCGCGGTCGCACCCTATATGGGGACGAATGCCTTTGTCGCCTATACGGTCGTGGGGGTGCTCGGCTACTCCTGGCAGACAGCCCTTGGGGCGGTCTTTCTTTCCGGTGTCCTCCTCTTCATCCTGACGGTCACCGGCGGGCGCACCATTCTGGCGCAGGCCGTGCCGAAGAACCTGAAATACAGTTTTGTGGTGGGTGTCGGGCTGTTCATCAGTTATATCGGACTGACCACATCCGGGATTGTGGCGGGAGGGCAGGGAGGTACTCTCCTGAAGGCCGGAGCGCTCACCTCTCCGTCCATTCTTCTCGCCATCGGCGGATTTCTGTTAATCAGTATTCTCATGGTACGCGGAGTGCGGGGTGCCATCCTGATAGGTATCCTTGCGACTGCCGCAGCCGCGTTTTTCACCGGGATTGCGCCGCTGCCCGATGCCGTTGTTTCGCTGCCCCCGAATCCCGCCCCTGTTCTTTTGCAGCTTGATATCGTGGGTGTCCTGTCCTGGGGGATGGTTTCTGTTCTCCTGACCATGTTTACGATGGACCTGTTCTTTACGATGAGCGGGGCACTGGGGATTGCTACCCAGGCAGGACTGACCGATGCGAACGGTGACCTGCCGGAGATCGAGAAGACCTTTGCAGCGGATTCACTCGCCACCATTGCAGGGGCTCTTTTTGGGACGACAACGGCAGGGGTATTTTTGGAATCGGGTGCCGGCACGGCTGCCGGCGGACGAACCGGTCTGGTGGCGCTTACGGTGGCAGGCCTCTTCTCACTCGGGCTCTTCTTCTCTCCGCTCTTTGCAGCCATTCCTGCTGCCGCGACAGGTCCTGCACTCATCGCCGTCGGGATGCTGATGCTCAGCCCGCTTGCAAAGATTGATTATCACGATTACACCGAACTCATTCCCGCATTTGCGGTCATCGTGATGATGATCTTCACCGGGAACCTGGGTGTCGGGCTGTGTGCCGGATTCGTGCTCTTCCCGGTATTCAAGGTGATGAAAGGGCGGGCCGGGGATGTCCATCCCGCAGGCTGGGGGCTGTTTCTTCTCTGCCTGCTCTTTTTTGTGTTCTATCCCTACTGAACCTCTTTTTTTGAAAAATTGAATCGGTCACGGAATTCAGTAAAAAACTGGTGTCCTGGCCAGTGCCGGATTTCTGTGTTTGCTGCCTGCATCCGGATTTCCGGTTCGTTGAGTATGCCATGGTCCCTCTGCAATCACCGGTCTTTATTGCCTATATTTCAGAATATAACGTCACAGTGCAATAACCCCGATGAATCAGGCAGTCATCGTCGCAGTCATTCTGGCCCTTGTGCTCGGTTTGATTGCGCTTCGTAATATTGGCGGCATCCGGCTTGCCATCTGGCAGATCATGCTGGGGGGAGCCCTTGCCGTCCTCATCCTCGGGCAGATATCTCCTCTGGATGCGCTCTATGCCATCAACACCGATGTCATGATCTTTCTCTTCGGGATGTTTGTTGTCGGGGAGGCCATTCAGGAGAGCGGACTTCTGATAACCCTTTCCAGCCGGCTGTTCCGGCATGAGATGAGCATGGATCTGTTCATCCTGCTCTTAATCGCGGTCACCGGTTTTTTCTCCGCCGTGCTCATGAATGACACCGTGGCCATCATCGGCACCCCCTTCGTCCTGTATCTCGCGAAGAAATTCAATATATCGCCGGTGATGCTGCTCCTCGTCCTTGCCTTCTCGGTCACCACGGGAAGTGTTGTAAGCCCCATAGGGAATCCGCAGAATCTCCTTATCGCACTCGAAGGCGGCCTTGAAAATCCGTTTCTGACATTTATTCTCTACCTTGCGGTCCCGTCCGCTGCGGGGCTCCTGCTCGTCTATGGTGCGATGAAGGTGTTCTATCCCCGTGAATTCGGCAAATGCGTCCTCTCCTCACCTGCCCCGGAAGCGGCAGGTGACTCCGCCCTCACCCGCCCTGCACTGCTGTCGCTTGTTCTGATCTTCCTGCTTATAGGGCTCCGGGTGCTCCTCGTATTCCTTGAGACCGGGATCACCATCCCCCTGACTGCCATCGCCGTTTGTGCGGCACTGCCGGTTCTCGTCTTTTCACCAAAACGGGTCCATATCGTGCGGCATATCGACTGGGAGACGCTTGTCTTTTTTGCGGCGCTCTTCGTTCTGATGCAGAGCGTCTGGGACACCGGTTTCTTCCAGCAGTCGATGGCGTCTGCGGCGTATCCGGTCACCGGCGTGCCGGTCATCTTCACGCTGGGCATCATCGTCAGCCAGTTTATCTCCAACGTCCCCTTCGTGGCACTCGCCCTCCCGCTGATAACGGGAGGGGGGGCATCGGACGCCGCACTCATGGCGCTTGCCGCGGGAAGCACGCTTGCGGGAAACCTCCTTATTCTCGGTGCCGCAAGCAACGTCATCATCATACAGAATGCTGAAAAAGAAGGGATGAGCATCCGGTTTCTCGAATTTGCCCGGATTGGCATTCCTTTGACCTTTGCCCAGACCCTTGTATACTGGGCCTGGTTCCTTTTCATGCCGGTCTGAAAAAAGAATGGGTGGGTTGTGTGAGAGGCTGGTGGTCTGCACTGCTTACAGCAGTATTCCTGCCAGTGCAAGCACCGGCAGCATCGTCACCAGGGCCAGGTGAGGGGCGTATCCCGGTGATGTCTGGAAACTGTACTTCAGCGTTGTCCACATCTGTGTGTAGGCCGTGAGTGCCGCTGCGACCTGCAGGAGTGCCGCTCCATAGGCGACGGCGATATTTCCGGTCAGGATGGCGGCGATGGTGGCAAGGAGGGCGAGGATGAGCGCACCGAAGTGGGGTGCCAGTTTCATCCCCAGCATCCTGAAGGTGATAAATCCGCTGACGATGCCGCTGAACATGACCGCGAGGGCGATTACCTGATATGTTATTTCCATTTTTTCACCTCAGAAGTTTACGACGGCGTTTGCCGGGTTGCTCAGGAGCTCAAGGTATGTTGCTGCGCCGGCAAGCCGCACGCCGTCAACAAGGCTCTCCGGCCCGATGCCACGGAATTTTGCGCTCAGTTCACAGACATAGACTGTTGCACCGGCTTTGATGACCTCGTCCATAAGGAGGTCAAGCCGCTCAAAGGCAGGATGCTTCACCCCGGCGGCATTGCCTTTCTTCCCGATGCCTGCACCATCCATCAACAGGAAGATGGTGACCTTCTTGCCCATGCTCAGGGCGACCTGTGAGAAGAGGAAGGTTGCATATGCCCGCTCTGCGTTGCCGATGCCACTGCTCTGTGCAATCACCACGCGGTCTTTGCTCATCACGGCAGTGACTGACTCCTGCTTCTCTGCCTTTTCAGCGATCAGGAAGTGCTGTTCCCCGTCGGTGCCCCGTCCGGCAATCACGGAGCCGGAGGATTTGACCGCCATTGCGATGTCATCCAGCGTATCCTCACTTGCGGCTATCACCTTGACTCTCTCTCCCGCCGGGAGGGTGGCAAGGATATTGCCTACGGTAATGACCGGGCCGGGACAGAAGTCTCCCCTGACGTCAATCTCTCTCATGGTCGTTCCTGTTGGCATCATCCGTGCCTCTGTGAGACTGCCGGATGGCGTGATCTCCAGTTCGTATCCGTGTTTCCGTGCGACGGCATCCATGCCTGCTTCCGCACCGGGGCTGAGGAGGAAGCGTATCTCCTCCCCGGCGTCATCCCGGTTTTTGATGACATTATCTGCGAGGATGGCTGCATTGGGGGATTTGATTCCCTGCGCATTGATGGTCTTTACCATGTTATCCCCACTTCTCACTGAATGTCTTCAACGCCTCAATGATGGCCGGCAGGTTCTTCGGCGGGATGCCGAGAATGACTTCCTCCTCTGCAATCCCGGAAAATTTCCGCGAGCCATTGCAGCCCAGCGTCATGTTCGGGACGCCCCTCTCTCTCACAGCGACGACGGCATCGGCACAGAGTGACTGGATGCCCGAGTAGTCGCTGGAGATTCTGCCGCCTTTTTCATGGATGTATGCCTGGCTCAGTCGCAGCGCCTGCCGGGGTGTGGCAACGATGACGACGACGTCAGGCTCGAATTCGGCTGTCTCCAGCGGCGAGTAGAGTGAGGCGTAGTGGTTCTCCGTGCTCTTCGGAATCGCGCTCACCGTGTCGAGGGCTCCCTCTGCTGTTTTGAAATTGCCCAGTTTGTGATAGGTGCTTCCGGTGGCCACCTGCTCCGGGAGGGCTTCGATGCCCATGACGCCGGCACCTCCTGTGCACATGTGCTCCTCTTTTGTCGCATACCCTTTCATCCCTTTCAGCCGGGCGTCCTGCACAAACTGGCAGTGGCGGCTCTTCTCCGGCACCTTTTCGTAGCCGGCGGGGATTTCTGCCCCGGAATGGATAAGTTTCACGGCAACCGGGCTGCCCTTCAGATTCAGCAGTTCTTTCAGTTCTTTTCCGATTATTTCGTATGTCATTGTTCACTCTCCACAATTCTCAAAGTTCATCGCAGGTGTCTGCCTTTTTCACTTTGTTGTCTAACTATATGGTATAGTATAATTACTATTAATACATTTCCCTGATTCTCTTCAATTTCAGAAACAGGGGGGAATATTCTTTTCACATGTGTTTAGGGGAATGCGGCAGGATCCGGTATCCTCAAATAGTGGGCAGGCGTTAGACTATATCGTATAGATTCATATGGTGCCAATACCTGATCTCTCTGATACGGAAAAACGGATCCTGTCATACATCCGGTCACACTCCCCGGAAGAGTGCATGCTCGACAAAATTGCGATGGGAACGGGCAAGAGCAGGGCAACGGTGCTCAAGTACCTCGGCGTCCTCCATGCAAAGGAGATTCTGGACTTCAGGCACATTGGCCGCAGCAAATTATGGATGCTGAAACAGACGCCTGATGCAGGGATGGAGGTGTCTGTCCGTCCGGAAGGTGAATCCATGGACCGTGAAGTCCGGATGCTTGCGTCCATGGCATGCGAGCTCACCGGAATTTTGCTCCGGGAGGCGGAGCTGGAAGACCGGCTGAATCATCCTGATATTATTGTGCTGACGGTGGATGCGGATTTACGGATTATCTTTAGAAACAGGCTCTTCTCATCTCTTTTCCCTGAAGCCGCAACCATCCGGGAGCTTATCCGGCCGCATCAGGCGGACAGGCTGGAGCGGGCAATGAGGGCAGAAAAGACCGGCCATGCTTTCTCCATGGAACTGGATCTCAGGGAGAAGGCAGGGGTCTGCCGGCCATACAAAATTTCCCTGTTTCCTCCTGCTCCGGGAGGCCCGGCCGGGTGTTTTTCCCTCACAGGAGAAGATCTCTCCGCACACAAACGCAGCCGAAGGCAGCTGGAAGCACTGCTGTACATCATCCGTGCGGCCGGCACCGCCCATGATGAGGCGCACCTCCTGAAAGAGGCGATGACAGGCGTCAGGGATAAGCTGCTGCCATTTGTTCACTGTGCTGTCTTCATGGCTGATCTGCAGATTCCATACAGTACCTTCACCGTAACCGACGGGATGCAGGCCGTTCTCTCTCCCCTTATTACCCGGTGCATGACAACCCTTGAAAATGTTTCCGCCGGGGATGGCGACCCTGTTATTGCCTGCCTGAGTGAAGGTACCGGCAGTCCCGCCGTGAAAAGCGCCATCGCCGTTCCGATAATCGAGGAGGAGAGGGCGATGGGAGCAATACTGCTGGTCATGGATACCGATGTGAGCACAACAGAGATTGAAAATGTGGAGATAGTCGCAGATGAAATATCCGGTGCCCTGAAGATGCAGCGTCTGGACCGGGAGAGGTCTGAGTATATCAACACGCTCCTTGCGATGAACGGGATATCAGGAATCCTGAATGATGCCCGTGATGAGACCCTGATTCTGGAGAAGTCCATTGAATCGGCGATGACGTCGCTGGGATTTGAGATGGGCTGTGTCTATCTCAAGGATGAGAAGGATGAGATGACAGCGAGGGTGCACAGGAACATGCCGGAGAGCCTGAGAAATATGTGCATTTCCGGTATCTTCAACGGCCTCTTTGAACGGGCCTTCCGGGAGAGAAATATCATCTATATCACTTCCGAGATGCCTGAGTACGCCATGCTGGACCCCGGAATGAGGGCAACCGGGCTGCGCACTCTCCTCATCCTGCCCATAAAAACCGGTGACACGGTCGTGGGTCTCTTAAACATGGGCAGCAGGGACGTAAAGCCCTATATGCCAACCAGCCTCGAAAATATCTCTTCCATCGGTCTCCAGCTGGGAGTCGCCCTTGAGAGGTCCCGGCTGGCACGTGAACTCGAGTCGCGGCAGGATTAGGCACATCTCCCTTTTTTTCCGATTTTTTCGGGTTCTGTTCCCGTGACCCGGAAATGGGCAGGATTGATTATGCATGCCCGATAATCAGTTTGGGGGTGCAGTCTGAGAGTGGAATGGTGACGCCCTGTCATCCGTGCCTCCGGTCAGACCGGGAAACCTATGCCGGAACCGTGAGCGGTAATACTCCTGAATGACGATACTGACAATATTGACGATACTATTCCCTGTGTGTGAAGGAAACCCATGAAAAATATTGAACTTCTGGCCCCGGCCGGTACCTGGTCCTGTCTACAGACAGCTATCGAAAATGGAGCTGATGCCGTATACTTCGGCATTAAACATATGAATATGCGGGATAACGCCGGCAATTTTGAGATAAATGAACTGCCGGGTATCATGCGGTATCTGCATGGACACATGGCAAAGGGATACCTGACCCTCAATACGATTTATCACAATCACGAGATGCAGAAACTGGCACAGATTGTGTCTGCTGCCAAAGATGCCGGCGTGGATGCCATTATCTGCTGGGATATGGCCGTGTTTCGTCTGGCACGGGAAGCAGGTATCCCGGTTCACATCTCCACACAGGCAAGTGTCTCCAACTATCAGGCATTTGCATTCTATGCAGAACTGGGTGCCTCCCGTATCATTCTGGCGCGGGAATGTGCTCTGGAGGATATCGCTCATATATGCAGACTGGCGAAATCGGATGGGGTGGACTGTGATGTCGAAACCTTTGTCCATGGTGCGATGTGCGTGAGTGAGTCGGGGCGGTGTTTTCTGTCTGCTGAAACATTCGGAAAATCCGCCAACCGGGGGCAGTGCATACAGCCCTGCCGCCGGCTGTACCGTATAACCGATGTGGAGGATGAGGACAATGCGTATATTATAGGGCATAATTATGTCCTCAGCCCGAAGGATCTGTGCTCGATTGAGATCCTGCCCGACCTGATCGCAGCAGGCATCCGTTCGTTTAAAATTGAAGGACGCATCCGGCCTCCGGAATATGTAAAAACAGCAGTGTCCTGTTACCGGCGGGCGCTGGATGCAATTGATGCCGGAGAGTATACCCCCCTGCTTGGCGCCCGGCTCAAAGAAGAGCTGGCAAAGACCTACAACAGAGGGTTCTCCGAAGGGTTTTACCACGGTCTGGATGCCGAATGGTGCAGCCGTGGTCCTGCCGCCACCGAGGCAAAGGCCTACTGCGGCGAGGTGGTGAACTATTATACGAACATTCAGGTGGCGGAATTTGCCATCCGTGCCGATGGGCTGAGTGTCGGTGATACCATTCTGATCTACGGCAAAAAGACACCGGCGCACTACCATGTCATCGAAGAGATACAGGTCCATCACCGGTCTGTGCCGTCTGTCAGGAAAGGGGAGAACTGCGGAATAAAATTACCGTTTCCGGTCAGACCTGGCGACAAACTATTCCGTATAACGGTGGCTGAATGAATCCATGGCACATTCCGGGTGAATGTTTTTCAGACCGGTAGTATTGGTACTTGTCTGGGTATCCTCTCCATACTGCCGATGCCGGAGCAGATCAATCCGGAAACTCTATCCTGCGGGGGTAATCCATATGACTCCCCCAATTCCGTCTTTGCCTCCTGAATATTGCGGAGAATGCCTGTCTTCACGAATGTGAGCCGGACAAAAAAAACAACAACCAGGTCATTCTCTTTTAACTGAGCTGGATTTATTTTCTGTAAATCCCTGTGACATTTCCCAAACATTATCTAATATGTATTGTGAAATGTTAATTCATGGAATCTGCAGGCACTGAATCACAACGAATCTCTCTTTTATATGTTGATGATGAGCCTGCACTTCTTGAACTAACCCGACAATACCTTGAACGTTCCGGAAACTTTGATGTGACCATCGCACCGAATGCCCTGGAAGCCATTCGGAAACTTAGTGAAGAACCGTTCGATGCCATCGTATCTGACTACGAGATGCCGGAGATGACGGGCATCGAATTCCTGAAACATGTTCGGGCTGAGGGGAACGGTATCCCGTTTTTGATCTTCACGGGGCGTGGGCGTGAGGAGGTGGTTATAGAAGCGCTCAATTACGGGGCTGATTTCTACATCCAGAAAGGGGGTGTCCCCCGGGCGCAGTTTGCCGAACTCACAAATAAAATCCGGTATGCCGTCTCCCGCCGGAGAGGAGAGGAGGCATTGCGGCACAGTGAGGAGCGGTACCGGTTCATTGCAGATAATGTCGCAGATAATATCTGGATGTTTGATATGGAATTTAACCTGACGTATGTCAGCCCGTCGTGTAAAAAAATGCGTGGTTTCACGGTTGAAGAGGATCTGGCCCAGACCCTTGAAGAGAAGATGACACCGGCATCCTGTGAACTGGTCATGAAACGGTTCCAGGAAGAACTGGCACGTGAAGCAACCGGGACTGCTGATCCGGACCGCACTGTTTTCTTTGAGACAGAGGAGTATTGTAAGGATGGATCTACCATCTGGGTGGAAAACTCCGTCCGGTGCCTGCGGGATGGATATGGAAAGCCGCTTGCCATACTCGGTATATCCCGGGATATTACCTGGCGAAAACGTGCAGATGAGTCCCTGCGGTATAGTAAGGAACACTCTCGCTCGCTTGCAGAGAGATATCCGTTTGACATCATCTCCTGTGACCTCTAAGGGCAGGTTCCCTATGTTCATCCCCGGATGCGTGAGATGCCGGGTTCACCCGGGACGGATGAGATTTCTGAATCGGTATCTTCTCCCCTCTGCTCAAAATTGCGGGTTTTTCCGAGACCCTGAAGAGATCACCGGAGGCCGGTGTTCCGGAAACATTTGTGGGGATCACCGCTTATCCAAAAAAGGGGGAGCATTATTCCTTGCAGGTGCCACATCTCCCTTTTAACCGGTAGAAATGCTGTTTTTGGACCCCGGATCATTCCGGACGGGATCTTCGGGCAGAATGACGGGGAATAAGGACTCTTGCAGGTAATCTGAACTGCCTGCATTTCGTATCCTGACAGGACATCTTTCCGCAATGGAGTTGATGTACAGATGAGCCTTCTGTGTATCTCCCTGTCCTGTCTGGTTGTGAGCTATCCGTGATTCCGGCAGAACCATTGAATAGCATAAGCAGAAGAGATAGTATTCGCCTGAATCAAACCATGGTCCGGATGTGGATAGATACCGCTCAACCGTGGTTCCGGTATTCCGGCGGGGAAGGGATGGTGCGCAGAACGCGGAAAGCATGAATACTGATCCTGTTGTTACGGTTCACCCGGCTATTCTCCGGTTTGAACGCACCATCCGGTGCCTGACTGATGCTGAGATGACGGGGATTTTCTCTGCAGAAGGGGCTTTGGTACTGACATTGCGTGCCGTTGACACCGGAAGAGGGTTTTTTACCGTTATCCCTGAAGAGATGACTCAGCAGATCAGAGGGTGTATTCTGACCCATAACCACCCTTCAGACCGTTCCTTTACCCGAAGCGATCTGGAAGAGGCATCCCTCTTCGGGCTCAAAGAAATTCGTGTGGTCGGGAGGACGGGCCTCTATTCCATGAAACCGGGGGCGGGTGGCTGGCCGGCACCACAGGTGATCGCTGACTGTTTTTCAGCGATTGAAGCAGACCCGGCTCTTCAGGCAGAGACGGCAGGGGGGAACCACTGTCCCGGACGATTCAGGCATGGTGAAGAACACCGGTCATGCACTGGCAGGGTATGGTCTGAAAGCCTCTGTGAACGGCTTGCTCTGGCGCTCAACCTGATCTACCGGAAGTCTCTCTGGGAGGATGCGTGCCATGCAGGGGAATAATCATCAGCAGAGCGGTTCACCCGGGCCTGCGTTATGTATATATATAGCTTTCACATTATACCCCCTCAGGACAGCAGGTGATGTGTCATGGGATACCGATGGAAAAATAATACCGATGTGGATGAAGCAGTTGTTGTGATTATGAACTCACTGGATAAGAAAGATATTCTGCCAACCTGGCTGGTTCGCACTGTTCAGCAGTCGATTGAGGATTCAGACCCGGTGTATGTGAAATACTTTTACAAGGAAGTGGGGAAACATGCACCGGCGGGTATGAAATTCTTTGAAGACTCCGGTGGGTCGGATTAGGATTTCCTGAGTCTGTTATTTTTTCCCTTGTCGTTTCTGCGGGATTCCGGGGTGTCCGAATATAATTGTTTATCTCTCACCGGCGTTCCTCAGGGATGCATATGCACCTGATATTCATTCAGCCATCGCCATCCGCACGGCATCATTTTTTCGTATTTCTCGGAAAAATTTCCCGGTGATGTATTGGGATGTGCTGTTTCATTTCCGGGCACACATATATATTCACCGAACGTGCCTATGGAATGCCGGGGATATGATGAAACGAAAGGTTCCGGAGGATATACGGAAGGGAGACTCGGACCGTCAGATCATGGACGCCGCTATTGAGGGAGCCATTCTTCTCGGTGCGAGCGTCGCAGGATTTGTTCCGGTGCAGATGCTCACAGACTGCCCCTCTGCACAGCGTGCCGGCCCGCAGGGGCTTGCCCGTGATTCCGGCTCAGTCATCGTGCTTGGGCTGTATCATGACCCGGAGCACCCGGAGATGGACTGGTGGGAGGAGGGCAGAAGCACACCCGGAGACCGCATACTGTATGGGATCACGACTGCACTCTCCCGGTGGATTCGTGAGGCCTATGGGCGCGAGGCGCATGACATACCATATGCCGTCTCTGACGGTGGCGTTTACCTGAAAGATGCGGCAGTTCTTGCCGGTCTGGGTGTGTTCGGGATGAACAATCTGGTCATTGTGCCCAATTTCGGCCCGCGGATACGGTTTCGGGCATTATGGGCAGACCTTGATGTGGAGGCGGCACGGGTTCGTGAATGTCTGACTCCATGCAGTGAATGCGCCCGTCCGTGCCGGATGCACTGTCCGCAGCAGGCATTTTCCGGCGGACATTACAGCCGTGACCGGTGCCTCTCCCGGATGAATGCAGACAAGGCATCCGTTTCGCTCCGGACTCCCGGTGACCCCGCAAAAGATACGGTTCATCATTGCAGAAACTGTGAACTGCTCTGTACATACGCCGGGTGAAGAAATGGTCAGTGTAATGCCCGGTTTCAAAACGTGTATCCTTTCTGCAATGCACCACATCCTTTTTCATATCATGCGCCCTTTGTCTTCGCATCGGGTGATGCCCGGAACGTATTGTCTGTCAGCGAAAGGATGTGAAAAAAGATGAAGTGTGCAGCAGTATTCGGAAGTCCACGGGACGGAAACAGTGATGTTTTAGCTGAGGAATTTCTCCTTGAAGCAGAGAGGCTGGGGGCAGTGGTGGAGCGGTATTCTCTGCGGACGATGAAGTTCACGGGATGCATCGGGTGTATGGCCTGCAAGGACGGGCGGGCTGAGGCATGCATCCTTGACGATGACCTCACGCCGGTGCTTGCGTCCATCGCTGCAGCAGATATCGTGCTTCTTGCAACACCGGTCTATTTCCGAGACGTATCCTGGCTTCTGAAGGCGTGCCTTGACCGGTGGTACGGGTTCTTCGGCTACACGGAAGGTGAGTGTGATTTACGGATTCCCGCCGGAAAAAAGATGGTCTTTGTGGTGACACAGAACATGCCCCGGGAGTACCTGAACGATATGATGCGGAAATACAACACGACGTTCATGCAGCTTGGCTTTGATAAGATGTATCCGGTCCGCGGATGTGAAGTGGGGGACGAACCGGATGCCGTTCTGGGCCGTGATGACCTCCTCGTTCTGGCCCGGGAGACTGCCGCTGTTGTTATGGCAGGCCGGGTGTCACCGGCAGATCTTCCGGTCTATCACTTTGGGTGACCGAAACCAAATTTCCATCCTATTTTTACTTCTCCGGTGCGGCGGGTCTGTTTAAGCTGAATCTTTTTGAGAGGCTGTTTCTGGTCATGAATCGCTCTCTTCTGAGAAGTCCTCAAATCGGTGGGATTGTCCTGGTATTTCATCATCTCATTCAGACAGACATCCATCGGAATATTAAACATCTCCGTGATTTTTATTTTATACACGATAGACGTGGTGAGCATATGTATGTCCTGATTGTCGAAGACAGCCGTACTCAGGCCGAAGTCCTGAGAGATATGCTGAAGCGGCATGGCTATGAGGCAGTGATATCAAAAGACGGAAAAAGAGCCTTCGAACTGGTTCGGTTAAGAAAACCGTCTCTGATAATCAGTGATGTTATTATGCCGGTGATGGACGGGTATGAACTCTGTGCAACGCTGAAAAGAGACCTTGTACTCCGCGAAATTCCGATTATCCTGCTCACCGCCCTCTCCGACAGCAGGGATGTTGCTCGTGCTCTTCAGGCAGGAGCAGACAATTTCATCACGAAACCCTACCATGAGGAATACCTTATCGGGCGGGTGAAGAGTATCCTCTCTGCACCAAAACGGCGTGTGGCTGCAGACAATGGCGTGAAATCGATTGACGTTTCCCATGACGGTGAAAATTACCATCTCCCTGCAGACCGCATGAAGACGTTTGACTTTCTCCTCTCTGCATATGAGGCAGCCATTCTGCAGCACAATGAACTTCTGCGTGCACAGGAAAACCTGCGGATTTCAAATGAGAATCTCAATAATCTGAATCAGATCATCAGTATCGGGAATCGGTCAGGCAATCCGGATGCGATTCTTTCTGCGCTGCTGGAAAAGACGGTGAATCTCCTTGGATACCGGATGGGGGGAATATTCTCGCTTCGTGAAGACCATCAGTCTGCAGAGTGCAGGTATACATACGGAAAAGATCCTGACAATAGAGAGGTCATACAGAGGTTCAGGACTCTGGATCTCAAAAATCCTCTGATAGAAAATGTTGTTTCCGGCGGCAATTCCGTATTTTTGTCCCGCAGTCAGGATACTGCCGGAGCGGCTGACTTCATCTTCCGGAACCCTGAGATAATCAATGGTGCAATTCTCCCGCTGGTTCATGATATGGAGGTTGTGGGGGGCATTCTCCTTTTCAATGGGGCAAATCCCCCTGTTTCAGATGAGGCGAAGGCGTTTCTGGAAACGGTCCGCTCAGAGATATCAACTGCGGTAGAGAGGGCATTTTTACTCAGACGGCTCGAAATGGCCAATAATGAGACGAATCTCTATCTCGATATTATGGCGCATGACATCAATAATGCCAATGCCGGTGCGCTGGGATATCTTGAGATCCTCTCCGATTCGCTGGAGGGGAAAGAGAGGGAATATGCTGAGAAATCCCTTTCATCCGTGAATCAGAGTATTGATATCATCACGAATGTTTCCACCATCCGGACACTGCATGAGCGGACCGCCGCTCTGCGTGCGGTTAACCTTGATGCTGTCATCCGAACGGAGATGCTCCGATACGGGAATGTCATTTTCCACTATTCCGGGACGGATGTATGTGTCCTCGCTGATGACCTCATTGGACAGATTTTTATGAATCTCCTGGGAAACAGCGCCAAATTTGCGGCTCCGGAACCGGAGATCACCATCACGGTCGAACAGGAAGGGCCTGTTGTCGGAGTCTGTGTGGCAGATGACGGTCCGGGAATTCCTGATGATATGAAACCCCTGATCTTTGACCGGTTCCGGAAAGGAGGGAGCCGGAGCGGGAAAGGGCTGGGACTGTTCATTGCCCGGAGCCTGGTGGAAGAATACGGGGGCACCATCCGGGCGGACGACCGTGTACGGGGGAAGCCTGAAGAAGGTGCTGCAATCCGGTTCACCTTACAGGCTGCAGAATAAGACGAATTCCTGCTTCTTTTTTCGGATGGTTTTTCTGGAGTTTTTTTATCCGGATGAAGAAATCCATGGGGCCTGCAGGCTCTGTGAAAGGAGTGTCCTTTCATCTGAATAATGTCATCTCCCCTGTCGATGATCCGCGGCCGAGCAGAACTGATCTGTTTTCCTGAGAACGCGTTTCCGGGAGACTGCTGTGACAGACCGGTTTTTACCGTCCTTTTGTCCTGTTTCGTGAGAAGGGTTTTTTGTATGTGACGGTTTTCACCTGCCGGAAATGTCTGACGGCACGGCAGACCTGTTAATAGTATTGAGTGAGGAGCCCAAAACCGGACTTCCCGATGATTTTGAACGATTGCTGTGGCTCAACAGGCGATTCCTGTTGGAGTATTCTGCCGGGTTCTGGAGTGCCATGCATAGTTGAGGTGCGTAATTCTATTTTATCTCTGATGAAAATGTGGAGATTGTCCACCCGGACAGCATACTGTATGTCTGGTTGGGGAGGTGAACAGATGAGGACAAAAGAAATGATACAGATAGAGGCAGAATCAGAGTATCTCTACCGGAAGGCGTGTGAACTGTACCACGGGGAGGACTATGAACGTTCAATGGAAACGCTTGAAGAGGCGGTACGCCTTTCGCCGAACTTCTCCTCTGCGCTCTGTGTAATGGGGCACTGCAAAGAAAAGCAGGGTGCCGACGAGCAGGCACTGGACTTATACACACGGGCAATTGAAGTTGATCCCTACCATTCGAAAGCATGGTATTACAAAGGGCAGATACTGACCCGGCTTGGAAAGGCCGAAGATGGAAAAAAGCACATTGAAAAAGCTATAGCACTCTCATTTGGGAGATAACCAGCAAAAATTGTGACGGGGATTTTGCCATTTCCCGCAGGGATATTCAGCAGCATCATGAAACCCCTTTTTTCTTGTATTATTCGTCTTTGAGAGAATCTGAAGACACTGTTGGCTGAATGTGAAGTTTATATGCACCGTGGCAGGATTTGCAGACGTAGAATTCCTGTGTCCAGCAGGACGTACAGGCCCATCTTCCGCAGAGCGTGCACTGGCGCAACCTGGTAAGAGGGAAGACATCGTTGCAGAGATCACAGTAATGCTTTGAGAAGGAAGACGGGTCCTTCTGCGGAGGCTCACCCTGTTTCCGCATGGAAGGAATATCACCTTTCAGCTGTGAGTAAAACCGGCCCTGCTCACCGTTTCTGTTATTTCCCGCTGATCTCTGTCTCCAGAACATTCAGGCGCTCCTCTAGGCCGGTAAGGGTGTCTGTCATTTCATGCCTGAACTCTTTCAGGCCATCCATGCGTTTTTCTTCTTTGATGAGTGCCGGGTCATTATGTTCACGAAATGTCCGGACCTGATATTTATCCATCAGGGACCATTCTTCGACCATATGTTCAAAATGGCGGTCCAGATACTCATCCACCCGGCTTTCCATCGGGCGGCTTATTGACACCTGCCCGGATGATCCTCTGAAGTAGTAATAGAGAATGAATGCGATGAGTGCGATAACGACGATAATCAGGATGATCTCAGCAATGGTCATCGTTTCGCCTCCCTGACTTTCTCAAGCCTCTGTTCCATATCGGTAAGTTTCATGCCGGCTTCCGCGGTAAACCGGCCCATCTCCCGTATTTCTGTTTCGACCATACGCAGACGATCCTGATAATCACCAAAATCCCGCATGGTGCCCAGATTCCATTCATCAATGATATCCTTCATCCTGCGGTCAAGATAGGTATTCATGTAATCGTCAAACCCTGCCATCATTTCTCCTCCGCTTCACTCAGGGCCTGCTCAAAGGCAGACGCCCGCTCTTTCAGTGCGAGCTTCTCCTTCTCGAGTGCGGTAATGTCTGCACTGACCGCATCAAGACGGTGCTCAAGACTATCAAGGGTGAATCGTGTGACAAGTCCCCATTCTGAGATGATAGGTGACATGTGGGCATCAATATATTTCCCCAGCCGTTTATCCATCGATGGCAGACTTCTGTCAATAGACCCTGGTACTGATGCCAGTGATTCGGTAAATGAGGTCTTTTGCTGTGTCCCGGAACCTTCTGTTTCATACATAATGCATCACCGGATTTTCCTCTCCTCGTCTTTTATCTTCTCAACCAGATGATCCAGTTTTGTGCTCTTCACTGAATTCTCCAGCCGCTGAATTCTCTGGTCAACCGCATTCTGTTTTGCAAAGATTTCAGCTTCCAGTCTGGTATTCTCCTGGTCAAGGGTGTTAATCTCTTCCAGTTTCTCCGGGGTGACCCGGAAGAACGGCTGGCCCCTGTGGGCATAATCGAGTTTCATCAGCTGCAGTTTTTCCTTCTCCAGTTCAATCTCTGCAAGCCGGGGTGTCACTTTTGAATCGTGTATCTCTTTGATGATGTAATAGAGAATGATGAGGCCGATTAAGAGGAGTATGACCCATATGAAGGACTGAAACCAGGCCCACCATTCAAGAGCAAATGACTCTGCAGCCATTTTCCCTCACTCCTCTGGTTTGGGTTCAGGTTCAGTTTCAGGTTCGTCTTTTTCTTTCCCCGGCATTATTTTTGCGCCAACCCCTTTTGCACCTTTTTCGATACTTTCCCCCACATGAGTGACTCCTTCTTTGACTGCATGTCCTGTCTGGCCTGCCTTTTTACTGATAGCTTCTGTTATGGGAACCTTCCGCTGCACATAAACTACGTCCCCCTCTGCTGCAGCAAGTTTTGCAATATCTTCCGGACTTATCCGTATCACTCCTTCTTCAACCATGGCGTCAGCGTAGATGCTGAGGGTGACCTGCTTTGGTTTTTCGTCCTCAATCAGGGGCAACTTCTTTACCTCTATGGCTTCCGCTTCTTTTACCCCAAGCATGGGCAATACTGATTCATGGACACGGGCCCGTCCGTGGCTGGGGAATGCCCGTGTCTGAATGGTTAATTCTATCCCTTCCATACGATGACGGATGGTGGGGCAATTCTATTTATATCTATGCCGGATGATGATGTTGCAAATTTGGCTGAATGCTGTTAAATTTTGTAAATATTGGATTAAATGGCTTAAATGCAGTATTTCTTACGTCATCGTAGTTATGGATGGTATTACCCTGATGTATCATTCAAATTAGCATGTATTATGATTATTTTCATAAATAACTGATATTTTACGGAAATACAGGAATTTATTTGGAAAGGACCCATCTGATGAATATGATTTACACGATGTTCATATGCTGGAGACACATTTTGCCGGATTATCCTGGTTATACCGCTGTCGGGTCTGTTCTTTTTTCTTCGAAGGTATTGTGAACGCATCCCTGTCCCGGGTGTGAACGCGGGTGCACCTCTCTCCTGAAGCATTCAGGCATTCAAAATATGAGTTGAATTGTGGTAAACTGAGTAAAATTGAGTGAAATTGAGTTGATTTGTCTGATCACACTTCGTATGCAACCAGTGACAGTCCCAGATCTTTTTCAAGGTCTTTGATCTTTTTCAGGTCGTCTTCCTTCAGAGATGAGTAGGCAGGAACTTCATACGCCAGAAGTGTTACGTTCATCTCTTTTTCAATTGCCTTTACCTTCTCGATGTTTTCGGCTGAGAGATTTGCATACCCCATACAGATCATGGTTCTCACCATTCCCAGACTGTATGTCAGGAAATAAATAGGTGATGGTCATCGGGAAACCACCGGCATGTGATGTGAATTCGGCTGATCCCCGTGTATACCATGAATATAACTGCCGCACGTAAGGGACCGGAGGTCCGGAGATATGATTTCTATAAAACGGCAATGCCTGCCTTATTTGATGGTCTTCTTTATCCTGCGGTAATGTCTGGATACTCTTCCGTGGTTGGAAACAGAAGCCGCCGGATTGCTGCATATTCCACTGCAGGGATGGCTGGAAGGGTGTGGGAGAATGTCATGAGTCAAACTTCAGCACCCGGTCATTCACACAGAAGACTCTTCTAAATTCATCGGTATGGGAATATACAGGGGATTATTGGAGTATAATTGGTGTATTGCCTGCAGGGGAATGTGTTCTTTTAAAAAACTACCGTCCGATGCTCAGGACAGATCCCGTATGGAGAATGATGCACCGGTTTGTCATTTCATCGGGATATAAAATCACATGGTGCGGAACGACATAATATAACCGATGAGCGCTAAGATAATACATACTATCTGAGATACTATCCCAGATTGGAGTACTTAAATGGAAAGCAGCAAGTTATACGTTGGCAATCTTACGTATTCAGTTACAGAAGCTCAACTGAGAGAATTATTCGAAGATTTTGGCGATGTTAAGGATGTCCGTGTCATTGAACGCAAGGGATTTGGGTTCGTTGAGATGGGCACAGTTGAAGAGGCAGAGAAGGCAATGGAAGCTCTCAATGAGACTGAATTTACCGGCCGCACTCTTAGAATTGATGAAGCACGTCCCCAGAGGCCGCGTACCGAATACAGAAGATACTAATCTTCTTTTTTGCCGCTCCGGTATCCGGGAGTTCATTTCACGGATATCATTCGGTGAATCCGGCACGGACGCTGATTCGTCAGCCGGATAAATGTGTAAATCCCCCCCGGCGATGAGCCGAAGGTTTCTTTTTCTGATCATTTTAATCACTCTGTCCTGAATGGGTTTCCTGTTTTGTTCACCTCTCTCTATCTTCTTGGTTCTTTTTCTCTGTCTCTCTTTCAGACAGGGGGACAGTTACATGTGATATGGAGACAGAAGGGGGGGATTGTATGTTTATCGTCGGACACCGGGGGGCACGGGCTGTGCATCCGGAAAACACTGTATCTGCTCTGAAAGAAGGGATGAGGTGTGCGGATTTTGTGGAGATTGACATTCGCCTGACAAGAGATCATATTCCGGTGATCCTCCACGATGCTACCCTTGATCGTACCACAGACGGCAGCGGGCCGGTCGGTGGAAGGACTCTTTGGGAAGTGCAAATGCTTGATGCAGGGGACGGCCTCCCGGTGCCAACCCTGCGGGACGTATGCGATCTCTGCCTCTCCTCCTGCGGGATTGTCGCCGAGATCAAGGAACCGGGTTCAGAAGGAGTCATCTGCAGCATTCTCCGTGAATATGATCCGGATCCCTTTTGGATTGTCTCTTTTCATTCGGAGAGTATCCGTGAGGCAAAACGCCTGCTCCCCTGCGTAAAGACGGGACTCATCTGTTCCACGGACTGTGCAGACCCCTTCGCCTCGGTGCATGCTGCCGGTGCGGATGCCATTCTTCCCCGTACAGACACTGTCACACAGGAATTCACTACAGAGGCACACCGACAGGGACTGTCTGTTGTTATCTGGACAGTGAATTCGCCTGAAGCCTACCGGCGGGCAGCGGCGTGGGATGCAGACGGGTGGGTGACTGATGATCCCTGCAGTCTCCGTGCCTGGGCAAAAATGTTCACTGACCGACAATGGATAAGGATATAGTCTCCGGTACCTTTATCTCATATATATGGCCCGGGAACCTGACTTTGCCGCGGATTTGACTCATCCGATACTGTATGAGGAAGAATGGGACCGCATCACTGCAGTGCTGGATGCATTTGACAATACCCGCCCATCTCACATCGCCGTTGTGGCAGACCCGTTTGCCGGGCAGAATGTCCTGATGGAGGGGATACTGCGCCGCCATCCGGATCGGGTCATCCATATTCCCTTTTTCTCTGTTGTCAAAAGCAAAGATTTTCTGACACAGATGACCGGTCATAATGATATTGTGGTGATGGAGCACTGCCATTTCCTTGCAATGAGAAAGATAGGCGGGTTTGCGATGCTGGATGCCTTTCTGGACCATCTCTCCACATCGGAGCGGCTCTTCGTCACTGAGTGGAACAGTTTTACCTGGTCCTATCTCCGGGCCACCCGGCATATCGACACCTTTTTTCCGGTCACGATAGAGCTTCCCGGCATTGACAGCAAGACCCTGAAAAACCTTATCCTGTCACGGTATACTGATGAAATCGAATTTATTGATGACGCCGCTCCCCGGGAGGAGCCTATTCTCTCTGCTCAGCACCGCACGGTAAAACTGCCCTTTTCCCAAAAAACCGTGACAATCCCGGTGCCCCATCTTCGTGAAGGGGGAACCGGGACAAACGGGATTCATAAGGCGGACCCTGAAGAGGCCGCGTTTGACAAAATTATCCGGATTGCAGATGGCAATTATGGGGTGGCAGAACGGATATGGGACCGATCTCTGGACGGGAAGACGGTACGGGTGGCGGATATTCCTGATGTTCCCTGTGCGATCAACCTGGATATCCATGAATCATTCCTGCTGACAATCATCCTCTCCATGGAATCCGTCAGCATGGTGGATCTGGCAGAGATTGCAGGTCCGGAGATTAACCTGAAACAGGCTCTGTTCCGGCTGAAAAACCAGGGTCTGGTGGTTGAAGAGAACAGATATTTCCAGATAAGACCCGGGGCGCTCAGTTGTGTAAAAGGATACCTGACCCGGAACAGGATGGTGTGGTAGATGGCGGAAATTACTAACCTGTCCGGTGACGTTTCACAGGTCTCATCGGCCATCCCGGATCTGGACCTGATTATCACGATTGTGCTGATATTTGTTGGCGCATATCTCATTGTCAAAGTCGCCGTTTTTCTTTTGCGCAGGTTCTCAGAGAAGGCCGGCAGATACCGCATTGCGGTCACGATGGTTATCCCTCTCCTGAAAATAATCGTTTATGTCTCAGCAGTATATTTCGTCCTGAAGACGATCTTTGATCCGGGTCTTACCGAACTGGCGTTGTTTTCCGGTCTGTTTGGTGCTGCAATCGGGTTTGGGCTGAAGGATATCTTTGCTGATATCATCGGCGGAATTGTGATCGCCTTTGAACGGCCATACCAGATTGGTGACAAGATAGAGGTGAGCGGTACATATGGAGAAGTCACCGATATTGGTCTGCGGGCGACACGGGTGGTAACCCCTGACGATTCGGTTGTGTCCATTCCGAATTATGCCATCTTTCAGGAGCCCACTGCAAGCCAGAATTCCGGAAAGACCGAAATGATGGTCGTCATTGATATCTTCATTGATCCCCGGTCAGATGGCAATTTGGCGATGGATATTGTCAGGGATTCTCTTATTACCTCAAAATATGTGTACATCTCTCCCAAACGCCCATATACGGTTCTGCTGCAGGATTTCCCTTTTTACCGGAGAATTCGTGGCAAGGCATATGTCAATGATCTCCGGTCTGAGTTTGAGTTCAGCTCAGAAGTGACACGCAGGGCATGGGGTGAGCTCTCCCGGCAGGGCATTCTCCCTCCGCCTCCCGCCCGTGTGCCTGAAGAAAATGCAGCAGATTAAGCCTGCCCGTCCTCCTCTCCTTTGGTTTCGGTCATGGATTTTTCATCCGTATCCTGTATTACATACGCTGTATGGGTGCCTGCATGCACTGGCTGTGAACACCGGCGTCGTGCAGGCAGAAATGCGGTTTTCCATTTTTGGATTCCGGTATCGTTTAAACCGGCCGAAAAAAAGAAGGATTTTAGCTCTTCTCAACAGATTCCAGTGCCGAACTCAGGTCTTCGGTGAGATTGACATGGTAAAAATCACCCTCGGTGGGGAGGACTATATACAGATCCGGGGTGATGTCGACTTTTATCTCCCCGTCGTTCATCCGGAGGTCCAGCACATGCCCGCCTGCGGTGCGGTCATCGGTGATGAAGTGAATGTGGTACCCCGGCACGTTGAAGCCGCTCACAAAATCAGGGGACCAGAATCCCACGATGGTGCCTGTTGTATTGTGGAACTCAAACACCGACTGTTCTGCCACCACATCTGCAAGTTTCGGATACGGGCGGGTCTGTTTTGGCATACTCCGTGTCTTTACATAGTCAAATGTGCCGTCCATGCGGATGGCGTAGAACATGTTTGCAGAGGGGAGGCCGGACTCAAGCTGCTCCCCAAACCCGCTTATGTCTGCAGTGTCATTCACCGGGATGGTAAAATCCGGGTCAAAGAAGGTGGCAGAGATAAAGGGTGTTGTGATGGTGCCGTCCAGCGGATATGCCACCCCGTCTGAACGGATGACATAATACCCGCCGTCCACGCCGATCAACTCCCCGTCAAGTCCGTCAGTGGTGCCGATGGCGGTGTCACCGTGCATCTGCGCCTCCGATATGGGGACAATACCGTCATAGACACTCTGGAGGAGGGCGTTTATGGTTGACACCTGGTAGAGGGTGTCACGGGCGTCAGGTGCTTTCTCCGGGGGTGCATCTGCAGGGGTGATGCAGGGGAAAAGGATGAGATAGGCAATGATACCGATGAGAACAATGATTGCGGCGATCAGGAATGTCTGCGTATCGCGTGGTTTCATGGATATACGTACCTGGCATGTGTTTGGGTTTAATGATATGGAATTTGTCTGCCCGCAAAGAACGGTGTACGTGGTGCGTCCGTTTTTTCAAATGCCTGATTCAGACCGTTTTGGGCGGGGGCAACACGGTTCAATGGTACTCATGAAGGGGGCAGTCCCACTCCCTGAATGGGCTTTGAATGAAAAAGAAACTGTAAATGAAAGAGATTTTGTCTCTGGAAAAATTGCGTTTTGGGGAAAATGGCATCCCCGGTGTATCTCAGAGCGGTTATCTGCGGCCGAATCCGCGGCCACAACCCCGGCCCCGGCCTCCTCTGCCGCGACCCATACCGAATCCTCCCCCTATACCATTCTGGTAGGCGGGTCCCGGGGGTACACTCTCCTGTGACCCTGCTGCTGCTCCTTCTTCTGGTGCTACTGTTCCCACAGGGGGGCAACGCCCCATCCCGCGGCCTGTCCGTCCGCCCCGTCCAAGGGGTCCGGTTCCATCAAATCCTGGCATCTGTATCACTCCTGGTAACACACATATATTACTCATATGTGCATAATTACAGTTCCGGTTGCGGCAGTGTTTCATCCTCTGCCGTCTCTGAATCCGAGAGAATGCAGGTGTCCTGACCGGTCTTTCCACAGTCTGAGATGATGATGACCTTCCCCTCTGAGAGAGCATCAGCCACTTTTTTCCGGGCAGTATGGACATCGCGCCAGAGTGTTCTCCGGGAGATATGCATCCGTTCTGCAGCGGATTCCTGGTCAAGCCCCTCGCTGTCAACCAGCCTGAATGCCTCCAGCTCTTCGGGGAGGAGGGTGACCGTCTCACGGGGGTGCTGTTCTCCCCGGGTGCAGCAGGGTCCGTAACACCGCCATATCCCCTCCGTTTCTATCATCCTGGTGCGTCGGGGACGGCCGCGTCGCCGGTTTCCCCCTCCGGCACCGCAGTTCATGGGGAGATCCCCATTGCCAAAGAGAGCGTCTTCCATGCATTTTTCAGGCTTATGGCAGCCGGGGTGTCCGTATCTGCGACAGACTCCCCACGGCGGGCGGCCTCAATGACTGCCGGATCAAAGGGTATCGTGCCGATGATCTCGATTGCTTCCTGTGCGCAGTATCTCCTGACATCCTCTGCGCGTTCCTCGTCAAGGTCTGCTTTATTCAGCACCAGAAACATTGACACACCAAACTGACGGCATATGGTCACCAGACGCCGGAGATCATGGAGGGCCGATATGCCGGGCTCGGTCACAAGGACGACAGCGTCTACACCGCTGATCGCAGAGATCACAGGGCACCCGATCCCGGGAGGGCCGTCAATCAGAAATGCCGGGGCATCTGCTTCTTTGTTCAGTGCGTCCTTTTTCACCTCAAAGACCAGCCGGCCGCTGGTGCCGGAGCCGGGGAAGAGTTCTGCATGGAAGAGCGGACCCTGAGGTGTGTCAGAATGACAGACTTCGCCGCTCTGGCGTTCGGCAATCGTGACTGCGTCTTCCTTACATACCAGGGTGCACACGGCGCACCCCTCGCATTTCAGGGGATTGACACGGAATATTCCATCGTCCCCCTGGTCGATTGCAGAGAACCGGCAGTATACTGCACACAGTCCGCATCCGACACACCGGGTCTCGTCAATGGATGCACACTCCAGTCCCATGAACGGGCGGCATGCCGTCCCTGACGTCTCCAGGAGCAGGCTGAGATTTGCTGCATCGACATCACAGTCTGCCAGAATCAGCCGTTCATCGGAAAATACGGCAAATCCGGCGGCTACCATCGTTTTTCCGGTGCCGCCCTTGCCGCTCATCACTGCGATGGTCTTCATGTGATGCCTCCGGTGGCGATGGTGAGGGCATCTTCATATAATCGGAAAAAGAATTCTTTCCACTCTTCTTTTTCAGCGCAGAGTATAGCACCCCTGTTCTGGATTGCAGCGATTTCCCGGTCAAAGGGAATCGTCAGGAGAACCGGGATTCCTTCTTCTGCACAGAATGCGAGTGTCGGGCCATCCTCGCCATCACTCCGGTTGATGACAACTCCGGCAGGAATACCCAGTGCTTCTGCGAGGCGTGCGGCTCTCCTGAGGTCTGCGAGGCCGGAGGGTGTCGATTCGGTGACAAGAATACAGACGTCTGCGCCTTCCATTGTCTCAATTACCGGACAGGCGCTGCCGGGCGGCCCGTCAAGGATGGATACGCCGTCCCACTCTCCTGCCTCTTTGGCTGCCGTAATGACGGCCGGTGCTGCGATCTCCCCTTCGTCAAGAATGCCTGAGATGACCGTGAGTGAGGAAGACGGCTGGCTTTGGGTTACCATTCCAATCCGCCGGGGGACCTCGGTGATGGCGTCTGCCGGACAGGACAGCAGGCATCCGCCGCATGAATGGCAGAGGTGTGCCTGGAACATCACGGTTTTGGTGAGGACTGAAATTGCTCCATATCTGCAGAATTCACCGCAGGCGCCGCATAATGTGCATTTTTCGCTGCTAACCTCAGGCACCTTCACGGTTACCGGTTCTTCTGTCTTCCTGCCGGGATAGAAGAGATGGACGTTTGGCTCTTCTGCATCACAGTCTATCAGATGTGTCTCCCGTGACTGTGAGATTGACCATGCGAGATTTACGGAGACCATGGTCTTTCCGGTGCCGCCCTTGCCGCTGGCAACGACGATGTTCATGCCTGTAATGGAATCGTCACTCCTTTAGACGATACGGGTCAGTGTTCCTGCTTTGTATGCAGCGTATGCCTCTGCAACGGTCTTTGCCTCGCCGAATGCATAGGTGGGGATGCCTGCAATTTCAAGGCCCTTGTTGGCGTTCCCGCCGACCTGTCCGGTGATGACGACATTGACGCCCTTTGATACCAGCATCTGGACAACCTTGGGGCCGACGCCGCTGGCATCATTTGCGCTTGCATTGCTGATGGTCTCAATGACATCTCCCGTTTCATCATCGTAGACAATAAAGAATGGTGTCCTTCCGAAGCGGTTTTCTGCAGCAGATTCTGGTGAATCGCCTTTTGATGTAATACATACGTTCATAGCGGATACTCTCCGTCAAGTAATATTACTCATATGGGCATATATGTGTGCATCCGAACATCCCCCGATCTGCAACGGTTGCGGTGGCCATCCCGGCACCGCAGCAGGGAATGCCTAAAAATGGAGTGTATCCGGGCAGATGGTGAGATCTTCGCTCATTATCCCCCGCCGGAGGGGGGGAAGATGGCAATCAAATCATCTTCTTCCAGGACTGTCCCGAGTTTCTTCAGGAAATGGATATTTCTTCCGTTCTTCAGGATGTTTACATATTTACGGAGTTCCCCGTTCTCGTCAAAGAGTTCGCTTTTTAGGCCGGGATGTGCTGCTGAAAGCATCAGCAGGAGTTCCCCTGCCGTGGTGCCTTCCTCTACGGTCACCTCTGCCTCCTTCTCCATAAACCGGCGCAGGGTTGCGAATGTCTTTACCGTTACTATCATCTTATCTCCTTTGGTTCAGTTCCCCCTCTTGGTTCCGCAGTGTGGACATTCCTTCAGGGGAGTGTTCTCAATCGTATCCATTTCACAATGAAGGCCGTCCCACAAGAGCAGCCTGTCGGTAAGGAGGGTGCCTCTCCCGAGAATGCATTTTAGTGCTTCCGTTACCTGAATGCTTCCGATGATCCCTGTCGTGGCGGAGAGTGCCGGGACTTTTCCGGGTGGAGGCGGGTGGGGGACAATGCACCGCAGACAGGCGGACCTGCCCGG
This sequence comes from Methanogenium sp. S4BF, assembly GCF_029633965.1. NCBI lineage: Archaea > Methanobacteriati > Methanobacteriota > Methanomicrobia > Methanomicrobiales > Methanomicrobiaceae > Methanogenium > Methanogenium sp. S4BF. Next base: position 1,157,218 of record NZ_CP091277.1, on the reverse strand, counting down.
CACGATTGTTGAAACCTGTCCATAAAATCCGTCAATCGCACCATGAATGAATGGAATTCCCCGTTCTTCTGCCGCATCTGCAAGAATGTAGCGGGTGTCGTAGTTATCCATTGCATCAATGATGATATCCATGCCCGTTGTCATCCGGAGAACATTCTCTGCAGTGATGACGGTGTGTACCGCCTCTGCACAGAGATACGGGGTGACTCCCTGTATTCTCTCCACTGCCACATCTGCTTTCATTCGTCCGATATCGTGCAGACGGTACAGGGTCTGGCGGTTGAGGTTTGAGCGTTCGATTCTGTCGCAGTCTGCGATACGGATCGTGCCGAAGCCGGCAAAGGCACAATGGAGGGCAACAGATGTCCCCAGCCCCCCTGCCCCTGCCACCAGTACAGAGGCGCGTTTTAGTTTTTCCTGCCCGTCTTCTCCCAGAATTGAGATCTGGCGTACAAACTGTTCTTTTTCTTCAGGTGTGAGCATGCATGGTTCCTTTCGCAGTGATACCGAGTTCTTTGAGTTTTTGAGGCGTGGGCACACCTTCGTTGTCCCACCCGCGTTCTGCATAGTATTCGTCCAGCAGGGGCTGTCGTTCCCAGATCCGTCCTTTCGGAGCGCCGTCCTGCAGGGGTTCTGTGAGCAGGCGATCCGGGAGGGTGTCGTCGGCTTTTGTGTATCCGACCGCGAGGTTGAAGAGCTTCTGGACATTCCAGATCCGCTCCCCGATTTTCAGGAATTCGGCCGCATCGATATTTGTCCCCGTCGTCGCAGACATCAGGTCTGCATAATCATCTGCGTTCAGTGCAAAGGAGGTAAAGAGGCAGAGGCCTGATGCATCAATGGCGGCGGTCAGGTCCTGGAAGATCTTCACCCACAGTGCCTTCCCTTCGCTTGCATAGGGGTCCAGTTTCTCCGGTGAACCAAGCACTTCCGGTGATATCATGTAGCCGTAGACATGATCGCCGCCGCGGACACTGGTGGCATACGCAAGCCCGTGCCCCTGGAGGCCGCGTGGGTCGTATGCCGGCAGATCCTGCATCTTTACGCTCATCGAAAGTTCCGGGTGGCCGTATTTCATGGCAAAGCGGTACGAACTGTCTGTCAGTTCGGCGCCAAATCCCTCCCGGTGTCCCATCTGGCTGACCAGTTCCAGAAGGCCTGAGCCATCACCAAACGTGGGACCCTCGCTGATATAGCCTTTTTCTCTCATCTCCATCGCACAGGCTATGGCGCCGGCCGTGCCGATGTTGTCGAGACCGAGTTTGTTGCAGAGCCAGTTTGCCTGTGTAATGAGCGGCAGGTCATCAATTCCGAGGTCCGGGCCAAATCCCCAGACCCCTTCATACTCCGGCCCTTCATGCGTCTCTCCCTCCACTTCGCATACCCGGCTGCACTTGACAATGCATGCATAGCAGCCCTTCTCTTTTTTCAGGATGGTCTCCCTCATCCGTTCCCCTGATACTGCTTCAGGATTCGCGAAGTTGCAGCGCTGGAAGTTCCGTGTCGGAAGGATATCGTTTCCGTGAATGATGTTGACAAGGATTGATGTGCCATAGAGCTGCAGTCCATCGCATATGCCGTTCTCCTGAATTTTCGTGCGGATTCTTTCTTTCACCGCATCCAGGCGATCCGGATCAGCTGGTTTTATTGGCATGTCTCCGGTTGCGACAATGGCCTTCAGGTTTTTTGCCCCCATCACGGCACCGGCACCGCCTCTGCCTGCGGCACGATCCCGGTCGTTTATCACACAGGCGAGCAGGCTCAGATGCTCCCCGGCGGGCCCGATACAGAGCACGCGTGCCTTTGCATCTTCCAGATCCTCCTGGAGTGCGTCCGTGGTTTCGTGGGTTGTCTTTCCCCAGTAGTCTGCTGCGTTCCGTATTTCAGCAGTCCCGTTCTCCAGATAGAGATATGAAGGTGTATCTGCTTTTCCTGTAACAACAACGCCGTCAAATCCCGCTTTCTTCATCTTCCAGCCAAACACTCCTCCGCTGTTGGATGACATCAGTGTCCCGTTCAGGGGCGACTTGGTACATACCTCATACCGGTTTCCGAGAGGGATGCCGGTTCCTGTGGTGGGGCCGGTCATAAATGTGATCATATTTGCGGGGTCCAGCGGGTCCGTCCGTGGGTCCATCTGTGAGGAGATGATGTGTGCGCCAAATCCTCTCCCCCCGATGTAATGGCGTTTCATCTCAGCATCTGTTGTCCGGATGGAGATCTTCTTCTTCCCCAAATCCACCCAGGCAATTTTGTTGGCATATCCATCCATGGTTGCTCACCGCCGGGTATTCTCTGCTATAGGCAATATAGATATTCCTGTGCCGTTTGTCTTTGTGGGGACCATTTTTCTACACCTGTCTGTCCGTTTTTCCTTCATTTACGGACGGAATGCATAAATACGGTGAAGAATGACATGGAGGATGTCTGTCCTTTCCGAAGTGAATGAGGGAATGACAGGAGACAACGAGGAGGTGTCTTACTCATATGAGATCAGTCTGTTATGTATACTGCATCCTTGCAGCAGTTTTTCTTGTCATTTTCGTCTGTATGCCGGTTTCTGCAGCGCAGGGTGTCACCATTGGTGCCGGACCCGGATCCGGCCCGGGATATGGGAATGATTCGGCCGGGCCTGATAATGCCAGTCTGCAGGAACGGGTCACGGTACGGGAACAGGTAACGGTACGGACACAGGAGTGCAGTCCGGATGAGGCCTGTAATGCAACACGCCTGAGGGCGATGGTTGCCGAACGAAACCAGGTATATCAGGCGGGTGCAGAAGGCACCATTTCTCCCGTGCAGGTGGCGGGGGGGGCGGTATTTGCATTCCGTGCCGCAGCTCCGCTTACGGGAGGGAACGCACCGGACCTGATCCGTCTTTCTGAAGAGATTAATGGTTCTGTTCGAAATGCGGTGCAGAATGAAGAACGGATTCGTTCGCAGAATGGGTTCATGGTCTTTTTGTTTGGGGGCGACCATACATCCGCAGATGCAATGATGCAGGAAGTGGTTCAGAACCGTGTCCGTATCGCCGAGATGAACCGCCTGATTGAAGGGTGCGGCTGTGATCCGGAGACTGCCACTCTTCTCAGAGAGCAGGTGCAGGCGATGGAGCAGGAGCAGGCACGGTTTGAATCGCTGGCAAACGCAGAAAAGGCGAAACGGGGGCTCTTTGGGATCTTCGGGTGAAAAATCTCCTGTTTTCCGGCTGTTTCACGTTGGTAATATTCCCTTTTTTTTTATCTGTCCTCCCCGGGTGTATGATCTGAATCTGCCGGCGGGTCTTACGGGGGTGACCGTCTGCACTGCCGTCTCAGATATGACTCCGTTTTCGTATCTGGTTTCCCCTGGTTCGTGAATCCCGCAGTGATGACGGCTGTGGAGAGCTGATTCCGGAAAACTCATTGGTGCCGCAGACTACCTTTCTCCTGATTTATGACGACCGGAGATGATACGGATGCGCATGCAGGCCTGCAGATCAGGGTTGCCGTGCCTGCTGACGGAGATGTGATTGCTGCACGAAACTGTGATATGGCATATGAGACGGAGGGGAGGATGCTTGACCCGGAAACGGCAAAGCACGGGGCTCTGTCCCTTCTGAAAGACCCGGCGAAGGGGTGGTACCTGGTGGCGGAATATAACGGGAAGGTGGTCGGGCAGTGCATGATTACCCGCGAATGGAGTGACTGGAGAAACGGACATTACTGGTGGATACAGAGCGTTTATATTGTTCCGGAATGCCGACGGACAGGAGTTTTCTCGGCGTTATATGCATGGATTTCCGGTGAAGCACACCGGCGCCCGGACGTGGCGGGGCTTCGCCTGTATGTGGAAGAGGAGAATTGGGCGGCCCGCGAGGCTTACCGCAGCCTTGGGATGAAGCATGCGGCGTATGTCATGTATGAGGATATCTTTGGCGATACGGCCGAAAAGGTGATTCCCTCGCGAATTGCCGGTTCTGACTGATTCAGCACCCTGCGGTGTCCGTGTTCGTGCCGGAGTGTGCTCTCTTTATCTCTCCCGTGTCTGCCTCTTTGTTATCTGGCACTTATATGTCTGCCCGGACACGCTCGAGGACTGCCGTGAAATAATCCGGCTCAAGGGTTCCTTTTTTCGAGCGGATGGATTTTTTACGGATAGTCCCGGTTTCATGGAGCAGAATATAGCTGTCCTCGAAGAGATCAAGGCCTCCTTTTTGGAAATGATGGATGGAGCATTCCATGGCAGGCGTGTCTGACGGGCGACGGGACGTGACCGGGCAGACCTGCAGGTCTTCATCATTTGCTATTGCGAGTATCACCAGGGGTCGTGGATATGTGCTGTTTCCCAGCCGGAACGGGGCCAGAATAATATCTCCCGGTCTGCAGCCTTTCATCAGATAAATTCCGTTCTCTGAGATGAAGAAATTCACGGCCTGTGGTTGTGCGGGTGAAGATGGGGGGTGGCGGCAGCATGGTGTCGTGTGCTGCCCGTAGACATGCAGCAGGATTTCATAAGGATGAAATGGCAGGGTGCCCCTTAATCTGTTATAGGGTACGGGAAGGTCTGCAGGAACGGCAGGATATACCGGTATCTGACAGGGAGGGTCCGGAACGATATCCGGATAGTACGATATGGCCAGAATAGACGGGACAGATGTGCAGATACGCACTGCTACAGAAGATGAAGTTCCCGTGTTCATAGAATGGGCACGGGTTGAAGGGTGGAATCCCGGGATCCATGACGGGGAATGCCATTATGCGGCAGATCCGGACGGGTGGTTTGTCGCAGAGAGAGACGGGGAGATCGTAGGCACACTGGTCGTGACCAACTATGATGCGTCTTTCTCCTTTGGGGGGTTCTATATCATCCGTGAGGATATCCGGGGAGAGGGGGCCGGGTGGAAACTCTGGAATCATGGCATGGCCCATACAGGAGAGAGAAATTTCGGTGGAGACGGTGTCTTTGAGATGCAGAACAAATATGCTGAGAATGCCGGTCTCATCTACGCATACCGGAATATCCGCTGGCAGGGTACAGCAGACGGGCGTGCGCAGCCGGATCTGGTGTCTGCACAGGAACTGCCCTTTGATGCTCTTTCAGCATATGACAGGCGTCATTTCCCGGCAGAACGCAGTCGGTTTGTGGATAAATGGATATCGCGGGATGAAACCCTGGCACTGGCGTTTCTTCACCCGGATGAATCCATCGGCGGGTATGGGGTGATTCGCCGCTGCTTTGAGGGGCATAAAATCGGACCGGTCTTTGCAGATACGCCTGTAATTGCAGAACGCATCGTTGAAGGTCTCACCGAATTGATTCCCGGAGAAGTCTTCTTCTTTGATACGCCCGAACCAAACGCTGCGGCAGTAGCGATGGCCCGGAACAGGCATATGGAGGAGGTCTTCGGCACCGCGAGAATGTACTCCCGGAATATCCCGGTGCTTCCGCTGCAGGAGATCTTTGGCGTCACTTCATTTGAGCTGGGGTGATTGCAGAGTATTGTTTCCGGTCATTACAATCGTTTCCTGATTGTCTGGTTTAAAAAGTATTATCTGCCTGTATTTGGTTAAAATGGGTAATTGTATATAACCAATTTTTCGCATCAAAAAATTATATATATGGGTGGTTGTGAGATTTTATGTCAGGGGCTGATATATCTTGGAGAGGTATTCTCCGGAACTGGATCGTATAAAACAGATGCTCAGATCGAACCGTCGAGGGATGAGTATCACCGAAATCTCGCGTAAAATTCATATAAATCGTAACTCCGTTGCCAAATATCTCGATGTTCTTCTGATATCCGGTGAAGTTGAAGTAAAAAAGGTCTGCACAGCAAAACTGTATTTTATATCGGACCGTGTGCCTCTCTCCGAGATGCTGAGCCTCACGTCTGATGCAATCCTTGTTCTCAACTCGTCAGGCGACATCGACTTTGCGAATGCCCGTTTTCTCAGGATCGAGGGGTACGAGCTCGATGATATCGCCGGGAAATGCCTTTCGGAAGTTCCCTTCACACTCGTTGATGATGAGGTGATGGAGAAGGCCGCCTCCTCTCCCTCGGGCGAGATATTTGAAAAAGAGATACCGGTAGAAACGGCTGACGGGTCACAGATATTCAGGACCAAATGTATCAGAACCGTTCTGCCGGATGGTGGTGGTGCGACAACACTGATCTTTGAAGATATAACACAACGGCGTGAATGCCAGGCACAGCTCAGAATGAAAGAGGCGCTGTACCGGGCGGTAGTCGAAGACCAGACTGAATTTATCATCCGGTATCGTCCGGACAGGACAATCACGTTTGTGAATGATGCATACTGCAGGGCGTTTGGCATCGACCGTCTGGAGGTGATTGGTACGGTATTTGCCCCTTCCATCCCGGCAGCATACCAAAAAAACGTCTCATCCCGGTTATCTGGTCTCACACCTGATGATCCGGTTGTCTCCTTTGCAAATCCTGTGATCATGCCGGATGGATCCGAGGCATGGCACCAGTGGACAAACCGGGGGATATTCACTGACTCAGGGACGCTTGTTGGTTATCAGTCAGTTGGTCGTGATATTACCGAACAGATGCGGATTCAGAAAGCAAAATGTGATCTTGTGGAGGATCTGACGTTGTTATCTGATTTTTCCGGCGGACTGGTGATGCTGTCCGAAGAGGATAGTATATCCCTGTATGCTGCAGAATATCTCCGAAAAGTTGCTCCCTCATCACTCCTCCTGTTTTTCTCCCTCCATGGCGGGTTCTATCATTTTCATGAGGTGCTCTGTGGGGATGATCGGGGTAATACAAACCCGGTGGCTATTCTTGATGGCGCAAAAGGGATGCGATTTCCCTGTTCCATCGAGATTGCACGGCGTATCTCGCCCCCAAATCTAAAGCCATTTTCGCCTGATTGTGCGGCTCAGTTCTGCACATCCTTTGGCGATGCTGCAGGGAGGGCCTTTGATGAGCTGCTGCAGAAGTCCTTCTGTCTTTCTATGGGAATTATTTCCGGCAGCGTTCTTCTGGGTACCTGTATTGTTGTATCGGAAACGAACATCGAATCACGGTCTGTGTCTCTTATTGAGACAATTATTAATCAGGCTGCAATGATGATCCAGAACCGGAATATGCTGGAATCATTGCGTCTGACCGAGAAGCGCTATGAGAGTCTGCTTGACCATTCGGGCAGTATGATTGGTATTCATGCCGGTGGAAAAATTCTCTACGCAAATACGCGACTTCGGGAATTCCTGGGCATTCCATTGAATCAGGATGTGGAGATGCTGTCGTTCAGCGGGTTTATTCATCCTGATGATCTCGATTTTGTCACCGACAGGATGATTCATGTTTATTCAAAAGGCGAGGTGGCGCCTCCGATGGAAGAGCGGCTGATTGATGCGGACGGAACGGTAAAGAAGGTGGTAGTATACAGTTTTCCCACAGTGTACCACGGGGAACCGGGAAGCCAGTTTGTCATTCAGCCGCTCTCACGGAATGGATAATGAATCACTTCTGAAATGAGGGGGGTTGTATTGTCCGGCTCGGTCACGACTCCCATGACATTTTTTGCGAATCATCTGCCGCTGGCCGGTTCGCGGCACGTGTCGATGGTTTACGAAAGGACGGCCCGGTATTCAGAATGGATGGGTGCCGTCTCTTTTCGCAGAAGTCGGACATCTCATTCCCGGATGATTCCCTGAAGAACCCGCTTTTCCATCTCCTCTTTTCTCTTATGCCTGTGGTGGGAGAGAGCGAGTATGCATCCGCCGAGGGTGGCCAATGCAATCGTCACCGGATTGATGATATCAAGCGTCAGGAGAAACAGGTTTGTCTGTGCCTCCATGAGATTCGGGTCAATTTCAATGGCAGCCTCATATTCTGAGACCGCCAGTTCTCGCATTCCAAGATGCTCCAGTGCAACTGCCCTGTTGTAATGTATCTCTGCAATATCTGGATGCTGTTCAAGTGCTTTATCATAATACGCCAGTGCCGCCTGATAATCTCCTGCATTCGCCAGTGCAATGCCTGCATTTGCGTAGTCAAATGAATCGGGTGGTGTCCCTGTTTCTGCTGCCCCCCCGCCAATACAGAATGCGACAATCCCCAGTAAGGCAAGAACTCTGCAGCAGTCACCCCTACTGCTGATGTTTCTCATATTTAGTCTCTGCTCCAGAATGGGCACAGGTATATATTATATGTTGTGGTGGTGGGGGTGTTTCGGGGCGGAGGATGGGGCTGAATCGATGACAGCGTATTTTATAGGGGGCACCGTCAAATATTCAGTCACCGGATATGATTATTCCGGGACGGTGTTTGTGAGTATATATGAGCGGATTAGAGGATTTGGTTGAGATTGCGTATCCCGGGGAGCCCCATTGTCCTATCGTGCTGCTGCTTGACACTTCAGGGTCGATGTCCATTCATGGCAAAATTGATGATCTGAACGAAGGGCTCCGGGCATTCAAAGAAGAACTGAGTTCTGATGCACTTGCCCGTAAACGGGTGGATATCGCAGTTGTTACATTTGGTGAGACCGTTGAGGTGGCTCACCCGTTCTCTCTCGTTGAGGAGTTCACACCTCCCGGAATAATCGCCGCCGGACTGACTCCGATGGGAGAGGCGATACAGTGTGCCATTGCCCTGGTAAAGGAACGAAAGGAGCAATACCATACAGCAGGGATGGATTCATACCGGCCATGGATCTTTCTCGTCACTGATGGGGAGCCGACCGATATGTATGATGGTGACCCACTCTGGGAGGAGGTGACCGGTGCCATCCGGTCGGGTGAGGAGAATGGAGATTTTCTGTTCTTCGCTGTTGGTGCAGAACCGGCGGATATGAATATTCTGGCTGCCATTTCTCCCCCGGGGCGTGACCCGGTCCGGCTCAGGGAGAATCGGTTCTCCGAGATGTTTGTCTGGCTCTCCCGCAGCCAGGCGAAGGTGTCCACATCCGGCACCGGTGACCAGGTCATACTGGAAGACTTCTTCGGTCCCGCAGGATGGGGCGAGATACCATTCCTATAAGATCCGCTGAGTGTGGTGCATGATGCCCGACTCTCTCCCGGCAGAAGTCCGCTACCGGATTTCCGGTGCTGCTGTTGCCGGTCCGTCGCATGATGCGGGAGAGATGCCCTGTCAGGATGCCTGGGATGCGGCGGTCTTTGGCGGGTCAGGTGCGGCGGTCGCTGTTGCAGATGGGCTGGGAAGTGCGGTGCATGGCAGAGAGGGTGCATTGGCTGCGGTATCAGCAGCTGTTTCGGCGCTGACATCTTTTTTTCGTCCCTGGCCGGATGGAGCCGGGTGCGATGCCGATATTGAAAAGAACAGCCGGATGCTGAATGCGGCCTGCAAAGCTGCCCATGATGCGGTCATGACCCGGGCGGCTGCCTGTGGAGCGAATCCCCGTTCGTTTGCCTGCACCCTGATTATTCTTCTCTGGTATGGGAATGTCGTGGCAACAGCCCGGATCGGGGATGGGGCGGTGGTCTGCCTGCAGGGGGATGAGATTGTCCTGCTTTCTGCCCCTCATGAGCGACGCTACGTGAATGAAGTGGTGCCGCTCACCGATGAGGGATATGAGGATGCCTGTGTGCTTTCATCCGACCTGCCTGCCGTTACTGCATGTTCGGTCTTTACGGACGGATGCGAACGGCTGGTCCTTGAGAAAAAACCGGACGGGTACCACCCATACGTCCCGTTTTTTCGTCCCTTCTTTTCGGCAGTTGCCCCGCTCGCCGGAACACCGGAGGGTGACCGGGCCATTGCCGGGCTTCTGTCATCAGATAGGTTCATTACCTTTTCAGAAGATGATAAGACTCTGGTTGTAATTGTGTCAGATGAAGGGAGAGGTGAAGATACTGGATAAACGTGTTGTGTATGACGGGGCAGGCGCACCGGTCCATCTCACTGAACTTCTGAAAGCCGGAGGTGAAGGGGAGATCTTTCTCATTGAGGGCACTCCCGAATACTGTGCCAAGATATTCTATGAAAACCGGTGTACTGCAACCCTTTTTCAGAAGATTATGGCAATGGTGGCACATCCGCCGGGCGCCGGTCTGATAAACCGCAGGGAGAGGCACGGGTCTGTTGTGCTCGCGTGGCCGGGTTCTGTTCTCTTTGATTCGCCTCTCGGGAGCAGGAATTTTGTTGGATATACGATGCCTCTTGTTGATACCGATCTCTTCCGGGAAGCGCACTGTTATTATGACCCGCAGGATCGTATCCGACAGTTTGGGGGTGCCTTTTCCTGGCGGTATCTGCTCACTGCAGCCTACAACATTGCAGCCGTAACTGATGACATCCACCGTCACGGACACTGTATCGCAGATTTTTCCGGCAGAAATATTCTCATCGCCCGCACGGCCGCAGTCGCGGTTATCGATTGTGATTCATTTCAGATTCGTGACGGTATATCGGGCCGTATCTTTCCCTCCTCTGTAGGTACCGGGGAATACCTGCCGCCGGAACTTCAGGGATATAATTTCGTGGAGAAACGTGTCGACCGGTATTATGGCGATCTCTTTGGCCTTGCGGTCATGGTCTTCAAGCTTCTCATGGGTGGTGTCCATCCGTTTCAGGCGGGAGGAGAGGGTGTCTCAGCCTTGCCGGGTATCGAGCAGAAGATCCAAAACGGGGTATTTGCCTTTGCCGCACCCGATCAGCACATTTATCCTCCCTCCTTTGCACCGGATTACCGTATTATCCCCCCGTCTCTCCGGCGTCTTTTTTTCCGGTGTTTTGCAGACGGCATTGCAGAACCAAAGCGCCGCCCCTCAGCAGGGGAGTGGAAGGACTGCCTTCTCTCTGAGATCATGGCAATGAAACACTGCAGGGCGAACCTGAATCACTGGTTCGGCGGTCACCTGTCGGCATGCCCGTGGTGCAGCCGGGGGGCACAGGATATATTCCCCGCTGAAATTCCATTTCCCACCCGTGATGAACCCGTACAGGCAGACACCCTCCCTCCGGCAGAAGAGAGGGTGCCATCGTCCCTTCCCGTGCCACCGTCTTCATCTGCTTTCCCTCCTGTTCTGGAGGATGAGGTGTCTGGTATGGTAGAATCTGTTGTGGAAGAGTCGTTTGTCTCAGGGTGCGTGATGCCCATGTCTGAGATGCCTGAATCAGGGATGCCGGAATCCGGTGTTCATGAAGGTGAAGGCCCTGATTCTGACGTATCCAAATCCGGGGTTTATGAATGTGAGGGTCCTGATTCTGAAATTCCTGTTTCGGCTGTGCCGGAATTCGATGTTCATGAACATGATGAACATGATGAACATGATTCTGGTGTTTCTGAGTCCGCCGGGTCTGAATCCGGTGAGGTGATTATGGATACGCCGGACAGCACTCCCGGAATTCTCCTTCCCGAGCCGCATCTGACGATGCACAATCTGGCCCGCGGCATAACCATCCCCTGTCGTCTGCCGGTGACTGTGACCGGAAATGGTCCGCTTCTGATTCATGTGACATCAGACGCTCCCTGGATTGAGATTGCAACCACTACAGTGCCTGTTGAGGGGGAGGGGGGCGTGCATGTGACGCTCAATACCGGGAACATGAACAGCAAGGGATTCCAGAAGGGACGTGTTATGCTGAGTGCCGGTGAAATTAAAGAAGAGATATTCCTGTTCTTATCCGTTATGCCGGAATTCTGACGTTTTTACATAAATATAAACAGGGTGATCCCGGCGGTTATGATGCCTGCGCAGAACAGCGGCACCGTATACCGCATACTGACATCCCACACACTTTCACCTGTCGTCCGGCGTATCAGCCAGAAGAACGGGTCTGTTACGAAACTGAACATCATGCACCCTGCTGCTGTCATCAGGACGAGGGGCAGTGCGGGTACTGCGGCTATGATCTCTGTTCCCGCAAGCAGGGAGGCAGTGATGACCGCAGAAACAACCCTTGAGCCCTGTGCGGCCTGAAAGAGTGCTGCGATGACAAAGGGCACAAGCAGTGCCGGGAGAATGGTGGTGAGGGAGGGGAGGGCGGCCGCAATGCCTCCTTCTGCTGCAACTACCGCTCCGAGGCCGCCTGCGCCGCAGAGATCAAAGATGATGATCCCCGCATGTTTTGTACCTGATTCCAGTGCCGGAATGCGGGATTGTGCCGGCGAGAGGAGAATGGCACCGCAGAGGCCGGCAAAAAGGGCGATATTGATGTTTGCAAGAATGGAGAGGGGTGGTATCAGGTGTCCGGCGGCAAGGCAGGCGACCGGCAGTATGACCGGTATCCATGCCTGCCTGCGACTGCCGGGAGCTGATTCTTCGTTCTCCGGGCTGCCCGTGCTGCATGTATGATGCCGCCCAGAGAGGTATGCAGCAATGATGAGTGCAACGAGTGAGAGGGGCAGTGCGGCCTGCAGATAGCTGCCGGTGGCAAAATCCCCCGGATACAGGCTGTTTGTGATTGCGTAGGTGACCGGAAGCGGGTAGAGAAAGACAAACGAGATGACTGACCCGCAGGCTGCTGCGTAATAGAGTGACGTGGTGCAGTGCAGCTTTCTGCGTATGCCCGCAAGTACCGGTGTGAGGACGATAAAGGGTGTGATGCAGCACATCATCGGAACGGAGAGCAGGTAACCGGCGATGGCGGCTGCGGAAACCGGCCGATGGGCAACCTGCCCGATGTCTTCTACAATACGTTCCGCACCGCCGTCCCGTGCCAGGAATTTGGCGATCACCGATCCGCAGTAGACCGGAATTCCGAGGAGTGCGAAGAGTGCCCCGGCGCCGGCGGTAAATGCCGCAACTGCTCCCTCCCCCATCCCTGTCAGAAGGGCAAACAGGAGTGCTCCTCCGGTGAGGGTGAGGAACGGCGGGATGGCATGCCGGGCCGCCACGACAGCGATAACGGCAATGGTGAGAATGAGTGCGATAAAAGCGTCCATTATGGTTCCGGTGTTATTCGTCTTCGTATCCGTTCCTCAGCACAGTCGCAGTATTCCGGGTCTATCTCAAATCCGACGTAGCGGACGCCAAGGGTGATGCATGCAAGTGCTGTATTCCCGATGCCCATAAACGGGTCACAGACGACTGTATCCGGAGTGTGTCCGTGCAGACGGATACACATCTCCGGGAGCTTCTCCGGGAAACTGGTGGGATGCGGCCGGGATGACCGGATGGTTTTGTAGGGGATGAACCAGACATTCCCCCTGTCCCGCAGATCCTGTGTTGCCTGTTTCCAGCGGCCGATATTGGTCTTGTCCTGATATTTCACCCCGATGGCAAGCTTATCCAGTTTTGTTGTGCCTGCGGGGGTGAAATGGAAGATGTGTTCATGGCACTGGCTGAGGTACCTCTCCGAATTTACCGGCTGGTAGTGTCCGACGGAGATGTCATCTCTTATGGCATCATAATTGCCGGCATCTTCCTTTGCAATCGATATGGACTTCACCCAGTGAATAACATTCTGGAGGACGTAATCCTCCCTGAATTCCTGCATGACATCATAGGGCACCCACGGCTCACGGGGTTTTCCGCCGATATTTAAGAAAAACGACCCGTCCTCACGAAGAATGCGGCGGGATTCATGTGCGACACGGTGCATCCAGTCCAGATATTCATCATAGGGCATGGTGTCGTCATGAGTTGCAGAGGGTTTGCCGATATTGTAGGGGGGCGATGTGACTACGATATCCACACTGCCGGTTTGCATCTGTTTCATGCCCTCAAGGCAATCTGTCCGGTAAATCCGGTCAGTCTCAATGGATGACGATATCTTCATGCACGCCCCTGTCTCTGTACGGTATATTTCCCACTCATCTGATTTATCAGGCGTGATTGGTGGACGTCTGCCGGCAAAGAAAGGTGCAAGTATGTTCAGCAAGAAACAGATCATCAGGTGAGATAATCTCAAAGGCAGTGATTCTGAGACGGCTGAAGGGAATGGAAGAGGAGCGTGCGCTTCTTGAAACATACCCGGTGGCAGACTATGCTGATATCGTCAGCGAAACCGGATTCTCCTGCACCTGCTGTGGGCGCTGCTGCACAAAGGCAGCCAATGATCATGTATTTTTGCTGGATGAGGATGTGCGCCGTATCCGGCAGGAGCACCCTGATGTGCTGGTGCCCGCCCCCTATTTTGAGGCGTGCGACCAGAACGGGCGGTTCTTTGTGTCCGGGTATGCACTGAAGACAGCGGACGGAAATGTATGCACGTTTCTGAATGATTCCGGCCGGTGCCGCATCTATGGGGATCGCCCCCTGATCTGCCGGGTATATCCGTATATGCTGCATCGGGAGCCGGACGAATCGGGGAATGTGCACTGGTGCCATCTATCCGGCCTCAATACGCACGGGGAATACCATGTCTCCATGACGTCTGAAGACGCATCAGCAGTGGCGGAGGAGACTATCCGCTACGAAAAAGAGTATCTGGACCAGCAAATAGCATTCATCCGTGCCCTTCTTGCACTGTTTGAAGAAGAGGGGCTTCGGTATGTCCGCCGGACATATGACCTTGCGATGCGGGGCTTTTGCCAGGGTGAGACGGTGCCTGTCATGGTCTTCTGTGACGGCCGGTTTGAAGAGACCGTTGTCTCCCGTGATATGTATTAACCCACAATAAAGGGTGGATATGCATCCTTTTTTTGTCTGTGGCTCTGATGTATCTATGGATGGGAAAACGTTCACGCCTGGGAAAGCTTGGCATCTTTGTACTGCTTGTTGCAGGTATCTTCGGTGCACTAAATTACGGTGATGAGATCCTGCAGTTTGTACCGTCCGTGACTGCCGGCCCGGAAGAAGACGGGCTTGTGGTTGGTGCATTCAATGTTCAGGTCTTCGGCACGACAAAGGCCGCCCGTGAGGATGTGATGGATGTGCTCGGGCAGACAATCCGGTCATATGATCTCATTGCCATTCAGGAGATCCGTGACAGTTCCGGAACAGCCCTTCCCGCCCTCCTTGAGGAAGTGAACTGCGACGGTTCACGCTATGCCTATGTGGCCTCCGATCGGCTGGGGCGGACGGTGTCAAAGGAGCAGTATGCCTATTTCTATAATACCGATACCGTGAGGCTGCAGGGTGCGCCGCAGACCTACCCGGAACCGGAGGGGACAGACCCGTTCCATCGCGAGCCCTTTATCGTCTGGTTTGAAGGCACGCAGGACCCGGTCAGTGCGGTATGTGCGGTTATTCATACCGACCCTGATGAGGCGACCGAAGAGATTGCCGCCTTAACCGATGTTGTGGACTGGATCTATGCTGCGTATCCGTCGGAGCCGGATGTGATTGTGATGGGGGACTTCAATGCGGATGGCACGTATTTTGACGAGGAGTCTGATACTCCGCTCCGTGCATCCGGGTATCACTGGCTGACAGGAAATGACATGGATACTACGACCGGAGATACCGTGAGGACCTATGACCGGATGGTCATCACCGAATCCCTCACTGATGAATATACCGGCACTGCCGGTGTATTCCGGTATGACGAGCGGTTTGGGGTGGCCCCTCCGCTCCTGACCGCTGTCTCGGACCATTATCCGGTATACGCAGTCTTTACCACAGGCGATACTGGCAGTCCGGAAGCGGCAGCACCGGCAGCCACGACGGCAGGTGCCACACCATCGACCTCTCCTGCTGTGACCATTGCTCCTCCTGATGCTGTGCCGGGAGAAGGAGCTTCAGGATGGGCTGTCATGATCACCGGTGTCAGTCCGGCTGACGAATGGGTGACCATTCAGAACACCGGCACCCTGTCACAGAATCTGACCGGGTGGATACTCACTGACGATACCGGAAGCAACCGGTATACATTTCCTCTTCATCACCTGGAGCCCGGGGAGCTGGTCACGGTGTATACCGGGACCGGTGAAGCAGCCGGAGGCGTGCTCTATTGGGGAAGGGCTCAGGATGTATGGAATAATGACGGGGACACGGCATACCTGTATGGTCCCGGCGGAGTGCTGGTGTCATCGTTTCCCGTCGACGCTGCTGTCTGAAGAATACTTTCACCCTCCCCGGCGGGTATTTTTGAACAGAACCGTACAAGAGATAGATGGGGAGGAGGATACCCCCATTCAACACCTCTGCATGCGAGGGGAATTCACCGCTCAAAAATTCCTCCCGTATGATTCAGTCTGCTCCAGACTTCCAAATCATCACTCCTTTCTTTTTTTCCTGTTCTCTTCTGATTAAGGCATGGGTAATTTCTCAGAAACAGACTCTTCAGGATTCAGGATGTCAAAGGTACAGAGATGTGCATCATTCCCTGTACCGTAAGGAACAGTATATGCTGCAGGGCATGGGTCTTAATGATATGAGTGCAGGAGTGTTTTCTCCTACAAAAAAACGAGTTTACGACCCATCCGGGCCGTACTTAATTTCTGAACAGAACCTGTGTCGTACAGGATTCAGCTTCAAAGAAATCTTTACAGAATTCAGCCACAATCTCGGGAGCGTACTCCTTACAGCTGAAGATATCGAGGTATGCCGCGTTTGTGTCGTTGGCAAAGTGGCCTGATATCAGTGAGGTTTCAATCAGCTGGGTCATGGAATAGCCGGCAACCCGGTCACATGGACCGAAATGAACGACCTGTGTTTCTCCAAATCGTTTCATGTCAATGAGTTCACACAGCTGAACTACGAACTCACGAATCTTTTCCGCATCCCGGATGGTTTCCGGGTTACATTTCTTGAGATCGACTGCGGTCGCAAGACCCCATGCATCCGTCTCTTTGAACTGTCTGATGATCCCCTCATCAGATGTGGATACTACTGCTACCTGTTCCATGTCTACTCCGACATAATGTTGTAAGAATACATCATTTAATTGAAGATTTAATGGTTTTGTTGATTATAATTGGGCAGAAATCTGTTTATTCAAATATTCGGTCACTAAATTGTATTTTGAGCCATTATTATTTTTATTTTTGAAATTGGTTCAATTAAAGCCATTTTTAAATTTTAAAAATTTTTATGAATTTCATCAAATATAATCGTTTTTGCCATAAATAAACCAGTCGTGCCCCCCTGTGTTTTAAATTGTTGTTGACAGACGGGTGGCACAGGACCCCCTGCCCATATGTTTGCGCAGATCATGGTGCGTGGTGGGGGGGGGTTTTGGGTTGTTTTCAGGGAGGTGCCGCACATATGGAACATATGGGTAATAATTCGGGATTGAGTGAGATAAAAATTAGAATATATGGACGGACTGCGCCATAACTGTCAGATATACGGTATCTCCGATCTCTGCACCAAGTGCGTACCATCCCTGCCGGGTTACTGCGGCAATGAAGGGCAAACCGGTATCGACGGATAACCGAACCATCGAACCGTTATCTGCCACATCGGTGATGGTGCCTGCAAAGCAATTCCGTGCGGTGGATTCGATTCTGGAACGTGAGACCATGATGTCTTCCGGCCGGACGGTTGCCGTGACCCCGGCGCTGGCGGTGCAGAGGGACGAACAGATGAGGTGGGGACCGTCTTCCCCCTCCACACGAACCACCGATAGGCCGTCTGTTTCCGTGCAGGTGCCCCGAAAGATATTCTGGACGCCGACGAACTCTGCAACAAACGCTGAGTTGGGGTGCCGGAATACCTCGTCCGGGGTCCCGACCTGCAGGACCCTGCCCTGGTGCATCACGGCCACCCGTGATGAAAGGGAAAACACCTCCTCAAAGTTATGGGTGATATGGATGATTGTTGTCCTGAAGGCGGCATGCAGGCGTTTAAGTTCAGCCCTGAGTCGCTCACGTGTCTGCCCGTCCAGAGCACTCAGGGGCTCGTCCAGGAGCAGGATTGAGGGTTCGAGGACGATGGCCCGTGATATTGCCGCCCGCTGCTGCTCTCCGCCGGAGAGGGTGTCCGGGTAACGGTGGAGCAGGTGTCCGATGCCGAAGATCTCTGCCACAGCTGCAACCTTGTCAGTAATTTCAGCCGGAGGAAGTTTCCGGTTCTTCAGGCCAAATCCGATATTCTCTGCAACGGTCAGGTGAGGAAAGAGCATATAGTCCTGATAGACCATGGTGATGTTGCGTTCACGCGGCGGCACAAAGGTGACATCCCTGCCATCGAGGGATACGGTGCCTGAATCAGGGGGGTATACTCCTGCGATGGTCTCCAGAAGGATGGTCTTGCCGGCACCGGTGGGCCCGATGATGACGAAGTACTCTCCGTCGTTGACTTCAAGGGAGACATCGTCGAGGATGAACTCTCCCAAATCTTTTGATATGTGTTCTATTGTCAGCATGATGTTCACCGGTGTCAGAATTTCGCAGATCCTCCGAAGTATTCGAAGACGTAGAGGGATACCACCGAGATCACCATGAGGATGATTGCAGCAGATATGGCCATCTCCAGTTCTCCGCATGACATATTCAGAAAGAGTGAGATTGGCAGTGTCTCGGTCTTCATGCGGGTGGCGCCGGCGATCATCAGGGCCGCACCGAATTCACCAATGCCCTTTGCCCAGGTAATGACAGCGCCTGCGAGAAATCCGTTCACAGCCATCGGAATAGTGACTCTCCATATGGCCTGAAGGTTGGTGCATCCAAGAGTACAGGCCACATATTCATACCTGGGGGAGATATCGGTGAATGTTGAGCGCATAATCCTTAGCATGAACGGCATGTTCACAAAGAACTGGGCGACGATGATGCCAAGGGGGGTAAAGACAAAGACAATCCCGATGGACTCAAGAGCATCACCGATGGGAGTGGTGCCAAAGAAGAGCAGGAGTGCCACACCTGCAACAAGCGGAGGCAATGCCAGAGGAAGATCAAGGATGGTACTCACGAAGCTCTTGCCCCAGAAGTTGTACCGTGCCAGTGCGTAGGCGGCGGGTACTGCGATGAGTACGCACAGGAGGGTGGATATGATGGATGTGGCAAGGCTGAGGTAGATCGCAAACTGGATCTCCTTACTCATCAGGGACTCTGCCACCGCCGCAGGAGAGGGGTGTGTTATCACAAGAAAGAGCAGGGTGAGAATGAAAGCGGTGAGAACAAGACCCACCGCGATGGTGGTGACCTTGACCCAGTTTCGCCGGAGGTCACTTTTCACGATTGGTTCTCTCCTTGTCTCTTAGTCCTTTCGGGGTGGCATTCCATTTCCCGATGTCATCCATGTGCGTATTATCCACCCATCCGTTTTTGACCTCCTCACGGTGGTCGAACTGATATACATAGGGTTTGATGTCCAGAAGGGGCGTCCCGTCCAGAATGTCCACCTGCTCAATCTCCAGGATATTGTCATGCACATCCAGCAGTTTCACGATGGATATGCCGATGGGGTTCGGCCGGTTGAAGTGGCGGATGGCAAAGATGCCGCGTTCCTTCTCTCCGTCCAGGAAAGGCTTCCGGGTCAGGTTCTTCCCGGTGGCACGGTCAAAGTGATAGATGAGGATCAGGTGAGAGAATGATTCAATGTCTTTGAGTCCTTCTGCAAATTCGACGAAGACCTCAATCTGTCCCCGTGACGGGTTGAATATCCCCTGAATCGGGGTGTTCTCATGCTCGGTATGTTCAGAGTGGATAATACCAATTGGTCGGAATACAATGTCTGTCATATGTTCTGCCTCGGGTCTGGTTTTGCTGATACTCGAAATGAAGCTGGGTTATGCAGGTGCGTTGCCTGCCCTGAAACGAACTGCAGCAGCCATTGCGGGTAAAGAAATGCCGTCAGTTTCATTTCGGTTCGGACTGCGCAACCCATGCATATTATTTCCTTGTAATTTCACAGCAAAAAAGAAAAATGTTCAGGCATCTCCGTATTTTGCAGACGGGTATGTCTCAAATCCGTGCTTTACAAAGATAGCCTTTCCTTCGTCTGATGCAACGAAATCAGCAAATGCCTGTGCCTCTGCCGGCTTGTCTGAGAACGTCAGGGTGCCCACCGGGACGACCTTGACAAACCCTTCATTCAGGGGGATGTCCACCTGTTCGATGTCTGAGTTGTCAAGGAGGTCCTCCCAGATGACGGCGGCATCTGCCTGGTCCATATTCATGTATACGAGAAGTTCGTTAACGGTGCCTGACCGCACGACGATATTGTCCTGCAGGTCCTCCCAGAGGCCCGCCTTCTCATAGATCTTCTGGGTGGCGATTCCCACCGCATTTCCGGTGGGTTCACCGATAGCGACGGTCACACCATCTTCCGTGAGATCTTTCAGACAGGAGATGTTTTTCGGGTTGCCGGGTTCAACAGCGATGGCCAGGACATGATAGATGACATCCTCACTGGAGTTGATGAATCCCTTCTCTGCGGCAGAATCGATGTATGCTTTTGCACCGGGCATGTAGCAGTCTCCTTCCTGCAGGAGCTCCATCTGTGAGAGCAGCTGTGCTGAACCGCTGTATGTGTATTTAATCTCCGTGCCAGTCTTTTCCTGATAAACCTGTGCGATTTCATCCATCGGTTCGCGCAGTCCTGCGCCGGAGTATACAATCAATGATTTCTCTTCGGTTACGGACTGCAGCGAATCGGGTGTCGTTGATGCCTCAGATGTGCAGCCGCATGCCAGACAGAGGCAGAGGGCTGCTATGATGGCAAAAAAAACCACGTAATTTTTACTCATATGCTCAATATTTTAGGATATTGCTATAAAAAGACCCGGATTTCCAGTCGGGTTAATTGATGATGATTAACTCGGCGTATCTGCCTGGAATGATGGGCGTATGAGAACGATGTTATCATTGCCTATTCCCCAAATGATTCGATGTACGGGGGGGCCAATTTGCATGATACGCTGAAATCCGTGTGATGTTTCTGCCGGATTCTGTTGGATATTATGCCATGATGCCGGAGCACAAAAAAGAGAGAAAAAATTATGCATCCCCGTATTTGGCACAGGGATATGTCTCAAATCCGTGCTTCACAAAGATGGCCTTGCCTTCGTCAGATGAGACGAAGTCAGCAAATGCCTGTGCATCCTTCGGATTTTCTGAGAATGAGAGTGTGCCGATGGGGATCACTTTGATGAACCCTTCATGAATCGGAATGTCGACCTGTTCAAGGTCTGAGTTGTCAAGGAGGTCCTCCCAGATAATAGCAGCATCTGCCTGGTCCATGTTCATGTAGACCAGCAGTTCGTTGACGGTCCCTGACTGTACGACAATATTGTGCTGCATGTCTTCCCAGCAGCCGGCCGTATCCAGCATTTTCTTTGCTGCACTGCCGACAGCAGGTCCTGTGGGTTCACCGATTGCGACACGGACGCCGTCTTTTGTCAGGTCGGCAAGGGTGGTGATATTCTTTGGATTGCCGGGTGCGACAGCGATGGCAAGCACATGGTAGATGGTCTTCTCACTGGAGTTAATGAATCCCTTCTCTGCTGCGGAGTCGATGTATGACTTTGCACCGGGCATATAGCAGTCGCCTGACTGGAGGAGTTCAATCTGTGAGAGCAGCTGAGCTGAGCCGCTGTACGTGTATTTAATCTCAGTGCCGGTTTTTTCCTGATAGACCTGAGCGATTTCGTCCATTGGTTCACGCAGGCCAGCGCCGCAGTAGACAACCAGAGATTCGGCTGATGCGGACTCTCCTGCAACAGGGGTGCTGTCTGCAGGTGTGGCCTCGGATGTGCATCCACAGGCCATGCAACAGGCAAGTGCGACAATGAGAAGCACTGCCTGGAGATGATTTTTACTCATATGTTCACATTTGCAGTTTCTGAAATAAAAATGTGGTTGACTTGGCTCCATGTTAACTCAATCAAATTGACTCTGTTTTTATTCAGATAACAGCTGAGCGACACTGTTCACAAGTGCAGGCCGGCTGGTGCCGGATATATTGTCGTGAAAGGCTGTTCCAATTTTCTCTCTACATGGAGGCATTGGAGTGAATCCGATGATTTTTGGAAACATCCGGCTTTTTCATATCATTACCTGGAAAATGAATTTCGGAATCTTTATTGCTATAAACCATGCCCGTTCAACTGAATGGCAATGATGCGGTCTGGGATGAGAATGTGGAGAAAACGGATATCTCCTGCCTTTGGAATGGTGCTGATGCTTCTTGCTGTTGCATGCGTCTGTGGGTGCACTGCGCCGCCGGTGGATAATGGGGGCGATTCGGCTGGGAATTCAGATATTTCTGTGATGAAAGAAACAATTGACCGCATCATCTCGCAGGAGAGATACCGTTTCTCGACCTGGGGTGCGATGGCACGCGACACCGATTCCGGTGAGGTGCTCCTGTCACTGAACGGTGATGAACTGTTCACTCCCGGTTCAACAACAAAGGTCTTCACGGTTGCAACAGCCCTTGACGTTCTCGGGCCGGACTACCGGTTTGTGACACCGGTGTATCAGACGGGTGACAATCTGGTCCTGGTAGCTTCAGGCGACCTTGCGATGGGGGGCCGGGCCGGACCCGGAGATACTCTCACATATACAAATGAGGACCATGTGGATGCCGGGGCGTTTGGGCATTGCATGCTGGTGGAGGCAGACCCGCTTGCCGGAATGCAGACTCTTGCACAGGAGGTGGCGGCATCCGGCGTCCATACCCTCGGGGATGTGGCAATAGATGACCGTCTCTTCCGGGAGGCACGGTTGATGGACAAGGGGATTGTCACCCCGATTGTGGTGAACGACAATCTGATTGATGTGACGATTGTGCCGGGAGCCCCGGGTGAACCGGCAGCCGTTGACTGGAGGCCGAAGTCATCGGCCTATACCGTCGCAAACCATGTGGTCACCGCTTCTGCGGGTAGTGAGATGTCGGTTTCAATTCCGGATTACAGCGGTCAGCAGGTGATTGAAGTTGACGGTGTTATTCCCGTTGATGCGGGAACAGTGACCCTTACGTCCAGTGTCATGGTTCCGTCCGCGTTTGCACGCAGTCTTTTTATTGATGCGCTGGAGAATGCTGGGGTTGCAGTCGATGCACCGGCAGCAGGGCAGAATCCATCCGGCCTCCTTCCTGAAAGGGGTGGGTATGCAGCGAAAATGAAAATCGCTGAACTGACCTCCCCGCCGTTCTCCGAGTATGCGAAAGTGACCCTCAAAGTCAGCCAGAACCTCTATGCAAACTGTCTTCTGGGAATCATTGCCGCCCATGAAGGATATGATATGGTCGATGCAGGGTTGTATGTCGAAGGGGAGTATCTTGAGTCGGTCGGTGTGAATTCTGATACGCTTCTTCTGGTTGACGGGGAAGGCAGTATCCTAAACCGTATCAGCCCGCGTGCGGGAACTGCTCTCACCTCAGCTGTTGCTAAATTGGAGAATTACAATGCCCTGAAAGATGCCATGCCGGTGCTTGGGGTGGACGGCACCCTTGCAACAGGAGCTCAGCCCGGTGACCCGGGATATGGAGAGATTCATGCAAAGACCGGAACTTCGGTGGCGGGAGATCAGTCGGGCAGTCTCTTTGTTTATTCACGCGGACTTTTGGGATATATGACGACAGAACGAGGGACCAATCTCACCTTCTGCATCTATGTGAACAATGTTCCGGGACTTGAATCAATGGATGACCTGCAGGGGGTCGTCGGAGATGTGAACGGGGTTGCGGTTGCGATGTATGCATATTTCTGACTGAGCTGCCCGAAATTCTGTATCGGGGGGTGGTTCCCCCCCTTCGCTTGAGAATCCCTGAATCACTGATGGTAATGCCATTGTGTCTCTTTTCGGCTGTGGGGTGTAATTTATTCTGCATGGCATCAGCGACGGTTCTCTTATGTGGCAGGCGTGCATGGATAGGTGAGGGTGATATGCCAGTGGTACGGGATGTGGCATGCGTTCAAACCGATTGTGCGACAATTTCTGTCATACCTCCGGTATGGAGGGCTGTTGGTGGCGGCTGATTCGCAAATCCATTTGCATCTGTTTAGTATCCGTTCTCGAACATCCTCCTGAAGATGATGGCAGATGTCTGTACATTGGAAAATTGGAAAAATCCTGTTTGGGATTTTGTTCGTTCCGCTCTCCCAATCACTATCGACAGGGTCGTACCGCGTGAGCCGGAACAGTATCAGATATGTGCAGGGGTAAAATCATCAGATAAATTCCGAGGACCCTTCATTTCCCAAAGTCCCGGAGAATAGTAAACCCAAACTGTTTTCCGTTTGTACATACAGAAAAATGTTGCGGTTTCAGATAGGATGAATATCTTCTTTGTCTGAGATATGTTCTGTATTTAGCTGTTAAATATTGGGGGTTGGTGTGAACAGAAACTCAGTTTTCTCCTGTGGAAAGAAGCTTGCCATCGTTGAAGATGAGGAAATTGTCTCGATGATGCTTGAGAATGTTCTGCAGAACGTGGGGTATTCAGTTGTCACATTTTCATCCGGTGAAGAATTGCTGGGCGGGATGGCAGACTTCTCTCCTGATCTGATCCTGATGGACATCGGGCTTGATGGTGCTCTTGATGGGATACAGACCGCTGATACGATTCTCAGTGAGTATGGTGTGCCTGTTGTCTTTCTGACGGGCCACTCAGATGACGAGATTATGCAGAGCATCATTCGCCTGAGTCCTGATGGATGTCTTACAAAACCATTCCGTGAAAAGGAGCTGTTCAGTATAATTGAAGTCGCGCTTTCCCGTCACAGAACTGAGTAAATAATGAAAAAGAGTTGTCTGTGCCATATCATGACCTTCAGATATGCATCTTCTGCTGTTTCTTTCTGTGAATTATATGAATCCGTGAATCCCGGATATTTTATCGAAGTCAATTTTCTGCCATAGAAAATGCCCGGCTGGCTATCTGAAGAGCTTCTTCAGAAACTCTGTGGGAGATTTACGATGAGGTGTGTCATGATGACTTTCCCGGAGGATTCATAAAACTCCGGAAGGAAGGGTCAGTACGATGGCGGGATGATCCATTCTGCCCGGGATGGCACCCGGGTGCCTGATGATATGTGCGCCCACTCTTTCAGCAATAGCGTCAGGCAGGTTGTGCTGCCGATCTGACTGACTATCCTCATCACATGCTCTAAACCTATTTATGTATAATTTGTTTCAATGATTGAAACATAGCCTATTATTAATGAGGGGACTGCAAGTAGTATATTAAGGCATCATTCCGGGCAGATTCACCTTCAGATGTAAGCATTGCTTACCTGATCCCCCCCCCGCGATGAAGGTGGTGAACTGAAGTATTGGTAAATAATCTGTTTCATAATACTGAAGATATAGCGACAGCGGCACTTTCATCCGGGAAATGCGTGTTTTACCCATATGCGCACGCGGGTGCGATTCTGGTCGAAAATGCTGTTGGAAGTACTTTTGCATCAAAAATATCTGAACGTTTAGCATCAGGGCAGAGTTATCGAAGATGGTGCGTCAGTGTACCGGAGAGCAACCAATCCGGTGCAATGGATGTTATCCTGCACCTGTTTTTCAGAGAGAATCCGGTCGGAAAAAAACATGATGTGGGGCGATTCTGTTGAAATACCTGAATAATAGAGAATATCTCAATAACTTCATACTTGGCATTGCAATATTTAGTTTCATCATTTCGGAGCTGACTCTCTATTTCTTCTCCGGTGAAACCAACGTGATTATTGCACATCTGTTGTATTTCCCGATTCTTCTGGGAGCGTTTAAATATCCACGTCAGGCAGTGATGCTGAGTGTTCTTACCGGGGTCCTCTACCTCATCGTGTTTGCTCTTTTCATTCTGCCTGAATCCCTCCTGCAGATAGTCCCGGCGATGACGCAGTTCTATGTGTACATTAGTATTACGGTGGTCATCTCTTCACTTTCCATGAAGATGCAGATGAATGAACAGCGCTACCGGAATGTCTTCGATAATTCGGGAAATGGTATCTGTGTCCTTGATGGAGATACCGGAATGATCATTGAGCAGAACGAGCAGTGCAGAAACCTGATGGAGGCCATTCCCGGATGCAGTCATTCCGGATTTGCTTCATTCTGCAGGGATGATGCGGAGATGAAGGCCTTTCTTGACCATATGCGCCATGAAACGTACGTTCAGAACCATGAAATATCACGTACCCTGGCGGATGGTAAGGAAAAGCACCTCCTCCTCTTTGCATCACGGCTTCCGGATGGAAATGTTGCAGTGAATATTGCCGACATCACGGAAAGAAAGGGAGCAGAACGGAGGATCGCAGAGCGGGAAGAGCTCTTTCATTTCCTGGCAGACAATATGGTCGACCCCTCGGTTATCTATGATGCCGAAGGGACGATTCTTTTTGGCAACAAGGCTGCGGTTACCGTTTCGGGGCTTGGCTCAGTGGCTGAACTGAAACAAAAAAATCTCCGGAACTTTCTTTTTTCCGGGACCCCGTTTCAGATGCATCCTCCATCCGAGAGTGAGATTGTAGATGAAAATGGGACATTTCAGGGCGTCTTTGAGATTCAGACATTCAATGGAAGGACCCTGTCTGTAGAGGGACGGGGGAAACGAATCTCATTCCATGGGGAATTGGCAACGATTGTCACATTCCGTGACGTCACCCTCCAGAAACGGGCAGAATTCCGGACCTGTATTCAGCGTGACCTTGGTGTTGCGCTGGCATCGATATCATCGGTAACACGTGCATCCGAGCTTTCCGTTGGTGCTGCGATGAAGGTAGCCGGACTGGATCGTGGCGGGCTCTATCTCATCGATAAAAGAACGGGTGACTTTATTCTTGCCTCCTCTGGGGCTGGTGCTCCTGTAACCGAATCGTTACCATTGTTTTTTTCTGCTGACTCAGAAGTGGGTGAGATCATTCTTCGCGGGGAGCCATGTTATTCTGAGTGTGTGTTTCCGAAATCCGGAGATGCTTTTAGGCAAACCGGTGGCGGTCTCCGGACAGTGGGGTGCATACCCATTATGGACAGGGAATCTGTGATTGGGTGTTTTACTGTCGGATCTTATGAACCGGATGATATCCCCCTTGAGAGCCGGACAGAGCTTGAGACCATCGCAGCACAGGTAGGGAATGCGATTGCACGCATTCAGGCTGAAGTCTCCTCTGGTGAGAGCCGGAAAAATCTCCAGATGCTGTTTGATTCGCTTGAGGACTTTCTCTTTGTGTGTGATGAGCGGGGCCTGATTCTCCACACAAATCCGGTGGTTGCAAAACGGCTGGGCTACTCAGCAGATGAACTGCAGATGATGGCCATCCCTGAAGTGCACCCTGTATGGGCACGGGATGAGGTGACAGCGGTTGTCGCTGAGATGATGGCGGGAATCTCTGATTTCTGCCGTCTTCCCCTTATGACGAAGGATGGGGAAGAAATTCCCGTTGAAACGAAGGTCACACTGGGAGTGTGGGGTGGGCAGGCTGCCTTATTTGGCATTTCCCGTGATATATCCGAGCGTAAGCGTGCAGAAGAAGCTCTCCGGCGCCGTGATGCCATACTTGACGCAGTGAGTTTCTCTGCCGGCCACTTCCTTGGTGACACAGCATGGGACACCCATCTCTCAGATGTCATGCAGCGTCTGGGAGAGGCAACCGGATCAAGCAGGGCCTATGTGTTCCAGAACTATATTGATACTGAATCAGGCCTGCTCCGTACCAAAAACTATGGTTTCTGGACCGCGGATGGGATTGCCTCCCTTCCCAATGGAGATCGTCTGCGTGATGTGTGCTACGCGGACGGTTTTGCCCGCTGGGAGGCATCCCTCTCTGCCGGCGTGCCTCTCTCGGGGAATGTCAGGGACTTCCCTGAATGTGAACGTACATACTTTGAGCCGTGGGGCATCCGTTCGTTCATGGTCGTGCCGATATTCACGGATTCGCAGTGGTGGGGCTTTATTGGCTTCTATGACTGTGTGCATGATCGCGAGTGGACGCGTACCGAGATAGATGCCCTGCAGGCTGCAGCAGGTATCATCGGTGCTGCCATTCATCGCGACGAAGTAGACGAAGTATTCAGAGATCCGGTGGAGAAGTCACTGGTCTGCACGTATATTGTTCAGGATGGTATTCTTCGCTATATCAATCCCCGCGGTGCGGAGATGTTTGGATATGAACGTGAAGCACTGATTGACAGCCAATACTCTTTGCTTGTTCATGCGGAGGATCTCCCTGTAGTTGAAGGGCATATCCGGGAGAGACTTTCCGGTAAAGCTGACTCTGCACACTACGAGTTCCGGGGAATCAAAAAATCCGGTGATGAGATTGTCTGTGAGGTGTATGGGACCCCGATATCATACATGGGCGGCACTGCCATCGTCGGGACGCTCATGGATATCACCGAGCGGAAAGCGGCAGAAGAACGGGTTGAACATCTTCATCAGGTGATCCTGGCTGTGCGGAATGTCAATGAGCTCATCGTCCGTGAAAAGAACCGGGACCGGTTAGTACAGCAGGTATGCAAGACACTCACTGAGACCCGTGGCTACTATCGTGCTGCCATTCATCTTTTTGATGGAGAGGGTGGTGTCATATGCCGGACATCAGAGCAAGGATACGATGATGCCTTCATTCAGCAGGCAAAACAGATGCGACGCACCGATTTGGCAGTCTCATGCAACGAGGTGCTGTCGTCATCCGACGTATTTATTTTTGAGGATCCCTGCCCTGTCTGTGTGGACCCGGTCATCAGCAGGCACCCGGATGGCTATGGCCAGATGTGTGTCAGGCTTGAGCATGAGGGGGATGTCTATGGTCTCCTGAGTATTTCCCTTCCCCGGGATCTTGCTTCAGACGCAGAAGAGAAAGCGATCTTTGTTGAAGTGGCTGATGATATTGGTTTTGCACTCCACAGCATCGCCCTTGAAGAGGAACGGCGTGATGCTGAAAAGGAACTTAAAATCAAGGACTATGCGATATCTTCAGCTATCAGTGGTGTTGTGATCTTTGATCTCAACGGAAACGTTACCTATGCCAATGACGCAGCAGTCGAAATGTGGGGATATGAATCTCCTGCTGAAATGCCTGGCAGGGGTATGGACGAACTGCTGGTACTGAGAGAACAGGGGGCTGATCTGCTCAGCGGCCTGTATGAAACAGGTGTCTTCGTCGGTGAAATCGAGGCTAAGAAGAAGGATGGATCCTCTTTTATCGGTCAGGCGCATGCCTCGGATATCATTGATGATCAGGGCTGGCCGGTTTGTCTGATGGCCTCGGTGGTTGACGTGACTGAGACAAAACGTGCAGAAGAAGCACTTTATTATTCTGAAACTCTCTACCGGACGATCTTCGGAACCAGCGGCACTGCACTGGCGCTCGTAGAAGAGGACGGCCTCATATCTCTGGGAAATCTGACCCTGGAAAAACTATTCGGATATCCGCTGGGTGAAGTGGAAGGTAAGCTGAAATGGGATGTATTTGTCGCTGAAAATGACCGGGAGGGTGTCAGGAATTATTTCGCTGAGGCAGATCGCGATGCCGGGGGACGTTCACATCAGTATGAAGCAGAATTGTGCGATAAATGGGGAAAACTACGGCAATGCTACATCAGCATTGACCTGATCCCCGGAACGAAACGGCATGTGCTCTCTTTTACTGATATCACTGAACTGAAGGACTACGAGACACAGATCAAGGATTCGCTGGACGAAAAGTCGGTGCTCCTGATGGAGATTCATCACCGGGTGAAAAACAACCTTCAGATCATATCGGGGCTCATTAAGCTCCAGGCGCTCTCCATGGGGGATGACGATGCTGTAGTTCACCTCAAGGAGTGTGAAAACCGGATTATGACGATGGCACTGGTGCATGAAAGCCTGTACCAGTCTGAGAACCTCGCTTTCATACATGCACGGGAACACCTGCAGAGACTGGCTTCAAATATTCTTCGCTCAGAAACCGATACCTCGCACATCAGCCTGAATGTTTTGGTTGATGATATTTCACTCAATCTTGATACTGCGATTCCCTGCAGCCTCATTGTGAATGAATTACTGACTAATTCTGTAAAATATGCCTTCGATGGGGATAAAAATGGCATAATCACTGTTGAGTTGCACCGGGATGACGATGACCTTCTGACGCTCATCATTGCCGATGATGGTCGGGGCCTGCCCCCGGATTTTGATATTTATACCGCAAATTCCCTTGGCCTCAAGCTGGTGGCACGGTTGCTCCGATCCCAGTTGAAGGGGACATTGGAGGTTGACGGTGAAAATGGTGCTAAATTTACGATGAAATTCCCGGAAAAAAAGAAATCATGAGTTTAATGGTGTGTCTATGGAAAAGAAACGAATTCTGATTGTCGAAGATGAGGTGATTGTGGCAATGACCCTGGAAGATGTTCTGCAGAAGCTGGGGTACCAGGTAGCAGGTGCGGTGACAAACGGGCCGGATGCCATCCAGATGGCAGGAGAGGTGATGCCGGATCTGGTGCTGATGGATATCCGCCTTGACGGGTCGATGGATGGGATTGAAGCGGCCACACGCATCAGTTCACTCTACTCAATCCCTGTCGTTTATCTGACTGCCCACTCGGATCAGGCGACACTTTCCCGTGCCATCCAGACCCAGCCCTACGGGTATCTTCTCAAACCATTCCGGGAACGCGACCTCTATACAACCATTGAGATGGCATTTCATAAGCACAGGGTCATCCGGCAAACCAGCGAACCCGTGGCAAAAGAGGATCATCCCTTACCTCGTCCCCGTGAACCGGAGAGGGCGGAGAAGCAGGACCTGCATGAAAATACGGTGGGACTGGAACGGCTGGCTCTTGAATCTCTGAATGTTCCGGTCTGTGTGGTGGATAAAAATCTCAGGCTTGTACTCTTCAATGATGCCTTTCGGTGTCTGTGCAGTCGGTTCAGTACTGCAGAGTGTGGAAAAAAACAGATGGTGTATGAGGTTGCACCGGCTGTTCTGGTGGGTACAGTTAATGACTATCGGGAGGTATTTGCCCGGAATAAACCGCTCCGGATGAGAAATGTATTCAGGCAGGATGGAGGGGAACATGCTGTGGATATCCATTTCCGGCCGTTTGTTACCGTTGGGGGTGATTCGTTTGTGGTCACCATGGTGTCTGATGCAACGTATGCGAAGAAGCTCGAATCCCGGATTCAGTCATTGTTTGAGACCTATGATGAAGTCCTGTCTCTTCTGGGTGAGTTCAGGGGACTCAACGGACACGGGAATACCGTTATGCAGCAGATTGCCGCCCATGCAGAACAGGTGGTGATCTCACTTTCACAGATTGATGTGGGTGTACTGAAATCTGATTGCCATTCATCCCTGAAGAAGATCTGGGATGATTGAGGATAATGAAGAGGTGTAAAAATGACAAAGAAACGAATTCTGATTGTTGAGGATGAAGCTATTGTGGCGATGCAGATTGAGGCCTCGCTGAAACACATGGGATATGAAGTTGTAGGGGTGGCAAGTCGGGGGAATGATGCCATTCGTATCGCAAAAGAAACCTGGCCGGATCTGATCCTGATGGATATCCGTCTTGAAGGTACGATGGATGGCATTGAAACAGCAAATGCGATTAACATGTATTACACCATCCCGGTGATTTTTCTCACGGCATACTCGGATGATACAACAGTATCACGGGTCATCAAAACCAAATCATATGGCTTTATGACCAAACCGTTCAATGATCGGGAACTGTATTCAAATATTGAACTGGCGATTGGCAAACACACATCCTCACAGAAATCTCAGGTTGAGGAGGCAATTCTGTCGTCGATATTCTCCCTGATCCCCGATGCAGTCATCTCAACAGGGCCGGATGGTACTCTGCGGAGGTTCAATGCCTCTGCACAGGCACTTTGGGACTGGAGCACAGAAGAGATTGGAAATCACACTCTCTTCAGTATTCTGGATCCCGGCGTGACAGATATGGAGACCTTTATTGATTCCCTGGATCGCATGGAAAAGACTAAACGGGGACTGATCCGCTGGTCGGATACGGTTGTTGCCACGACAGGCACGGGGGAACAGCAGCAGTTCACTCTTACCGTTGAGCCGATTCGTGGTTCTGACGGTGAACTGCGTGAGTTTGTCCTTGTTTTGACCCATCCGATTGTAGCCGGACCGCCTGAGGTTTCTGCAGTCACACCGCGCCAGGTGATTGAGATCATCAAGGATCCGGTATATTTTATGGACAGCCAGCTTAACTTGGTTCTTTTCAATACGGCCTTTCAGGAGTTCTGCCTGACCATGTCATATGGTACACCTGAAATAGACAAACCGGTCTTCGAAATGCTTCCTCCCGCCTTTGTTGGAGATGCAGACGGGTACCGGGAACTCTTTAAACGGGGTGCAGCATGGCAGGGAGTTGTCGATATGACGAATACATCCGGTATCAAACGCTATTTCATTACTACAATACCCGTTTTTGATGATGAAACGGTATCACACATGGCAACAATCGTCCGACCTGATGCAGATTCCTGAAATAAAGTCCTGCATCTCCTTTTTTTCCGGAGTGAACCTGTCTCTGTTTGCCCTTATTTTGTCAGTTGAAATTCGGGGTGCCGGATTCTGATCGAAAAGGAAAAACCGTGAATAAAAAAAGAAAAAGGTGAGGTGTGCCCCTGTGGTCCCGGAGGTAATTATCGCATTCTCCTGAAGAGGAAGGCGATTCCTGCAGCACCGAACAGCACTCCTGCTATGGGGAGTGGAGTCTGTGTGGGGGGTACAGAGGTGGGGGTGGTGGTAGCCTGAGTCGTTGGGGAAGCAGGCGTGAAAGTTGCTGCAGGGAGCTGTTCGGCTGGTTCTGTGGGGACGCCTTCCGGAACATCACCCGTTGATGCGGCTGCATCTACGATAGCGATTGCAAACCAGGAAAACCCGGGTGTTTCAGCGGTGAAGAGCAGGTTTTTCCCATCCGTGCCTGCGGGTTCGGTCGGGAGTGATTCCCATTCCTGACCGTTCAGCCGCATCAGCACCGCTGTCTTTCCACCGAGGACGTCTTCAGGCACGCCAAAGGTGATCATGGCATCGGCTATCGCAGCCGGGTCTGCACGATAGAGTGTGAAAGAGAGATAGCGCCAGATGTTGTTTCCAGACAACGGCACTCCGTCCGGACGGTTCTGCTGGTCGGTTACGGTAACAAGCAGGGCAGGTGCATCTGTCTTCATATCTACCGCAATCAGGGTGACCGGTGAGTTGCTGACCGAAAGGCTGGCTGTTTCTCCGGCCCGCAGGGCGCCGGTTGTTGCAGCTGAAAAGGTTGTGCTGCTGTCGCTGTCGCCCCCCGGAACCGGCGCAGGTGTGGGTATAGGTGTTGGTGTTGGAGTGGGTTGCGCAGTGGTCGCGGCTATGGCAAATGAGGAGAAGCCACTGGGGGAGAATGCCTCAAAGATCATCATGCCGTCAGCGGTAGTCCCGAGGGAGGTCGTGTTCAGCACTTCTGTCACTCCGTCGTCGCCCTGACGGAATATCCGGATGGCTGTGCTGCCGCCGTTTGCATCCACCCGGTCGGGTGAGACGGTCATCTGCAGGTAGGCATTCCTGATGCCATTTGTTGTGGTCAGGCGGAAGGGAATCGGTTACGGCAGGCACCGGTTATTATCCATCTTCGGCAGGAGTCGGTGTCCGCTGAACTGAAATAAAAAAATGATATGGTTGGCTGATACTCAGATGAGGCTCAGAATCTCATCAAATGATGCATTTTTTGGCACCCATACAGACCGGCCGGTATAGTTGAGGCCCTCTGTCTCGCGAAGTGCGTCAAGCTCATACACCCGGGGGCCATACTGGTAATCTGCGGTATCATACCACCACGCCGGATAGCCGGACTCTTCAACACTCTCATTTGTGGGGTCGGTGATGAGGCCGTTTGAATATTTTACCACGAGCATGCCGGTGAGGGCTTTCCAATAATCAATTATTTCATCGCCTCTTTCCACGCTGAAATTGGTGAGGAGCTGGCGTGCCCCTGTTTCATCTCCTGCCTGAATCAGTTCAACTGCCTGTGCGTCTGTTGTCTTTACTGCTTCAATAGACTCAGATTCAAGTCCTGACTGTTTTGCCTGGATATCAACAATCATTGCATCGTAGCGGAGCATTGCCCAGTTGGTGACAAAATCGAAGATCCAGTAGGCAGATTCCGGATCATACACTTTCCTGTCGCCGGTGGCATAGGGGATTGATACATTCAGGGCACCGGCGTACATTGGTGTATACACGGTTTCGTACGTGACGGCCGGGCCAAACCAGAGCACCCCGCCCACAGGGTCGGGGAGGCCTGCCCGTGCCTGTGCTACATAGCTGTAGGCACAAAACACTGCGGAGACAGGTCGGGGGTTTGCACCGGGACGGACTTCAATGGACGTCTCATTCTGGAAATCGGTGTGGGCATCGGCGGGGCCGAGATACCGGTACGGATTGCCGAAGGGCCCAGCGGCAACGCCTGTTGTCAGATCAAATTCCGTTCCCTCGTAATGGTCCCGGAAGAGAGAGAACGCGGTTGTCAGGTTGACTTTTTCGTCGGGTGTGATGGTGAACGGATAGCTTTGTGTGTAGGAATTCTCCACATACGGGCTCAGTCCAAGTGATGGCGCCAGACGGTGCTGGATGCTCCAGACACGCATCAGGGAGTAGTAGGGGTGGGAGTATTCGCCATAGCTTGTTGCTTCCAGCCAGTCGAGTGGTCCGTCCGCAGGTGTCCACATGTTGTTCTCCTCTGCGATGCGGAAGAGGTCCGTCGCGTAGAGCATATCGGGGTCGTTTGGAACGATCTCACGAATCCGGAATTCGTTTCCGGCCACAAAGACTTCTCCGTCCGGTATCCTCTCTGCCGCCCAGAGGCCGCCGGTGCCTTCCGGACTGGAGCACATCTCAATAACCCATGCATCCTTCGGGTCAGCGAAGATGAGGGTCTCACCGGTGCCGTAGTAGCCGTATGTCTCAATCAGTTCTCCGACCAGTTCGATTGCCTGCCGTGCGGTTGTGCAGCGTTCGAGGGCCACATTGGAAAGTTCAGACGAATAGAAGATTCGCTTCCCTTCCTCTGCACCGAGCTGGATTTTGGCATAGTCCGTGCACTCGCCGCTTACCAGCTGATGTTCGTTTATCATGCCGTAGGATGCGGTATAGTAACCATAGGTGTGGGGCACCTGGTCGATATACCCGAGAACAGCCTCGGAACTGCCGTCTGCCTTATTTCCGGCCGCATCGGAGCCGCTGTTGGGATCGAATGCGACGGCCCGCTTCTCACCCGGTGCATGGTCTGCAGCCGGTATGTAGATGAGGCTGATGTCGTCGTAATTTCTCCAGTCAAAGCCGACACCATCATTCGTGTGTCCGACATACATGGAGCCGTCCTCTGAGGCGCCGGGGGTGACGGCAAAGATCGTGCATGCGGATACGGGTGCTGAGATCAGCATGAATATCAGCAGAACTGAGAATACGCATGGTGTACTGCGTATGTTGTTTTTGAATCTGGTCACCATGTCAAAAAATGAGGAAGGTTAGGGTAAAAATATATTCATTTCATATTCGGGTGATTTTGAACGGTACTGGCAGATATTGCGTCCTGTCCGGACAGACTCTATTTATTCCATTGGAATCAGCGTTGGGGATGAGTAATCTGGTATCGTATCTCTCTCTCTTCGCCATTCTGTGAGATCAGGGCTGTCCCTTTGAAGCATGGGAGGATGAGGTCTGCCGGATTCCTGAATCCGGCTTTTCTCTAAAATCTCAAAACCCACAAGTATTTCGCTCTAAATTAACAATTGGAAAAAATTTCTGTTTTGATAGAGAATAATGCGCAGATTTCTCCTTATTCTGACGGCTCTCATCAAAACTCCATCGGAGTGCCTGACCTATGCGACCACCCTCCTGTCCTCTGCGACCGTGACTCTCTCACTCTCTCCAATGCTCCGGCTTATTTAATGCATCTGCACATACAACCCGACCGGTAATCCCTTCAACATCCTTTGAACCCAAAAACTGCACCATCCATGCACCTGCCTGCTCTTCCGGAATTGGATACGGCGCAGCAAATCCCATGTTGCCGGCATCATTGATAAACCCATATTTCGGATAGTAGTTCTCATGTCCGAGAACAAAGACCATTTCAACACCCATATCCTTCAACTTTTTTAAGCCCTCATTGATGAGCATTCCGCCGATTCCCTGCTTCTGGTGTTCAGGTTTAATTGCCAAAGGTGCAAGAAGGTAGATCAAAGGCGAGGGGTCTTTTCCGTCAATTGCTGCCTTTGTGAACAGGATGTGTCCGACTGCTTCGTCTTCCTTAAAAGCCAGTAATGATATTGTCGGCTCTGCGCTTTCATCTTCCAGAAGTTGGGATACTAAGATTGCTTCTTTTTCATATCCGAAGGCCTCTTTTTCGACTTGGATAACATCGTGAAGATCGGACTCGTTTGCTTCCCTGATTATAAGAGTATTTACTGCCATTTTTCCTCTGAAATTATTCTTTTATTAATAAGAATTGTTTCAAATTTATTTAGCAGTAATTTATGCAAAGAAAATTATCTGCTGAAGCCGAGCTGAATGAATTCGACCGGGAAAATAAACCACATAATCGCCAGTTGGGGTACTTCGAAGATTGGTTCGCAGAACAGTCGGTGCGGATGGGGCGTGAGGAACAGGGTCTGCTGAGGAAGGCAGAAATGGCAGGCCTGAATCATAGCAGTGACTTCTTCTTTGGTGAGGATGTCGTTCGCCTCTTTGGTCATGGCCTCCTTGGAGGGTGGCTTGATCTGGTTGAATATTTATCACTGATGCCGGTGTATTCCCTTTCTGTCATCCGGATGGAGAATTGTTTGGGAATCACAACGAAGTCGGATCGGGTGTTTTGATTGTACAGCCGCACGTGTTTGTTGTTGGCTGATTTGATGCTGTCAATACCTGGTAGATGTTGACGATAGTGTTCTCATGAAAAGGGCTGATGAATCTTCGCGGTCCTGCCACATGGAAGATTATTTCTTGACACGGGCCGGGCAGATGGTGGGACCGGATTTGTGCCAGGTACCATACTCGTAGAGGAGCTTGAAATCATCCTCGGTAATCTGGGCATGGTTTACCGCACGATTGATTGAATTTGTGGCGTATTCACTCTTGATTTTGTGAAATTTGCTTCGCTACGGCGGGGTGCTGTCTGAGTCATTAAACAGAGGTTACCGAGGACAGTATACAAAAAGAGTGACCGTTCTTAAAGGTCAGGATGCTGATATGGGGATTCGAACCCCAGTCGCAGGAGTGAGAGTCCTGCATGATTGGCCGGACTACACTATATCAGCAATGTTGTAGTGCCTACTAAGATAGGACTGGTTCTTACTTAAATTTACGTATTTGATACTCCGTATCCGGTTGTATGGATGGTCCACTATTCCTGTTCATCTCCCTGATAACCGCCTGCTCCCTTCTCCGCAAGGGCGAAATGCTTAATGACTGGCGGGGGATATCATCACACAGGAGAGTTCTGTGTGCCATTCCAGGAAATTATCCGTATCCGGGAGGCAGAAGCGGCGTCACTGGAAGTGATAGCACAGGCACGCGCAGAGGCGGATGGCCGCATAAAGAGAGCCCATGCAGATGCCCGGGCAGCTGTTGCAGATGCACGGCGGGAGGGTGGGGCCGAGGTGGCAGCACTCATCGCTACTGTAGAGGCGGAGGTGTCAGCAGAGGTGGAAAAGATTCGTGCGGCAGCAGAAGAGGAAATTGCATCCATCCGGGAAGGGACCGACGCCAGGCTTGATGAGGCCGTCACCTTCGTCGTCGGGGAGGTGACCGGGCATGCTCAGACCCGCTGAGATGGTGCGTCTCACGGTGGGGGTGCATACTGCCCGCAGGGATGCCATGATCGCTGCCCTGCACGAGGCGGGGGTGGTTGAACTCCTGCCTGTCACGGATGAGGAACGGCTCCATGCACTCGTCACCCCGTGCCGCAGATCATCTGCCGTCCCGGATATTGCTGAGGCCCGGTCCCGTCTGGAACGGGCCGTTGAGACTCTCTCAGGTTTTGTCCCGGAGAAGAATGCGGTTCTGGCGCTCTTTTCCCGCCCACCGGACCACACCATATCATTCCCTGTCACCGATGCCGCGTCCGTCCTTGAAGAATCGACCCGTTTCTCAGAGATAACCGAAAAAATCCTCGCCCTGCATGCCCGTGATGCTGCAATAGCGGAACGCATGGCACGGCTGGATGAGGAAGAGGAGACGCTTCACCTGCTCCTTCCCTTTGGTATCGACCCCGGCCGCCTGGGGGGGACGGGCCTTTTGGAGGTGCGGGCGGGCATCATCCCGTCAGGCGAATGCGCAGATATTGAAATGCACCTGAACGAAGAGATGCCGGAGCTTGCTGCCGCATTTCTCCTGTGCGGGGTGGGAGACCATCCGGCAACCGTTGTATGCATCGCCCATCCGGATGCATCGGCAGATGCAGA
This sequence comes from Methanogenium sp. S4BF, assembly GCF_029633965.1. NCBI lineage: Archaea > Methanobacteriati > Methanobacteriota > Methanomicrobia > Methanomicrobiales > Methanomicrobiaceae > Methanogenium > Methanogenium sp. S4BF. The sequence continues at coordinate 1,119,055 of NZ_CP091277.1, read as the reverse complement.
CCGTGTGCTCCGGGCACTTGCATTCCGGGATTTTACTCCCGAGATGACGGAGGGCACGGCATCAGACGGCATTGCAGCCGTCCGGACGGAACGAACCCGGCTTGAACAGGAGCAAACAGGGATTGAGGCCTCCCTTGAGGTTCTGGCCCGGACTCATTATGCAGCACTTGAGGCGATGGCAGAGGAGCTGGGGGTCATGCGGGAGCGTGAAGATGCCTCTCCGCAGTTTGGGGAGACCGGGTCTCTTATCGTCATGCAGGGGTGGGCCAGAACACGTGACCTGCCCCGGATACGATCGCTCTGTGACCGATCGGCAGACGGCCTCTTCTTCTGCACCACAGAATCCGCTGACGGGGATGTCCCGTCAGCCTTTGCCCATCCCCGCTGGCTGGCGCCGTACGGGTTTCTCACCGCCATGTTTGGCATGCCTGCATATGGCAAAATTGACCCAACGCTCTTTCTCGCTCCGGTTCTCGTCTTTACCTTCGGTCTTATGCTTGGGGATGCCGGGTATGGTATCCTGCTGTTCCTCATCGCTGTCCTGGTCCTCCGCGGGGCAGGGCATGCGCCTGGCACCGTGCACGACCTTGCCGTTGTCCTCTGCGCCTGTGGTGCGGCAGGGACGGTCTTCGGCCTCCTTATGGGGAGCTTCTTCGGCAATCTGCCGGCGTTTTTCGGCATCACGCTGCCGTTTACGATCATTGAACCCCTGAATGATCCTCTCGCCCTGCTCATTCTGGCGCTGGTCATTGGCGTTGTTCATCTCAACCTCGGTCTGGGCATTGCGGCATACGAACATCTCCGGTGCGGTGAACAGAGGGAGCTGTTCTTCTCGGAAGGTATCTGGTTTCTGCTCCAGCCCTCTGCTGCTGTCCTTATCCTCACGTTCTTTGGCTGGGCTGCGTTCTCACCGCTTGTCACCACCATTGCCTGGGCAGGTGCTGCTGCTGGTATCGCCGGTATTCTGTGGGCCAATGGTCCGCTCGGGTTCTTCTCTCTCACCGGTTACCTTGGAGACTGGCTCAGTTATGCACGTATCCTTGCACTGGCTCTTGCCACAGGCGGCATTGCGATGATGATCAACATCCTCTCAGGGATGATTATGGGAATCGGGCCGGTCTTTCTCATCGCAGGGATTCTGTTTGCTGTGATCGGGCATGCGGCAAACCTGATCCTCCAGTGCCTCGGAGGGTTCATTCATGCCCTCCGCCTCCAGTATGTGGAATTTTTCGGCCGGTTCTTTGATGCGGGAGGCAGGGCGTTTTCCCCCTTTGCGGCACAGAGAATACACACCAAACCACCAGAGGGGAAGTAATGGCAGTTGATGCAGGCACCATTCTTGCCGTGACAGGAGCTGGCCTTGCCGTCGGCCTCTCTGCCATCGGGTCGGGCATCGGGGTCGGGATTGCCGGTGCCACCGGTGCCGGGGTTATTGCAGTCCGGCCGGAGAAGTTCGGGAGGGCCCTGGTCTTTCAGGCAGTACCCCAGACGCAGGGCATGTACGGCCTGCTTGTTGCGGTCCTCATCCTGCTTGCAACCGGCATCATCGGCGGCGGGGGCGGGGATGTGCCGCTCCCCATGGGTCTTGCCGCGGTCGGCGCAGGCCTTGCGACCGGTATTGCGGGTTTTTCAGCGATTGGTCAGGGTATTGCGGCATCAGCAGGTATTGCGGCCACCGCCGAGCATGACTCTGCGATGGGCAGAAGCCTGATCTTTGCCGTTATTCCTGAGACTCAGGCCATCTATGGTCTGCTTGTTGCGATTCTTATCATGGCCTTCACCGGCCTTCTGACCGGAGACACTGCGGCCACAGAGGCGACCGGCCTTGCTGCCATCGGATGCGGTCTTGCGGTGGGTATTGCGGGCCTCTCTGCCATCGGACAGGGCATAGCCGCTGCTGCAGGGTCGGCCGCCTCTGCCGAGCATGAGGAGAGTTTTGGAAAGAACCTGGTATTTTCCGTAATACCCGAGACGCAGGCCATCTATGGCCTTCTGGTTGCGATTCTTATTATGGCCTTCACCGGGATGATTGCGGGAGAGCCTACCGGAAGTCTTGCCCTTGGGTTTGCCGCCATCGGGTGCGGGTTTGCCGTTGGCCTTGCAGGCATTTCTGCAATCGGCCAGGGCATTGCCGCTGCGGCGGGCACTGCGACCACCGCCGAGCACGAGGAGACGTTCGGCAAGAACCTGGTCTTTTCGGTGATACCCGAGACGCAGGCGATATACGGCCTCCTCGTTGCCATCCTGATCATGGTCTTCACCGGCATGATCACACGCGATGTCACTGCCACTCTTGCCGCCGGGTTTGCCGCCATCGCCTGCGGTTTTGCCGTCGGGTTTGCAGGAATCTCTGCTATTGGTCAGGGTATTGCGGCATCGGCGGGCATTGCAGCCACTGCAGAGAATGAGGAGATGTTCGGGAAGGCGCTGGTCTTTACCGTCATCCCGGAGACCCAGGCCATCTACGGGCTGCTTGTAGCAATTCTCATTATGGCCTTCACCGGCATGATCACCCGCGATGTCACGGCCACCGCGGCAGCAGGCCTTGCCGCCATCGGTGCCGGTTTTGCCGTCGGTCTTGCCGGTCTCTCTGCCATTGGTCAGGGGATGACGGCCGCCTCAGGCATCGGCGCCACCGCCCAGCGGAGCGATGCAATGGGGGCAAGCCTCGTGTTTGCCGTAATGGCAGAGACCTTTGCGATATTCGGGCTGCTAATTGCCGTGTTAATCATGTTCGGTATTGGGCTCTTCGGAGGTGCGTGAATGGGTGTGGAAGAGATTATTGCACGGATAAATGCAGATGCGGCAGCAGAAGCGGAACGCATTCTGCGTGCGGCGGATGATGAGGTCTCACGCATCCGGCGTGAGGGTGATGCAGCAGCACAGGCAGCATATATCGCCATCTCGGCTGACGGCAGACGTGAAGCAATGGCCCGCCGCAGGAAGCTTCTCGCACGGGCGGAGCTGGCAGCACGGGGCGGGGTGCGGGAGGTACGGGAAGAAGCTATCAGCCGGTGCTTTTCCGGGGCAAAAAAACACCTGTCTCACCTTCCCCACACACCGGCGTATCCTGATGTGCTGCGCCGGCTGATAGCAGAAGGACAGGAGGCCGTCGGTCCCGGGGAGCACCATGTGCTCTTCCGGGAGGAAGATCAGGATGCAGCTGAAAGGGCGCTTGCAGCATTTCCTGAGGTAACCGCTGCCCTGCTTCGCGAGGAAGCCATCGACCGCAGCGGGGGCGGAATTGTGGTGACCTGCCGGAATCACCGGTGCGATCAGCGGTTTTCTGCCAGATTTGAACGTATGCGGGAGCATTTGACCCGGGAAACAGCACGGATACTTTTTGACGGGCATGACTGATCTTTCACTCTCTACTGTATTCTCCGGTCTTCTCTCCGGAGATGACGCAACTGCTCTCCTCGTTGCCGCCCTTGCCATTTCCATTCTCATAGGGCTGATGCTCGCAGTATCAGCCGGATATTTTCGTATTATTCTGAATATTGCGGTATTTGCCAGGCCGGATGCACGGGTGCGGGCCATCGGTAATCCGATGGTGGACCCGGTAACGGTTGCGGCCGTGCTTGAAGCACACACCACCCATGATCTCTTTGACCGCTTCCGGAGTGCCGGCCACAGTCTTCCGTCTGCAGGAGAGATGGATGCCGACACTGCGGAACAGGCTATCCGTGGATATTATTATGATAAGGTGATGAGCCTCAGCGAGAATGTTCCGGACAGTGTGGGGCATTTTTTTGCGTCATACGGGCAGATGCTTGTGACACGGGAAGCTGCATGGATTGTTGCAGGCAGGGCGCGGGATGTTTCTCCCGCAGATCTTGAACGGCAGGTGTCGCCGGCCGGCCCGTTAACTCCGGATCTGGTGCGCAAGGCTGTACATGCCGCAGGGCCTGAGGATGCACTCAGCAGGTTTGCCCAGACTCCCTTCGGTCCGGTGCTCGCCACAGCATATCGTGAGGCAGCGGGCAGCCCTGCCCGTTTCTCCGCGCTGGTGCAGATTGCCGTGATGAAGAATCTCTCACTTGCGGCCCGGAGTGTGGATGTCTCCCTCTCGCCTCCGGTCACCGAGATTGCCGGCCGGATGATTGATATCGCAAACATCCGGGTGCTGGCCCGCGCCCTCTCATTTGGGGCCGGCCGGGAAGAGTCTGATCATCATCTCATTCCTGAAGGAGGATTCGAGATCACCGGTGACCGGTTCGAACATGTGAGGCGGGCCGGATCGCTGCCGGACCTTATGCAGGCACTTGCGGGAACACAGTATGAATCATATCTCTCCCGCCACCCTGAGGCCGTGAGGGATCGTGATATCCCTGTGCTTGAGTCGTCCCTTGACCGGTGCATGCTTGCCATGGTCCGTGCGGTATCAAACCAGTATCATCTGGAGAGCGGGCCGCTGCTCCGCTATATGGTCACCCTCGGATATGAGGCGCAGAATATGCAGGCGATTGCAGGGGGGGTCAGCGCTTCCCTGACGCCGGAGGAGATTGAACGGGTACTTGTGCTGGAGGAGACGGAAGAATGAAAATTATTGCAATCGGTGATCGAATGACCGTTTCTGCCTGCAGGGCAGGGGGAATCCCTGACGTCCATGTCTGCCGTGATGCGGAGGAAGCACGCCATGTTCTCGAAGAGGTGATTGAGCTCCCGGATACGGGCGTGGTATGTGTTCTTGACCGTTATCTCAAAGAAATGCCGCTTACTCCCTCACGGGGAGCATATCCGGTTATTATTGGCATTCCCGGGCCGGATGGTCCGGTCCGGGGTGAGGACAGGGTGAGTGCCGCGGTCCGGAAAGTTGCCGGCAGGCATATGCCGGGGGTGGAGCGGTGACGGGGCGTATCATCCGTATCACCGGTCCGGTGGTGGAAGCGGACGGGATGCGGGGGGCACTCATGTATGAGGTGGTGCATGTGGGGGGAACCGGGCTTATCGGTGAGATCATCGGCCTCTCTGAGGATGTGGCGACCATACAGGTCTATGAGGATACCACCGGCCTTGCCCCGGGCGAATCAGTGGAGCGAACCGGCGCCCCGCTCTCTGTTGAACTGGGTCCCGGCCTTCTGGGTATGGTGTATGACGGCATCCAGCGTCCGCTTGAAGTCGTCCGTGATGAGATGGGTGACTTCATCCTCCGTGGCGCCTCGTTCCCGGCCCTTGACCGGGAGCGCACTTATGTATTCACCCCGGTGGCGGCACCGGGCGCTGCAGCAACACCCGGTACGATTGTCGGGACCGTGCAGGAGGGCAGGTTTACGCATTCCGTTCTTGTCCCGCATGAAACGGAGGGGACCTTTACCCATGTGGCAGGGGCCGGGGAGTATACCGTGACAACCGAGATCGCACGCGTAACCGATGGTGACGGAACAGAGATGCCGGTGACCATGCTCCGGCGCTGGCCGGTGAGGGAGGCACGTCCGGTCGCAGAGAAACAGAAACCCGGTGATCCCTTAATAACCGGCCAGCGTGTCATCGATACCTTCTTCCCCATTGTCAAGGGAGGGACTGCAGCGGTGCCGGGGCCATTCGGGGCAGGAAAGACGGTGGTCCAGCATCAGCTGGCGAAGTGGTCGGATGCTGACCTCATCGTCTATGTGGGCTGCGGGGAGCGGGGCAATGAACTCGCAGACGTACTGCGCCAGTTTCCGGCTCTCACGGATCCGACGAGCGGGGAACCCCTGATGGGGAGGACCGTTCTCATCGGCAACACCTCGAATATGCCGGTCGCTGCACGGGAGGCCTCCGTCTATACCGGGATCACCATCGCCGAGTATTACCGTGATATGGGTTATGATGTGGCCCTCATGGCAGATTCCACCTCACGCTGGGCAGAGGCGATGCGGGAGATATCAGGGCGCCTCGAGGAGATGCCCGGAGAACACGGGTATCCGGCCTATCTCGCTTCGCGACTCGCATGCTTCTATGAACGGGCAGGAAATGTCACCGTTCTTGGTCCGTCCGGCAGGAGAGGTTCTGTATCCGTCATCGGTGCTGTCTCGCCGCCGGGCGGTGACTTCTCTGAGCCGGTGACCCAGAATACGCTCCGGGTTGTCCGGGTATTCTGGGCACTGGATGCAGACCTTGCGCATGAACGTCATTTCCCTGCTGTCAACTGGCTCACATCCTACTCCCTCTATCCGGATGATGTGGAGGGATGGTGGAATGAGCATGCAGGTGACCGGTGGGGAGAGATGCGCAGCAGCATGATGAGCATCCTTCAGAAAGAGAGTGAACTTGAGGAGATTGTCCAGCTGGTCGGGCCGGATGTACTGCCGGAAGATGATAAGCTCTCCCTGCATATTGCTGAGTTTATCCGCGAGTCATTCCTGATACAGTATGCCTTTGACCCGGCAGACACCTTCTGCGCCCCGGAAAAACAGTACCGGATGATGCAGCTGATCACCGATTACGCCCGGTACGGGAGAGAGGCGGTAGCCGGCGGGATGGCGGTCTCCGCGATTGCTGCCCTGCCCGTTGCAGCACGTCTGCTCCGACTCGGTGCTGTTCCGGATGCCGATTTCAGGGAGTATTTTGAGAAGACCGAGCGTGTGATGAAAGAAGCGTTCTTCATTCCCGAAGGAGGGGCGATATGACCTCTCCCGCACGTGAGTACACCTCGGTTGTCCGTGTGGCAGGCCCCCTGATGGCGGTCTCCGGCGTCGGTGATGCGGCATATGGTGAGGTCGTGGAAGTCCGCCTCCCCGGTGGCGGGACCCGGCTGGGGGAAGTGCTGGAGAGCCGCTCCGATGCTGCTATCATTCAGGTATTCGGCGGGACCCGTGACCTTGACACGGATATCACCTCGGTCCGGTTTACCGGCTATCCCCTGCGCATGGTCGTCAGTCCCGAGATCATCGGCCGGGTATTTGACGGGTCAGGCTCCCCGGTTGACGGCGGCAGGCCGGTGATTCCCGGGAAGGTGATGGACATCGCCGGGTCGGCGGTCAATCCGACCGCACGTGCCTATCCGGAGGACTGCATCGAGACCGGTATATCGGCAATTGATGCCATGAATACCCTTGTGCGGGGGCAGAAGCTCCCGATCTTTTCCGGCGCAGGTCTGCCGCATTCCGCCCTTGCCGCCCAGATTGCCCGTCAGGCACGCGTGCTCCGGGACCATGAGGAGTTTGCGATTGTCTTTGGTGCGATGGGAATCACGAATGAGGATGCACAGTTTTTCCTGGATGAATTCGAAGATACCGGTGCGCTGGGGCATGCGGTCCTCTTCATAAACCATGCCGATGACCCCGCAATCGAACGCATCATCACCCCGCGCCTTGCCCTGACCGCCGCAGAATATCTTGCCTTTGACCGCGGAATGCATGTCCTTGTCATCCTCCAGGATATCACGGCCTACTGTGAGGCACTGCGTGAGGTCTCTGCCGCCCGCGACGAGGTTCCTGCACGCCGGGGATATCCCGGATATATGTACACCGACCTTGCCTCCATCTTTGAACGTGCAGGACGGATTCACGGAAGAAAAGGGTCTATTACCCAGTTGCCCATCATCTCCATGCCGGACGATGACATCACCCATCCGGTTCCCGATCTGACAGGGTACATCACTGAGGGGCAGATCGTTCTCTCCCGGGATCTCTATCGCAAGGGTGTCTATCCGCCCATTGATGTGCTCCCCAGTCTGTCCCGCCTGATGGCAGGGGGTATCGGGGAGGGAAAGACCCGGGAGGATCACAGCGCGGTCTCAGATCAGATGTATGCCGCCTATGCGAAGGGGAGGCGTCTGGAGAGTCTGGTGACGGTCATCGGGGATGAGGGGCTCAGCGAGGCGGACCGGCGGTATCTCACATTTGCCGAACGGTTTGAACGCGAATTCATCGGGCAGGGGCGTGCCGGGGGACGGACTATAACAGAGAGCCTAGACGCCGCCTGGGATCTCCTGCGCATCTTCCCGGAGGAAGAGCTCAACCGGATTCCGACAGCCCTGATTGACACCTACCGTGGCGGTGAGCGGCAGTGAGCAGGCACATCATCCGCGGCATCCGGCCCACCCGGATTGAACTCCTCAGGATCAGAAAACGGATCGTGGTCGCGGAGAAGGGTCATGAGCTCCTGCAGGAGAAGCTTGATACGATGGTGCTGGAGTTCTTCCGTCTCCGGGATGACTGGGAAGGACTGCGCAAAGAGACCGAGGATGCCTTCGCTGCTGCATATCCGCCCCTTTTGCGTGCAGGGATGGTCATGGGGCAGCGCGGGCTGGAGGAGGCCATATCTTTTACAGAACCTGCGGGAGATATTGGGATGGGCACTGCCGTCGTGATGGGAACTCCCGTGCCTGCCATCACCCTCCCGGAACCCTTCCGGGATGTCCGGGAACCGGGATATGCACTTGCCGTACCCTCCGCCCATCTGGATGCGGCATACCGGCAGTGTGAGGGGGCAGTGAAGACGGCGCTCGCTCTTGCAGAGCTGGAAGGGTCCCTGGTGCGCCTTGCTGAGCAGATTGCAGTGACGCGGCGGAGGGTCAATGCCCTGGCAAACATCCTTATCCCTTCACTCTATGATACCGCGACCTACATCGACGACTATCTTGAAGAGATGGAGCGGGAAGATATCTTCCGGAGAAAACGGGCAAAGATGTCCCGGTCCGGGGGGTTAAGCCTGTGAACCCTGAAGATTATGGGCGCCTTTTCTTTCTGCTTCAGCTGGCAGGCGCCGGGGTTCTGATAATTGGCGGGATCGTGTTTGTGATGGTGCTGGTATAAATCCGGCTGCTCTGCATCCGCAGAGTGGGCCCCTGTACCCATCCGGGTCTAACCAGTATGCAGTATGGACAGTGCGGGAGCAGCACTCATCCTGGAAGCACGAATCGCAGGGCCGCGTATCGTCGTTGCATTCATGGCCGTACACCGGGCTTCTGATGTCGGATGGTTCAGCCCTGTTGCCGTTGGGAGTGCCCGGGGAAGGCTATCCTCTCTGTCCGGCAGTATCGCATTATCCTTGGCGTATGTGGGATTTTGCTCATCATTTTCTGAGCATATTATCTCTTTAAAACCGTCTCCGGATGGTAAAGCAGGTCTTTTCGGCGTGATGTGGGTTTGTTCCGGTGGCTCCGGTTCCTGCGTGTTTGCCAAACTCAGACGGTGAAATTCCAATCCTTTCTGTGAATAGCACTGATGCCGGGTCTTCTGCAGCAAACCAGCAGATACACTACCAATAAGTAGTGTCCCGCTGATATGTATAGCACCACCAATGGCCTCAATTGAAGACGAAATTAAAGAAATTGAAGACGAAATTCGCAATACCAAATATAACAAGGCGACCTCCGGGCATATCGGCAGGCTCAAGGCAAAGGTTGCCCGTCTCAAGGACGATGCCGTCTCCCGTGCCATGGCCTCTGCCGGCGGTGGTGAAGGATATTCGGTGAAGAAATCCGGTGACGGCACGGTTGTCCTCGTCGGCTTCCCTTCAGTCGGTAAATCCACACTCCTCAATAAACTGACAAATACCGAGAGTGCATCAGCGGCCTATGCGTTCACCACCCTTACGGTTGTGCCCGGTTCCATGGAGCACAAAGGTGCAAACATCCAGATCCTGGATATTCCCGGTCTGATTGCAGGTGCTGCAATGGGCAAGGGGCGTGGCAAGGAAGTGATTGCGGTGGTGAGGAGCGCCGACCTCATCCTGCTTCTGGGTGATGTGTACAATGAAAAGCACATCAATGTCCTCATTAAAGAACTCTATGACGCAGGCATCCGTCTGAACAAAGAGAAACCGGATATCACCATCCTGAAGAAGGGGTATGGAGGTCTCCGGTTCAACACCGTCGGAAATACGGGCCTTGATCTCGAAGATATCCGGCCCATGCTCGCAGAGAACAAGATTGTGAATGCAGATGTCCTTGTCCGCGGCGAGGTGACGCAGGACGATTTCATTGATGCAATGTTCGGCAACCGTGTCTATGTGCCTGCATTCTTTGCCATCAACAAGGTTGACCTGGTCGACAAAGAGACGCTGTCCCAGATCAACAAGGATGTAACCGATCGCTTTGGACGGCCGCCGATCCTTCTCTCAGCAGTCAGCGGATACAATCTTGAAACGCTCAAGGATGAAATATATGACCAGCTCGGGTTCATCCGCATCTACATGAAACCGGTGGGCGGCAAGGCGGATATGGAGGAGCCGCTGATCATCCGTGAGCCGGCGACGGTGGAATCGGTCTGTATGAAACTGCACCGTGACTTCGTCGAAAAATTCCGGTATGCAAAAGTGTGGGGGACCTCAGTGAAGCATGACGCACAGCGTGTCGGTCTGCCGCATGTACTCAATGACGGCGATATTCTGACCGTGGTTACCCGGCCGTAATTACCTTTTCGTAGCTACTGCGCCCCTGAGCACATGCAGGGGTGCATCTGTTTTTATTCCCCGTCCGTCGTAATGGGTCCGTGATGCCTGGTATCCCGCATCCTGGATGGCTGCAATAACGTCGTCTGCAGGTGACGGGGAGATGCGCCAGTGTCTGGCAAGCTGGTGGTAGTTGTAAAAGGCAGGGGTGGGGAGCTCTTCATCAAGGAGCGTGACCAGCCGTGCGAGCACACTCTCTCCCATGCCGTCTGCCTCCAGGTCTGCTGCAATCTGCGAAAGGATCTCCGGGCTGTTGATGGGGCCGGTCCAGAGGGGTCCTATCCGGCTCATCTTTGCACCGCACTCGGGGCATTCCTGCACCGTCGGGAGGAAGGCAGTCTCGGTCATCCGCCATGGACAGGCGGGACACTGGTGGATATAACCGATGTTTCTGAGTGCCTTATCAGCCCTGCCTGCACCTCCGGTCATACGCAGATGGAGGCGGACAAAGTGCTCCCGTGCAAAGCAGAAGAGTGGTTCTATCCCACGGTCGTATTTTGCCGTTTCGCGCAGGACAAATCCCAGAAGCAGGCGCAGGCCCACTTCACTGTGGTATTCGGTATTCATCGGGCGGGCACCATACCTCCGGATGCCTGCCTTCAGGTGTGCCCCGCAGAGGGGCGCGGTGTCTGTTGCCGTGACAAAGAGATAGCGGCGTGCGCTCGTTGCAGCGATATCCACAAAGGGCGCCGGAGTGCCAAACGGATCGAGGTCCACCACATCAAACCGCTGTCTCAGCATCACTGCTCTGCAGTCATCTTCGGTAACCGTGATGTCACTCTCCGGGTACAGGGCAGCATTCTTCCGAATGAGAGCCGTTGCTTCCGGGCTTAGATCATTAATGGTGACCGGGATGCCGCATTCGTGTGCCACCCTCAGTCCGCGGACACCTGAGGCGGCCATCGCGTCAAGGTATGACGATACGTCCAGATGACGGAGAAGATAGTTTGTGCTGTCACGGTTCAGCCGCATCCGGGGATTATAGAATACCGGCGCGCTTCCGGGCGGGAATGAACTGTTCTCGTCCTGTTCGGGTATAAAAAACCGTGTACTCCCTTCCACTACTTCTCTGTCACTCATCGCACCAGAAACGTGGTGGTTCGGTAATCTTATACCTTCTGATGCTGAATATTATAGGCACGTATGGGCTTGTGGCCTAGCCTGGATAAGGCGTTAGCCTCCTAAGTTAATGATCAGGGGTTCAAATCCCCTCAAGCCCGTTCTCTCTTGTTTTTGACAAATTTAATCTGAAATGAACAGCAACATCTCCATACATGAGTATTCGCGGGTATCTGCAGATTTTACGTCCCGTCAATGCACTCGTTGCAGGCATTGCCGTCCTGCTTGGAGTGCTGGTCGCAGGAGGAGAGGTGACTCCCGTCCTGTTCCTGCTTGTTGTGGCGGTATTCTGCATTACCGGTGCGGGGAATGCGGTCAATGACTATTATGACCGGGAGATTGATGCGATAAATCGTCCGGACCGGCCGATTCCCTCCGGCGCTGTCAGTATCCGGGGTGCGGCGGTGTACAGCGCCGTTCTCTTCCTCTTTGGCATCGCCTGTGCGGCATTTGTCCACCCGTTCTGCTTTGGTATTGCCTGTCTCAACTCCCTTCTGCTGGTGGCCTATGCTGCCCGGCTGAAAGGGGTGCCGCTCGCGGGAAACATTGTGGTATCGTATCTGGCAGGGAGCATCTTCCTCTTTGGAGGAGCTGCCGCGGGTACGGACGGACTCCTGCTGAATCTCCCCCTCGCGGGTATTGTTTTTCTTCCGATGACCGCTCGCGAGATCCTCAAGGATGCAGAAGATATCGAAGGCGACCGGGAAGGGGGGGCGCGTACCCTGCCGATGGTGACCGGTGTACTTACCTCATGCCGGATAGCGGCTGTTCTTGCAGCAGGGGCAGTGCTCCTCAGTCTTCTGCCCGTCGTGCCCTGGTGGGGATGGTGGTATCTTGGCATGATTGCTCTTGCTGATCTGGTCATCCTGTATGCGGTTGCATCTGCATTCCGGTGCACAACATCAGCCTGTGTCCGGGAATCCGGCGCGACATCGATGCTTAAAACCGGAATGTTTGCTGCCCTGGGGGTATTACTATTCTGGGCTTTGATCGGATGAGCCCGCGGCAGGAGCAGAGAGTATAATTAATAATCTTTGAAATGGGAGATTTATTCAATGAAAGTTTACCGGCAGGGAGACAGTTTCATTGCACCGACGGGATCCTTCTTTGACGGTAATGTGAAAATTCCCGGCAATTTTATTGTAGCACCTGATACCCACTTCTGGGGGCGCCTTGACGTGGGGGGCACCCTTGAGCTCGGCCCGCGTTCAACCGTGGGGGGGGATATCACCTGTGAGAATGCAATCATCGGAAACCAGGTGCGTATCAAGGGCTCGCTTAATGTCATTGAAAATGTAACCGTCTGCGATGAGGCGCGCATCCGCTCTCTCCACGCAGGGGGGGATATTACTCTCCGCCCGGGCGTGCAGGTGGGTGACGTCTCCTCTGATGAGACAATTTTTGTCTATGGAAAAATAAAATCCGGAAAACTGACCGGAAGAAACGTAAAAGTGGTTGGAAACGGGCCTTAACTGGCCGGTTTATTCTCTTCTGTGCCTAAGAGGGCAACATCATACACGTCAGGCCAGCTGACCAGTGTCTCTACACACCCGTCTTTTATTGTGACAACGCCCATTGCGACAACCCCTGCCTTGTCACACATCTCAATGCCCTCTTTGACTTCCATCAGACATCCGACACCGACGATTGCCTTTGGGTGATACTTCTTAAACATCCGTTTGATGAGGGTTGACCCCGGCGCGATCCAGACACGATAGCCTATCTCTTCGAGACGATCGATATTTTCCCCGACCTCACATCTGCCGCACCGCCTGCAGACAAGCCCTTCGGGGGTAAGGTGCGCCGGACAATCTGCTGCCCGCAGGCACTGGGGGATGAAGATTGCCCGTTCCTGAACCGGGATTGCCTCAAAGGAGGTTGTGGAGAGGGTGTTGTGCAGGCGGATAAAAAATGCGGTCAGCTCCTGGTCTTCAAGCCCGAAAAACCGGCATATCGCCTTGCTCATCCCCTCTGACATCACCAGTCCTGCCTTCAGAAGGCGGGGGGCATAGAAATGGCGGTTATGGATCGAGAGGAGGATGATGACTGCAACAATGAGCGGGATGATGAGCATCATAAGGAGGACGACAAGGGTTACCTCACCAATGAGGTATATCAGCTGATCCCACCACGGGGTGCCGACAACTGTCGTCGGGTCAAGGTATTCTGTGCTCATGTCATTTCTCGGGTGTCTGAGTGTGTGAGTTCGTCATATGGGTGGCGGAGGACGCCGCGGTCGGTGATGATGGCAGTCACAAGGGTGAGAGGTGTTGCGTCAAAGGCGGGGTTTACCGTCCCGACGCCATCCGGCATCAGCTGTCGGCCGCCGCAGGAGGCCAGCTCATCACGGGCACGTTCCTCAATTTCCACATCTGCTTCCCTCCTGCCGGTGTCCAGTGTGGAATAGGGTGCTGCCACATAGAAGGGGATGGAGTGGTGATGCGCACAGATGGCATGCATGTAGGTTCCGATCTTATTGAATACAGCGTCCGGGGTAATCCGGTCAGCACCGACCACGACCGCATCAATCATGCCCCTGCGCATCAGATGTGCTGCTGCCGAGTCGGGGATGGTTTTGACCGGTATGCCGTCTGCATGCAGCTCAAATGCCGTGAGACGGGATCCCTGGTTCAGGGGGCGTGTCTCACAGGAGAGGACGGAGATATTCTTTCCTGCTTCAACAGCAGAGCGGATAACACCCAGCGCAGTGCCCCATTCCACACATGCAAGGGCGCCTGCGTTGCAGTGGGTAAGGACGGTGCAGGTATCGGGCAAGAGGGATGCTCCATATGCCCCGATCCGGTGGCAGAGTGTGATGTCCTCTGCTTCAATTGCCTGCGCCTCCCGTAGTGCAGCATCATATGCAGCTGCGGGTGTATCCTCCCGCAGGGCATTCTGCAGCGCCCGGTCGATGCCCCAGCCCAGATTGACGGCGGTTGGCCGGGTTGCCCGGAGGAATGCCGCATCCGTTTCAATCGCGTTCCGAAACGCTGCCCCGGTTTCTTTATTCTGGTGAGACTGGCAGGAGAGGGCCACACCATATGCGCCGGCAACCCCGAGTGCGGGGGCTCCCCGTACTTCAAGACGTCGTATGCCGTCTGCAAGGCGGGTAACTGACTGCGTCTCCACGGTCACCAGCTCTGCAGGAAGGCGCGTCTGGTCGATATATGAGAGGCACTGCCCCTCTGTGTTCCATGTAATTGTTCGCATTGTGTATTTTTCCTATTCGGAGGCGACTGCATCCAGGAATGCACGCATGGCCGCTGCCTCTCCCTGTGTTACACTGTCAGGTATGTCCTTGGGCGCCACGGCAGCACCGGCGATGTATATTCCCGGACGCACGGTTTTGACGGGTGCGCATTTCATATCTTCCTGTGCGAAAAAGCCGTTTTCGTCCCGTTCAATTCCGAACGCCTCTGCAAGTTCTGCCGCACCGTCTGCCGGCTCGAGGCCTACAGAGAGCACCACCAGTCCCGGCTCCAGTGTCTCCAGTTCTGATGTCTCCGTGTTTTCAACCGGAATCTCCATCCCCGTTTCTGTCCGGATGATCTCGCCCGGGCGGCCTCTCAGGAAGCGGACTCCCAGTTCCTGCGCCCGTACGTAATACTCCTCATATCCCTTCCCGTAGGCACGGATGTCCATATAGCAGATGGTAACCTCTGTGTCCGGGTTCTTCTCCTTGATGAGGATCGCGTTTTTTATGGCATACATGCAGCAGACGCCCGAACAGTACGGACGTTTTGCGGGTATGTCGCGTGAGCCGAAACACTGGATGAAGACGATATGGTCAGGTGCTTTCCCGTCAGAGAGGCGCTTGATCTTGCCGCCGGTGGGGCCGCTTGCATTGATGAGCCGTTCAAACTCAAGGCTGGTAATGACATCAGGGTGGCGGAGATAGCCGAATGCCGTCTTCTTCTCTGCATCAAAAGTCCGGTATCCGGTTGCAATGACCACAGAGGCGACCTCGAGTGTGATCTCCTTCTCCTCTTCTTCCCGGAGGACGGCGTCCTTGCCGCAGATGTCATAGCAGAGGCCGCAGTCGATGCAGTGCACTGCATCACGAATGGTGATGTCAGGGACTATCTGGGGGTGCGGCTTGTATATTGCCTTACGGACGCCCACTCCTGCATCAAATACGTTATAGACCTCCACCGGGCAGATCTCGGTGCAGTCCCCGCAGCCGTTGCAGGTATTCTCATCGACATACCGGGGGTGGCGGACAGCAGTGATGGTAAACCGGCCGACATCTCCGGTGATGCTTTTAACCTCAGTGAGTGTGTGAATGACCACATTGGGATGACGGGCAACGTCCACCATCTTTGGGGAGAGGATACACATGGAACAGTCGTTTGTCGGGAACGTCTTGTCCAGCTGAGCCATATGACCGCCGATGGACGGTTCACGTTCAATCAGGTGTACCCTGATGCCATGGTCTGCAATATCGAGAGCTGCCTGAATGCCTGCAACGCCTCCTCCTATCACTGCCACTTCAGCCATTGTTTGTCTCCCTCCCGAGTTCCACGTAGGACTGGGCATTCTTCACAATATGACTGATCTGCTCCTCTGATGCCTCCCGGATGACCTTGCCCGGCACGCCCATCACCAGGGACCTGGGGGGTATCTCTTTTCCTTCGGTCACAACAGACCCTGCTGCGATGATGCTGTCTTCTCCGACAACCGCGTTGTTCATCACGATGGCGCCCATCCCGACCAGCACCCTGTCCCGTATCGTTGCACCATGGATGATGGCACCATGGCCGACAGACACGTCTCTGCCAATGGAGACCGGACACCCGGTGGTGGTGTGCACAACCGCGTTGTCCTGTATGTTTGAACCACGGTGGATAGTGATCCTGTCTTTATCAGCCCTGATGACTGCCCCATACCAGATGCTGACATCGTCTGCGATGCTGACATCTCCGGTCACGGTTGCATTTCCGGCAATAAATGCAGGTGTCCCGGCAGAAGTATCGCTATTCATAATAGGTACTACGTTTAACCTCACGCTCCAATGAAGATTATGGTAGGGGGCACATTCAGTCCGCTCCACGACGGCCATAAAAAGCTCATTTCCCGTTCTTTTGAGCTTGCCGGGAAGAATGGGCATGTTATTGTCGGTCTTTCCACCGATGCATTCGCCGGCGCGAAGAATCATCCGATTGCGCCGTATGAAGAGCGCAAAGAGCAACTTACTACATTTATCCGGGAGTCCGGGTATTCGGCAACATGGAATGTCATTCCCCTCGAAGATCGGTATGGCGCCACTCTTGACACGGATTTTGATGCCCTCGTTGTCAGTGAGGAGACATTTCCGGTGAGCCTTGAGATAAATCGCCTCAGAAAAGAACGCGGCAGAAAAAAGGTGGATATTCATCAGATCACCTGTGTCCTCGCCGATGACGGGAAATGGATCTCAAGCACCCGGATACACCGGGGCGAAATTGATGACCACGGGCGGATGATCAGATGATGTGGTTTTCGAGATCCGTGGTGATGACCGTGTCGCAGTACAGGCAGTGAAGGCCATCCTCTGTCACTTCAAATGCACTTTGTATCGGTTCATTGGCATTGGTGATGCACCCGGCATTGGTGCACCGTACAATGCCGTAGAGGAGTTTTGGGGTCTCGACACCTTTCTTCTCCACCACAATGTAATCCCGGATGATGTTGATGGTGGCATGAGGCGAGATGAGGGCTATTCTGTCCACCTCTTCTTTTGAGAGTTCCCGGTTGCTCACTTTGACGATGTCTTTTCTGCCTTCCTGTCCGCCTGTCATGGAGGTCACATTCGTCGCAATGGAGAGCTCTTCGTCTGTCTGGCCGGTGATGCCCAGCATCCGCAGGACGGTGAGTGCGGCGCCTGCGCGGATGTGGTCAATCACCGTTCCGTCTTTAATGGGGCTTATCAGAAGGCCCCGCGGTCCTGACTCCATCCTCAGATCACCTCTTCAAGCATTGCCATTCTCACCGGAATTCCGTTTCCTGCCTGTTCAAAGTAGCGTGCACAGGGCAGTGCATCGACACGGGGGTCTATCTCTCCTGCCCGTGGCAGGGGGTGAAGGACAATCATCCCCTCTTTATGCCCCTCCAGTATCTCAGGTGTGATACGGTAACTCTCTGCAACATTGTAGTATGATGCTGCGTCAGGGAATCGTTCCCGCTGAATTCGTGTGGCGTATATCACATCCAGCTCAGGCATGATGTCGGTGATATCTTCATGCTCCTCAACCCTGCACCCGCGTTTGTGCAGTTCAGCCACCAGACTCTCCGGCAGTTCAAGGGTTTGCGGTGCGATGGTGTGGAGCGTGACATCATAATTGGAGAGGGCATAGGCAAGCGAATGGGTGGTTCGGCCGTACCGGAGATCGCCCAGCAGGCCGATATGGATGCCATCGAGAGGCATTGACTGGCGGATGGTATAGAGGTCGAGGAGGGTCTGAGACGGGTGCTGCCCTGCCCCGTCTCCTGCGTTTATCACCGGCACAGATGCAAACTCACTGGCCAGACGGGCGGCCCCCTCCTTCGGATGGCGCAGGACAATCGCATCCACATAACTGCTCACCACACGCACGGTGTCAGCCAGTGTCTCGCCCTTTGATATTGAACTCCCTTCGACACTGTCCACGGTGATGCTCGTCCCTCCAAGCCGTGACACTGCAGATGTAAATGACATCCGTGTTCGCGTACTGGGCTCAAAGAAAAGGAGTGCGACCTGTTTTCCATCAAGTGTCTTTCGTATCTGCGGTGCTGCATCAATTGCACCTGCCCGGGCAAGGAGGGTGTCAATGTCCTCCCTGCTGAAGTCCTTTATTGATATGATATGTTTCATCAGAGGCCCGCCTCCCGTTGTAACGGTAAAAGAAGAATGGAAAATATACGCAGGGAAATGCACCAGGCATCTCTGTCTGCGAGTCCCTTCATAGTCAGTAATGCGTGATTCGGGGTAATAGAAGTATCCTGCAATGTGGCAGTCGGGAAGAAAAAACAGGATGGGGGGAACTATTGCTTCCGGGCAACAGTGATATATCCGCTGTGGCTGACGCGCGTGGACGGGCGGGTGCCCCGCTTTGTTCGTGTCAGTTCACGTCCTATCAGTTCGTGGCAGACGAGATCGGTAAAGATCGGTTCTGCTGTGTCCATCACAATGAACGTCTGCTCCAGAAACGGCGTGTAGGTGGCAAGATAGCCGCCCGGCCTGAGCAGTTCGTGGGCGTGGCGGATATGGGCCTCAGTGATCTGCAGGTCAAGGTGAACGACGTCATAGGCACCTTCTGCATCAAGCATGTCGCCTGCAATGACCTCCACATTATCAAGACCTGCCTCCTCGATATTTTTGCGGCAGACTTTGGCAAACTCCTCACGAATTTCATAGGTTGTGACGGTCTTTGCAATGCCGCCGAAGAAAATTGAGGCGATTCCGCTGCCGGTCCCTGCATCCAGAACATCGTCATTCCTGTTCATGCCGGTGAGTGCACAGACCATGCCGATATCCTTCGGGAGCATCGGTGCGCCGGTGCGGCGGGCATGGGCGAAGAAATCCGTCGGCCGGGGAATCCTGACATAAAACGGGATGCCCAGGTGTGTTTCGATGGTGTCGCCCGGCTCTGCCTCACAGAGGGCATTCAGGTCGATAATGCCCTTGTCGGTGGAAAGGGTTCCCTCTCCGGCACGGACATAATATTCCTTTCCTTCGTGGATGAGAAGGACCCGCTGGCCATCAGGGATCATGAAGAGGTGAGCCTGATGATCGCATCTGCGATCTCGCCGTTTGCTTCCCTGAGTGCAGCGCGTGCTTCATCGGGGGAGACCTGTGCCTGTTCTGCAACAAGCATCACGTCTTCATCCGGAATTGTTACTTCTTTGGGAACAAATACCGGTTCGCTGCCCTGCAGCTGATAGGTCTTTGTGCCCTGCATGATCGTAACGACGACCTCTGCCGGTTCAAAGACGTATTCGCCTTCGGTTGTATAGATGACTACCCGCTCAACACCTTCGATTTCCTCCATCTTCATGCCGAGCTGTTTCATCATCTGCTTCATCTTTTTCGGGTTTATTCCTGGCATCATTTCAGATCAACCTTCCTGACCGTACCTGTACTGCTCCACCATAATTAAATGCCATCATCTCATCACCGGAGAGGAGCGCATTCCCGGTACCGATGAGCTGATCCTCCCCTGTGACAACAAGTACTTCATCTCCCGCCATAATTCCCGGATCAGCCGTGATGATATGTTTTGCCATCGCATTCTTTCCTTTCATAATGAACTCTGCCACCTCTTCTGCGACCGATACCCGGTAGGTGGGCGCGGGCAGATATCGCCAGAGCCGTTCTGCCCCTTCAATGGAAAGCGTAAATCTTCCGTCATGTGCACGGACTGTCGCGATACGAACTCCGTCCAGCATCACATAGCGTATTCGTTTGGTGGTGGACAGTTTGAAAGTGCATTCCTCAGGGAAGAGGGCTTCTCCTGCCCCTTTCCCGAACTGGTAATCAGCGATTGTCCGGACGCGGTTACCTGCGCTGTTCTGCGATAATTCTGTTGACACGTTCTGCAAACCCCTCTTCGGCATTCTGTGGAATATATGCTCCTGCAGCTATCTTATGTCCTCCGCCGCCGCCACCTATTTCTTCGGATGCCGCGATGAGTGCGGCCTGCAGGTCAATGCCCCGCTCCACCATGCGGGTGTTGGTCCGCATGGAGACCTTCACCAGCTCGGGATCGTCATTGAGGTAGCAGAGAATCATAATCGGTTTCTCGTAGTCCAGTTTGGAGAGTGCCATCCCCGCTCCTATCCCGACGATGGTATCCGGGAAACGGTCGCCGACATGGATGTGCTGGATATGGCTGAGGACGGTGGTCCCGGTGTCGAGGATGTACTCCATCATCTCCCGTATGATCCGTTTGTGGTGGCGCAGCATCTGCTCCCCTTCCCGGTATGCCTGTGCACGGTCGCCGGCACAGACTGCACTCCCCACACGTGGGCGGGCCCAGCGGCCGCAGGCATTGAGCATGGTCGCATACTCAGATGCATTCCTGAGCGGCGTCCCTCTCTCCTCATCCGGAAAGATATAGTGTTCTGCAAGGAGGCGGGAGATGTCCTGACCTGTTGCAAGCATCTGCTGTGCGAGGCCGTTTATGATGCCGTTTTTCTCATCCCGGTCAAGGTCCTCCCAGACCCGCTGCCTGCCGCCTGCGGTTTTCTCTTCTATTTCCAGTTTTCTCAGAAATGCCTCAGCTTTCTGCTCATTATTGGAGATGCCCGGAATAAACGGGTCATCGCTGAATGCGAGACAGACTCTGAGCGGGCGGGTGGAAATGCCGTAGCAGTTCAGCTCTTTCTGCACAATTTCAATGGTTCCTGCCCGTTCTCCGTCCGCTGCGATTTCCCGGGCCGGACCTGTCAGGCCGCAGTGCTCCCGGGCCATCATGTCGCCGACATTTCCCACGACGGCGTTTTTGGCGAGCATGCCGAGGTTCGGATGTCCCGGATTCATCTCCTTTGCGATGAGATAGCCGATTCCTGCCGCTGATAGTTGTGTATGGCCATACGGATGGCCGTTTGCCTGAAGATACGGAGTGTCCACGTTTTGTGATATGTGATGGTCAATGATGGCTACATCTTCGGTGCCCATGCCCCGTTCCTCCAGCAGATTCTGCTGTCCTGCCCCGAGGTCGATGAAGACCTTCAGGCTGCTGTCTTCAGGCACATATTTCATGGTCATGGGCTCAAGCTGACGTACGAAGACACTCTGTGCAGGGATCTGTGCATCCGTGCAGGCCTGCATCAGAATAGCTTCGCTGGTGATGCCGTCTGCATCGATATGGGATATCACGGTGACAGCGTCTGCATTCTGTATCTGCCGGGCGACAGCCCGGACATCATCTTCAAACGTCATTTGCTGATGTAGAGGTTGTCATTGCTCTTTGAAGAAGGGTGCCATTATGGTGCCATTATGATGGAACGTTAATGGGGGAGGACGGTGAAAGAGTCTGATAGGATAAATGCAGGTACAGGTGCGGTATGATGAATACTGGGGAGCATGCGGTGGGATTCCGTGAATTTCTGGAAAGCGGCATCATCAGCCCGGAGAGGATGCGGGCTGTTGACGCCAATGCACAGGCGCTGGGTGTGTCTGCTGTTCAGCTGATGGAGAGTGCGGGAAAAGGGCTGGCAGACTATGTGAGGGGCATGTCCCCCGGGCATGTGGTGGTGCTCTGCGGGAGAGGAAACAATGGCGGTGACGGGTTTGTCGCGGCCCGGCATCTCTGCCGCGACTGCATGGTGACGGTTATCTGCCTGTCGCAGGAAATCCGGACCCCGGAGGCGGTTCGGAACTTCCGTGCCCTTTCCCACTGCAGTGTGTCGGTAATCATTGCAGAGAGCCGTGACGCTGTTTTGGGATGCAGGGATATCATCTCTTCAGCGGATCTCGTCATCGACGCCATGCTGGGCACCGGTACCACCGGGAGCCTCAGGGAGCCGTATGCCACCTGTGCCGGTGTCGTGCGGGAGTCCGCCGTCCCGGTCGTGGCTGCAGATATGCCGACTCCGGGCCTTCCTGCCACTGTGGTTTGTTCATTTCACCGTGCAAAGGGTGGGGAGCCTGTTGTTATCGACATCGGTATTCCCGATGAGGCAGAGTGTTTCACCGGCCCGGGCGATCTGCTGATTCTGCCGGCGAAGGGGCAGCGCAGCCACAAGGGTGCAGGGGGGGAGGTGCTTATCATTGGCGGGGGGCCCTATCAGGGGGCGCCCTATCTGGCCGGGATGGCAGCCATCCGTGCCGGTGCGGATATTGTCCGGGTGGCGACCCCGAATATGCTGCCCTGCCCGGATCTCATTGTCGAGCAGACGGGGGGTGCAGTGATCCGGGAAGAGGACACCGATCGTCTTGCCGGTCTCTCAGAGCGTGCAGATGTCACGGTGTGCGGGTGTGGTCTGGGGGTGGAAAGTCATGCAGTCATCACCGACATTGCCGGATACATGGGCCGGGCGGTCTTTGATGCGGATGCACTCCGGCAACCACTCCCGGTTGCAGACAGTACGATATACACGCCCCATGCAGGGGAATTTTTCCGGATGACAGGGTGCCGCCTGCCGGACGACCCTGCCGTACGGGCCCGCGTGGTGCGTGATCATGGCCCTGCCGGGGTCACACTGGTGAAAGGACCTGTTGACATCATCTCGGACACCGCCCGCGTCCGGTTTAACCGCACCGGGACGCCGCATATGACTGTGGGCGGCACAGGGGATGTTCTGGCAGGCATTGTGGGGGCACTCTTCTGCCGTCTTCCTGCGTTTGAGGCAGCAGCACTGGGTGCCTATGTCAACGGGCGCGCCGGGGAATCGCTGGCAGCCCTTGGGGATGGTCTTGCTGCAACCGATCTCCTCCCACAGATACCTCTTGTCATCTCCGGTGAGAAAGACAGGCGTAGTGATAAGTCAGATCATGACGAAGCATTCTGACAGAATATCCCGGCACTACGATGTCCGTGACCGGAGATGTGGAGATACGATGCCTGAATTTTCTCATATCAATAATGATCGTGCCTATATGGTCGATGTAACGGAGAAGGATGATGTACATCGCCTTGCCCGGGCAGAAGGCAGGATTCACCTCAGGCCGGAGACGCTTGAGGCTATCCGGTCAGGTGAGGTAATCAAGGGGAATGTGCTGGCAACAGCACGGATTGCAGCCATAATGGCGGTAAAACAGACTTCATCGCTGATTCCGATGTGCCACCCCCTTCCGGTTGGTGGTGTTGATGTGGATTTCCATGACGGGGACGGTTTCATCACGGCAGAGGTGGCGGTGAGGACCTATGGCCGGACCGGTGTGGAGATGGAGGCCCTGACTGGTGTCAGTGTGGCTCTTCTTACGATCTGGGATATGGTGAAATCCGCTGAAAAAGACGAGAACGGTCAGTATCCTGAGACATCCATTGAAGGTATCTGTGTCACCGAGAAGCGGAAGTCCTGAACTGACTACCCCAGATCTTTAATATCCAAAGGTCTAATATATAAGAACCGCCGGGTGTATACCCGCTGGAAAAAGGGATGTGGTCATCCGTTATGGGTGGCTGAACCTTCATGGTGAAAACCAATGTCAAAGTCAATGTACGCCTATGTCCGTGAGGCATGGAAAAAACCAGATGAGTCAGAAGTAAAGCAGCTTCTGTGGAACCGGATGCAGATTTGGAGACGGGAAGGCAGTGTCGTGCGTATTGAGCGCCCGACCCGCATTGACCGTGCACGCACCCTTGGATACCGTGCAAAGCAGGGTATCGTTGTGGCACGTGTCTCCGTTCGTCGTGGTGGACGGAGGAAATCCCGTTATATCCGTGGACGCCGTACAAACCGCATGGGTATGCGCAAGGCAACCATGGGTAAGAGTATCCAGCGTATTGCTGAGGAGCGCGCCTCCCGCAAGTTCCGGAACATGGAAGTGCTGAACTCATACTGGGTTGGTGAGGATGGCCGCCAGAAGTGGTATGAGGTTATTCTCGTTGACGGGCACCACCCTGCAATCGTCAATGACCCGCACCTCGGATGGATGGCAGACTCAGTCCACCGTGGCCGTGCCGAACGTGGTCAGACCAGTGCTGGTCTGAAGGGACGTGGAATGCGCAGACGTGGTAAAGGAACAGAACACACCCGTCCAAGTATCCGTTCAAACGGAAACAAAGGGAAATAACCCTTTTTCTTTTTCAGCTGATGCCGGGATACAATGCGGCAGTTTCCGGCTGACATGAATTATTCACTTCTGCCGCAGGGGCGTTTTTGATGAAGACTGCTGATGCATGTATCTATCCATACCCGGCCGGGGATGTCTCTCTCCGGAGAGTTGCCGATGAGCTTGAGCTGCGGGGTTTTACCGGAGCAATTGCTGTTGGCATTCCTGCGGGCTGTACGGTTGGAACTGTCCGCTTCCTCTCGGGAGCCGAGATTGCAGCGAATTCCGTCAAGTCCTGCAGGGATGCACTCCGGAATGCGCCAAAGACTGATGTTGTGATGGTGCATGCCGGTGATGCCGCTTTCAACCGGGCGATTCTGGGGAACATCTCTTTCCATATCCTCCGCGGCATCCAGCATACGGACAAGCGGGCGTTTGATCATGTAAGTGCCCGGATGGCTGCTGACCGGGGTATTGCTGTGGATATTGATCTCTCACGTATCATCTCAGAATCCGGCCCGCGAAGACAGCGGGCACTTGAACGGTACCGGGAAATCAGTCGTCTGTCCCGGAAATACGGGTTTATGCTGACGCTCTCATCTGGTGCGCGTTCCCTCACCGGGCTGCGGTCTGTCCGTGCGTTTACCCTTCTGGGAGCGGTTGCGGGGCTTGATGAAAGCCAGATTCGTGAGGCTCTCGCCACCCCTGCAGCACTGATGTCACCTCCCCGGTCTGTGGAGGTTCTGGAATGAAACCCCTCCCACCGACACAGCGGCCGGACTGGCGCTATATTGCTGCTGAGATGGTGCCGCAGTGGTGTCCGGCCTCAGCACGGGATATGCATTATGCCATTCTGGGGTGTGAGGCCTCCCTGTTTGGGGACAGCACAGCCGCGTCAATGCGCACCAGTGTAATCTCCTGTGACGGCGGTGTGGTCATCGTCCGCTGTATCCGGGGGACGGAACGGGATGTGGAGACCGTTCTTGCAACTGTGACTGAGGCAGGGGGTGCCCGGGTGGCACTGCACCCGTTTGCCACCTCCGGTACCATCCATGGACTAAAGAAAAAGATCCGGCCCGGTTCGTTGCCTTCTGATGAAGGAAGTTGTAAAATCGGCGAAAATACCTACCGAATTCTCAGGATTTCAGGTCAAAAGGTTGATTTAGTTCAACAGGGTATTAAACAAACAACAGCACTGTACTTAAATACAGATGATTTGGAGGATTTCTGATGCAGCCAATGCAGGCACAAATGGGATATGACAGGGCAATTACTGTGTTCAGCCCTGACGGCAGACTGTACCAGGTAGAGTATGCCCGTGAAGCAGTAAAGAGGGGGACAACCGCCGTCGGCATCAAATGCAAAGACGGAGTTGTTCTCATTGTGGATAAGCGGGTCAGCTCCCGTCTCCTTGAACAGACATCCATTGAGAAGATATTCAAGATTGACGGTCACGTTGCTGTCGCTTCCTCGGGTCTTGTCGGGGATGCACGGGCACTTGTGGACCGGGCGCGGGTGGAATGCCAGATTAATCGTGTCTCATATAATGAGTCAATCGATATCGAGACGCTCTCAAAGAAACTCTGCGATCATATGCAGACATATACACAGTTTGGCGGCGCCCGTCCGTACGGCACTGCTCTTCTGATTGCAGGTGTGAGTGATGGTATCCCCCGCCTCTTTGAGACTGATCCGTCCGGCACCCTGCTGGAATACAAGGCAACGGGAATCGGCACCGGCCGTCCGGCTGTGATGAAGGTGTTTGATGAGAAGTACAGCGATGAGATGGGATGTGCTGAATCCATTCAGCTTGGCCTTGAGGCTTTGTATGCTGCAACGGAAGGCAAATTTGACGTGGACAATGTGGAGATTGGCATCATACCTCTCGAAACCGGCATGTTCAGAAAGATGACCAAATCCGAAGTCAGTGAATATACCACCACGTTTGAGCCGGTGCAGGCTACAGAAGAGTAGGCGGTGAACCTAAGATATGATTCCGCTTGAACAGGCAGTTGTTGCACGGCTTGAGAGCCATGGAGAACGGTTTGAGATCCTCGTTGATCCTGAGATGGCCGCTGATATCCGGCATGGGGGGGATACTCCGATAGAGGATGCTGTGGCAGCACTCTTTGTCTTTGAAAACTCCTCAAAAGCTGAAAAATCACCCGATGAGATGCTGAAAAAGGTGTTCGATACGGTTGATTTTGAGACCATTGCCGAGCGTATTATCCGGAAAGGGGAGATACACCTCACCGCTGAACAGCGGAAGCGGATGACCGAGGATAAGCGGAATCAGATTGTGACATTCATCTCCCGGAATGCCATCAACCCACAGACAAAACTTCCCCATCCGCGCAAGCGCATTGAGATGGCAATGGAAGAGGCGAAGGTCAATGTGGACCCGTTCAAACATGTTGATGAACAGGTAAAGGATGTCGTAAAGGCATTGCGTCCTTTAATTCCGATTAAATTCGCTGAAATGAAATTTGCTGTAAAAATTCCTGCTGATTTTGCGCCAAAGGCGTATGGGGAAATTCACACAGCAACAACCGTTGAGCGGGAACAATGGCAGAATGACGGATCATGGATCTGTGTTGTGCGCATCCCTGCGGGTATCCAGGAGGAATTCTACTCCCTCATCAATCGTCTTACAAAAGGTGATGGTGATGTGAAGATTCTTGATCAGGATTAATAAAGGTTGAGAGTAAATATATACAGACATATCAGGGGCAATATTACATGGCTAAAAAGAGAAACCAGAGAGCAAAAGGACGTATTACAGGTAGTGCAGGCAGATTCGGTCCACGCTATGGAAGATTTATCAGAAAGCGTGTAAACGAAGTCGAGACCATTTCACGCGCGAAGCATGTCTGTCCGCGCTGTGACACGCAGGCTGTTGCCCGCAAGGGTACCGGCATCTGGGAGTGCCGCAAGTGTGGCTTCAAGTTTGCCGGTGGTGCATATGTGCCGCAGACACCAAACCTGAAGGTTGCACTTCGTACCATTGAACGTTCATTGATCAAGGAGTAGTGACTCCGTCGTGTCTGGATACAAGTGTGCCCGGTGCAAGCAGAAGGTCGAGGTGGACGTCAATGTCCGTTGTCCCTATTGTGGCCACCGAATTCTCTTTAAAGAGCGTGGGGCAGGGATAAAATCCCTCAAGGCCCGATGAAGCTTGTTACAACGTCACGGAAACCGGCTCCGGAACTGAGGACTCTGGGAAAGGATCTTGCATTTGCACTGGGGGGAAAATATTCCCCCCGTGGAAAAGCAGGGGTTGATGAAGTATTATCCTGGGGAGATACCGTTTTGGTAATCTCACGAAGGGGGAGAAAGACTCTGATTGAGACGTATTCCTCCGATGATCTCGTATCGGCAATCTTTCTCTCAGGATTTTCCGTTTCCCGCCGGGATGTACCTCTTGAAAGGGGACTTCGTACCGGCAATGAGAGGGTGTATAATGAACTGGCAGAATGCCTGGATATCACCCTTGTCGATGCCGGTGTGAATGAAATCCTGTTCCACGGAACACAGGGGAAGGGATATGTCCTCAGAATCGCAGAGAAACCACAGGGAACACAGGGCAGTGTTTCGCATCAGGACAGCGCGTCCTGATGTGGTGTATGCAGCTGCACTTCCTGAGATGGGGGATATGGGGCGTTCATGCGCCTCGCTCTTTCGGGAAGCAGATGGGAGGCTCCTTCTGTCTGTGGAAGGGGGGGATCTCTCCTCACTCAGGGCGGCAGTGAATTCATATCTTCGGATAATTATGATTGCAGAAGAGATGCAGGAAGTATTGAAATGAATGCAGTTTCACCTAAAATTCAGAATCAGATCGCAATGATCCAGCAGGTCCAGCAGCAGCTCGGGACCGTTATTCAGCAGAAAGCACAGTTTGAGATGATGGCAAAAGAGACTCGCAAGGCAGAAGCTGAGCTTGGCGGCATCTCTGATGACTCCGATGTATATGTGACCATCGGGACTGTGATGATGAAGCAGGATCGCGAGAAGGTCCTGGCTGATCTGGCAGAGAAGACTGAGACATTTGAACTCAGAATAAAATCACTTGAGAAGCAGGAAAAAGCTCTTACTACAAAGTTTGAGCAGCTCCAGGCTCAGATAAAGGGTGCGCTCGAAGGTGCCGGAGCACCTTCAGCAAACTGATCATTCCTCTTTTTTCAGTCTGTACACGAGATTAAGGGCATTTATCATCGCTTCTGCTGATGCAAGGACTATATCGTCCGATGAAGCACCTGCATCATACACCCTGCCTTTGCTGTCCTCGACAGCAATTGATACATGGCCGATGGCGTCACTCCCTCCGGAGATGGCGGATACTGAAAACTCCTTTAATGTTAGTTGTTCCGGGACAATTCCGACGACTGCTTTCATGGCAGCGTCTACCGGTCCGTTTCCAATTCTGCAGCAGGTGGTTTCCTTCCCTTCCACACTTGCCCTGACGGTGGCGGTTGCCATCACATGATTTCCGTTGATAATGGTGATGTCATGGAGGATGACGGTCTTTTCGATACCTGCCTCGCCGATTATTGTCTCTGCAATCTCAAAGAGATCGTTTTCCGTTACTTTTCTGCCGCGGTTTGAGATGTCCTTGACCCGTACGACAATCTCATCCAGTTCACTTTCTTTTGCAATGATATGTGCATCAGAGAGCATCTGTGCGACAGCATGGCGGCCGACATGTTTGCCCAGTCTCAGCCTTCTGCGGTGTCCGACCATCTCCGGCGTCATAATGCCGGGTTCGAAGGTGCTTGCTTCCGAGAGGACTCCCTGTGAATGGATGCCGCTTTCATGGGCAAAGGCATTGTCTCCCACGACGGGCTGTGTGGGGCCTACAGAGATGCCTGAGAAGCGTGAAACCATCCGTGAGGTCTCAACCAGTCTTTCCGTGCTGATCCCTGTTCTGATGCCGTATATCGACTCCAGTGCCATTACTGTCTGTGCGATATCAGCATTGCCCGCACGTTCGCCGATCCCGTTGACCGTCACCTGCACCTGGGATGCTCCCGCCTCAACGGCTGAAACGGTATTGGCGACTGCCATGCCGAAGTCATTGTGGCAGTGCACATCTATCGGGCAGGCGATGGTCTCATGCAGTGAGGATACGAGTGCTCTCATAGATGACGGGGAAGCTACTCCTACGGTGTCGGGGACGTTGATGATCGTTGCCCCTGCGTTCACTGCCGTCCGGTATGCTTCAGTGAGTTCGGTTATCCCGGTACGTGTCGCATCCATCGCCGAGAACATCACCTGGTCTGCATGACTGCGGGCAAACCGGATCATTGACTCTGTGATGGAAATGACCTCTTCGTGGGTTTTTTTGATGGTGTGCACTCGCTGCACTTCTGAGGTCGGAATAAAGACATGGATCATGTCCACTCCGCAGTCGGCACATGCCTCTATGTCTGATTGCGTTGCCCGTGCGAGACCGCAGATGATGCTCTCCAGTCCCTCTGATACGATATCTTTTACAAACCCTTTCTCATCAGCAGACGATGCAGGAAATCCTGCCTCGATGACGTGGACGCCGATGTCTGAAAGCTGATGGGCGATGCTAATCTTTTCATCACGGGTAAATGACACGCCTGGTGTCTGTTCACCATCCCTGAGGGTGGTGTCAAAAACGGTTACTCTATTCTGATTGCGTTTCTGATCGCCGAAGAAGGCGACCTGCCGCATCTCCTGCGACTGTCCTGGTCTCGTATTGTTTCTGAGACATGATCTAACCATATGTCCGGCGCGGATATAATGGTTGGTGCTGGTGCGTAGACCTCGTTTCAGAAGCAAATCACAAACTTTAAGTCAAACAGAGTCCTATATTGTAGAGCACCACGGCGCAATGCCCGCCTTAACTCAGACTGGTAGAGTGCGCGGCTGTAGTTTAGTTTGCCGGTTGACGGTAACTGCGCGGCTACCGCGATGTCCCCGGTTCGACTCCGGGAGGCGGGACTTGTCCTTTGTGTGTGCGAAATGCCCAGGTAGTGTAGGGGCCTATCATGCAGCCCTGTCACGGCTGCGACACGGATTCGAATTCCGTCCTGGGCGTAACCGTTTTTTGGTACGTTCTGTAAATCAGTGTCTGTTTTTCTCCCTGTCGGGTTGGTCTGTCCACATTGTTTTGCTCTGATGATTCCGTTATTTCCTGTTTGGATACGGGAACGATGCCCGATGCAGGATTACGTGATGATACGGGGATTCGAGAACCCCGGGTGCCCGCGGTCTTTTTTATCTGAAAGGATATCTCTCTGCCTCTCTGTTATCATTTTAGGTAACGCCTCCCGTCAAAGACCGTATCAGGAGAGGGCAAAACAATTTGAAAAGGATTCAACCTGGTCCTTTTCAGGTGATCATTTGTCATTGGCCCCTTTGAATCCAGCTCTTTCTTCATGCTTAGGGTGTATGGCAGGGGAGCTGAAACTCCTGTGACTGACCGCTGCTGCTATGCTTCCTTCAGGAGTGCAGGTTTAAGGTAGAAAAAAAAGGTGTCACTGATTGGGTGGTTAATACGGCACCATGTGCCATACTGCTACTTCACTGCCAAGGTCAAGCTTCAGGTATGCCTTTGCGGGATCAAAGTCCTGTGGGACCAGGAAGATCAGCACACCCTCAAATTCTCCCTTTCGGTCCAGTTTCACCGAGTAGTAAGGGTAACCAATCGGGTCGATATAGGTTGTTTCATCCAGCGTCCGCCCGACATATGGCGAGGGCGTGAGGTCTGAGTACTCCTCTCCATTGTAGATGATGGCGAAATCCTTCGTTGCTGGTGTGGTTATGCGTGAGGATCCACTTCCGCGGTATCCGAGGTGGTGGAACTCCACAACAGGGAATATATACTTGTATCCATATCCTGCAACATTTCTCTCTTTATTCCCGTCCTGTATCAGGGTGTACATATTGGTACAGCTGAATGAACTGAGCTTGGCTGAGATATCGTTTCTCTTACTGCTGTCCTGGTATTCGTAATTTTCATACATATATTTCGCATCGGGGAAGATACGCCCGTTGGGCAGATCAAAAACATCCGTTTCGATGGTTTCCATATCCAGTGCAGCAAGTGCATCGTTATTGTTTGCAAAACCCTGCTGGACATAGTTATTACCTGTTTTGACGGGTTCAGTCTCGGTAAATGTCGCACCATACCAGAAATAGGTCCCTGCATATTGATAATTTCTCATGCCTTCCAGGAAATTGTCTGCCACGTCCGTGTACTGGGGGGGGATCGGAATCTGTGTTATCTCATCTTCAATCTCTGCTGCACGGTTTATCATATCTTTTGAGGCATCTGCCATCCCGCGGAAATCTGAATCAGCTGAATACGTGGAAATTAACTGGATCTGATTCTGCATCTCAGTACTGTATCGCCCGAGAAGGTCTTTTAGGTCATCTTTGGATATGTAGAGTTTGTATTCGTCGGTCACGCCACCAGATGCTGCTGCATCTGAGGAGAGGCTATTGATTCCCCTGGACGCCGGAAGGGCCGTGTCGATGTTTTCATAAGGGGCAATATCTGCGGATTTGTCTATGGTCACTGCGGACCAGGCAGACAGGGGCAGATATGTATCTTCTGTCCAGTCTCTGCTGAATGCTTCTGCTTCCTTAGCAGTGAGGGATACCTGAAACCGCGGTGACTGTTTGCCGTCAGTCATATAGGAGATAGTAACATATCCGGTATCCTTGCCTGTTGTGCTGCCGTATATTTCATATGCAATGACGGAGGCATCAGTCAGATGTCCCCAGTAGGTGTTTTCCAGCACACCCGGTGAACTGTTATAGACTATCGATGCCTTTACTCCTTTCTCCCGGCCAAGGAATGAGGGTTCTGCAAAATCAGGGTCTGTCAGCAGGTCAAACGTTTCAATCTTATAGGTTTCCATCCCTGCTCCTGCTCCGGAAAAATGTTCTGCTGCCTCGAGGAATGAATTTAAGACAGCTTCCTCATACTCTGAAGAATTTCCGTTCCCATTGGACAGGACTGTCCCTTCCACCTTGGGGATCCGCTGAATATCCTCTGCGGTAATCTCAACTTCTGCAGGCCGTGTCAGATTTGAGATGATGTAAGAAATCGGTTCACCTGGATCTGATGAAATTTCTTCATTGGTAGAATTATTAAACAGTGCAATCCCTGCTTTGCCCTCGATCGCAAGACCCAAAAAGATGAGGACTGCAATCACTGCAAATATTGCACCAATCTGCGTTAATTTTTGCCCGTTCATTTGCGACACTCCAGTATATAGTATTCGGGTGACCTCTGGATAATATTGGGGAAATAAATATATAGGGATGATGTTTGTCCCTACAGGAACCAAGGTCTTTTGTCCGTAATTGATCAAATGGTATCTGTATACATGATTCCGGAAATGCCTGTCGGCACTCTCATAGCAGATCTGCTCTCTGAAGATGATACTCTCAGGATATCGGCTGAATCCACTTTGAAGGATTTATCTCCCGAAGCAGTGCTCCCGGAGATTTCTGCTCTGCTGCGTTCACATGAAAAACGCATCCGAAATCGGGGGATGGAACTATTCTGTTGCATGGGGTGTGTGTCTGTCCCCTCACTTTCTGTGCTCCTCAGCGATGATGAATGGACGGTCCGCTACCGTGCTGCAGAATCCCTTGGCATTATCGGGGGCGATGCCGCATGTGCCCTTCTTGTACCCGTCCTGCAGGACGAAAGGGACCATGTGAGATATATGGCCGCAAAAGGCTTGGGTCTCTCGGCATACATACAATCTGCTGATGCGGTGGCATGCCTCCTGAACGATGAGAATGAGTTTGTTCGTGCATCGGCCGCCCGTGCCCTGGGGCTGATGAATCTTGCGGCATATGCACCCGCCATTGAATGTGCACTGGCGTGTGAAGAATACGAAAAGACCCGTGATGTGATGGCAGAGGCTCTGGTATGTCTTGGCAGGACAAGATAGGCGTGTTGTATGAGTCCTGAATCACCTGAAATGCGTGGGTGGGTCCTTGCGGGTCTTACTGGCCTGATCCTTTGTGTGCCTGTATCTGTCTATGTCATCGGGTCGATGCTGGGTGCCGGGGTGCAGTTTCCTCTCTTCCGGTACCAGAATACATATATGGGTACGAATGTTATCACGATCGTTCGTGACCTTCAGTATGTACTGGAAGGGACTATATCCGGCAGAAGTGCGCTGATGCCCGTATTTTGGGCTGCAGGAATTTTTTCAGGGATTGCCGGGCTTGTATCTGTAGCCGTCGGGCCCCGGATGCATGGGCTCTATTCTCCCCGCAGGGGTGGAATCTGTATCATGGGTGCCGGATTACTTTATCTCGTAGCTCTCATTGCCCAATATGGGCCCACCTTTTCATCGAGCGGAGGGTTTGCTGTCCCTGTCGGTGTCCCGGTGATCGCCGCGGCAGGCTGGCTTGTATGGTCAGGCACCCTCTTCCCGGATGCCGGTGAAACAGATGAATGTGGACCTGAAAAATCTCAGGACAATTCATCATAAAACAGTTTTTCAAGGCCGGTTTTTCCTGAATACGCGGTGCAGTCCAAGGTGATGGGAGTGATTGAAATGCGTCCCTCATGGACCGCGTGGACGTCAGTGCCCTCCTCCGCATCCGAACAGAGGGGTCCGTTGATCCAGTAATACGGGCGTCCCCGCGGGTCGGCGCGTTCTTCGACACCGGTAAAGAAGAGTTTCTCTGCAAGATGGGTGATCTCGTATCCGCCTTTGACCCTCGCCGGGATATTAACGTTTATGACATCCGTGCTCTGGGGGAACCCGTCTTTCAGGAGCCGTGTGCAGATGTCTGTGATTGCCGTTTTTGCGGCTCCAAAATTCTGTTCGGAATACCGCGGGTCGTCGAATTTCTTACCCTGATCCTCTACTTCCAGAGAGAAGGCAATGGACGGGACACCCTGGTTGGATGCCTCCAGTGCTGCCCCGACGGTTCCTGATGTCATGATGGATTCATAGGAGAGGTTTTCCCCGATATTGATGCCGCTTACTACCAGATCAGGCTTCAGGTTGAGTGAATAGATACCAATGATCACTGCATCTGTCGGTTTTCCGCCGACTGAGTAGGCCTCAGTGGTGTGCATCGGTATTTTTGTGACCCTGATTGGTTCAAAGATTGATATGGAGCGCCCGACTGCACTCTGCTGGGTTGAGGGGGCCACAACGGTTACATCTGCAAAAGGGGTGAGTGCATCATAGGCTGCCCACAGGCCTTCTGATGTGACACCATCATCGTTTGTGAGGAGTATTTTTGGTCTCATTTGTCTGGATGAAAATGAGGTATTGTGGCTACAAAAAGAGATCGATCGGCACTCTCTTCTTTTCCGGGGACGCATACTGTATACAATGCTGGCACTTCTCGCAGAGTATACGGTATTTCATAATCCTGCACTTGCACCGGAAGGAAATGCAATGCTCTCTGTCTTAAAAGAGAGTTTTCTCCGGTCGGGATATGACGTGATAACCCCGGAATCCGGGGATTTTGAAGCAGAGCTCAGGCGCCTCTCCCCGCTTGCCGATGTGGGGCTCGTTATTGCGCCGGACCATCTGCTCGGAAAATATTCAAAGATTATTGAAGAAAACTGCCATACCATCGGCTGCGGCAGCCTCAACTGCGCTCTTTGCTCAAATAAGCCGCATGCAGGAGCTATTCTTACTGCACAGGGTATTGCTGTGCCAAAGGATGTCACAGAAGGTATCCGTGTGATAAAGGAAAAGAAGGGGGCCGGTGCTCTGAATATGCGTATTGCCGATGAAGAGCCCGGACCCGGTGAATTTGGTCAGGAGTTCATCGAAGGCGAGCACATGAGTGTAAGCCTTGTCATAGGCCGGTATGTGGGGGATGCATGCTCATTCTACAGCGGGCGTCCACCGCTGGTACTTTCCCTGAACCGCCAGTATATCCGTTTTGATGACGGGCTGGTGGTTTTTGAGGGCGGTGAGGTTGGCGTGGATCATCCCCGCAGGGATGAGATCATTGCAACGGCAATTAAAGCGGCCACGGTCCTTGGCTGTCAGGGCTATGCAGGTGTTGATGTAATCGTTGGTGATCAGGTCTACGTCGTTGATGTCAATCCCCGGCCCACTTCAAGTCTGACCGGTATCGCTGCGGTGATGGAAGAGGAGATCGCTGACATACTTGTGGCTGCATCGAAAGGGGATGTACCCGAATCTGTCCGTCTCACGGGAAAGGCACGGTATGACAAGAACGGGACGGTGACGGTGCTGTGATCGGCATTGATGTTGGTGGAGCAAACCTGAAGATCGTGGACGGGGATGACGTCATCATTCATTACTGCCCCCTCTGGCAGGAATCGCCGATTACAAAACTGCTGAAGCCCTATGCGGGGCGAAAGGCTGCGGTGGTGATGAGCGGGGAGCTTGCGGATGGCTTTTCCTCCAAGGAGGCAGGTATTGCCTTTATCGTCAATGCGGTCCGTGCTGCCATCCCGGATGCCCGGTTCTACGGGACTGACGGGGCGTTTCATACCGAACCCTGCATGTCTCTTGCGGCAGCCAACTGGCTGGCATCAGCAGATTATCTGCGGACCCGATTCCCTGAATCGGTCTTTGTCGATATGGGAAGCACCACAACAGACATCATTCCCCTCTCGCCGTTTGACCGCCTGTTATCCCTGCGTGATCTCGACAGACTGCAGCAGGGTATGCTGGTCTATACCGGCCTGCTGCGGGCACCTGTCGCATCGCTGTTGCGGGAGGTCTGTCTGGACGGAGGTGCCACACGCACACTGGTCGCAAACGAACTCTTTGCCATCAGCGCTGATGTACATCTCGTGATGGGGCATATCAGCAAGGTCAATTATGCAGTGCCCACACCGGATGGTGCGGGTGTCATGATTACCGAGTCTTTGCAGCGGCTTTCACGGATGGTCTGTTCCGATCTTTCAGAGATCGGGGAGGAGAATGCGCGTGCAGTGGCTGCTGCATTCTGGGATGAACAGCGGTCAGTTATTGAAGCGGAGATCATGCGCGTCTCAGGCAGTGGGACAATGCCGGATCTGATCTGTGCCGGCATCGGGTCAGCACTTCTTGCAGAGACATTTGGCGGCAGAAATCTGTCGGATATCTTTGGGATTATGACGGATGCATTTCCCGCATTTGCTGTGCGGGAGGTGGCAAAACGAGACGCAGAAGCCTGAGCATTCTTCTGCTTGCAGGCTCGCTTGCGGTTACCCTGGGGTGTTATATCGCTGGATATCCGTTTTTCTTCTTTCTCTTATTTATTCCGCTGATTCCGTTTGCCACTCCCTCCCATCGAAAAAAGAAATGCCCGTGCTGCGGGTGGGAGACCACCGGGGCCGAAGACTTCTGCCCCTGGGACGGATCCGCTCTCCTTCCCCCTGAATGACTGTTCGTTCATGTTAAGGATGGAGATCGGAATCGGCACGCCATACATCTCAATTACATCGGGTGGCGGAAATGAGCGCTGTGCATAATTTCTGAGTGTCCCCCTGTCAACCACAATTTCAAGAGCTGCAAGGATACGGGCGGCATGATGATAGGGGTGTTTTTCAATGAGGGCATTGCAGAGATCAACGATGGGTATTCCCAATCGTGTATCAGGATAAAACGGCGATTCTGCATAACAGAGTCTTCCGCATTGCTCGCAATGATAGCGTTTTACAAATACATGGACCGTCTTTTTTCCATTTTTGGTTCGGATAGTTGCAAACCGTTTGCGGCGCATGTCATGCCCCTTCACCGGTCCGCCGCAGTATGAACAGGCATCAAGACTGGTAAAGGTAATGCCTTCAACTGACAGTATCGCTGATGAGACGAGATCTCTGAGCATTGAAGGGATCTGAACCGTGCGCATCTACACTTATCTCCTGTCGGGATAATTACCTGCAAATATTTCTTAAGGGTATGCATTTTCTTTCTCCGGTAAGGGAGTGTCTATGATTTCAGGCATGTAAAGTGGGCTTTCTTTTCTGTCTGGTTTATTATGCATTAAAAAAAGAGGAATAGGCAGGTTAGCTGATGTCAAGACGTGCGGTAGATGCCCTGTTTCAGGCGCTGTATCTTCTCACAGATATCCGATTTATTCTGCGGGAGACAGCACCTGTCCACGAACTCGATGATGAGCAGAAGGTTCGTGCCGGAAAGGCGATTGAAAAACTGAAAAAACAGGTGACAATTCTTGAGGAGGAACTGATCTGATGAAATGCACCGCTGATATTGATACCCGTGATGTGGAAGAACTCTATATTAATATCGACCCCATCCAGGCAGGCGGCCGTCTGACCATTGATGCTCAGAAGGCGGCAATGGCATATTCAGACGGATATTCGGTCTGCGACAACTGCAGAAAACCGTTCCGCCTGGACTACATCAATAAACCTCCGATAGCAGAGTTTCACCGTGACTGTGCAGAATGGCTGAACATGGATGCGGTCCGGCTTGTTCCCGGTGCCCGGCGCGGATTTCAGGCTGTGGCAAGTTCAATGGTTGAGAAAGGTGACCCGGTCCTCCTGACGGCCCTTTCGCATTATACGGAATTTGTCTCACTGGAACAGGCGGGTGCTGATATTCATGAGATCCCAAAGGATGAATACAATCACATCACTGCCGATAACGCTGCAGCACGGATTGAGGAAGTTACCCGTATGGCCGGAAAGGCGCCATCCATTCTCTTTGTCGAGCATGTGGATTACCAGTACGGCAATATCCATGAGATCGCGGAAATCGCAAAGGTGGCGCACCAGTACGACATCCCGGTGCTTTTAAACGGTGCATACAGTGTTGGTATCATGCCCGTGGATGGAAAGGCACTGGGTGTGGACTTTGTCATTGGATCGGGCCATAAGAGTATGGCTGCACCCGCCCCGTCAGGACTGGTTGCGACAACCAGCGAGTATGCTGACATTGTCTTCCGGACGACACAGGCGAAAGGTGACATCACCGGGCGGACGTTTGGCATCAAGGAAGTGGAGATGATGGGATGCACGCTGATGGGCGTAACCGTAGTCGGGCTCATGGCCTCATTTCCTGCGGTAAAAGAGCGTGTCCTTCACTGGGATCATGAAGTGGAGAACAGCAACCGTGTTGTTGATGCACTCTGCTCCATTGAGGGCACCTCTGCAGAGAGTGACATGCCGCGTGAACATACGCTCACGAGAATCAATACGGTGGATTCCTTTGACCGGGTGGCTGAAACCCACAAGAAAAAGGGATACTTCCTCTCACAGGAGCTCAA
The DNA here is from genome assembly GCF_029633965.1 of Methanogenium sp. S4BF. Taxonomy (NCBI): domain Archaea; kingdom Methanobacteriati; phylum Methanobacteriota; class Methanomicrobia; order Methanomicrobiales; family Methanomicrobiaceae; genus Methanogenium; species Methanogenium sp. S4BF. The sequence continues at coordinate 1,080,663 of NZ_CP091277.1, read as the reverse complement.
GAAGAAGGGGGTCATTGGCGTTATCCCCGGGTCCACCCGTGTCTGGAAGTTTAATACCTATGGGCTGAACGATGCACAGATATCTCATCTGTGCCGTGTATTTCAGGAGATTGCCCGTGAAAACGGGCTCACGGTCTCATAATTTCCTGTTGTGACTAAATGGGGGATTCAGAAGGAGAATCCACCTCCCAAATCTATGAACTCTTCATTTCTCCTTCTTTTGGTTTCCGTTAAAATTCCCGTTTTGTCCTGAGGGTGTCCGGCGAAAAAGAGATGGTTCTTTTTGTTGATTGGGATTGAAAATCCGGAAATCAGCAAATAATATCAGCAAATAGGGTGTCTTTAAATCGACGAATCCTCGATGATTTTTCCATTGTATGCCTGCACTACTGTGGCATGCGCAAGGGCTTCTTTAAGGATTTCATCGAGTGCAATGCAGGATTCATCCTCACGTATCTCATCAGGCTTTGCCGCAGTGGAGGGATGCTTAGGTACGACGGCGCACCCGAGATCTCCTGCATTGTCCCGGAATGTTCCGATCATCCGGGCACGAAGGACGATCTCTTCTTTATCATAGGTCAGAAGCGGACGCAGAAGTGGTATCGATTGTGGCACCACATCCTGTATCACGCCGAGGTTTACCAGTGTCTGGGTTGCTACCTGGCCGATGTTGTCACCCGTCATGATGGCGGCCACTTCTTCCCGGAGGGCAAATGCTGCGGCCGCACGAAGCATAAATCGTTTGCAGAGGATACAGCGGGTTCTGAGTATGCCGGACGCAACAAGTGCATCGTAGAATGGCTCAAGGGGGACAACGGTCATCCGGACTGTCCGTCCCGGGCACCAGGCAGAGAGGGCTGCAAGGTTCTTTTCTGTGGTATGGCGGACATCTGCTCCGGCATACCGGCCGCCGTCACAGTGGAAGAAGACAGGGACGCATCCGCGGCGCATCATCATCCAGGTGGCAACCGGAGAGTCCAGTCCTGCAGAGAGGAGGGAGAGAAACTTTCCCTGGGTGCCGAGAGGCAGTCCCCCTGGTCCGGGTATCTGGCTGTCATATACGATTCCCCCGAATGTCCGTGCTTCAGCAAACACCTCGTAGTCAGGTGATGTCAGATCGACACGGATGCCGGGGCAGCGTTCAAAGATCCGTGCGCCCGTTGAGGCTCCCAGCTCCTGGCTGGAAAATCCTTCCATACCGGAGCGTTTTGCGCGGACCGCAAATGACATGCCGGGGGTGAGCTTCTCTGCTGCAAGCCGGGCGGCGGTCTCCTCGATTATTTCCCGGTCCGGTGGTGTCAGGATGCACCTGCTGACCCCGACAATGCCAAATACCCGTGATGCGGCCTGCGCAATCCGGTCAGGTTCATCGCCCCTGATGATGATTCTCCCCCTGTGCTGTTCAACAGAACATTCCATGCCTTCTGCTTCAATTGCTGCTGTCAGGTTTCGTGTCAGGGTATTGATATAGTATTTCATAACTGGTTCGCTCTTTAAAAAAAGCTCACCAAAACGCACCATTACAGCCTCGTGTATCTCCATACTTCCTTCCATTCTTCATCTCCCTGCTTTCTGCAGGCCGGCAATAACCGGAGGATACATTGGTACCGACGGGTAAAGTAGATTGTCACCCTCCCGGAGGGGGAGATGAGAAAGGGCAACGCGAAAACACTAATAGCGCAGATATACAATTGAGTACTTACTATGGCGAAGAGTAAAAAGGAGAAAGTGGAGCCACAGTCAGTCCTGTATTATTTTTATACACAGGAGCGATGGGATAACTGGATTAAGACGCTTGAGGAGATGAGTTTTGACTATGACGAGGATTCAGAGGATATGCCGGAAGGCCTGCAGTCGCTCAATAATTTTACCGAAGATATTAATGTCTCTGTCCTGAAAATAATCAAGCTCTTCATCCTTGGCAATTATAACGGGGAAACGGCCAAACAGAAGATTGAGGAAGTTGAGGAGATTGTCATGGGGCCGCTGCCGGATAGTGACATTGCTGATATCATCTCCGGTGTCCAGATGCGCTTTTTGGTGCTCTTTGCTGCATGTAAGACAGTCATTGACGGCACTGCTGACGGTGATATAAAAGACCTTGTCAAATACGGAAAGACGCTTGGGGATGACCAGGCGGAAGAGGCTCTGAAGACGGCTGCGACAATAGGCGCACTCGTCATCCAGGGTGGTTCGTGCTGTGGGAAGTATCTCCGTGGAGATATCGATGAACCCCTGCTCTTTGACGACTGGCTGATTGAGGTGGATGATATGGGCAATGCACTCAAGAGCCTCAAGAACTTTGAAGAGCAGTTTGGAGAAGGTATTTGATCGCCGCAAAGGCCAGATTCCGGTTTTCAAAAAAGCTTCAGAATATTGCAGGATATCGTGTCCCTGATTTTGCCTTCAACGGGGCATTCATGGATATCCTGGTTTCATCTCTGGACTATGACTCTCTGGACCGTACCATGCGGTCACAGATCATTCAGTTTTATAAGGATTTTCTTGAATGCGGGTGCAGGGAATCGCCCCAGTGCGGATGTCCGGAGAGGAAATTTGCCTTAAAAATTCTCGAACTCCGCAGCCTTGGGCTTGACCACCGGCAGATCAGTGAGGTGCTGGTGGATGATTATGGCGTGGAGATTTACCCTGCCGATATCCTGAGTTTTCTGGAAGATAGTGTGCATACCCTTGAAGCTATCCGTGACGTGGCACGGATTGAAGGGAAAGAGGCCCTTCTGCAGAAAACGATTGATGCAATTGCTGAGATTGAGGGGAAGTGAAGGTATTCCTCTCTGTGATAACACAGGCGATTCCGATGAAATGGATGGGTATGCCATTGATGACGCCTGTGAATCACCGGTGATAATCCTCTGGATGCAATTAATATCTCCGAATAGGCTACTCTGTTCCGAATGACGGTATGGTGCCGGTAAAGACAGACACCGGGTATACTGATGGCAGTAATCACTGTTCGGAATTCTGATTGAGAATCATCATCATTTTTTTTTGCATTTACCCTTCATTCAAAGCACGATCATTTCATCAGCAATTGATATGCATGGCAATTGAAAGAAAATTGAGAACGTGACTGAGGTACTTTATCCCTTTGCATGCAACGGCACACGGGAAGCATCCTGTCGGTTTAGTGCCCCAATCATTATTTTGGATGGATGGGGATTTTTATAAAAATAAATTTTCCTGAGCCATCCTCAGATAATCCCCATTTCTCCCAGTCTTGACGGGAGATACTCTTTGGTGACAAAGTCCAGTCCCCTGCTTGCAAATGCCTGCTGTTCTGATTTCAGGCCCATGTCGAGCTGAAGTTTGATCTGTTTTTTCCAGTAGTCGGTATCAAACCTCGGGTCGGTGAGTTCTGCTTTCAGGGCAGCGATATCTCCTTCGGTGAGCTTATCTGACGGCAGGTTATAGTCACTGATATCACTTGGCTGGACGCCGATGAACTGTGCGGTTGGTGTGACCAGCAGGTCTGACATATGTGCTGCCTTGATTGACCCATAAGCGATGCTTGCAAATATGCGGTATGACCAGGGATCACCATCCGTAAAGACCACAACAGGGATGCCAAGCTCATTATTTATCCGTCTGAGCATGCGCCGTGTGGAGCGTGCGGGCTGTCCCTTGAGATGCAGGAGTATGGCGTTATGCTCTTCATCAAACCCGTTTTCCATTAACCGGGCGTACATACCACCTGTCTCCATGGCGATGACAAAGGAGGCGTCATGATCAAGGAATTCGATATTCTCCACATTTGATGGGATCGGGTATCCTGCCTCTCCCACATCCTCCTGGCAATGAATATCCCGGTTTCCGCGTCTGGTCTGTTCCCGGAGACGCAGTGGTCCGTAAATTGATGCACCATCCTCCTCCGGGCGCAGGTGAAACGCCTCCCGTGAGAGTTCGGTGACAATCTCCAGATCCTCCACCAGCATGTTGCTCTCATCCTGTGCCGCAAACTTCGCCCGCTTCCATCCTTCTGAGATGTAATACATCTCCCTGAGCGTTGATGAGCGGGACTCGATGAGCTGCTGCTTCAGAAACCCGACGACATATGCCATCTTCAGGATATGCAGAGCGCTCTTTGCGGAATTTGCCGTCCGTGTTGTTCCTTTGTCCCCGTACTTCCAGACCTCGCTCGTTGCATTGTACTCAATGTTCGCTTTTGTCCGTGTAGGAAGTGTGATTGAGGGCACGCGTCCCTCAGTCATCTGCCCGTACCAGTCTGCAGCGATTGATACCAGCCGTTCCTGTGTAATTCTGTCCTTTTCAGTATTCGCCATCGAGGTCCACCACCACTTTCATCTTCTCATCCACACCACGGATATCAATAGAGCCCTGGCCTTTTCCGGGATAGGCGGCCTTCCACACAGAATCCGGTTCTATGGTAGTCCTCCAGACCGCATTGAATTCTGTCCCGATGGTATCGATGAAATCCGGCTTTGGCACTGCCTCTTCCGGGTTGTCTTCAGAGAGGCTGTACACCATCACCTCTATCGGGTTCCGGGTGTAGTTTACAACCGAGATCCCGACGATCCCGTCTTCTGTCTTCTTCTTTGCCACAACCCTGCGCATGATCTGCCCCTCAATCGGTGAGATATCAGGTGTGGGGAGTTCAACGATTTCTGCGACCTTCTCTGCAATCTCCGGGATGATGGAGCAGACCGCACGTGCACGGTCTTCTGCTATTTTATTCCTGTCCCGTTTGCTGATGAAGTTCTTCAGTTCCCTGCCCAGGTCCTGCAGGGCGAGGGTAATCTCCTTTTCTATCTCAGGGATGGCTGCTATTGCATCCTTTGATTCAGAGGTGAAGGGCACATTTGTCGAGGCTACATGGACCAGCAGGAGGATGGGGCCAACCGGGAGGGACTGCTGGGAGAGGTTATATGCCCGCCAGTTTATCCCTGTGACTGCCGTAGTTACGGCACAGGCGCCCTGCTGGTATAACAGCGGCACCCGGTTTGCAAACCTCAGGAGCTGGGCCTGCCCCTCCTGTTCGAGTTTGCCACCATACCCGATTGCCGCTTCCACGATGAACGGGTGGCCGGAGAATACCTGTGACTTTCTGGTCCGTGCCTTCACAAAATCAAGACTAAACTCTTTTTCCAGTCCCTGCACGATCATCTCTTCGCCTATCGGAGAGAGGCAGATGGATGCAGGGGGCGGGGGTACAGCCACCTCCTGCATGGCAGCCAGGAGCTCCTTGAGCTGTTCTGCGCTGAGTCCTTTTGCCTTTCGGGTATCCTTAATTCCCGCTATCCCCAGCATCTGCTCTGCACTCTTCGTGCCAACGCGTGAGAATCCGTTCACGAGGAAGTCATGGACATTGTCCGTCGACAGGGCGGCCATTCTCTTCAGGGTACCAAATTCAATGCCATGCGGGTGCGGCGCAATGGCCTGCGGGGGGACTATTACCTCATCACTGACCCGTTCAAATGAAAACCATTCACCATCGATATCAGCCTGAATCCGAGCATGCGGATTTACCACTGCTGTATACTTCAGGTAATCGATGAGCCGGCGTTTGGCAGCAAGCGTGCCGGTGAATTCAAGCTCGATCCTGGTGCCGTGTGTCCGGTCCCAGTCACACTCCTCCTTTCGGATGATCTCCGGCTCATTCTTCTCTGTCCGGATCATCAGATCAAAGATATAGGCGGGTTTGTCTGCACCGGTTCGTGAGATGACACGCGCCGGGACGCCGGTTGTCAGCTGGGCGAAGAGGACTGCCGCTGATATTCCGATGCCCTGCTGCCCCCTGCTCTGGCGTATCTGATGAAAGCGAGAGCCATAGAGAAGTTTTCCGAAGACGTACGGCACATTGTCCGGGACAATCCCCGGCCCGTTATCCTCAACGGTTATCCGGAGTGTCTCCTTGGTGAGTTTTGTGATGGACACCCAGATGTCGGGCAGGACTTCTGCCTCTTCACAGGCATCAAGGGAATTGTCCACTGCCTCTTTGATGGTGGTGATGATCCCGCGTGTGGGTGAATCAAATCCAAGCAGATGTTTGTTTTTTTCAAAGAACTCTGCAACACTGATGCTCTTCTGCTGTGATGCCAGCGTTTCGGCTATTGCCACCCCTGGCTCACCCCGTGTATCGCCTCAGCAACACCGCATTCTCTCTGGTTTCCTGACTGCATATTCCTGAGGGTCAGTGTGCCGCCGGCCATCTCCCGCTCGCCTGTGAGAACAGCGTACCGGGCAGTCTTTGCCGCATGCTTCATCTGTGCGCCGATGCCGCGGTTCAGCAGGTTCATCTCCGTCCTGAACCCGGCATCCCGGAACTGCCGTGAGAGGGAGAATGCGTATTCGCGTGCCTCTGCAGTATACAGAACAGCGACCACGGTGTCCTCAGGGACAGGCACCTCTCCGAGAGAAACCATTACCCGGTCAAATCCGATGCCGAATCCGCATGAGCCGACATCGTCGCCGCCAAAGAGGTGAGCAAGGCGGTATGCACCGCCGCCGATGATCTGGTTTTCCGCCCCGAGGTTTTCTGCAAATCCTTCAAAGACCATGCCGGTGTAGTAATCCAGCCCGCGGACGATGCCATAGTTCTGGCGGAATGCGGTGCCTTCGGTCTCCAGCACATTGACCATTGACTCAATGCGTTCCTGTTCGGGAATAGATCCGGTGATAGCAAAGACTTCATCTGTCGTCTTTGCCTCAAGCAGGCCTTTCAGGGAATATTCGAGGTCCTCCAGGTGCCATGAATCGAGGGTCTCTTCCAGTCCTTCCATGTTCTTCTTATCCAGAAGGGCCATGATTATTCTCTTCCGCTCTTCGGGTACATCCCGGAGAATGGCCCGCATCGGGGAGAGATGGCCGACATGAAGGTCATAGGTGACACCTGCTGCCCGCAGGATGTCATCTGCGAGAAGGATAACTTCAGCATCTCCTTCAGCTGTGTCAGCACCGATGAGCTCTGCACCAAACTGCCAGAACTGACGGTAACGCCCTTTTTGGGGGCGTTCATACCGGTAGCAGTCAGAGAGATAACACCAGCGCAGAGGCTTTGCAAGCACCTTTGCTTCATTCACATACATCCGCAGGACAGCGGCGGTGCCTTCGGGACGCAGTGCCAGTGCCCGCCCGCCTTTGTCTTCGAAGGTATACATTTCATTGACGATCCCCTCCCCTGAACGGATGGTGTAGAGCTCCTGCGTCTCAAATGTGGGTGTACAGACTTCACGATACCCCCACCGGCGTGCTGCCTCCCGCATCTTCATCTCGGTATTCCTGCGGAATTCCATCTCGTCGGGAAGAAAGTCCCGTGTGCCTCGCGGTCGCTGTATCATATATCTATTTCTCTCCTTTTTTTGGGGTTTTACTCCCGGATTTCTTAACCGGCACTGTTCCCAGCAAGCGGTCTGTTGCGGTGGCATCAGGGCCAAAGAGCTTCGTCCTTTTCACTCTTCCCTGCAGGTATAATGCGATGAGAACAATGCCTAATCCAAGAAATTCGGCTTCCTGGTATGCAAAATAGATCCCCATCGACGCTAATGCAGTGAAGAGCACCCCCATATACGCAGCCTTCCGGTACGTCTGGTCACCGGTCCGGTAAAAAATCCGTGCATCACGCAGCCAGAGGAATGCCACCCCGAGGACTCCGAAGATGGTTACATAGAGAAGGTATGTTGATGCCATGCAATACGTAGTTATTTCACGTATACCAATATGATAATTATCAGCCATGAATCCGCATCCGACACTCAGGGATGTTCTGAACGCCTATAAATCAGGAGATATTTCTCTCAGTGATTGTGAAGAAGAGATCCAGGGCTTTCAGATAGAAGCACTTGGAGAGATTGCAAGGATTGATACCGGTCGCACGGTACGGTGCGGAATGCCTGAAGTTGTGCTGGGGGAAGGGAAGGACCGTAACCATCTGATAGAGATTATTCTCACACTGGTCCGGAAAACCGGGAAGTGTATTGCTACCCGGGTGCCGGAAGATGTCAGTGATGAGATCGGGAGGGCTGCAGCAGACGAAGGGTTTTCCTGTACATACCATCCTGCAGCACGGGCACTGGTGGCCTCCCGCCTTCCGTGCCCGTCCCTGCATGGGGGCACAGTCGGAATCGTCACTGCCGGCACATCAGATATCAGAGTGGCAGAGGAGGCCCGGATAATTGCAGAGGAGATGGGATGCCGGGTAATTACCGCATATGATGTCGGAGCTGCAGGGATACACCGCCTCTTTCCTGCACTCAGGATGATGCAGAGTGCAGATGCCTATATTGTCGCCGCCGGGAGGGAAGGGACCCTGCCTGCCGTGGTTGCGGGGCTTGTCAGCCGTCCGGTTATAGGTGTGCCGGTCTCTACCGGATACGGGTATATGGGAAAGGGGGAGGCCGCGCTTGGCAGTATGCTGCAGTCCTGTTCGGTGATTGCTGTCGTTAATATTGATGCCGGGTTTACGGCGGGTGCGTTTGCCGCACAGATTGCACGGGGGGCACAGAATGGAAAAGATTAGGGGGTTTTACATTGGCCGCTTCCAGCCATATCACTATGGTCACCAGTCGGTGATTATGCATATCGCAGAAGAGGTGGATGAGATTGTCATTGGCATCGGCAGTGCCCAGCTGAGCCATACCCCTAATAATCCCTTTACCGCCGGTGAACGTGTCCTGATGATCACCCGTGCACTGGAGAAGTCTCTTTCTCTGCCGTTCTATGTAATACCCATTGAGGATATCCAGCGAAACGCACTCTGGGTCTCACATGCACGGGCCATATCACCTCCCTTTAATGCGGTGTATTCATCAAATCCTCTCGTAGTCCGCCTCTTTAGCGAGAGCGGTACCGACGTCATATCGCCGGAGATGTACAAACGGAAGAATTACAGCGGGACAGAGATCCGCAGGCGCATGCTGGCAGAGGAAGACTGGCGGTCACTTGTCCCGCCTGAGGTGGCTGATGTTATTGATGAAACGGATGGTGTCCGACGCCTGCATGATGTGTCCGGGAGTGACTGATCTGCATAGATGTCGGCTGTGATTTGTGAATGAGAGATCAATAGCGAAAAATTGTGGAGAGGAAGATGGGTTTTCTTGACAAACTACTGGGGCGCAGTGTAGAACCGGAAGAGACTGAATTTGTATTTGGAGAGATTCCTGCATGGCTCGCAGAGAAAGAACGCGCCATTCACGAAGAGGCAGACAATGTGGTCCGTGAATCACGCCCCCGTGTATGTGCGGCACTTCGTGAGATGCAGGAGACGGTTGATGCACTGAAAGGTGCTAAACCTGATGAGAATGTTGTTCTCCATCCCAAACTGCTCCGGGTGGTTGAACAGGGCGTGCCCCGCTATGCAGCGGCGATGGAGAAGACACTTGCCCTTTCGGTTTCAGAAGTTCCCGGAGAATATTATGATGACTGTATTGAACTGATCTCACAGATCGCAAAGAACACCAAAGGGCCCGGCCGTTATATTGCAAATGTGTTTCCTGCACAGATGAAGGAGATCCGGCTTCAGACCGATGTTATCGGACGTGAAATAAATGCTCTCTCAGGTGTCCTTTCACAGTCACGGGAACAGTCGGCTTGGGTCGATGCGGCGGCTGAGACGCATGCGCTCCTGCTGACAAATCAGAATCAGCTGCGCGAAGTCCAGCATACTGCTTCCCATATGGCAGAGGAAAACGAGGCACTTGCTGCAGAGCTTTCTGCCCTGAAACATGATCTTCAGGCACTCATGGAGGGGTCTGAAGCGATGGAGTATGATGAACTCATAGCACGGCAGGCAGTCTGCGGGGGTAAATTGCATGAGGCAGATGCCGACTATAAACGGATACTTTCCCGGTCTGCAAATGTATTCAGAAAGGCTGTCCATATCTGTGAGCTTTCCGGCGATACAGAGACACTTGAACTCCTGAAGACGGTCAGAAACGGACTCGAATCACCCTCATCTGCTGAACGGGCACGGGGGCTTGCTGCCTATCCGTCCCTCTTCCCCCGGCTTGCCCGGATGATCAGTGAGAGTGATACCCTCATTAAAAACAAGGATGAACAGGCGTTGTTCTCTGAACAGGATGCATTTCTTATTCCCCTGACTGAAGCCATCGCACGGACAGAAGATCTGCATGCGGAGAGTGCCGCGGTGGCAGATGCCCTGGGTGATCTTTTGTATGTCGGAAAAAAAGCGGGAATGGAAGAGAAAATCAAAAAGCTGAATGAACAAATTGTTCGGAATGCTGCCCAAATCAACGATATTCAGGACATCACAGATGAGATCCGTGCTTCAGCACCAGAGATGGCGGAAAGTCTCAGGCTGAACCTTGAACATCTTGCAGGGGAGGGCGTTCATGTCAGCCTCATTCAGGTGCCGGATTTCTCCTGATTTCCGGGATGAATCCATGTCCGAACTCACCCGGTACACAGGATATGAGATCCGTTGATCTGACAAAAGGCCCGATTACCCGCTCTCTTCTCACCATAGCAGCACCCATCGTGGCAGGCAATATCCTCCAGTCCCTGGTGGAGGTGGCCGACCTCTTCTTTGTCGGACGGCTCAGTCCCGCGGCGATCGGTGGTGTGGGTCTTTCAATCTCAGTTATTTTTGTTCTGATGACACTGATTATCGGGCTTTCCGGAGGGACAACTGCATTTGTCTCCCGGTATTATGGGGAAGGAAATTTTCCATATGCCGGGCGTGTGCTTATTCAGGCACTCATTCTTGGTGTCATCTTTTCTGCGGCAATATCTCTGGTTGGGGTTATCTTCGCCGATGAGATGCTGTCCCTTTTCGGGGCGCCGGAGGAGGTGGTAACAGAGGGTGCCGCTTATCTGAGGGTGCTTTCTCTTGGTATTGTGACACTTGTTGAATTCTGGATTGTGTCAACCTTCTTCCAGAGTATTGGTGACACAAAAACACCGCTTCTCATCATTCTGGCCATTAACGTGCTCAACATCATTCTCAATCCTGTCCTCATATTCGGGATAGGAATTGCACCGGCGATGGGGGTTTCCGGTGCCGCGGCGGCGACTGTCATTACCCGGGCTATAGGGCTTGGGATTGGCGTTTTTTTGCTCTTGCACCGTCTGAATCCGCAAATGGAGTTTACCCGTCAGGCAGAACCGGATCTCTTCCTGATGCGCCGCATCCTTAGGGTGGCAGTGCCGAATATGGTCCAGTCAGGGGTGAGGAGTGTGAGCTATCTCATCATGTACATCATTATCGCGTCATACGGGACCCTCGCCCTCTCAGCATTTGGGATTGTCAGCCGTATTGAGATGCTTGCACTAATGCCGGGGTTTGGCATCGCAACCGCAGCAGCGGTGATGGTCGGACAGAATCTCGGTGCAGGAAACCCGGACCGGTCAGAAGCATCTGCATGGAGGGCGCTTGAATTATATGGTGTTTTTATGGCCGCAATTACCTTGGTATTCCTGGTGTTTGGTGCAGGTTTTACCGAATTCTTTGATCCGAGCGGTCTGTCGAATGCATATGCAGTTTCGTATTTCCTTATCGTATCGCCATTTTATGTGTTGATTGCTGTTGCGATTGTCCTCTCGTTTGCCCTGAACGGCGCAGGTGATACGAGAAAACCGATGTATGCAACTATTCTCTCATATTTTTTAATACAGGTACCGCTTGCGCTTATTGTCCCCGAATATACCGGGACAGGCATCGTGGGTGTGTGGTATGCAATGTCGATTGGTATTCTGGTTCAGGCCGTTGCACTCTACCTGATGTTTCGGTCCGGAAAATGGAGACAGATTAAGATTTAGGGTCCTTGTGTGTCAGAGGGAATTAAAACTGATGTCGCCTATTTCATCGGCGATTCCGGCCACTTCCTGTGCTCCGAATGCCGTCATCACGGATGTGAGGTCGATGTCGATTGCTGCCTCGCACATATAATCAATGATATCAATGGAGAGTTCACGCTTCTGTTTGGATTTTTTAATCTGATCCACAAGGAATGTGATCCGCTCAGGCGGTTCCATCCGGAGTTTTGCCGTACTGACAACGCACATGAAGATCCGTGTCATGTTTCGGTCAGGTCCGGTGATCGTCTCGAAGAAATTTTTGATCACCTGAGCCTGATAGATCTCTCCGCCCATAATTAAGAGAATCTTTTGACTGATGGGTTATATATGTTGTGGAAAAACGAGCGCGTATCAGATGGTTCAGGCACTGGCTGATGAGAAATCAGGATGTGATTTCTTACAAAAAAGAGTAAATTGGGCTTCTCTATTTGGTTGAGACGATTTTGATGACGTCCCCGGTATGCAGTTCGTGTGTCTCTTTGATCCTCATCTTTGTCTTTGCATCAACCGCATACAAAAATCCGTCCCCGATATCGGAGTGTACCTGGTATGCGAGGTCATGAGGTGTTGAGCCACGTTTCATAAGGAATGCATCCGGCAGTATCCTGCCCTGCCCGTCACAGTATTTGTTCTCATCTACTACCGGATAGACAACGATCATATCCAGGAGATCAAAGACGGATCCGTTGATCGCCTGCTGAACGCCTGTTCCACCGAATGTGTCCATAACAGCCTGAATGGCCATGAGACCTTTCTTCTGGGCATCGCTGAGGTTTGACTCCGGTGGGATGGTGAAGGTGGGGTCTCCGGGCAGATAGGTGATGAACTTGCCTTCTGCTGCCTTTCTGAGTGCCAGTTCACTTGCTGCAGAGGCAAATGAGATGCCGGTCGCCTTCAGCTGGCTGCGCATCTCCTCAGATGCGAGATCAGCCTTGTTTGCCACCACGACCATCGGCTTGCTCAGGGGGACAAGGATGGAGCAGAATTTGATCAGTTCTTCTCTGGAGCAGGTCTTCAGGTCAATTTCTGCCTCGCGTTCGGCATCGCGGACATGCTCATAGGTAATTTTGAGGCCTGCCAGTGCCTCGGCGATGGCATCAAGGATGTCAAAGTTCCGCTGCTGGGTTGAACGCTGCATCTTTGCCCAGTTCTTATCAAGAATCCCATAGATCCACATGGACATCTCGTATTCAATGAATCCGATATCCTCGCGGGGGTCGTGAGAACCCGCATCAACCGGGTTTCCTTCACTGTCTGTATTGCCACTTCCGTCAATGATGTGGATTATGGCATCCGCTTCCCTCAGGTGGTCCAGAAACTGGTTGCCCAGTCCCCTGCCCTGATGTGCATCAGGCACCAGCCCAGCGACATCAATCAGTGCCACCGGGATGAACCGGACACCGTTTGTGCAGTGGCCGCACTGGATGCCCAGTTCCTGGCACGCGCATGGAACACGCAGATAGGCAACGCCTGTATTCGCGTCAATCGTTGTAAACGGATAATTTGCAATCTCCACAGGTGCGAGTGTGGATGCGGTAAAAAACGTTGATTTTCCACAATTTGGTTTTCCTGCAATAGCAATTGTCAGCATTATAGTTCTCCTCTCATTTTCAATATTGATGCATATCTCCGGCAATCCTGGTGCCTTTGTATATGGTATCTGATTGTCGTACCAGAGTATAAATGATAAGATGCAAAAAACGTTATCATGAGTTTTTCTGAAAAAACGGTATTTTACTTTGATCGGCCGGGAAAAGATAATTCACACGACGCAGCGGATATTGCAGTGAAGCGTGCACAGGATCTGGGAATATCCACTATTGTTGTCGCAAGCACTACCGGAGAAACGGCGAAGATATTCGCCGGGGCAATGAAAGGCACCGGAATCCACCTTGTTGTGGTGACTCATGTGGTCGGGTTCCGGGAGCCGGGGGTCTGGGAATTTGATACGGGACTCCTGCCGTATTTCAAAGAGCAGGGTGCAGATGTGATCACGGGGACGCATGTCCTGTCGGGCCTTGAACGCGCATTATCGGCAAACCCGAAGGTCGGCGGCGGATCGCGTACCGATGCTGTTGCAGAGACCCTTCGGCGGACGATTGCGATCGGGCTGAAGGTGGCTGTAGAGTGTACACTTATTGCCGCGGATCAGGGCAAAGTTCCGGTTGACAGGGAAGTGATTGCAGTGGGCGGCACGGCACAGGGTGCTGATACGGTATGTGTGGTGCTCCCGGCAAATACTGCCAGGTACTTTGACCTGCAGGTTCGTGAGATAGTTGCTATGCCCCGGAACCGCTGATACACCATGGTTCTTCATTCACTCAGAGAAACATTCAGCTGTCTCATGCGATATCCCCTTCTCCTGTTGTCAGGAGTCTGGGCCGGATGTGTTGTCGCAGCTCTTGAATACTGCATCTTTAATGGTTTGAATTTCTATGCGGAAGCTATCGGCTTCTTTGGAGGTATCGCCCTCCCGTTTTTTGTGGGGGCATCCTATGAAATAATACACCGGAATGACGGGTCACTCTCTGCATATGCTTCGGGTGGTCTTTCCCGGTATTTTGCGATCCTGCTTCCGGGAGCATTTGTGGCATTCTTTGGCGCTCTTGGAGTTTTCATTCTCACTCTCATCTTTACGGCATTCGGAGGTGGGCAGGATGATATCCTGATGGCTATAGGTGTATTCTGGGTTTTTATCCCTCTGGTGTTCTTCTTTTTCTTTTATGACACCGCAGCGGTTCTGGAAGAGAAGAAGGTCTTTGCATCCCTGCTAAGGAGCGTAGCATTTGTTCGTTCCCGCCCCTTCGAGGTTATTGCATTCTATTGCGCCTGTTTTATCCTTCTCTTAGTGCTGTTTGTGGTCGGCGCCTTCATTGGTTCACTGGTCCTTGCAGGTTCAATGGTCTTTGATCCGTCGCTCGACATAAACACTCTTCTGAATATGACTGCAGAAGAGCAGCAGGCTCTGATTGGAAAGGATGGGGTGGATCTTGTCATTGTCCTGTATGCAGTGGTGACTGGCCTGTTTACTGCCATTCTTCTTCCGTTTAAGGCCGTTTTTTACCGGCGTCATGTGCAGGGCGTCGCTGAAAGGCAGCAGGAGGCGATGATGCAGGAAGGGGTCTATGATGAGAAGGGACGCTGGTACAAATACTCCTGATTATTCTCTTTTTTATTTTGGATTTAATCGTCCTTATCCGGGTGAATACGGGTTTTTTATGCATCTGCTGTTCAGGAAACTATTTTGTCGTACCCCCGTGTTTAACCGGGGAAACGTTTCGAACGCGATAACAATCAATCGCTAAAACGTCACTGCACGAGTATTGTTCGTTCTCTTCAGTGAGAAGCAGGGATAAAAGGATCAGGTTCTTTCTGACTGAGAGCGGAACAGGGGGGTGGTATCATCCGTTCCCGTGACGGGGTAATGTGCTCTTTGAACGAGATAGAGTCCGTGATGGTTTCCGGGTATTTGTCGGTGAAATTCGTATGTTAAAAAGAAATAAGTGCATAATACACTGCGACTGCAAAGATTCCGGAGAGCAGGGTGGCGAGGAAATTTGTCCCTGCATTTCCGATGATGTGTTTGTTTTCATATAACGCACCGATGAGACTGTCGATGTTTGTCCCGAAAAATCCGGACAGTATGGTCACTGCGACGAGTGTCAGGTCTGCAACATTCAGTACATATGCAACCATGGCGATGATGACTGCACCGGCAATGGCTGCGAGTTCTCCAACCATTGTAACACCCCCGTTTGTTCCCCGGGGTACCTCCCTGAATGTGGTGATGAGGCGCGGGGTCTTCCCCACGACGCCAACCTCGCTTGCAAGGGTGTCTGAGGTGGCGCAGGCGACACTTCCCAGAAAAAGTGCGATATACAGGGGATCTCCGGTAACTCCATAGAGGATGGCCCCGCAGAGTGAGACCAGTCCGTTTGCGAATACATTGAAGTATCCACGCACACCTCCATGTGATTCTGCCACACCAAGTGCTGTCTTTTTTTCAAACCGGTATTTTGTGGTGCCTGCTCCGAGAATAAAGAAGGTGAGCATAATGAGGAACCAGCGCACATCGGTGAAGACGATGAGAAGAATGCCCATCAGTGCTCCTGAAAAAAGACCTGATATATCGGCTGCCTTCAGCTTATACGAGAAGAAGGCAAAGCCGAATCCGATTATGACAGCGGTGATGAGGATGGTTGTCTCCACATGGTAGTCGATGTCAAAGAAGAGGAGCATCGTCATCGCAACGCCCAGTGTCTCAATGAAGATGCTGTCCTTACGATCGCGCAGAATCGAATGGAGCATCAGGGCGACTATTACCCCGGTGACAGCCACAAACGGGGCGGTATAGCCGGAATACATCATAACCATAAATGCACTGATGAATGCGGCGATTGTAAAGGGGATGTATCCTTTTGCACCCTGTCCTGCAATACGGTAGGCAGCTTCGCCGATAATGACGATGGCAAATGTGGTGGAAAATACGACAAGCGGTATGAGTTCCAGACCATAGAGCGCTGCAATCGCTGCGATAGACACTGATGTGTAGCGGGATTTTTTAATGAGAATGAAGAGTGCACAGATGAGCACAACAAAGAGCGAGAGAAGCCAGGGGGGCGAGATATAGGGAGCGATGATGATGCATATCAGCGCAAGAGCCGATGCTGCCCACATCCCTGTATCCCGTTCCATTGCTTTTATTTTTGTGATTCATGGTTAATTGGTTTATGCTTATGCATGCCGATTTCCTGAACAATCACCGTTGTTTGCAGACAAAACAGTGGATCCGATCGCCTGTGACTCCCGGATCTCCGATTACTATTAAGAGAAAAAACAACCAATATTCTCGAAATGTCGCCATCAACGGAAATACCGAAGACGTATGATCCCAATTCTGTGGAAGAGCGCTGGCTGCAGGAATGGAAGGATGAGGACAATTATTTTGATCCTGTCTCAACGAAACCCCAGTTTATCATCGATACACCTCCCCCCTATCCGACAGGCAACTTCCATATAGGAAACGGGTTTAACTGGTGTTATATCGATTTTATCGCGCGGTATAAGCGGATGCGCGGATATAATGTCATGTTCCCCCAGGGGTGGGATTGCCACGGTCTTCCCACCGAGGTGAAGGTGGAAGAGATCCATGGTATTACCAAAAATGATGTACCCCGTGATACGTTCAGGCAGATGTGCCGTGATTTGACGATTCAGAATATTGAGAAGATGCGCGCGACGATGCGGCGGTGCGGATTCTCAACAGACTGGAGCAATGAATACATCACGATGATGCCGGAATACTACCGGAAGACTCAGATATCATTTCTCAGAATGCTCAAGGCAGGCGACATATACCAGAGTGAACACCCGGTAAATTTCTGTACGCGATGTGAGACGGCCATTGCATTTGCCGAAGTGACCTATGATGACCGGACTACGCTCCTGAACTTCTTTGACTTCGATGGAGTAGAGATTGCCACCTCCCGTCCCGAACTTCTTGCAGCCTGTGTTGCCGTTGCTGTTCATCCGGAAGATGAACGGTATACAGGAACTGCAGGCAAGACCCTGACTGTACCGCTCTTTGGGCATGATGTGCCGGTTATTACCGATACTGCGGTTGATCCGGAATTTGGCAGCGGTGCGGTGATGATCTGTACATTCGGTGACAAGCAGGATGTGCACTGGTGGAAGCAGCATAATCTTGACCTGAGAAAGGCGATTGACCTCTCCGGCAGAATGACAGCCATTGCCGCCCCCTATGACGGCCTGACCTCAAAGGAATGCCGTGAGAGGATCCTTGCAGATATGAAGGAGCAGGGCATTCTCAACCGGCAGGAAAGTCTGGAACAGCGTGTCGGCACATGCTGGCGCTGCAAGACGCCGATTGAGATCCTCAGTGAACGCCAGTGGTTTGTAAAGATTCACAATGAAGGAATAATCAAAGCGGCCAAAGAGATCATGTGGACGCCTGAACACATGTATACCCGTCTGGAAAACTGGGCATCACAGATGGAATGGGACTGGTGCATCTCACGTCAGCGAGTCTTTGCCACCCCGATTCCGGTCTGGTTCTGTGATGGATGCGGTGCGACGGTCCTTCCGGAAGAGGCAGACCTTCCGGTTGACCCGACCTCATCGTCCCCGAAGCATGCCTGCCCTGTCTGCGGCGGGACATCGTTTACCGGCGAGGCTGATGTACTCGATACCTGGATGGACTCTTCCATCTCTGTCTTAAACGTCACCGGCTGGGACGGCGGGGATATTCCTGAGCGCTTCCCCGCACAGATCCGCCCGCAGGGCCATGATATCATTCGGACGTGGGCATTCTATACCATTCTGCGTTCCCTTGCCCTGACCGGTTCAAAACCATGGAATGAGATTCTTGTGAACGGTATGGTGCTTGGTGAAGACGGCTTTAAGATGAGCAAGAGCCGTGACAATATCATTCCTCCGGAGGACATCCTCAAGGATTACGGAGCAGATGCGTTCCGCCAGTGGAGTGCCATCGGTGCGGCAACGGGATCAGATATCGTCTTTTCCTGGAATGATGTGGTTGCCGGGTCACGGTTCCAGACCAAACTCTGGAATATCGCACGCTTTGTGTTGATGCAGGCAGGGGACTCGGGTGCTCTCACTGAAGATTCCGTGACGGTTCTTGCCGACCGGTGGCTGATGTGCCGTCTTTCTGCAACGGTTGCAGAGGTGACCGGGGCAATGGAGGCCTATCAGTTTGACCGTGCCATCCGTGGCATCCGTGAGTTCTCCCGTGATGTCTTTGCAGACAACTATATTGAACTGGTGAAAGGCAGGCTGTACGAAGACGAAGGGCCTGCACGTGACAGTGCTCTGTATACTCTGCGAACGGCCCTTGCAACCATCTGCAGGTTGTTTGCACCGATTACCCCGTTCTTCTCTGAAGAGTGCTATTCCTATCTGAACGACGGGAGTGTGCATGCCGCGGGATGGCCCGACCTCTCATTCGTCGATGCGGATGCAGACCGTAATGGCGCTCTGCTTGCTGAAGTGGTCTCTGAAGTGCGCAGGTTCAAGCATGACAATGGTATGGCACTCAATGCCCCTCTCGGTCAGGTCTTTGTGTATGCGGATGAGGCGATTGAAGATGCCGGTGATGCATCCCGTGCCCTGAATGCGACGGTGACCTGGACTACTGAGAAACCACAGCTTGAACAGGTGATTTCTGATGTAAACTTTGCAATGGGTGTCATCGGACCTGTTCTGAGAAACAAAGCCCGTGGGTTTATGGATGCGGTGCGTGCCCTCTCTGAAGAAGAACTCCGCAATGGTGTGTCGCATGTGACTGTTGACGGAGAAGAGGTGGCAGTCCCGGAGGGTGCCTTTGAACCGGTCTATGCCTACCGTGTTGCTGGAGCGGAAGTGGATGTGCTGACCCTGAATGAAGGGGTCATTATCACTGTTTCACGAACTGCCTGATACTTTCGGCAACAAAACTTCCAATCTTCTCTTTTTCAAGCATTGCATCAATGATAACGAATCGTTCCGGGTCACGTTCTGCAGCCATCAGGTAATTCTTCTGAACACGGGAGAGAATGTCTGCTTTTTCAAAGTGTTCCGTGTCGTCGCGATCGTCAGAAAGCCGTTTCATTGCGTTGTCCACAGGAATGGTCAGGAGATAGGTGCGGTCAGGGACAATGGTCCACCCCCGGTGGATTGCATCCAGCCAGCCCCGGGCATCCGGCAGAATGGCATTCAGAGTGACAGACTGGTAGGCGAAGCGAGAATCACTGTACCGGTCAGATATGACCAGTTTTCCTTCAGAAAGTGCCGGGCGAATTACTTCCCGGATATGCGCGGCATGGTCGGCCGTGAAAAGGAGTGCCTCTGCAACGGGGTCTATCTCTTCTGCGATTCCTCTTCTGACCTGTTTTCCAATCCATGTGGATGTCGGCTCCCGGGTAATGACGGGCTTCAGGTCTCTCAGTGTTTCACTGAGATTTCTGATTAATGTCGATTTGCCGGTCCCGTCTATCCCTTCTATTGTAATCAGCATTGTGTATCCTTCCTGCCTGTATCCGGCACTAAATGTTGTGGTACTGCTCTCCGCGTGCCCCATATCCATTCTGAAGAAATAACCGGAAAATCAGGGGCCAAATCTCTCTGTCCGGATATGATCATACGTAATCACTATTATGAGGAGTATCCAAAAATAAGTATGGAACTATTAGTCAGCCCCAGCAGTATTGAGGAGGCACGCAGTGCCCTCGCTGCTGATATCATCGATGTGAAGAAACCGTCAGAAGGTTCACTCGGTGCCAATTTTCCATGGGTTATTCATGCAATAAAGGAGATGACAGACAAACCTGTCAGTGCTGCAATCGGTGATTTTAGCTTTCTTCCGGGCGGCGCCTCACAGGCTGCGTATGGTGCAGCATGTGCCGGTGCGGACTATGTCAAGGTCGGTCTGAAATTTGACGGCGCTGATCGTGCAGCAGAGTTGATTGAGGCTGTTGCAAAAGCCGTGCACTGGCAATTCCCCGAAAAGACTGTTGTTATTGCAGCCTATGCAGATTATGAACGAATGGGTACTATTTCTCCAATAGAGATGGCCCCCCTTGTGGCAGAGAATGGTGCTGATATTGCCATGATCGACACAGGTATTAAGGATGGGAAGAGCCTCTTTGATTTTATGGACGAATCTGTTCTCGGAGAATTTACGGATATTAACCGCAGTCTGAAGCAGAAGACTGCTCTTGCAGGTTCCCTGAAGTTTGATGACCTTGCAGCCCTGCGCCGCATTAACCCGGAGATTATCGGTGTCCGGGGGATGGTCTGCGGCGGGGATCGCAGCAGTGTTATCAGGGAAGAACTTGTTGAAAAGGCAATGTCTCTGGTGAGGTGATCAGTATGTACGCCGGTAAACTGAATATTCCACTGGCCCTGACATTTGACGATGTTCTGCTGGTTCCTGCCGAGTCTTATGTTGAACCCTCAGAAGCTGACACCCGTTCACGGCTGACCCGAAACATCGCTCTCAATACCCCCATCATCTCGGCAGCGATGGATACAGTCACTGAATCACGGATGGCGATTGCGCTTGCCCGTGAGGGCAGTATCGGGATAATCCACCGTAATATGAGTGCAGAACGTGAAGCAGAAGAGATACGTCTTGTCAAGCAGGCTGAAGATATTATTGAGCGTGAAGTGCTGACCGTTCAGTCTGATTCCACGGTGGGTGAGGTGGACCGGATGATGCGCTACCATGATATTGGCGGTGTGCCGGTCATGGACGACGATGTGATAATCGGCATTGTCAGCCGCAGGGACCTGCGCGGCATCGTCGGAAAGCGGGGTGATGAGAATATCCGGAATGTCATGACTCGTGAACCCATCACCGCGGAGGACGGCATCGGTCTGGAGGAGGCACTTGAGAAGATGTACACCAACAAGGTGGAGCGTCTGCCGGTCACCGGTGCAGATGGGACTCTTCTGGGAATCATTACCATGCAGGACCTTCTGGAACGGCATCAGAACCCGAATGCCATCCGTGACCGGGACGGCAATCTCTGTGTTGCTGCAGCAGTCGGTCCGTTTGATTTTGAGCGTGCAGTTATGCTCGCTGAGGCAGGTGCGGATGCGCTTGCTGTCGACTGTGCACACGCTCATAACATGAATGTTGTGTCAGCTGTTCGTGATATTGTGGGGAGTGTCTCTGCAGATGTCATCGCCGGTAATATTGCAACAAAGGAGGCTGCTGAGGAGTTTGGTTCGGATGTTGATGCAATAAAGGTCGGTATCGGCCCGGGTTCGATCTGTACAACCCGTATTGTTGCAGGCGTTGGTGTGCCCCAGATTACTGCCATTGCGAATGTTGCCGAGGTAATGAATGAATACGATGTCCCGGTCATTGCAGATGGCGGCATCCGGTACAGTGGTGATATTGCAAAGGCAATTGCTGCCGGAGCGGATTCCGTGATGGTGGGAAGTCTCCTTGCAGGAACCGATGAAGCCCCGGGACGCCTCATTGCAATGAAAGGGCGGCGCTACAAACAGTACCGTGGGATGGGCTCTCTTGGAGTGATGAGCGGCGGGCAGTCAAGTGACCGTTACTTCCAGAAGAAGGATATCGGAAAGAATAAATTTGTTCCCGAGGGTGTGGAAGGGGCAATTCCCTATGTGGGGAATGTCTCTGATGTACTCTATCAGCTTTCCGGCGGTCTGAAATCTGCAATGGGATATACCGGTTCAAAGACTATTGCTGATCTCAGGCGGAACGGAAGGTTTGTGCAGATTACCTCGGCCGGATATACCGAAAGCCATCCGCATAATATCCTCATTACTGATGAGGCGCCGAATTACCGCGTTATGGAATGAACAAAATTAATTTATACTTTTTTCACATTTACTTTTGGTAAATATGATCGGTGATGATGAGGGCTCCGATCTTCTGGATATTCTTGGTAACCGCAACAGGCGGCGTATCATTGGACTTCTCCGGGAGAAGCCATGTTATGTGACTGAGATTGCCGAGCGGCTGATGCTAAACCCCAAGGCGGTGATTGACCATCTCCAGTACATGGAGCGCGCCGAGTTCCTTTCTTCACGCACTGACACGAGGAGAAGGAAATATTACTGCCTTGTCCGTGACATCAGTATCGAGATAAAAGTTGCAGAACCTCCCGTCATGATGCAGCAGGAGTTCTCCTCCCATGAGCTGTTTCTGCAATCAGTGTTGAATCTTCGTTCTCTGTTGGATGCCCGTAATCGTCACATTGAAACACTGGAGTATCTTGAGAGTGACCTGGATGCAGCTTTGGATGATCTTGTGTCTACGAGCAAAGAAATATTAGCTGGGGAAACAGAAATCAATCTTATAACCGCACTATGTAACAGTGATCTGTCTGTTTCTGAAATTCAAAGAATAACAGATATCCCTGTCTCCCTTATCGAGCATTCACTTGCGCGGCTTGAGGGAGGGGGGATTGTAACGCGTCATGGACAAAAATATTCGGTGCGTGAAATAAATGGCAAAAGAACCAAACGATGACGTCTTCAGAAATCTGGCAAAAGCAATGGAGGAGATGATACGAAACATGCCGGGTGATGAACCTCCGCGGTTTATCGGCTGTACAATTATTTCAGGTTCAGGTGATGACGGACGTATCTTCCATTTGGATGACTTCGAAGATGACTTCGATTATGATATCGTGGAGGATTCGGGGTATTTTTATATCACCCTGGAATTGTCCGGCGAAGAATCCTCAGCACCCTCTGTAGAATTCCTGGATCAGGAAGTGCGGGTGACTATAGATGGCCGTGAATTTGAAGTGCCTCTTTCTTCTCCGATTCATAAGGAAGAAAGCAGATTTGGCATAAAAAACGGCGTTATGGATATTATCTGCCGAAAACTGAATTAGACTCTTTAATTCAGTATCTTTATTCTTTTTGAGATTCATACGAGCCATTATATTCGGTGCTCTTGTATGGGTGGCTTTTCCCTGGTTCATACCCGGATGGTTTGCATTCCTTTCGGTCTTTTGGTATGGCGTGGTCCGTATCGGGGATGGGTTTGGGGGGGGCGTTCTCTTCGTCAGTCGGGTTAACCCATATTGTGCGCTGGGGGAATGGTATCTCCATCCCTTCAGCTTCAATTGCGCACTTAATCTTCCAGAGCATGGTTGTTCTGATGTCCCACCAGACCTCTGATGGTGCCCACATGCGTGTTTTGATTATCACTCCGTCTGATGCCAGTTCATCCACATAGACGGATGGTCCCGGATTTTTCAGACAGAATGGTTCCTCTTCGATGAGTGTCTCAATTATCTGTATCGCGCGGGCTGCATCATCCTGATAGCGGATTTCTACATTGTATTCAAACCGGCGGGCGGTATTTGCCACAAAATTGGTGATTGTCGTGGTGAATATCTTTTCATTTGGTATCCGGACATAGATGCCCTCAAAGGTCTTTCCGATGGTGGAAAAGATCCGGATGTCCTCAACGATGATGTGTGTGTCTTCGATGAGCACATTGTCTCCAAATTTCAGGGGTTGCTCAAAGATGAGGAAGATGCCTGAGATAAGATTCGCAAATACGCTCTGTGCTGCAAATCCAATGATGATACCGACGACTCCTCCTGCAACGAAGAGGCCGGAGAGGTCCACTGCGAGGTAAGGGAGGGCTATTAAAAATCCGACGGAAAAAATCAGCCAGTATGCTGCTTTACTTATGAGGTTCAGGTCATTTTTCCGGATACGGTCTTTGAGAAACCTGGTGAGGTTGAGGGAAATGATCTTGGCAATTATGACTGCAAGAATGAGGATGATTACGAACCAGAGGAGATCGCCCACGGTGGTTTCTCCATAAACCGGGGCCGCAAATATGGATGATTCATATATGATTGTGGTATTGATGATGTCAGTCACTGGTCAATACCCCCATTCCATAAGATAGGTATTTTTTATTGAAGGTATGCTGCGGGTGTGATAAATTTCGATTGCCTTCTGGAAATCTGATGCGGCCGGGTTGCGGATAAATTCAGTTTCTGCATTTGTTGGTGTGAGTATTTTCATGCGTGCAAGCATGGATACATATGGGCCGTAATAGATCTTCATGCTGTATCCATCAAGGACGGTTCTGCTGATATTGGCCCATTCCAGGGTTTTATTCTCGATCTCCAGGCGAAGAATGCCGGTACAGTACCGGTCGGATTCCGGTGGGGAAGAATAAATGTCACTTGCATAATATTTGGTAATGACTCCTCCTCCCGAAGGGCCGTATAGTGAGTATTTCTGGGGGCAGAAAGAGAAGATATCTACTGCCTCCATTTTTTTATTTCCGAAGACGATTACTCCGATTTCAATCGGAAACAGAAGATAAATGACTTTAGTTCCTTCCGGTTCGATGAGGACGGGGGTGAATTCAATCTCGAGATACTGGGTGATCTGTTTTGGAAGATTTACTGGTTCAATCGGGTTAACGGCAACAACGGCACTCTCTGTTGTCAGGAGCGTTTTCTGTTCCTTTTTTCCATCTGCGATTTGTCGGATATATCTGAAAAAATCTCCGTCTTCTGTAATGGAGAGTGTGATGGTATCGTCAGAATATTCAAATGGGATTTCGTATCTCCCGTACATAGAATAACTGTTTTGATGCGAAATAATAAACTTTCTGCGGATTTTGGCTGGAACCATATAATTTTGGATGAAACAAGTGGTTATATGGTATCATAGGAAAAATACTACAACGACTGACTGATGCATAATGTCATAGGCTTTAAAGAGCGCAGATATATTGAAGAGCTTCGTATTCTTACAAAATCGATTGCAATCGACTGTATCGTAGATGATGGGTTTGACCGGATCATCTATGTGGTGAAAAAAGGAGATATGGGCCTTGCAATTGGCAAAAACGGGGATAATATACGTCGGATGCAGAGGGTTCTCGGAAGGCGTATTGAGATGGTTGAGGAGGGCGGATCTTTTGATGAATTCGTCAGAAATACTCTCCGGCCGATTGATGTGCTGAAGACGGAAGCAGATCCTGATACCGAAAGAACCCGGATTGTGATTAAAAAGAAGGGTGATCTGGGTATTGCAATCGGCAGAGGGGGTTGTAACGTGGAAAAAGTGCGCCTGCTGTGCCGCCGTATGTATAATGCAGAGGTCACAGATATTGTAGCAGAGGGTGAGTAATGTGGATGCTGGTGTGATTGTTGAAGTGTGGGATACGATTAATAGGAGGATGGAGGAGCGCCCGGAAGGGTCCTATGTTGTTTCCATTCTCACTCACCGGAAGGGGGTAGACAAGGCCCTTGAAAAGGTGGGGGAAGAGGCGACTGAATTTATTCTCGCAGCGAAAAACGGCTCCTCTGAACGGACGGTTGAAGAGGCTGCTGATCTGTTGTTCCACATTCTGCTGGCCCTGCGTGCTTCAGGTGAGGATCTCGGTGATGTGCTTGAGGAACTTTCCCGGCGACGCAATTGAGTTCTCTAGAATTTACACGTATTTTTTGTCCGGAATCTGATTCATTTTTCTATTCTTTGTAACCTGTCTGCGCGGTTTGGTATATTCTGTATGAAATTCTGTGCAAACGGCAGTGATGTCATGTGGTTAGTGGGGGAATTGGGGTAAATTCTGTAAAAATATCAGAATCTTTATATCTCGTCGGATACCATGTTGTTAGGTCGATTGTTTGAGATATTCGGGGGCTGAACTGCCTTTGTTTGATCTGCTGACAATAAAAATATCCAAGGAATACAATCTCTGGAGTCCTCCGGCAATCCGCCGGCTGCTGCAGGGATTTAACACAGGATTCCAATCGGAAATGCAAGGGTTTATAATCCTTCAATTCCTATATTGTAGTCCGAGATTTTGATGGAGGACCAAAATCGCTCGAATGGGAGTGTTGGTTCTGACGTTGGCACTGGCAATGCGGAAATTTGTTTAGTAACCGCTAATATCCTTTAAAAAATAAGCCGAAAGTAAGTGTGCTTTGATGAGTAAAACTGAGGTATCAGTTTGCCTACTTCAAGAAATTAATTCTGGTTGATCCTGCCAGAGGTCACTGCTATCGGGGTTCGATTAAGCCATGCGAGTCGAGAGGGTTCAGACCCTCGGCGGACTGCTCAGTAACACGTGGATAACCTGCCCTAAGGTGGAGGATAACCCCGGGAAACTGGGGATAATACTCCATAGATTAGAGATACTGGAATGTTCTTTAGTCGAAAGTTCCGGCGCCTTAGGATGGATCTGCGGTCGATTAGGTTGTTGTTGGGGTAACGGCCCAACAAGCCTGTAATCGATACGGGTTGTGGGAGCAAGAGCCCGGAGATGGAATCTGAGACACGATTCCAGGCCCTACGGGGCGCAGCAGGCGCGAAAACTTTACAATGCAGGAAACTGTGATAAGGGAACCCCGAGTGCCCGTATACGCGGGCTGTCCAGGTGTCTAAAAAGCATCTGAAGAAAGGGCCGGGCAAGACCGGTGCCAGCCGCCGCGGTAATACCGGCGGCTCGAGTGGTGGCCACTATTATTGGGCTTAAAGCGTCCGTAGCTGGACCGATAAGTCTCTTGGGAAATCCGCCGGCTTAACCGGCGGGCGTCTAAGAGATACTGTTGGTCTAGGGACCGGGAGAGGTGAGAGGTACTCCGGGGGTAGGAGTGAAATCCTGTAATCCCCGGGGGACCACCGATGGCGAAGGCATCTCACCAGAACGGCTCCGACAGTGAGGGACGAAAGCTGGGGGAGCGAACCGGATTAGATACCCGGGTAGTCCCAGCCGTAAACTATGCGCGTTAGGTGTACTGGTGACCACGAGTCACCGGGGTGCCGAAGGGAAACCGTGAAACGTGCCGCCTGGGAAGTACGGTCGCAAGGCTGAAACTTAAAGGAATTGGCGGGGGAGCACCACAACGGGTGGAGCCTGCGGTTTAATTGGACTCAACGCCGGAAAGCTCACCGGATAGGACAGCGGAATGATAACCGGGCTGAAGACTCTGTTTGACCAGCTGAGAGGAGGTGCATGGCCGTCGTCAGTTCGTACTGTGAAGCATCCTGTTAAGTCAGGCAACGAGCGAGACCCACGCCAACAGTTGCTAGCTTGTTCTCCGGAACGAAGAGGACACTGTTGGGACCGCCTCTGCTAAAGAGGAGGAAGGAATGGGCAACGGTAGGTCAGCATGCCCCGAATTATCCGGGCTACACGCGGGCTACAATGGGCAGGACAATGGGTATCGACACCGAAAGGTGAAGGCAATCTCTTAAACCTGTCCTAAGTTCGGATTGTGGGCTGTAACTCGCCCACATGAAGCTGGAATCCGTAGTAATCGCGTTTCAACATAGCGCGGTGAATGCGTCCCTGCTCCTTGCACACACCGCCCGTCAAACCATCCGAGTGAGGTTTGGATGAGCCTGTGGTTTTTGCCGCAGTCGAATCTAGGTTTCGCAAGGAGGGTTAAGTCGTAACAAGGTAGCCGTAGGGGAATCTGCGGCTGGATCACCTCCTAAAGAACTGGGTAAGCGGTTATTAAACAAAACGTAAAATTGTCGGTGTCAACAGGATATGGGCTTATAGCTCAGCTGGAAGAGCGCGGCGTTTGCAACGCCGAGGCCAGGGGTTCAAATCCCCTTAAGTCCATTGCCTGGTAATCAGAGTGGTTAGTAATAACCATTTAATCTGAAACACCAGGCTCCCATGCACCCGGAGACGTGAGTCATCGGGGAAGGGCCGAGAGTCTAACCGACTCTTTGAGGCTGTGTAAAGGTGTGCACATTGGACGTTAAATGAGTTTTAACGGACACAATCAAAAAAGACAAGCTGATACAAACCTGTCAGTGGATGGCTCGGTTCGAGTGCCGATGAAGGGCGTGCCAAGCTGCGATAAGCTCCGGGTAGGCGCATGGAACCTATGATCCGGAGATTCCCTAATGGGACCTCCTGCTTCTTTAAGAAGCGATCCGTAAGGATTGGGAACCCCCCGAATTGAAACATCTCAGTAGGGGGAGGAAGAGAAATCAAACGAGATGTCGTGAGTAAAAGCGATCGAAAACGACAGAGTTCAAACCGAATCCCTTCGGGGACATGTGGTGTTGTGAGCCTTCCGTTTAATCAAACATCCGAAGCGGAAATATTTCTGGAACGGTTTGCCACAGAGGGTGATAGCCCCGTACGCATACCGATGTTTGATGAGGAAGTGTCTCGAGTAGTGCGGGTTGGAATTCTCGCATGAACCTGGGGGTCATCAACCTCCAAAACTAAATACTCCTCGAAACCGATAGCGCATTAGTAGCGTGAGCGAAAGCTGAAAAGTAACCCTGGAAAGGTGGTTAAAAGTGCCTGAAACTGATAGGTGATAGTGTGTTATGGCATGCAAGGATCTTTACATCGAAAGAACCCGTCGCGAGGCGGTTGTATGAGGTGTACTGCCGGTGTCATAACGTACGTTTTGAAGAACGGGCCAGAGAGTTTATTCTGTTGGCGAGGTTAACCGGTAAGGGAAGCCGAAGCGAAAGCGACAAGTCCGTAGTTTCGACATGGGACGACGTATTAATAGTGCGTGTAGTCGACAGGATAAGACCCGAAGCCCAGTGATCTATGCGTGGGCAGGCTGAAGGGTGACGAAAGTTGCGTGGAGGGCCGTAGCGGTATTGATATGCAAATCATTCGTGTGACCTGCGTATAGGGGTGAAAGGCCAATCGAACTGGGCATCAGCTGGTTCCTCTCGAAACATGCCGTAGCATGACCTGGCTGGAGATAGACGGTGAGGTAGAGCACTGATTGGAGGAGTTGGGGAAGAAATTCCTCACCTTCCTGTCAAACTCCGAATTCCCCGTCGTCGTAGAAGGCTGGAAGTCCGCATTACGGGGTAAGCTTGTAATGCGTAAGGGAGACAACCCAGACTGTGGTTAATGTCCCTCAGTGTAGGTTAAGTGTCAACACTAAAAGATGTCCTAGGCCAAAGACAACTGGAAGGTGAGCTTAGAAGCAGCTACCCTTTAAAAAGTGCGTAACAGCTTACCAGTCGAGGTTTAGGGCGCTGAAAATGGACGGGGCTAAAACCTACCACAGATACCACAGACCACCGCAAGGTGATGGCGTAGAGAGGCGCTCTGCATGGGCGGAAGCAGGGGCGTAAGTTCCTGTGGACCGTGTAGAATTGAGAATTCTGGCATTAGTAGAAGCATAGTTAGGTGAGAATCCTAACCGCCGAAGGGGCTAGGTTTCCTCGGCAATGTTCGTCAGCCGAGGGTTAGTCGGTCCTAAGTTATACCGTAACTCGAGTATAGCGAAAGGGAAACAGGTTAATATTCCTGTACCATCTGATTGTAGTCTTCGGACCCCGACGTTTCTGGATATGCTTTGCAGGGCTGTCGCCCTGTCTAATCGTATAAGCTCTCGGAGAACCGTAATGGTGAGAATTGAGTGAAAGCGTGATGGAGTAATAAAGCAAATTCCTGGAACCCGTGAAAAGGGAATCAGATGTCCGTACCGAGATCTGACACAGGTGCCCCTAGCTGAGTAGGCTAAGGCGTGTCGGTTTAATTGTGTTTAGGGAATTCGGCAAAATGGCCCCGTAACTTTGGAATAAGGGGTGCCTGCCCGGAGATCGGGCAGGTCGCAGTGACCAGGGGGCTCCGACTGTCTAATAACAACATAGCAGACTGCAACTCCGTAAGGACTAGTATAGTCTGTGATTCCTGCCCAGTGCAGGTATCTGAAAACCGGGTTCAACCGGACGAAGGACCTGTAAACGGCGGGGGTAACTATGACCCTCTTAAGGTAGCGTAGTACCTTGTCGCTTAATTGGCGACTTGCATGAATGGATTAACGAGAGCCCTACTGTCCCAAACACAAGTCCGTTGAACATTTTATCCTAGTGCAAAGGCTAGGGACTCCAAATGGGAAGTGAAGACCCCGTGGAGCTTTACTGCAGCCTGTCGTTGTGTTACGGTATTCATTGCGCAGAGTAGATGGGAGATGTCGATCCAGCCCTCGTGGGGGCTGGTTAGTCACCAATGAGACACCATCCTTTGTATACTGTAACACTAACTCCTTGTGAGGACATCGGTAGGTAGGCAGTTTGGGTGGGGCGCCACACCCTCGAAAAGATATCAAGGGTGCCCCAAGGTCAACTCATGTGAGTCAGAAACTCACAGAAGAGTGTCAAGAGCAAAAGTTGGCCTGACGTGAACACGCATAGCAAGTGTTCACGAGAGGAAACTCGGGTCTAACGAACCAATACGCGCTTTTGATGAGTGCTATTGACGACAGAAAAGCTACCCCGGGGATAATTGAGTCGTCGCCGGCAAGAGCACATATCGACCCGGCGGCTTGCTACCTCGATGTCGGTTCTTTCCATCCTGGCTGTGCAGCAGCAGCCAAGGGTGAGGTTGTTCGCCTATTAAAGGGGATCGTGAGCTGGGTTTAGACCGTCGTGAGACAGGTCGGTTACTATCTATTTGGAGTGTTAGAGGTCTGAGGGTAAGACGGAAATAGTACGAGAGGAACTTTCCGTCGTCGCCACTGGTAGATCGGTTGTCCGACAGGGCAGTGCCGAGTGGCTACGCGATAATGGATAAAAGCTGAAAGCATCTAAGCTTGAAACCAGACCTAAAAAGAGACCTCGTCTGAGGGCATGGATAAAAGATCCGTTTGATAGGCTCGGGATGTACGCACGAAGGTAACGACGTGTTCAGTCCACGAGTACTAACGCCCGAATCAGCTAACACTGATTTACGTGCTCCGTTAAAACTCAGACGAAATCCAGTGTGCACACACGATACACAGCTTCTGTATTTGCGGCCATAGCAGCGGGGCAACACCCGGACCCATACCGAACCCGGAAGTTAAGCCCGTTCACGTAGTATGCTGTACTGAGTTACGCGAGTGCTCGGGAACCATACTTCGCTGCAAATGCTCTGCAAAAAATGAAAATCTGTTCTGTAACTGTTATACCTGAGAGCCGAGGCTCTGCGGTTGATTCTTATCTGTAAACTGGTTCTAAGGGGTTATTCTGTTCTGTATATACGATACAAAAGAGCGTGAGTGCCCGGGAAGGATTGCTGTACCGCAGATGACTGCATGTGATTATTCTATTCGGGAATGGGTATACAAAGGAGCGTGAGCTCTCGTCCCGTCTATTTGTACAGTTATGCTTGGAATGAATATTCTGTCCCATTAGCGGTAAACCATGAAAGTCCGTACGCATATCATCCATGGTTGATATTTCAGAGAGGTTCATTTTTGTTCTGTGATAGCTTTAATTGACGGGGGCCAAATCTCCTTCTCAGAAATCTCCGTCATTGGGCAAATCTCTCTCCATTCCGGTGCTTTCCTGATGTGTGCTATTCTTTGCATCCGGTGAAAAATCTGAGTGAAAATTGTGGCAATACTGCAGACATTCTGGTCTTCCCCACATAACGAAAAAGCAGCATCGGTGTGCACATCTGGCGTCAACCAAGAAAATAATTATGGTTGACAACAAAGTACATTGGTGAATGTTGAGATGAAAGATCACCTCCACTGTAATGTACCAAAAACGATGAGTACCCAGCATCCGGACAATGTTAACACACCGTTTTTTTGCTATTCTTCTCTGATGGGTGGGGAAGATGAGGTGCTTGAGGCGTATTATGCCTATTCTCATCTGCACTGCAGGGAACAGATGTGGGATTGTGAAGGAAAAGAAGTGGACAATTTTGTCGTCAAGAAACTGCTTTCCCGGTATGAATCATATTTTCTGCAAAATCAGCTGGGGAAAGACATCTTCTTAACCTTACGACTGCCCAATCCCGAAGTTGAAAGGGCTGAAGCAAAAATTCTTCTGGAAACGCTTGAGAGTATTCCCCGTTCATTTGACCTGGCACACCTTTTTTACAAAAATGGAACCGCCCCCATCTTTGAAGTCATACTCCCGATGACCACCTCATATGTCTCTATTGACAATATCTACCAATATTACTGTGATTATGTAATCGGAAAGCAGCATGGCAGACTTGGAGGGCGCGATGTCACCATCGCGGATTGGATCGGTGAATTCAAACCCGAGAGAATTAATGTAATTCCGCTCTTTGAAAACAGGGAAGGGATGCTGAAATCCGGGGAAATGGTTAAAAGATATATTGAAAATAAGAATCTTGACTATCAGAGAGTATTTTTTGCCCGTTCCGATCCTGCGATAAATTACGGAAATATCGGTGCAGTAATCCTGAATAAAATTGCACTTATGCAAATGGGGGATGTATCTGAAACGTCAGGAATTCCCATATATCCGATAATTGGTGTAGGTTCAGCCCCTTTCAGGGGAAACCTGAGGCCGGATAACATTGAGCATGTCTTAAAAGAATATCCCGGAGTCCATACATTCACAATCCAGTCTGCCTTTAAATACGACTATCCTCCGGATCTTGTTCGTGAAGGAATCAGAAAACTTGAGGCAAGAGAGATTGGCACCTCACAGGTGGTTGATGTAAAACGGTGCCTGTCCCTTTTTGATACGTGCTCGGCAGAATACCATACCAGACTGACTGAACTGTCACCTGTGATAAACAAAGTGGCAGAATATATCCCGGGAAGAAGACGCAGAAAGCTGCATATCGGTCTTTTTGGATACTCAAGAAATCATGGGGAACTGAATCTTCCCCGTGCTATTACCTTCACTGCTGCCTGCTATTCCATCGGTGTGCCCCCGGAAATACTGGGGATTTCTGCACTCTCTGATAAAGAGTATGATTACCTGAATGAAATATATCTGAATTTCACAGAAGACCTTACCGACGCAGTGAGGTATCTGAATCCCGATTCCCCGTATCTTCCAAAAGCGGATTTCGAATATGCAACAGATATACTCGGTGATTTTGAGACGGATGCTGAGCATAAGGACGCAACGGATATGATAATCAGGAATATTTCTGAAAATAAGCTGCATGATTCGAAGTCAGATATTCTCAGGGCTGCAGAAAGAAGGAAATTTTTGGGGTAATACCTCAGTTTTCAATATTTCCCCATCTTCGTGAGCGACCTGCCAGACATTTTCCTGTGGATTATAAGAGATTTTCCTCGATGATTTTCAATATGTCAGAGAGAGATGATCGATTATCCTGTAAAACAGATCATCATGGTGTGTTCGGAAAGAATCATTCGGTATTCAACGAATAATACCTTCTGCCGGTAATTCAGTTCTCATCTCATATTGTTCAGGGTCGATGCAGCCAATTCCGCGGAGAATCCTTATTGTACTTATTCTCATAAATTCTTAGGTCATTTTCGTTTACTGTGGGTTTTTTCATTGATTGATACCGGGGTTTTGGTATTGTACAATAGGAATTATTTTGTGCAATGGTGGCATTGATACGGACTGGAATTGTGATGCAGGAACAACACTCGGTTTTCTATCGCGGCTCAGGCCGCCGCCGTTACCGTTCATACACTATGAATACCCTGGATACTGTACTCACACCGGGGACGCCCCAAAATCATCTGGCGACGGCTGTTGTAGCCTTTGCAGCCCGAAGATACAGACGCCGGCTGATGGTTATGGCTATAGCTTATAACCTGCTTACGCGCGGCAGATGCGATGATCCTGAGAACTCATTCAGATAATGAAGCATGTGTGCGATAACACACTGTTATCCTGATTAATATTCAGGCAAAAAAAGGGGATGTTTCAGAATATGTTGTAGATCTGATCGTCGCCTGTGTCTGAAAGACGCTTGCGCTCTGCAGGTTCTTCAACAAGTGCAAGGACCGGAAGATCCATGTTTACACCGGGCACGAACCCGAACATCTTCTCCATCTCGACCTGCAGGGAGTGCATGAAGAGTGCATTTGGAATGTCCATTGCACAGAGTTCCTGGCACTGTCCACAGTTCACACAGGAGTCAGATATGTGGCTGAACCTGATGAGGTGGAACATGAAGGGTGGTGGAACCTGTCCCGGGGTAACCAGATGTGGTTTCCTGGTGGAGCACTCGACACAGTAGCAGATTGGACAGTTCTCAATACACTGGTAACATTTGATACAGCGTGAGGTCTCGTCCATGATGAACTTCAGGCGGTCTTCGCTCTCGCCAAGTGCGCCGAACTGTGCGGCACGGTACTTGTCAGCGAGTTTGAACATTGCATTCTCGACCTTGCCGCGAATCTCAATGCCCTTGGGGATAGGTGCTGCAGTTTCAATGGCACCGGCTTTTACAGCACCCTCGAGAAGTGCTGCTCCCTTGTCGCTGCATACTTCTACGAATGTTGCCTTGCCTGCTTTGTCACCAATGACTCCCCAGTTACCACATGCGAGATCACACTGGCGGGGAACCTTTGTTTTACAGCGCTGGCAGTTTGCACGACGTCCGTAGCCCTCTTCCTCGAGTTCATCGATGGAAATGCCTTTGTGTTCGCCGTTTTTGTCAACGACAATGAACTGGCCTTTGTCAATCTCTTCTTTGACGATTGAGTCTGGGTCCATATCGAACTTGTCGGCAATCATTTTCCGTGCCTCTACCGGAGAGACAGACCCACCACAGTTGAGACCGATCATCACGACGTTGTCGAGGTTAATCTGGTTTCTCTTGGCAAGTTCGTACATTGCCTTTGCATCACAGCCCTTGAGCGTGATTGCAATCTTCTCGTTCTTTGCACCGTCAAGATATTTCTTGATCAGCTTTGGAAGCAGAAGTGTACCACAGTGGAGTGATCCTGCTGTCTCGATGAGCTCAGCGGGGTCTTTGATGAGGACAGGGGTTGCGTCATAGACGTCATATCCCTTCTTCACTGCGAGGACTGCATCGACAGTGCCGCTTTCAAGAGCGTACTTGAGAAGTGCTGTGACTGCACCGCCACACTCTCCTTTCTCAAGGACCGCTGCATCGCTTGCGGACGCATATACCATATCGCCTTTAGCTACCATTTTCAGGCCTCCTGAATCTTCTCAATCTTCATAGCACAGGCCTTGAACTCCGGAATCTTGGCGATTGGGTCAAGAGCATTGTTGGTGAGCCTGTTTGCTGCACACTCCGCAAAGTGGAATGGCATGAACATGACACCTTTCATGATGTCTTCGGTGACCATTGCCGGGATCTCGATTTCGCCACGACGGGTGATTGCCCTGACCATTTCCTTGTCTTTGATGCCAAGTTCTTTTGCATCTTCAGGGTTGATCTCAACCCAGCCGGTCGGAACTTCATGGTGAAGGGTTGAAGAACGGCGGGTCATTGAACCGGTGTGCCAGTGGAACAGACAGCGGCCGGTGGTGAGGATGTATGGATACTCTTCATCCGGAACTTCTGCCGGAGGCTTGTATTCACAGACATGCATGATACCCATGCCATCGGGGTGCGAGAACTTGCCGATGTGCAGGATAGGTGTGCCGGGGTGGTCTTCAGTGGGGCATGGCCAGTGGAGTGCCTCGGGTTTGTTGAGACGCTCGTAGTTCATTCCATGATAGGAGGGGGTAAGACCTGCCATCTCGTTGAAGATCTCTTCAGCAGATTCCCAGGCGAACTGGTCAGGGTAGCCCATTGCGGCACCGACTTCTGCGATGATCTTCCAGTCGACCTTTGACTGGCCGGGTGGCTCCTGTGCCTTTCTCCACATCTGAACACGACGTTCGGTGGATGTCTGGGTACCGTCCTTCTCTGCATAACAGGTAGCCGGAAGAACAACATCTGCAAGCTGAGCGGTTTCGGTCAGGAAGATATCCTGGACAACAAGGAATTCGAGTGCATGGAATGCATGCTCAACGTGGGTGAGGTCAGGGTCTGAGATTAACGGGTTCTCACCCATGATGTACATTGCCTTGAGTTCACCGGGCTTATCGGTGAGAACATCCATCATGGTCGTGACTTCATATCCGTTTGCTGGTGCACAGATGCCGTCGGGGAATCCCCATCCGTCTTCGAATTTCTTGTGTGCGACGGGGTCAATTACCTTCTGGTATCCGGTAAAGACCACAGGAAGTGCGCCCATGTCACATGCTCCCTGCACATTGTTCTGTCCACGCAGTGCGTTCACACCGGCTCCGGCCTTGCCGAGGTTTCCGGTCAGCATCTGAATGTTTGCGACGGACTTCACATTGTCGACACCGACAGTGTGCTGAGTGATACCCATCGAGTAGAGAATACATGCAGATTCAGCGTTTGCAAACCATTCGCTGGCCTGCTTCAGCTGTTCCGCAGGGATACCGGAGATCTTGGAGACATTTTCAAGAGAGTATTTCTCCTGCATAACCTCTGCCTTAAGTTCTTCAAAGCCCTTTACGCGGGATGCGATGAATTCCTTGTCTTCCCATCCGTTGCGGATGATTTCCTGCATCATAGCGTTCAGGATTGCAACATCGGAACCTGAGCGGAACTGCATGTAGAGATCTGCCTGCTTTCCAGTACAGGTGTAACGGGGGTCTGCGTAGATGATCTTTGCACCATTCATCTTAGCCTGCATAACACGGCGGCCGATGAGGGGGTGCTGCTCGAAGGTGTTGGACCCGAGAATAAAGACGCACTTGGACTCGGCGATGTCACCAATGGAGTTGGTCATTGCACCGGATCCGAATGATGCAGCAAGACCTGCAACCGTCGATGCGTGGCAGAGACGGGCACAGTGGTCGATGTGACGGGTCTTGAAAGCACCGCGTGCAAGTTTCATCAGGGCGTAGTTCTCCTCATTGGAGGTACGTGCTGAAGAAAGACATGCGATCTCATCGGGTTTGTATCCTTTGAATTTATCTGCGATGAGCTTGTAGGCTTCATCCCAGGTGGCTTCCTCGAATTTACCGTCCTTTTTAATGAGCGGCACGGTAAGCCGGTCTTCCCGGTTCACGAACTCGTGGGCATAGGTTCCTTTCGGACACAATTTGCCTTCATTGACGGGGGAGCGGTGATACGGAGCGGTATCAACGACCTTGCCGTCTTTGACCACGAGATTGAATGAACATCCTGTCCCACAGTATGGGCAGGTTGTCTGAACGAATTTCATGTCCATGATCATTACCTCGAACATGTTCATTTTTATACTCACTGCATATAAATGTAATTAATAAATTTGGGATTATTGGTGGAATTTGAGATCTGTGGTCTTTGTTGTTGAATTGGGCTGTTATTTACTGTTAATTGATTTTGCTGCATGTTAATCTGTGGGAATTTACTTTTCAAGGTCTCTTCAGACAGGGGCGCATATTGCATCAGGAACCTGTTGGGGTGCTGCCCCACAAAAAAATGAAATATTTGATCTTAGGGGAGGCTGACATTTCTAGCTGTAGTTTTTCTCAAGACGAACCGCAATAATTGTAATTGTTGCCGCAAAGAGAATTTGCATTATTGGGCCGGTAGTGAATTCACTCCATGGGTTGAAGATAATAATTGCAAAAAGCGGCACCAAGAGGGAGACCAAATCACGTTTTGGTTTAAGAAGGGCGATTCCGCAGAGGATGAAAGAACTGATGATGCATCCCCATACTCCGACAGAACCCGACAATATATTCACTGGTAAGATAATTCCAATAACAATTCCTGCGAAGGCGATAACAGGAACTGATAACCAGGCATATTCTGGCAATTTATTTACTGATGGAGTATTGTTTGTCATAGTAATCTCCGGTATGGATTTCCAAAGAAGAATTAGTCGTTTTGATAATTAAGAAGAGTGGGTTTACGATTTACCAGATGTTGGTTTGTTTCCGGTATGCAAAATGTGAAAATGGTCCCTTAACCGGGTTGGGTTAGGTTTTGGTTTAATTGTTACTTTTCTTGCGGATGGAAACAGCGTTTATCACCGGATCACCGACGACCACGTACCGTTTGATCACCTGACCAAGAACAACAACAACATCATCTTTTTTAACATCCTCTTTAGGCGTCGTGAACATCTTCACAGACATTTCACCGCTTTTGTCAGCCACGAGATACTGCGGGCGGTTAAGCGACTTAAAGAGGACACGTTCAACTACCCCTTCAATCCTGACAATCTTACCGATATCATTCGGACGGATGCTGGCCAGTCTGACTGTCACTGCCTCTGCCTCGTAATAGGGAATCAGATCGTCGTACTGGCTCTGGCTCATGTAGTTCAGTGCTGATGGAATTACAAGGAGCATTACCAGAACAGGAACTGCCCAGAGAAGGGAGCCATAATCCCCTGTGAGGATTACATATGCGATTAAAATAAGGGTAAGGGCTGTTACAAGTCCAATCTGAACGATTGAAACCCTTACCGTTGTTCCTTTGATTTTCATTGTTTCGATTATTCTGCGAGGATGTCTTTCTTGAATGAGATCCAATAAAGAACACCGACAAAGACCAGACCACCAACAATGTTACCGATAGTGACGATGATGATGTTGTTTGTCCACATGGTAACCCAGTTCAGGTTAGCGAGTTTTGGGCCGAGGCCTGCTACCTGATCTGCTGTCAGGGCCGGCATGGTAAGGATACCTGCAGGAATGAAGTACATGTTTGCGACACAGTGCTCGAATCCGGAGGCAACGAAAGCCATGATCGGGAACCAGATACCAACAATCTTACCGATTGCGTCATCTGCACAGATACCGAGAAGAATTGCAAGGTTAACGAGCCAGTTACAACAAACAGCTTTACAGAATGCGGACCAGAGTGCAAATCCACCAATGTAGCTTGTCTTTCCCATTGCAATGCTTACTGCGGTGACACCGAATGCGGTTGCGGTTGCAGTGCCTGTTGCAGAGATTGAGACCAGGGGGCCTACGGACATAAGATATGCAAATACAAGTGAACCAATCAGGTTGCCTATGTAGACCCATACCCATAGATTAAGGACTGCTGCCCAGCTGATTTTGTGCTTAAACGCTGCCATTGGGGCAAACATTGCGTCACCAGTGAAGAGTTCTGCACCGGTAAGGACGATGATAATAAGTCCTACAGGGAACACTGCACCGAGAACTAATTTTGCGACACCTGCTCCAAGGAATGCTGCTGTGCCTGTTACACAGACAGTTGCGAGCGCTGCACCCATTGCGATGTATGCGCCTGCCATGAAACCACGCAGGAGCATATTCCAGGCCGGAAGGGCACACTTGCCCTTGCCTGCATCTCCAACTTTGGAGATGATAGATACTGGGGGATGGAATACCATTTTTCTTTCACCTCATTTGGCTTGAATTACCAAATAACACACAACTACCTATAGAGGATTACTTTTATCCCCATTTTTCGAACAACAATATCACAATAAATGCCTAAATAGAGGGAAATTGTCTCACATAGTCATTCATAATTAGGCAATTTCAGATGGCTATCGCTCTAAAGACTCTGTTTTTCAATCGTTCTCAACTGATAGAGATTGTATGAAAATGCAGAAAACATATTCTTCACCCTTACTCTGCCCAATTCTGTCACTCTCACAGTTCCAGAAGTAAATACTGATTTTATGACAGCAAATGGTCTTTCTCCTTTTGTCCTTTTTCGACTGATTCTCTCATTTCGGAGTTTGTCCCGTATACCAATGGGATGGCCTCTGGCCCCCCTCTTCATGGTTGCATCGTATCCTTTGCATTTTGCTCCCTGATACCCTCTATCGCGATACACTACTTCACCTTCTTCAGACAAGTCTATCTGGCTGTCGTGAACGGATGCAGTTGTTGTGCATACCCTTCGGATCAAATCATATTCTCTGTCAATGATGGCATGCAATTTGAATCCAAAATGAGATGTCCCTCCTTTTTTTGTCCAGGTTCCATCTTTACTTCTCCTGGTCTTTGCCTCCTCTCCCCGAGGAGTATCAGAAGATGCATGCCCGGGATCCGAATGGATGAAGGTTGCATCCTGAATCATCCCTTTCTTTATTGTGAGACCTTTTGCATCCAGCTGACGCTGAAGTTCGTTCCAGATATCTTTGTCTTTTCCGGATAAAGAGAGCCTTTCACGAAAAGCCCAGATCGTGGAACGATCAGGGATTTTATCCGGAAATCCCAGAAACTGACGAAAGGATATTCGGTCATTCGCTTGTCGTTCAAGTTCTGGATCCGACAAACCATGCCATTGTTGCAGAATAAGCATCTTTAACATCAGAATTTCGTCAAGATTAGGGCGACCACCCTTTTCGGTGTTATTCGAATAGAGACCTGTAAGGAAGGGGCGGAACGCTTCCCAGTCGATCAATTTCTCAACTTCTCCTAGCTTATCACCCAATTCAGCAATACGCTCGTATTCATACCTAATTGCAAAATTAGTGAAATTACTCATCAATTAGTGATCGAAAGAGGTGTATAAAGTACTTCTGGTTGGGTGGGGTTTTTAGAAATTCTCTATAATTTATAGGTGATTTAGACTCTCGTATGAGCATATTTATTGCTTTCGATAAATTTCCATTGAAACAAAGAGGATTTTGGCAATCTCTCGATACAGCTCTTAAATCATGTTAATCAGAATCTATTTACTATTGGGGGTGTAAAATGACATATATTAACTGCCAAATATCATCACGCGGATTTTTCAACTATTTTTTGGAAATTAAAGGATGATGCCCACACATTAATGAAAAAAAACAAATCTTTCATGGTTAATTCAAAATTAAGGTCCGAAATTTAACTGTAACAAAAAAATAGATGGAATTGTGTTTATTCCCACAGGTAATGCGCGGATATCAGACGATCTTTTCCAGCTTTCCGCTGTCAAGATCATAGAAAAATCCATGAAGCTGTATTTTGCCCTCTTCTTCTGCCCCCTTTACCGAGGAGTAGGATCTGAGGTTTTCCAGCTGAAGTCTGATGTTTTCCAGTTCAATCTCTTTTTTCCGGGCAGCAAGGTCAGCACATTCTTCAGGAGTACCAAATTCTCCTTCGACTGTCTGTTTCACTTCCTCTGAATGTTTCAGCCATCCATGGATATATTCTTCATGCGACATGTCTGCATCAAGTGCTTTCATGGCGCCACAGTCTGAATGACCGCAGATAATGATATACTTCACCTTCAGATGTCCGACTGCATATTCGAGGACACATCCGAGGTTTGGATCGTTTTTTGCGACAATGTTGCCGATGTTCCGGTGCACAAAGATGTCGCCCATCTTTGCAGAGACAATGCGTTCCGGGTTTACCCGGGAGTCTGAACAGGCAATCCAGAGGGATTCCGGACTCTGTCCTGTTGCAAGTTTCTGGTAATGCTCATTGTCTTTCCGGAAATCGTTTTCGATAAATGCACGGTTCCCTTCGATAAATTTCTCAACCACGTTATCACACCTCTGTGATAACTGGTAAATAGTCCCGCAGGAATATTTCAGCATTCTGGTTTTATGTTTGCGATAATTAAACCTTGATTTGCGGATGAAATAAAAATTGAGGCGAATATTGGGTTATTACTATCTCCTGTGGTGAAGGGCTTTCTTCACTGTGGCCGGGGGAGTATAACGTTTTAGCAGAAGAGAGAGTGATATCACGGTAACTGAACTGAGTGCCATTGCAAACCCTGCAAACTCGGGACGGAACGTGATGCCATACAGGGGGTAGAGCACCCCGGCAGCAATTGGAATTAAGGCTGAATTGTAGGCAAACGCCCAGAATAGGTTCAGTTTGATTCTTCCCATTACCTTCCTTCCCAGCTGTACGGCCGCTGCGACATCAAGAGGATCGCTCTGGACAAGGACGATATCGCCGCTTTCAATAGCGACATCAGTGCCGCTTCCGATGGCAATGCCGATGTCTGCTGCCGCAAGCGCGGGTGCGTCATTTATGCCGTCACCAACAAATGCGATGCGCTTGCCTTTGGCCTGCATCGCCTGAATGATGTTGGACTTCTCATCCGGCAGCACTTCTGCTTCCTTAAAGTCAATCCCCAGCTGCTTTGCCACTGTTGCAGCAGTCCTTTCATTGTCTCCCGTAACCATTCCGATGTCAAGGCCCAATCTGTGAAGTTCTTCAACAGCCGCCGCCGATGTGTCCCTGACACTGTCTGATATCCCGATTATACCTCCAATGGCGCCGCCCGATGCGACACCGATTGCTGTTTCCCCACGTGCCTGTATCGCTTCAAATGCATCTACAACGGGAGGAATCAGTCCGATTCCCTGTTCTGACAGAAACGTTCTGCTTCCGATTAGGATCGACTTTCCCCCCGCTTCTGCTTTCACGCCTCTGCCGCTCACTGCCTGAAATTCAGTGCATTCCATGGCTGTGATCCCTTTATTTTCGGCATAGGAAACAACTGCTGATGCAAGCGGGTGTTCTGACCGGGCTTCAACACCGGATGCGACTGCAAGAAATTCCTGTTCTGTCTGACCGAACAGCACGGTTTCTGTTACCACCGGTATCCCCCGCGTAAGGGTGCCTGTCTTGTCGAATATGATGGTGGTAATTTTCTGTGACAACTCGAGAACCTCACTGTTTTTGATGAGAATCCCCAGTTCTGCGCCTCTTCCGACACCAACGGTGATGGCAGTCGGTGTGGCAAGGCCAAGGGCGCAGGGACAGGCGATGACGAGAATGGAGATGAGGACCGTGAGGGAAAACAGGCCGGTTGCTCCCAGTGCGAAGTACCAGACTCCGGCGGCAGTTATTGCTATCGTAAGGACCATCGGGATAAACCATGTGATTGCGGTATCGGCATATTTCTGGACGGATGGCTTTGTGGCCTGCGCAGTCTCCACCAGCCGGATTATCTGGGCGAGATAGGTCTCTTTTCCGACACGGGTGGCAGTAAAGGTGATGGAACCGGTGGTGTTGATCGTGCCGCCGGTAACGGTAGCGCCGTGTTCTTTGTAGACCGGCACCGGTTCACCGCTGATCATCGATTCATCGATATACGACTCGCCGGAAAGAATTTCTCCATCAACGGGGATCTTTCCGCCGGGTTTGACAAGGATGACATCTCCGGGTGTAAGCTCTTCCACCGGCACCTCATATTCTTCTTTTCCCCGGATGACGAGGGCGGTCTTTGCCTGCAGTTCGACCAGTTTTCTGATGGCATCGGTTGTCCTGCCTTTCGCCCGTGCCTCCAGGTACCTGCCGAGAGTGAGGAAGGCAGCGAGCATGATGGCAGTTTCGTAAAAGAGGAAATCACTGGTGAGGACAATACCAAAGGTGCCGAATACACTTGACCCATAGGCGACGCCAATACCCATCGCATACATGACATCCATTGTGAGGGAATAGTTTTTGAGCGCCCCCCATGCAGCCCGGAAGATTGGGTATGCAAGATAGATGAAGAAGGGAGTGGATATGGCAAACATGAAATACGTCATCGAAATGGGCAGCATTATGCCGGAGAGCATGATGGCCATCAGGGACAATGATACTGCAAATCCGATGAGGGTCCGGTTGCGGAGATTATGGATCTCACGGGTTCGCTGTATCTCTTCCTGGTTTCCCAGCTCATCTCCCTCATATCCGAGGAATTCATACCCGGCACTGACAATTACCTCTTTTATCCTGGATATGCTCACAGTATCAGGGTCATAACCGACAACGGCACGGTTGGTGGTGAGATTTACCTCCGCCGAGTAGACGCCGTCAAGCGACATGAGTGCCTTTTCGACGGTCCGGACACAGGTGGCACAGTGAATGCCCCCGAGACGAATCCGGACGGTATCGCGCAGAACACCATAGCCGGCACTGGTTACTGCGGCATCGAGTTCGTGGACGGTGGTTTTATCCGCGTTATACCGTACAACTGCCTTCTCGGTAGCAAGGCTGACGGAGACTTCATAGACACCATCCACGGCATGGAGTGCCTTTTCCACGGTCGCAACACAGGTCGCACAATGCATCCCTGTCACCCGGATGACTGCGGTCGCCCCTCTGGTATCTGGTTCACTTCTGCTGATGGATATCCCTCCTGAAAATGAGACTCCCTGTCTGTGTCCTGCTGTTTCAGATTCCTATGCCATAGCCGGCCTTTTCTACTGCCTTTTTCATTTCGTCCGGTTTTGCCGTTGCCGGGTCATAGGTGACAACTGCTTCTTTCTTTTCGAGGCTTACATCAGCATTTTCCACGCCTGGAACAGACTCAAGCGCTGCTTTTACCGCAGCGACGCACCCGCCGCACATCATTCCGGTAATGGAAAGGCGGATGATCGTATTCTGCTTTTTTTCTGTCATTTGTTTCATCCCATTGATCGATGAAAGCCCTCCGGGGAATAAATAAGTATGGTCTCATCCGGGATTCCGGAAGGTGTCATTCTGAAAGAAAACTGTATTATCCGGGTCTGTCCTATAGTTTCATTATTCATGAAATTGTCATCCTGTGTCAAAGGGTACTCTGTGGAGACACACCGGACTGTTTCACCGGAAGATACGCTGAAGCGCATAGATCCTCTGGTGCCTCTGACAGGTGTAACTCAGGTGGAAGACATCACTGATGTTGACCGGCTGGGCATCCCGGTGTTTACCTGCAGACGCTCCGGAAAAAACGGGAAAGAGTTCGTGCACAACGGCAAAGGGGCGACCCCTGTTGCCGCACGTGTCTCTGCCATTATGGAACTGATTGAACGGTTCTCAGCTGAACCGGATGGCCGGGATTTAATTTCGGGGTCATATAGCGAGCTTTCCGGTGAGTATCCCATGCTCTCCCCTGAAGAGATGATCCTGCCCGGATATACGGATCCGGATGCTGCTATCTCATGGGTGTGGGCATATGACATCATCCGGGATGAACCGATTCTTGTACCGGCCCATGAGGTGTTCCATCCTCTTGATTCATCATACGGGAATTTTATCCGGACGCATACGAACGGCATTGCGTCCGGAAACACGCTGGAGGA
The DNA here is from genome assembly GCF_029633965.1 of Methanogenium sp. S4BF. Classification (NCBI taxonomy): domain Archaea; kingdom Methanobacteriati; phylum Methanobacteriota; class Methanomicrobia; order Methanomicrobiales; family Methanomicrobiaceae; genus Methanogenium; species Methanogenium sp. S4BF. The sequence goes on along the minus strand of NZ_CP091277.1, from coordinate 1,035,679 downwards.
GGCAATATTCCATGCACTTGCCGAACTTGTGGAACGTGATGCATGGTCACTTGCGGAGGTCACACGGAATGCCGGGCCGGTTGTCGTGGACATCACCGATGAGCGGTGTCTTCAGGTCATAGAATCGTTCCGGGAGGCCGGTGTCGAGGTGATTGTCCGTGATATCACCAGTGACATCCGGATGCCGACGATTGTTGCCATATGTGACGATGTGAAGCTCAAAGACCCGGCCCTGCTCTGCACGGGGGCGGGAACACATGTCTGCCCGGAGATTGCGGTGCTCCGTGCCCTGACAGAGGTGGCACAGAGTCGTGCCACCCAGCTCTATGTGGACGGCACAAAGCCGACGGGGGCTGACATGCGGCGTGTGATGGGATACGATCGCACCAAGCGGATGAACAAAATGTGGTTTGCGAACGATGCTGAGTCTTCCTATGGGGATATCGGGGCCTTCCGGAGTGATAATTTCCTCACGGATATTGAATATGTCCTGGATGAACTGAAGAAAGCAGGCCTTGACCGTTGTATCGTGGCAGATATTACCCGTGAAGAGATCGGCGTGCCGGTGGTCCGGGTAATAGTGCCCGGTCTTGAGGTGCTTACGATGGACCCGGATCGTATCGGGCAGCGCTGCCGGGATGCCGCCAACAACGGGTATGAACCTGGTGTATGGGAATAAAACCCGGTATATTTTTTTCTATTATCTGGTGAATTCAATTCCGACAGGATAGTTTACAATAAATTTATTCCAGAAGTCACTGGTTCCTGACAGCTTAGCGTTGATATATATAATGAGTGTCTCCGGGTTCTCCGTCTCCCTGAACGGGTGCATCAGGAAATCAAATCTGACCGTTCCTTTTCCCTGCATACCCATGTCTGGGATGTCCAGTACGCTGATCAATCTCCCCGCTTCGGTAGCGGTGTGATATGATATCATCGGGTAAGGATCCCCTTCCGGTGCTTTCAGGAAGATGTCACCATACGAAAATCCCTGTTTGCCGTGTGGCGGGTGGATGCTGATTTTCAGGCTTTCAATCCTGGTATTTTCCGGGTGGGTCAGTACGACCATCAGGGTGATGGTGCTGTTATCCGAATCCGCTCCTGGCGTTGCACGCACAGAGAGCGTCACAATATCTTCATCCTTGTGTGAGAAGGTGACGTGTTTCTCATTATCCTGTGTATCTTCCCGGGAATCATTCAGCGTTGTCCGGGACAGGCCGGTGGTGGCGGCAAATGCGATGAAGAGGACGATTGCTGCACAAATGAAAAGAAGTTTCAGTATCTGTTTTGTCTTTTCATCCATTGTGCTTTGTTTTCTTAGCGCTGATATAAACCTGATCCCCCGTTGTTAACAGATAGTATTGATCCTAAAAATTGTATGCCCGTATTTCTCCTGCAGGGATTGCAGGGGCACATGTTCTCCCCTATTTGGTAATGGACGTCTGATAATAATTGGTTTTGTCAGGTATCTTACTTTATTTCCAGAGCAACACATTTTTCTTTCATCAACCCGGAGATGGAGCTATTGGATTGATTTCCTGCATAAACGTGTGAGATATCTCTGACATTGGTGGGTGGTTGTATGGATCTTTCACAGAAAAGAACGATTAATGGGTTGTTTTTTGCCGGTATTCTGGGTTTTACGATTTGTTTTTGTTTCACTTTCGGGTGTATCGGTGGTGGCTATGACGATATGCCCCCCATTCCTCAGCCCAATGATATTCAGGTCACGAAGACGGGTGGGGATGGTGCTATTGAGTGGATCACTGTCCTTGATACATCTACATCTGAATATGAAGGGTTTGAAGACGTGATTGAAACTTCAGACGGCAGATTTGCCATAGTTTGTATTGACTACGGGCTTGACACCCGCATACAGAAGCTTGTCTTCATTAATGGGGAGGGAACGGTTGAATCGGTGACGATATTTGAAAATGACACATTCAACTCATGGAATTCTGAGATTGCAGCCCTCTCCGGGGGGAGTGTCTCTATCTTCGATGGGGAGGGTGATTTTGTTGTTATTGATTCCGATGGGATGATTGTGACAGAGACTACTCTTTGTGATACATTTCCCTCTGTCTGGCCCTATGTGGCTGTGTCATCCTGTCCGGGTGACCGCACGCTCGCCGGGTGGGGGGAATACTGTGCTGTTATTGAGAAAAACGGTGAAGTTGTGTGGAAACAGTCATATGGCGACCCTGAACACGTGGCTCGCCATCCGGTGCTGGGACTCAGAAACGGAGATTCCATGGTGCTCTTTCCGGAAAGCACCAATCCTGAAGGTTTCATGAAGTCAGACATTCTTCATCTTTTCAGGCTTGACGGTGGTGGAAATATTGTCTGGGACTATGCATTCCCCGGTGATGACAGTGGAATATGGAAGACGGGTGTAGAATGGTCGCTTCGGGAGACGGATGACGGGAATCTGGCTCTTTTGACGACCGCAGAGATAACAGAATCCGTTATCTTCGGGGACCACAGGTCTGTCGTGTATACACTGCGGATGTTAGATGGAGAAACCGGAGCCCTGATCTCAGAGAAATCAACCGGCGAACATGGACGGTTTGACAATGTAGTGCTTTATACTGATGGTTCTGTGGATACCTTTGCGGTATCAGATGGTGCATTCATTCTTTCCAGATATAATAACAATTTACAGAAGATTTCAGCAGATATCAGGCTTAGGGGAGAATCTGATATTCAGCATGATGTGATTGCAACAGCGGACGGCGGCTATCTGATTGTGAGTATTGTGTAAGGCAGATATGCAGTGGTGATTTTTCCGGCAATAATATGAACAAAATGTATGTCCATTTTGCTCCCCGATTTCCCACCTCGTGGGTTAAATGGGGTGGGGAAAAGTGTCTACACAGAAGCCCTGTATGGATCGATCTTAGTCAGGACAGCCTATACGTCCTCCCAAAATATCCACGAATTATGGTCGCACTTTTGTCCGCAATTTATCGTGTTTTTTGTAAATTATTAGCATTGCAGCCGTATTTTTTCCGACAGAAAAATGCCTCAAAAAATACGTCCATTTATCCCCGGAATTCCCCCGAACAAGGAATCAAAGAACGTGGGAATGGGATGAAATTAAGTGGCTGATTGCCAGGCATGTGCATGGGTTTTAGGGTGTGGTCTACGGGACGAAAGAGGGTGCAGGGCTGAACAGGTTTAATTGCCGCCGGTTCGTTCTCCTGATTATTACTTTGGAAGTATTTTTACAGGGCCTGAATGCTGTCAGCCATTGCCAAAAGTTCAGATGGGTACTATTTTCGAAAAAGTTATGCAGGAGATTCGTCCATCTCCAGGAAGGTTGTCACAATGGTTGCGTATTCCACCGGTGCATAGGATGACCCTGCATGGGGGATGCCCTTGAATCGGACAAGCCATGAGCCGTTAATCTGGCCTGCAATATCGACTGCTACTGACTGGGGAGTGAGATCATCGGCGGTGCCGGTGATGAGCATGACGTCGTTTGTGATGGTCGACAGGTTTTGATAGACTCCGGCCCATTCGAGGTTCGCAACTGCTTCTTTTCGCACTCCGTCAGGGACATCTGTGTTTTCTGCGGATGCTTCAAGAAGGCCGTGCAGTTTCTCTGTCTCCGGAATGGTCGCACTGTATGTGGCAGACGAGAGGACTGCCTTTCTCACCTTCTCCGGGTGATCTATGAGAAGCTGTTGTGACACTGTCGATCCCATCGAGACGCCATAGGTATTTATGCTGTCATATCCGAGTGCCGTGATAAGCCCTGCAGCATCGTCTGCAAGCTGTTCAATCGTAAACTGTGCATCGGTGTCGGTGCTCTCTCCCATGCCCCGATGGTCATACATATAGACATGATAGTTCTTTGAAAGAATGCCCACAAAAGTGGTATTCCAATGTTCCATTGTCGCGCCGAATCCGATGAGCATGAAGAGGGGTTCGGTGTTTTCCGTGCCAAATTCGCGGTATCCAAGGGTGACACCGTTTACCTCGCTATACTGGACGGGTGTGTCCTCATATGAGATCGCGGGGACGGGTGTTTCTGTGGGTATTGCTGTTGGTTCCGTTGTGACAGGTGTCGTACAGCCGCATGCGAAGAGGATGCAGAGTGCCAGTGCAAGAGTCATTGCGGTGATTGCCGTTTTTTTCATGGGATATGTCTCCGTATTTAATCCATTTGCGTTTGCTACGGAAGTATTCTTTGCTTTTTCGAGTGCCACTATTCGCAGGAATGATAGAATGGGGGAATGGATGGCTGGTAAATGAATTTCTGTCTCTCTTTTCTCCCGGCATATTAGTACCGATTTTATGACGAGTATTTCGCAAAAACAAATACAATTCCTGCGATGACAACACCTGACAGTATGAGGACTGGCATGATGTCATCAAGAACCAGGGAGATGGTGTGGGCGTACCCATGGGAAACATATTGATACTCATCCGCGGGTGAGTCGAAGGATGCATGGGCAATCAGATCCCCGAGTATGAATAAAACAATGATGGCGAGAATCGTCAGGAGCCATGCATTCTGGTCTTTCTGCTTGATCATATGTTCATCTTCAGGTAAATGGTGATCTTCAGGTAAATGGTGTCGTCTGCGACAGGATACAGCGTTTCTACTGTTGAGCGGGATTATATGTTTTGTGGGGCGGCTGCCGGACGCTCAGGGTGCAGTCTGCTGTAATACAGGATATGTGTTACGGGGCCGCTATCGCACCAACTCTTTTTATGAATGACTGTAAGAGTAAACAACATCCATCGCCCGCAGGGTTTGAAGGAGATATATGAGAGGAGGGAACGGGTATGGAAGACCTGAAGATGAGAAGGGAGCTGACAGCGGATCTCCTCAGTCGCCTTGTTCATCCGGAAGAGGATGTCCGGGAGGCTGCGGCGGAGGCACTGGCAGTGAGCACAGAAGACGAAGACTGGCGGGCAAACGAGCTCATCCGGCAGGGTGGCATTGAGGTGATTGCTGATCTTCTTGATGACCCAAATCCGCATATCAGGGGTGCAGCCCTTGACATCATCATTGCCGTTGCTTCTACCGGCGATGAGGAATCACTCATTGGCAATGGTGTGATTGCACGGCTCGATCCGATGCTTGATACCGATGATCCGGTGATACTGAATAAGGTGGTGAAGGCCCTCTGGCTTCTTGTGCCTGAGGTTGAGGATGTCGTGATGACAAAGCCGCAGGATGAGTACTGAGGGTGAAGGGTTTTTTCCTCCGTTAATACGGGCAGATTTGTTCCGGATAGGGTAAACCCATATGTACAGCACTGATCTTTGAGGTTTCCGAAGTATTGACTGTCCATTTTCTGGGGAATTGTTCAATTATTTTGGACCGGTTGGGTATGTCACCTGAAAAAAAAATAGCTGGACTGTTTTTTCCCCTGACTCCGGGAGTTATCATCATTGTTGATTTGGTTCTCTGTTTCCTGCATTTGAATGACAGGGTTTTTAAAATCGCTTAACAGAAATTCAATTATAAAAAATTATATGCGCCAAAAAGAATCCATAATTGTCAATAGAGGATTACTTTTATCCCCATTTTTCGAACAACAATATCACAATAAATGCCTAAATAGAGGGAAATTGTCTCACATAGTCATTCATAATTAGGCAATTTCAGATGGCTATCGCTCTAAAGACTCTGTTTTTCAATCGTTCTCAACTGATAGAGATTGTATGAAAATGCAGAAAACATATTCTTCACCCTTACTCTGCCCAATTCTGTCACTCTCACAGTTCCAGAAGTAAATACTGATTTTATGACAGCAAATGGTCTTTCTCCTTTTGTCCTTTTTCGACTGATTCTCTCATTTCGGAGTTTGTCCCGTATACCAATGGGATGGCCTCTGGCCCCCCTCTTCATGGTTGCATCGTATCCTTTGCATTTTGCTCCCTGATACCCTCTATCGCGATACACTACTTCACCTTCTTCAGACAAGTCTATCTGGCTGTCGTGAACGGATGCAGTTGTTGTGCATACCCTTCGGATCAAATCATATTCTCTGTCAATGATGGCATGCAATTTGAATCCAAAATGAGATGTCCCTCCTTTTTTTGTCCAGGTTCCATCTTTACTTCTCCTGGTCTTTGCCTCCTCTCCCCGAGGAGTATCAGAAGATGCATGCCCGGGATCCGAATGGATGAAGGTTGCATCCTGAATCATCCCTTTCTTTATTGTGAGACCTTTTGCATCCAGCTGACGCTGAAGTTCGTTCCAGATATCTTTGTCTTTTCCGGATAAAGAGAGCCTTTCACGAAAAGCCCAGATCGTGGAACGATCAGGGATTTTATCCGGAAATCCCAGAAACTGACGAAAGGATATTCGGTCATTCGCTTGTCGTTCAAGTTCTGGATCCGACAAACCATGCCATTGTTGCAGAATAAGCATCTTTAACATCAGAATTTCGTCAAGATTAGGGCGACCACCCTTTTCGGTGTTATTCGAATAGAGACCTGTAAGGAAGGGGCGGAACGCTTCCCAGTCGATCAATTTCTCAACTTCTCCTAGCTTATCACCCAATTCAGCAATACGCTCGTATTCATACCTAATTGCAAAATTAGTGAAATTACTCATCAATTAGTGATCGAAAGAGGTGTATAAAGTACTTCTGGTTGGGTGGGGTTTTTAGAAATTCTCAATAGATAATTGTCCTATTTTTCACTGCAGTAATCATTCATTTTCATTGATTACAGGGTCTGTTTACCGATTCAAATGCTTCTGGTTTCACTCCGCGAATGGGTGTCTTTGGTCAGGTGAACAGAATCTGATTACTTCCAGAGTGGCAGGTATTATCTCTCCCTCTGAAAAGAGGATCACAATTTCTGAAGAATAAATGCTAAAAATAAACCAAGCCTCAGGAGGGAGTTGAACCCCCGACCTGCTGATTACAAATCAGCCGCTATGCCACTAAGCCACTGAGGCGCTTTACTCTATTGGTGCTCCGGGGTAAAAAATGTGGCGATCTGATTTGATCCATTTTCACCTTTCTTCATCATTTTGCATTTTTTATTAATCCTGTCTCCTCCTCAACGTGTTCCTCTTTTGATAGACAGGACTTCATTCCCTTTAACCTCTGCCTGCCCTCCTTCACCCATGATCTTTCTGCCAGCTCACGCGGAGGCTTCAGAAATGTCACTCCTGCTTTCAGGTCCATTTACGCAGTCGTTCTTCCGCCATTATTCCAAATCCCTTTATCCCGTCAGGGTCAGAATAGTACATAATCATGGCACACCTGACTGTAGATATCGGAGGGAGGCCCGGTCTGGACTGCCGGGGATTCTGTAAATACTGTTACTTTAAGGGGGTCCGCGAGGACGAGGAACCCGAACCCCTGGGCTGTAAATACTGCATGCCCTTTTCAGTCGGGTGTGACTACTGCACCAATTTTGTCCGTGAACGCTACACCGGATTCAAAGATCTCCGTGATGTGGCAGATGATGTGCTCGGCAATCTGCAGCTGATGGGCGGCAACCTGGACCGGATTACCATATCCGGGGGTGGAGACCCGTCCTGCTATCCGGCATTCGAAGACCTGATGGATCTCTTAGGCAGTATGGAGGTGCCCATCCATATCGGATATACCAGCGGGAAAGGGTTCGATGACCCCGCATTTGCCGACCGGATGGTGGAGCAGGGCCTCTCTGAAGTTTCATTCACCGTCTTCTCGGTAAATCCGGAACTCCGTCGTGAATGGATGAAAGATCCGACACCGGAGGCATCCTTGGCTGTACTCGGAAAACTCTGCCAGAAAATTGATGTCTATGCCGCCGCGCTGGTCATACCCGGTGTCAATGACGGCGAGGAGCTGGAACGAACCTGCCAATGGCTGGAGGAGAAGGGTGCAAAGGGCCTCATTCTCATGCGGTTTGCGAACCGGGAGGATCAGGGGCTTATTCTGAAAAATGCGCCAATTGTGAAGGGACAGCGAGTACAGACCGTATCTGCCTTCCGTGACATGGTCACTGATCTGAATGCACGCTATAATCTGCGCATCAATGGCACGCCTCTCTGGGATCCGACCCTCGGGTCACCGTTTGCCATCCTGGATGAATCTGACCTCCTCGAAAAACTCCCCCGGGTGCGGAAACGGGCAAGCATTATTTCCGGTGCCATCGCCGCCCGTTATGTGCAGGAAGTGCTTGATGCCTGTGGTAACCAGTCCTGGGTGCACAGCCCGAAAAAAGAGATTTCATGCCTCATCACCCGTGATGACCTGAAAGAGATTGACCTCTCTTCGCTAGGAAAAGTCGTCATCATACCGGGCCGGTCATTCGTCCATGAGATGGAGGCCGCAGAAATACTTTCGGCAGATGGGGTAATACGAACAATAATCCGTGGGCCTGATACCCTCACGGCCGATGCGGAGACTTCCATGGGCATGACTCGTGATGAGGTGCTCCAGATGGAGATTGATGGTTTCTCCTCTCTTATTCACCTCATCAACCAGAATGGGGAATAACCCCTTTTATCGGGGTATCTCTCTTTTATCTGCACTTCTGATTGTAGAGTTCTGCGCAGTGCTCAATCTCTGAGAGAATCTCTTCTCCTATCAGGCCTTTTACTGTTTGTGCAAAGGGAATCAGCTCAATTGGTCCGTTTTGTAATGTGCAGGCGACTCCACCGTCTTTCCCTGGGTGGACATCGTATATGCGGCCGTTTTCAAAGGTCACGAGGAGGCCGTCATTGGTATATTCTATCTTTGCAGATCCTGTCATCTCTTATTCACCTTGTATAAACCAGAGGTTTGGTTTCGGATGGCTTAATCTCTCTTTTCAGATGCACAAGGAGTATTTATATGCCTGTTTAACACCTATCACCATGCCATGTGCATGCGTTATACCCTTACCCACACCGAAGAGTTCGTTTCTGCCTTTGGGATCTCATGCGGTGAGATTGAGGGTCGCTATAATATTGCACCGACACAGGACGCACCTGTTCTTGTGGCAGAGGGGGGTGCCATTGTCTGCATCACTGCCCGGTGGGGTCTGGTTCCTGCATGGAAGAAAGATGGTGAGTGTGGTGAATGGCTCGCAAATGCGCGTGCAGAGACACTTGCTGAGAAGGCCGCCTTCTTTGACCTCGTGCAGCACTCACGCTGTATCATTCCTGCTTCCGGGTTTTATGAGTGGAAGAGGGAGCGCGGAATCTCCTATCCATTTTACTTCACCATCCCGTCCCGGCCGCTCTTTGGGATGGCTGGTCTCTGCGACTGGTGGACCGATCCGGAGTCCGGAATCCTGAAAGCCACCTTTACCATCATCACCTGTCCTTCAAATGACCTTGTTGCACGGATCCATAACCGCATGCCTGTCATATTGGAGGAAGATGATGTGACACCATGGCTTGCAGGGCCATATGTCCCGGATGTTTTACAGCCATATCCGGACGCGCGGATGGCGATCCTGCAGGTGTCGCAGGCGGTCAATAATCCCGCACACGAAGGTGCTGACTGCATCCTGGAAGCGGGAAAAAGCGACTGGTGGTAATCCTTTTTTTGATCAAATGAATATGGTTTTTCTCCCTGACCGGTACATACTATTCCAATGAACCATCGGTACTCGGAGAGGATCTGCTCAACACAGAAGTCCTTTATCCGTGAAATACTGAAGGTCACTGCAGACCCGGAGATCATTTCCTTTGCAGGCGGCCTTCCCAATCCTAATCTCATCGATGATGAGGGGATACAGAATGCGGCAGCAGCACTGCTGAAAGAGGATGGCAAAACAGCGCTCCAGTACTCGACGACGGAAGGATATCTCCCTCTGCGGGAGTGGATTGCGGAACGGTATCGTACCCGGTATGGCCTTTCGGTCGATGCGGATAATATCCTGATCACGAACGGATCCCAGCAGTGCCTGGACCTTGTCGGGAAGGTGTACCTCAACAAAGGTGATTCGGTCATTGTTGAAGACCCCGGATATCTGGGTGCCATCCAGTCATTCTCCATGTTCCAGCCGGAATTTCTCCCGGTCCCCCTGAATGAGGAAGGGCCGGATCTAAAGCGCCTCACGGCGGTGCTGGAGAACGCATCCCCGAAGTTTATGTATGGGATTCCAAATTCACAGAACCCTTCAGGAATCACCTATTCAGAGACGCGGCGAAAGGAACTCGCAGCACTTCTCTGTGCCCATGAGATGCCGTTTGTGGAAGATGATGCATATGGGGAACTGCAGTTTGATGGTGTGGCGAGAAAGCCGGTCAGTGCATATATGGACGGCGAGGGTATCCTGACAGGGTCGTTTTCCAAGATATTCTCGCCCGGTATGCGGATGGGATGGGTGTGTGCTCCTGAAGAGGTCATGGAGAAGATTCTCATCGCAAAGCAGGCATCTGACCTGCACTCAAACTACCTGAGCCAGCGTATCCTTGCAAAATATCTTGAGGAAAATGATATTGATGCCCATATCGTCGGCCTGAACGAAGAGTACCGGAAGCGTGCCGAATGGATGGTCTCCCGGATGGAGGAGTGCTTCCCGGACGATGTGCACTTCACCCGGCCAACCGGTGGAATGTTTGTATGGCTGACCCTTCCGGAAGGTGTATCTTCGACCCGTCTCTTTGATGCCGCCCTGAAGCGGAAGGTTGCAATTCTGCCGGGCACGCCGTTCTATGCAGATGGCGGCGGGGAGTCTACTGCACGGATCAACTTCTCCAATTCAGATGAAGAGCAGATCATGACAGGCATCGGGATTGTTGCCGATGTTCTGGAAGAGATCCGTATCACCTCCCAATAATACATTATTTCTGGCTATCCCGTACAGCATATGCCGATGTTTCCGTGATCGGTAGCGTCTGCGCTCGATTCGTATCATTTAATAATGGCTGATGAACCATTTTCCACCAATGGTTAACCGAATCAATATTCTTGTTATTGTAGGGCTGTGCCTCTGTTTGCTCTCAGCAGGGTGCACCACCTCATCTGACGAACCGCCTGTCGTGCCGGAGGATGCGGAGATGACTGCCCTTCTGGAACGTGCGGATACAGAAATCTCTGCCGGCCTTTCTCAGTTGCAGGAGAGCAATGCAGAGAGTGCAAAAAAATTATCCGAAACCGGCATTACAGGTGATGCGGCGGCAAACGTGCTTCAGGAGAAACTTTCCGGGACCTCGCCCTATGTCATTTCGTCACTGGTGATTGATACAGAGGGTGTTGTCACGGCAGCAGCACCGGTGCACTACGAACCAATCGTTGGCACCGATCTTGGCTACCAGCCCGAGGTGCAGTATGCAAATGAGGTGAAAGAACCGGTCTTGAGCGGGATATTCATGCTGGAGGAAGGCTTTGCAGGGATTTCGCTCAGCTATCCGGTATTTTCCGGTGATACCTATCTGGGATACACGGACCTGACCTTCCGCCCGGAGATATTTTTGCGCCAGTATTTCCGTCCCCTCACCGAAGAGACGGGATACGAGTTCATGGTGCTGCAGACAGATGGCACTATTCTCTATGAGACCAATGAAGAGGAAGTTGCGAAGAATACCTTCACGGATCCCCTCTACCAGTCAACAGAGATTCCCAAACTGGCAGAGAAGGTTGTTGCAGAGTCATCGGGCCGGGGAGAATATACTTTCTGGGATGTGGACTGGAAGAGGGAAGCGGGCCGTGAGATCTTTTGGTCAACAGTTTTCTTTGACGGGACAGAATGGAGGGTGGCAGTCATTCGTGACCTTGATGGTGCTTTTTCCCCGACACCGGCTCCCACTCCGCGTTCTGACGAAGTGCTTGATGAGGATATTTCCTCAATGACATCCTTTGTCGAAGATGCGGCAGCATTTGGACTGCAGAATGGCAGAACTGCAGCCCTTGCAGTCTTCAATGATCCGAAAGGTGAGTTCATTGACGGGGAGCTCTACATCTTTGCCTACGATATGAACGCTACGACGCTTGCCCACCCGTATCAACCGGGCATTATCGGTGAAAACCGCATGGCCAACGCGGATGAAAACGGGCTTGAAACGTTGAAGAATTTTGTGGACCTTGCGGCCCGTGGTGGCGGGTACCTGTACTATGTCTTCCCAAATCCGTCTGAGGGCTACCGGAAACAGCTGAAACTGGTCGCCATCAGGCCGGTTGATGATACATGGTTTGTGGGTTCCGGCATTTATATTCCGGAGATGAATGTCACGCTGAATCAGACGGCAATTGACACTCTTGTTGCCCGGGTGAAAGAAGCACAGGCCTTTGCCCTGACATCATCTGCATATAGTAAAGAAGAAGGGATATTCCCGTCGATGAACGAGAAATTCGGGACCGGCGCAGATTATGTCTTTGCCTATGATATGAACGGCACATGCCTCAATCTCCCCTTCCAGCCGGAGATGACGGGAATGGATCGCCTAGACTTCACTGATGCATATGGGGTTGAAGCAGTGAAACTGGAGATTGACGCCGCGCAGCGGGGAGGCGGATATGTGTATGTGGTTTATGAGAATCCCGATACGGGCATTGAGGAGCTTAAATTCTGTTATGTCGCTCCGGTGACAGATGAGTGGTTTGTTGGGTCGGGGATTTATGCAGGTGTTGTTGGCTGAATGATTGTCATTTTTTCCGGCATAATGGCATGTGTTTCTGTTATGAAAGGGACATTTCTTTCGGGTTTTGGAAATCCCCTTCCCTTTTTTGGTAAAATTATGCCTTCGAAATCTTTATCATAGACGTTCCAGATTATTTTCTTTAAACTGTTTTGGGTGTGGTGCATGCTAAGTAAAAGTCCATTTTTAATTATTTTCCTGATGCTATCTCTGATCTGTGCCGCGTGATGTACGCAGTCTGATGTGAGTACTTCAGCCGCAGTTTCTTCCGGGGGAGAAGGGCAGGCTGATGGATCCGGCAGTGGCAGTGTTGCTTCTGCTGCTCCGGTTGCAACACAGGTGCCTGCGGTCGTAGCAAATCCATTTCCTGATGCACTGAATGCTGATCAGCGATGGTACTATGACAGCGACACAGGGAAGAGTTATGATGAGAAATCGTCCAAGGCTAACCTCTGCATCCAGGCAGAAGGCTACAAAGAACTTCAGAGTTATCAGTTATATGATACAAAAACCAGTGAAAAACTCTGGGTGGATCCTGCATCGGGGAAGAAATTCTATCTGGTAAGCGTCACGATAACCGTTATCGGCGGATACTGCACAAACGAATATACGCCGTATCCGGAAAAATTCTCAGTTATCGCCGACGGGGTTACTTATCTCCCCATGAAGGTCATCTCCGATGAATGGGGTGTAGTAATCAAGGCATATAGTCCTGATGACTATGACTACGACCATCGCTCTCTCCCATGATGCAGACCTTTCAGAACGATATGCCCTGAAAAATGTCGGGGACATCTATGTCCGGACAAATCTCTACAAGGCAGGAAAAGAGAAGGAATTCTACAATGCATGGGTGATGTATGAAGTCCCTGAGTCGTTCAACAAAGCCAATGCGTATTTTATGGCAGATCTTGGCGATTCATTGCCGGTCTGGAAGATGCATGACCTTCTCGTTGAAGTCGGGGTGCAGAAAAGCTCACTTGGCGGAAAAATAACCGTATCCTATGCAGGTGGGCCAAACTCAAATGTGGTGAATGACGTTGATGTTATTGTCACAAAGCCTGACGGGACGGTGATTACCGAGAAGATTCAGCCGGTCATTGGTGAGAGTGTGGAAATAACAGGAATCAAAGGGGAGAAAGATCATGTTGTGGTCGTGGTCAAATCCTATTCCGGTGAAGGTTTCACAAAATTCGATGAATATCTCTGATTTTCATCGTTTTCATTTTTGAGGCTCCCCTACAGCGACTTAGGGGAGTGATAATCTATGTGTGAGGATCGTCAAAGGGGGAATGTATCGGTGTATATCGGAGGGGGGACGTTTTACAGCAGGCCGGATGGGGGCGGTTCATTTCACCTCACTGTTGCTGAAGGTATGATCACTTTCAGGCAGGTGCCGCAATGGCCGCATGTGTTTCCCTCCGTGTATGAATTATGCCCCTACAATGACCCACGTATAAGTCATGATCATCCCCCACTTACCTGGGTGACGTTCTTTCAGGTATTCACCATTTCGCCGACTTTTTATCAGGAATTCGTCATTCCGTGACCCTAAGGAAGGTATATCTTCTTCATCATCCCCCAGTATGATAAGGAACACTGATCGCCGATGTTTGATATGCTCATTGTCTTTGGAACCCTCATCCTTGCGCTTATTCTCTTTGCCACAGGCAAGGTGCGTTATGACATCGTAGCCCTGATAGCGCTTCTGATTGTCACCATAACGGGCATCGTCAACCCGGTGGATGCCTTCCTCGGGTTTGGCCATCCGGCGGTTATCACCGTTGCAGCTGTTCTGATTCTCAGCAAGGGCCTTCAGAACTCCGGTCTTATTGATATTCTGACCCGGTGGGTTGCCCGGGTTGGGGATGGAGAGGTGCGGCAGGTCTTCTCGCTTACCGGTATCGTTGCCATTCTCTCAGGATTTATGAATAATATCGGGGCACTGGCCCTGATGATGCCGGTTGCCATCAGGACTGCCCGGAAGAGCGGGAGGCCCCCTTCCTACCTTTTGATGCCTATAGCATTTGGGTCCCTCCTCGGTGGGATGACAACCCTCATCGGGACTCCCCCCAATATCATCATCGCCAGCTATCGTGCCCAGAGCGGGGGCGACCCATTCCTGATCTTTGACTTTGCCTATGTCGGGGTGGGGGTAGCCATCTGCGGAATCCTCTTCATCTCGTTTTTCGGATGGAGGCTGATCCCGTCCCGGCAGAGTCCTGCCTCAAAAGAAGAGCTCTTTGCAGTCAGGGATTACCTCACTGAAGTCAGGGTTCCGGAGAACTCAAAACTTGCAGGAAAGATGATCTTTGATATCAGTACCGCCACCGAGGCAGAGGTTGTTGTTGTCGGGCTGATTAGAAATACACGAAAGATCGTCGCACCGTCAGTTTACGAGACAATTCTGGAGAATGACATTCTTATTATCAGGGCAGATTCAAAAGACCTGCAGACCCTCCTTGATGCCACCCGCCTTGAACTCGTAGGGAAAGCAGAGATATCGGAGGAGATGATCGGATCCGACACTGTCGGAATAATTGAGGCCATTGTAAAACCGGATTCACCGATTCTGGACAGGACCGCGTATTCAGCAAATCTTCGCTGGATTCATGGCATCAACCTCCTTGCCGTAGCACGGGAGGGAGGGCGTCTTCGTAACAGGCTCAACCAGATTCGGTTCCGTCCTGGTGACATCCTTCTTCTCCAGGGTAAGAAAGATGCCCTCCAGACAGCTCTTCCAAAAATCGGGTGCCTCCCGCTTGCTGAACGGGGTCTTCGGATTGGGGGGCAGAAGACTATACTGCTTGCTTTGGGAATCTTCGGAACGGCCCTTGGAATATCGGCCCTTGGAATTATGCCGGTCCAGATCACCTTCAGTGCCGCGGTCGTTTTGATGATTCTTACCTCAATAGTCTCTCTGCGTGATGCGTATGATAGTGTGGAATGGCCGATTATCATTCTTCTTGGTGCAATGATACCTGTCGGTCAGGCGCTTGAAACAAGTGGCGGAGCAGCACTTATCGCCGGGAGTATCGTTACAGGCGCATCCATCTTCCCGCCGGAAGCGACGCTTGTCCTCCTTTTAATAATCACCATGTTCCTCTCGGATCTGGTGAACAACGCAGCCTCTGCGGTTCTGATGGCTCCGATTGCATTAGGGATCGCGTATGACCTTGGTGCATCCATCGATCCGTTTCTGATGGCGGTTGCGATTGGGGCATCCTGTGCCTTTCTCACTCCGATCGGACACCAGTCCAATACGCTAGTCATGGGGCCGGGTGGGTATCTCTTTACCGACTACTGGAGGATGGGGGCAGTCCTCGAAGTGATCATTGTCATCGTCTCAATCCCGCTCCTCCTCCTCTTCTGGCCGATGTACTGATACCGGACTGCTCGTCTGTGCATCACACATCGTTCCGGATGAGGTGACTAGATAAGAGCAGTGTTCGGTTCTGTGCGTCCTTCGGGTAGAGGAATATTGAAATCTCCCGGGGGGTTTGGCAGACGCATTCAATTGTCCGCAGGAAACTCAGGATGGTTCCTGCATCAGGGTATCATTCAGTTTGGTCAGTATCACGATAATTGTCGTCAACGTTTTGGAGTGAATGTGCATACCTGGATCTGAAAAACACTATGTCAATAGCTGATGGTGTGACCTTTCAGCAGATGGATATCTTCTCTGATGTATGGGACGTTGAGGTCAGGGATATTCTGGTTCTGATTGTGATTGTCCCAACCGCAGCAACCCGTTCGTTCGGCATTTCATTCATATCCGGAATCTCATAAGGTATGTCGTTGAAATCTTTCATAAATTCAGACAATGTTACCGTTTTGTCCTAAAACGGTAACTTGCATTCAATAACCCTGAGTTCTTAGCGGTCCTCATTGGTCTCTCCCTATTTTTCAACAGGTTCGTTCAGTGTTATATTTACCATAATAACAAAAGGGTTACTATGTCACTGTTAAAAGCAGACACACGAATTCTCACGCCATGGGAATATTCCAAAATTCGAAATGAAATGAAGAGACAGCAGAAGATCTATTTTGATGGTCTAATGTTTACAGGAATGAGATATGAAGAATTTCTACGCTTTCTGGACAAACCCGAATGGTTCAACTTGGAACGCTCAGTTATTCATCTCCCTCGTGAGGCATCGTTGAAGAAGAAACGGAAACAACCTGAACGATATTTTCAATTGTCAAACTATGCCCTTCCCATCATTGAACGACTCTATGATCAGGAACTTCCGAGATTGACCCGACAGGGATGGAGAAAGATCCTTCTCAAAGCAGCCAGTGGGGCTGATATTTCAACAGATGGCATCACACCTAAGATGACACGTAAGACATGGGAATCATGGTTAGTGTGCTGCTATCCAGCTCTGACGATGCAGATTGCACTGTCACAGGGCCATACTAACATTACAGCTATGAATCACTACCTGAACCTTTCATTCAGCCCATCTGAAAAAGAAGAGATGAAGAAGTATGTCAATGGATTTGGTGGGGTTTCTATTTGATAGGTGCAGACATTTCCTTAACATATTTATTTCATTCAAAATCATTCACAATGGCCTGAAGGTGTTATCATCTCCTGTATCTGTTTTATGTAATGAACACAATTAAACGCTAACTATCAATTCGAGACCTTACTGGTTGGTCCGATGGTGATGGGTTGAGTGGGAATAACGAAGGGTGAATTTGAGATTTATATTCATTGGATATTGACGATTTGCCATTACTTTCAAAAAAGTGAATGAAATAGACTATACTTTCACCACAAACCATGCGTCCCGCAGTCCCACATTATATTGGGCAATGAACATCGCATCACCGATATCGATGGCACCGTTCCGGTGGACATCGGCTCGTTCAAATTCGTCCGTATTTATCTCTGGGACATCCATAATCCCAACAACCGTTTTGAGCACACGCAGTGTGTCAGCCTGATTCACCGCTCCGTCATCATTGGCGTCTCCAAAAAGGAGCGGTGCAACCCTGATGTAGTCAGTCTTGGCACAGGTATCTTCACCGCCATTAACCGAGAGAGTTACTGTATATGTGCCAGATTCTGGGTAGATATGTACCGGGTTTTGTTCAGATGAGGTTGAGTTATCGCCGAATGTCCAGTTCCAGTTAGTAGTATCACTGGTCGAGGCGTCGGTAAATTGGACCGTAAGTGGGGCAGGACCGAACGTGCGTGCGCTGGCGAAAATCGCGGTTGCTGTAATTGGACTAACTGATACGTAGTCAATTTTTGTGGTTTTACTGCTGCTGCCTGCATTTGTTGCAATGAGTGTCACGGTATAGTTCCCAGGTATCGAGTATGTGTGAACAGGATTCTGTTCCAATGAGCCAGCGGTTGTCAAACGCAACACATCGTTCTTATAACCGGCACTATAGCCACCCAGTAGCACAACACTGGAATCGGGTAGAGCAACACTGGTGTGACCATATCTTTGTGCCAGATTAGCGCTTGTGGCAACCTGCGTCCATGTTGCCCCCATATCCGCCGATCGCCACGTGTCACTATTCACGCCATATCCTCCCTCCAG
This sequence comes from Methanogenium sp. S4BF, assembly GCF_029633965.1. Classification (NCBI taxonomy): domain Archaea; kingdom Methanobacteriati; phylum Methanobacteriota; class Methanomicrobia; order Methanomicrobiales; family Methanomicrobiaceae; genus Methanogenium; species Methanogenium sp. S4BF. The sequence goes on along the minus strand of NZ_CP091277.1, from coordinate 1,017,586 downwards.
GATGATGCTGCCATCGGGAAGAACAGCACTGCTATGATCTTTTCGTGCCGTCCACTTGGCATCGGAGGTCATTCGTGTCCATGTTTCCCCCTTGTCCGTTGAACGCCAGACATCATTCTGAGAGCCGCCGCTGGAATAACCACCCATCAGGACAATGCTTCCGTCAGGAAGCACAACGCTGGTATGGCCATATCGTCCTGACCACTCAGCATTGGCTGCCATTTGTGTCCATGTTTCCCCCTTGTCCGTTGAACGCCAGACATCATTCAGATAACTGGCATCATTACCACCCATTATGACAATGCTACCATCTGGCAGAACAACGGTGCTATGATCATAACGTTCTGACCAATCGGCATCAGCAGTAACGTGCGTCCATGATGCCCCATTATCCGTCGACCGCCAAACGTCATTCAGAGAGCCACCGCTGGAATAACCACCCATCAGGATGATGCTGCCATCAGGAAGCACGACATTGCTATGAGAAGAACGGGCAGACCAACTAGCATGGGCATTTGTTCGGGTCCAAGTTGTACCTGTATCTGTCGACCGCCACACATCATTCAGATAACTGCCGTCATAACCACCCACCAGAACAATGCTCCCGTCAGGAAGTGTAACACAGCTATGATCTTTTCGTGCCTGCCAATCGGTGCAACCTGAAATCTTGGACCAGGGAGCTGTAAACTCCTCATCACCGAAATACCATGTCCAACAGGTAGGATCGCCAGTCGATTCATCAGTGAAAGGAACCGTAAGTGGCACCAAACCTGACTGGGGCATGCCATTGAAAGCAGCGGTAACAGATGGGTGTATTTTCTGATTCACTGAAATGTAATCACTTTTTGCGATTTTATTGCTGCCACCTGCATTTGTTGCAATGAGTGAAACAGTATAGTTCCCTGGTGTTGAATAGGTGTGAACAGGATTCTGTTCTGACGATCCCACGGTCGTCAAACGCAACACATCGTTCTTATAACCACCGCTATAGCCTCCTATCAGGACAACACTGGAATCGGGTAGAGCAACACTGGTGTGGCCATATCTTTGTGACAGGTCAGCGCTCGTGGCAACCTGCGTCCATGTTGCCCCCATATTCGTCGACCGCCACGTGTCACCATTCACAGCATATCCTCCCTCCAGTATGATGCTGCCATCGGGGAGTACAACACTGCAATGATCTTTTCGTACCGTCCACCTGGCATCGGAGGTCATTCGCGTCCATGTTGCACCCTTGTCCATTGAACGCCATACGTCATTCAGAGAACCACCGCTGCCGGAACCTCCCATCAGGACGATGCTACCATCGGGTAGCACAACGCTGCTATGAGAAGAACGGGCAGACCAATCTGCGTTGCCAGTCATCTGTATCCATGTTTTCCCTTTATCCGTTGACCGCCAAACGTCATTCAGATAACCGCTGCTGCCAGAACCACCCATCAGGACAATGCTGCCATCTGGCAGCACAACGCTGGTATGATCTTTTCGTGCTGACCACTCAGCATCGGCGGTAAGGTGCGTCCACGTTGCTCCCTTGTCAGTTGACCGCCACACATCATTCAGATAAACGCCATCATTGCCACCCATCAGGACGATGCTGCCGTCGGGCAGCGCAACGCTGCTATGAGAAGAACGGGCAGACCAAGCGGTTTTGGCAGTTATTCGAGTCCATGTTATACCAGCATCCGTCGATTGCCAAACATCATTCAGACTGCCGCTGCCACTAGAACCACCCATCAGGACAATGCTACCGTCATTGGGTAATACAACACTGCTATGATCTTTTCGTGCTGACCATTCGGTATCTGCGGAAATCTCTGACCATGGTTCTGTGAACTCTTCATCACCGAAATACCATGCCCAATTGGTAGGGTTTCCTGCTGATTCATCAGTGAACGATACATTAAGTGGGCTAGAACCTGATGTTGGAGTGCCGGTGAAAGCAGCGTTGGCAGGTGGGATAACTGTCGGCTTCACTGATACGTAGTCACTTTTTGTGATTTTGCTGCTCCCACCAGCGTTTGTTGTAATGATTGAAACAGTATAGTTCCCTGGTGTCGAGTAGGTGTGAACCGGATTCTGTTCAGATGAACCAGCGGTCGTCAAACGCAACACATTATTCTTATACCCCCCGCTATAGCCACCTAATAACAGGATACTACAGTCGGGCAAAGCAACGCTGGTGTGGCCATATCTTTGTGACAGGTCAGCGCTCGTGGCAACCTGCGTCCATGTTGCCCCCATATTCGTCGACCGCCAGGTGTCACCATTCACATTATAGCCACCCACTAAGATGATGCTCCCGTCAGGTAATGCAGCGCTACTATGATCTTTTCGTGCATTCCAAGCAGCATCTGCGGTCATTCGTGTCCATGTTGCTCCCATATCCACTGATCGCCATACGTCATTCAGATATGTACCATCATAACCGCCCACTAAGATGATGCTCCCGTCAGGAAGCACAACACTGCTATGACCATATCGTCCTGACCACTCAGCATCAGCTGTCATTTGGGTCCATGTTGAACCTTTGTCTGTGGACCTCCAAACGTCATTCAGAGAGCCACAGCTGGAATAACCACCCATCAGAACAATGCTGTCATCCGGTAGCACAACGCTGCTATGCTCTTTTCGTGTTGACCACCTGGCATCGGCGGTAAGGTGCATCCATGTCACCCCCGTATCTGTCGATCGCCACACGTCATTCAGATAACTGCCATCATAACCACCCATCAGGACTATGCTGCCGTCGGACGTCACGACACTACTGTGAGAAGAACGGGCAGACCAAGCGGCATCAGCTGTCATGCGATTCCACGTTGCACCGCCATCTGTTGTTCGCCAAACGTCATCCAGAGAGCCACCGCTGGAATAACCACCCATCAGAACAATGCTCCCACTTGGAAGAACAACACTGCTATGATCTATTCGTGCCGGCCAATCGGCACTACCGGTAATCTCTGTCCATGGTGCTGTAAACTCCTCATCACCAAAGTACCATGCCCAGCTGGTGGGATCACCTGTCGATGCATCTGTGAAAGATACATTGAGTGGTGTAAGACCTGAAGTGGGTGTGCCGGTGAAAGAAGCGGTGGTAGGTGGATGAATTGCCGGGCTAACTGATACATAGTCATTCTTTGTGATTTTACCGCTGCCACCTGCGTTTGTTGCAATGAGTGACACCGTGTAGGTGCCGGGTGTTGAATAGGTGTGAACCGGATTCTGTTCTGAAGAACCAGCGGTCTTCAAATTCAAGACATCGTTCTTGTACCCACCGCTATAGCCACCCATCATGACAACACTACAATCAGGCAGAGCAACACTGGTATGACTATATCGTGTCATTTTAGCATTAGTGGCAACTCGCGTCCATGTTGCCCCCATATCCGTCGACCGCCACGTGTTATCACCTGATATTACGATGCTCCCATCGGGAAGTGCAGCACTGCTTTGATCTTTTAATGATGTCCACTTGGCATCGGCAGTCATTCGTTTCCATGTTGCCCCTTGATCTGTTGACCGCCACACATCATTTCCACTGCCGCCCATGAGGACGATGCTTCCATCGTGCAGTACAACACTACTATGGCCACTCCGTGCCGACCACTCAGCATTGGCAGTCATCTGTGTCCATGTTGTTCCATGATCTGTTGAACGCCACACATCATTCAGAGAGCCACTACTGCCAGAACCTCCCATGAGGACGATGCTTCCGTCAGGAAGCACAACGCTGCTATGATCTTTTCGAGCAGACCATTCGGCATCGGCGGTGAGATGCATCCATGTTTTTCCCTTGTCCGTTGATCGCCACACGTCATTCAGATAATTTCCATCATAACCGCCCATCAGGACAATGCTTCCGTCGGATAGCGCAACGCTGCTATGTGCATATCGTTTGGACCAACCAGCATTTGGACTCATTCGTTTCCATGTTGTACCGAAATCCATCGATCGCCACACATCATTCAGAGAGCCACTACTGCCAGACCCCCCCATGAGGACGATGCTCCTATCAGGGAGTAAGGCACTGCTGTGCTCTTTCCGTGCCGACCACTCGGTATCGGCGGTAGTCTCTGACCATGGTTCTGTGAACTCTTCATCACCGAAATACCATGCCCAATCGGTAGGATTTCCTGCTGATTCATCGGTGAATGAAACATTTAGTGGGCTAGAACCTGTTGTGGATATGCCGGTGAATGCAGCGGTGGAAGGCGGGATAATTGTCGAACTCACTGATATGTAGCCACTCTTTGTGACTTTGCTGCTGCCATCAGCATTTGCTGCAATGAGTGACACGGTATAGGTCCCTGGTGTCGAGTAGGTGTGGACGGGATTTTGTTCAGATGAACCAGCGGTCGTCAACCGCAACACATCATTCTTGTATCCACTGCTATAGCCACCGAATAACAGAACACTACAGTCGGATAGAGCAACAGTAGAGTGGCCATATCTTTGTGCCAGGTCAGCGCTCGTGGCAACCCGTGTCCATGTTGCCCCCATATCCGTCGACCGCCATGTGTCACTAGTTACACCAGATCCACCTACAAGGATGATGCTCCCATCGGAGAGTGCAACACTGGTATGATCTGTTCTTGCCGACCACTCAGCATAGGAGGTCATTTGAGTCCATGTTGCCCCCATATCTGTTGATCGCCACACGTCATTCTTATTGCTACCACCCATCAGGACGATGCTGCCATCTGGCAGAACAATGCTGCTATGGCCACTCCGTGCCGACCACTCAGCATTCGCAGTCATTTGTGTCCATGATGAACCCTTATCTGCTGATCGCCATACGTCATTCTTATAACTGTTACTGCTATAACCACCCATCAGGACAATGCTGCCGTCAGCCATTGCAACACTGCTATGGTCCTTTCGTTCCGACCATTCGGCATCAGCGGTAACGTGCATCCATGTTGCCCCCTTATCCGTCGACCTCCAGACATCATTCAGAGAGCCCCCACTGCCATAACCCCCCATAAGGACAATGCTGCCGTCTGGCAGTATGACACTACTATGAGAAGACCGTGCCGACCAAGGTGCATTGGTGACAACGCTTTTCCATGTGGTACCATTATCCGCCGATTGCCACACATCATTCAGATAACTGCCGCCATAACCACCCATAAGAACAATGCCACCATCGTGCAGTGCAACGCTGGTATGATCTTTTCGTGCCGACCATACTGAACTGCCGGCAATCTCTGACCATGGTGCTGTAAATTCCTCATCACCGAAATACCATGCCCAAGTTGTGGGGTTTCTAGTTGATTTATCTGTGAAAGATACATTGAGTTGTGTAGGACCTGACGTGGGTGTGCCGGTGAAAGAAGCTGTGGGAGGCGGATGAATCGTCGGGCTAACTGATACATATCCACTCTTTAAAATTTTACTGCTGCCTCCTGCATTTGTTGCAATGAGTGATACCGTATAGTTTCCCGGTGTTGAGTAGGTGTGGACAGGATTTTGTTCTGTTGACCCGGCAGTCATCAGCTGCCATACATCATTCTTATATCCTCCGTAAGATCCACCCATTAGCACAACACTACAGTCAGGCAGAACCACACTGGTGTGACAAGTTCTTACCAGATTACCGCTTGTAGCTATTTGCGTCCATGTTGCCCCCATATCTGTAGATCGCCACGTGGCACTACCAATCATGACAATGCTCCCATCGGGAAGTGCAACACTGGAATGACTATTTCCTGGAGTAAAAGGGGTCACGGAGGTTATTTTTGTCCATGTTTCCCCTTTATCCGTTGATCGCCATATATCATTCAGAGAGACTCCACTGCTAGAACCCCCCATCAGGATGATGCTACCATCGGGAAGCGCAACGCTGCTTTGACCAGATCGTGCCTCCCACTCGGCATTCGCAGTCATTTGTGTCCATGTTGTCCCCTTATCTGTTGATCTCCACACATCATTCAGACAACTGCCATCATAACCACCCATAAGGACAATGCTGCCATCCTGGAGCACAACGCTGCTATGATCTTTTCGTGCAGCCCACTCGGCATCGGCAGTAACATGCATCCATGTTGTCCCATTATCCGTTGACCGCCAGACATCATTCAGATAACTGCTATCAAAACCACCCATAAGGACAATACAGCCGTCGGGTAGTATAACGCTGCTATGAGAAGAACGTGCAGACCAACCGGCATTGGTTGTTACGCGTTTCCACGTTGTACCAGTATCCATCGACCGCCAGACATCATTCAGAGAGCCACTACTGTCAGAACCCCCCATCAGGATGATGCTCCTGTCAGGAAGCAAAACGCTGCTATGATCTTTTCGTGCCGACCAATCGGCGTTCTCAGTGATCTCAGACCATGGGGCTGTAAACTCCTCGTCACCGAAAAACCATGCCCAGCAGGTTGGATCGCCGGTTGATTCATCTGTGAATGATACATTAAGAGGGCTGGAACCTGATGTTGGCGTTCCGGTGAAAGCAGCGTTTGGAGAGGGATAGATTACTGGAGTGACTGATACATAGTCACTCCTTGTGATTTTGCTGCTGCCGCCTGCATTGGTTGCAATGAGTGATACCGTATAGTTCCCTGATGTGGAATAGGTGTGAACAGGGTTATGTTCTGATGAACCGGCGATCGTCAAGCGCAATACATCATTCTTATATCCTCCGCTAAGACCACCCATTAGTAAAACACTGCAGTCGGGCAAAGCAACGCTGGTGTGATCATATCTTTGTGCCAGTTCATCGCTTGTGGCAACCTGCGTCCATGTTACTCCCATATCCGTCGATCGCCATGTGTCACTATTAATTCCAGATTGACACACGATGATGATGCTATCATCGGGCAATACAACGCTGCTATGACCTGAATAAGCTGCCCACTTGGCATTGGAAGTCATTTGTGTCCATGTTTTCCCCTTATCCGTTGACCGCCACACATCATGACCACCACTGCCATAACCCCCCATCAGGATGATACTGCCGTCCAGCATCACAACACTGCTATGACCATATCGTGCCGACCACTCAGCATTGGCAGTCATTTGGGTCCAGGTTGTCCCCTTATCCACCGAACGCCAAACGTCATTCATATAGCTGCTGCTGCCATAACCACCCATAAGGACAATGCTGCCATCGGGCAGTGCAACACTGCTAAAGTCTTTTCGTGCCGACCACTCGGCATCGGCGGTAACATGCATCCAGGTCATGCCGTTATCTGTCGAACGCCACACGTCATTCAGATAACTGTTGTCATTGTAATAGCCCCCCTCAGTTCTAAAACCCCCCATGAGGACGATGCTGCCATCCGGCAGCACCACTGTGCTATGTTCTTTTCTTCCTGACCAACCGGCATGGTCTGTCGTTTGTGTCCATGTTGAACCGTTATCGGTCGATCGCCATACATCATTCATACAACTGCCGTAATAACCGCCATAATTGGGGTCATAACCACCCATCAATACAATGCTGCCATCGGGAAGCACAGCACTGCTATGACCCGAACGTGCTGACCATCCGGCACTGGGGGTAATCTCTGACCATGGTACTGTAAATTCCTCATCACCGAAATGCCAAGTCCAACGGGTGGGGTCACCGGTTGATGCATCGGTGAACGGGACAGTAAGCGGGACAGAACCTGATGAGGGCGTGCCGGTGAAAGAAGCGAATGCCAGCGGGTGAATTGTCGGACTCACTGATATGTAGTCGCTTTTTATGACTGTACTGCTGCCACCTGCATTTGTTGCAGTGAGCGACACCATATAGGTGCCGGGTGTCGAATAGGTATGAACCGGATTCTGTTCTGATGAACCGGCGATTGTCAATCGCAGCACATCATTATTACTGTCACCGCCCATCAGGATAATGCTACAATCTGGCAAGGCAACACTGGTGTGGTCATATCGGTGTAGTTTAGCGCTTGTGGCAACCTCTGTCCACGTTGCCCCCATATCCGTTGAGCGCCAAACAGCGTCAGATATATAACCGCGGTTATAACCACCCATCAGAACAATGCTGCCATCTGGCAATGCAACGCTACTATGATATGTTCGTGCTGTCCACTTGGCATCGGAGGTTATTCGTGTCCATGTTGCACCCATATCCACCGAACACCATACGTCATTCATGTAGTCACTGTGTTTACCACCCATCAGAACAATGCTGCCATTGGGGAGAACAACACTGCTATGACCAGATCTTACCTCCCACTCAGCATTGTCAGTCATTTGTGTCCATGTTGCTCCCTTATCTGTCGACCGCCATACGTCATTCTTGTAGCCGTTTGCATCATAACCACCCATTAGGACAATGCTGCCATCGGGGAGCACAACACTGCTATGATCCTTTCGTGCTGTCCACTCAGCACTAGCAGTCATTTGTGTCCATGTTGCACCCTGATCTGTTGATAGACACACATCATCCTTGTAACCGCTACTGCTATAACCACCCATCAGGACAATGCTACCATCAGGGAGCACAACACTGCTATGATCACTGCGTCCATACCACTCAGCATTGGCAGTTATTTGCGTCCATGTTGCACCTTGATCTGTCGACCGCCACACGTCATTCAAATAGCCGTAATAGCTACCGCCATAACCACCCATTAGGACAATGCTACTGTCGGGAAGGAAGACACTGCTATGTCCACGACGTCCTAACCACTCAGCACTGGCAGTTACCTCTGACCAAGGCGTAGTAAACTCCTCATCACCGAAAAACCAGGCCCAATATGTGGGTTCACCGGTCGATTCATCAGTGAAATGGACAGTGAGAGGAACAGTCCCTGATGTAGGTGCACCGGTGAATTCTGCGGCAATATTCTCTGTATTTCCATCAAAATATTCAATTTGACCACTTTCAAAAAAATGGTCATTATTTTCCTTGATTATGGAAACTGAGCCTTCCTGCTGCACAACCATATTGGCTCCCCAGAATGAAGAATTGCCAGAGGTATTTTCTTCGGGATATGGAACCTGAGATATAAGGGTTGGATTATTTTTAGTGTCAGGAGTGACTTCGGTTTCCACCAGAGATCCATTGTCCTTTTCAAGCACATCCCCATTTGTTAGTTCAATCCTGTCGCCAGTAGTACTCATTCTCACAGAATCGATCTGTGTTTCTTCAGCTCCAACACCTGGCACTATGGTTCCCACCATTAGGATACACAGCAGAACAAATATGAGGAAGGCAGATCTACCCGATGAACGGACCCATAATTGAGATCCGATTTTATCTTTTTCAAATTTTTTCATAAAAACATCACTCCTCGGAATTCGTTTTATATGATACATTTCCCTAGACATTACTTCAAACAAAAAGAAAATCAGGCTTTATTATTGCATAGATTTCATTAGATTCATTATAAATCTCATAATCTCTAGAATCAAAGATTACCGTAATCAACATAAATTTGGCCAACAGAAGAAGAATCTGTTTTATCGTCATCGTATAACACAACATTTGGATGCCACAATGGATTGACGCTACCGCTACCCAAAACGAGAACTAGTTTTTAACTGAGATTACTGAATGGTATAACCAGTTATACTGATGTATCAATAATCGTCTCATTCTGGAAAGCCAGTTGGTAATGTCTCATGGGGCAGCCAATATATATGCAATGGATCGATGGCTGGCATAAACATTCCGTTTTTGTTGGATATTTTGCAATTACATTATATAATGAGAAATTTGAATTAAAAACCCTAAAATCAAGTGAGAAACCAATTTAAAGATGAATAATGGTCTCTAAAAATGACATTTCATCCCTTAGAAAGCAAGCATCATAAATCATGAATCAGGTTTCAGGCCACTTCACCGGCGCAAACTCCAGGACAGGGATGAACTCTATGTCGAACTGTATCCGCCCAAAAACAGAAAAATAGCAATAAGCAGCTAAAACTCATGTGGCAAATCGATATTGATAGCTTCAATCAGGATATCCGGCGTATGGGGAATCCTTCCATTACTATTCTAAAGAGATCTACCTTCCTCCATGTGAAATTCACACCCTGCTCTCCTATGGGCAGAGCGTGCCCATGGCTTGGACAGAGGGAACAATCCAACCCCATGGGGCCGTCGTGTCATCACAACGGTCATCGGGCAATGTATTATTAAGCTATATCTCAAGCATGAAAGGCCGCAACCGTTCAACCTGCTCATAGGTCTCTTCGCTTTTTTGGGTTTTCTATAAGGGTTTTTTGGTATTATTAAAAATCACGGGCATTTCACTATCAGGTATCGTAACAGGGGGGTGGACATCCCAATTCGCAATGCAAGAGGGAGAAAAATAATCTTCATCTGTCTGATTCTGATCAGATATGCTCCCCAATTCCCCATGCTCCTGTCTAAAAATTTTCACAAAAACACTCCCTTCTCTTACACACCCTCGTGTAATGTACATATTTGTACAAAGAAAAGGTCCATTTAATCGCGTAAATTTTTTGGGCGAGATCAGAGACCAATACCCTCGCGCTCATGATGAAATGACTCTACCGAATGATATCAGTTTATTTCCGATTTTGAGTGGTTCCAAAATTATGTGGTTTGATCACTGCCGCATCCTATCTTTCGTTTTTGATTTTACCGCTGTACTACAGTTGATCTTGCGACACAACTTGTTCACACGATGTGAAAAAATGCCGTATTGTTGCTTAATATTGATATATGTGTCAAATATGCCGATATTTTGATCAAATACAAAGCCGCCCGGAATATAAACAAACATGATGTTTCTGAAAACTGTGTGTTGCCAGGAAAAGATCCATTCTCCTGCAATAGTTTCAAATATGATTGGATATACTAGTATTGTTAAGGGTTGACGAACAAAAAATAAGGCCAAATCTGGCTCCATACCCCGATTCGGGAAGCCGTTGGAGGGATTTGAACCCCCGACCTGCTGATTACGAATCAGCCGCTATACCTCTAAGCCACAACGGCACTCTGTTTGGAACAACCGGCAAACCAGTAACAGGATATTATTGGATTTACCAGATGCCTACTGTATTTGACGCTGGAAAATAATAAATGTGGTGTTTCAATATGGATTTTTAGAATGAAATTGGTGTGATATGGATGTTTGTGTGTCTGATCAGGAGTACCCGCGAATCGTAACATTCGGGTCTTCCTGCTTTTCCGGATTCTCTGTCTTGATTTCATTGAATTTGCCCTCGAAATCCTGCACACTCTTCTGAAGCACCTGTGCGAAATTTTTGGCGTGTTTCGGGCTGATTGAGACAATTGCTTTGGCACGGGCCTGATTTGTTCCCGGAAGTTCGTGAAGGAAGACGAACGTAAACTCATCGTCTTTATAGGCAACCTGAATCCGGTTCGCATAGACCGGATCCAGATCATTTGGAATATTCACTGCAATTTCCCTCTTTGTCATACCATTATTTATATGCGGCTTGCCAGATAATCCTTTGTTTATTCAGGATCTGTTGATTTATGCGGGAGAAAAGCATCTCATCTGTGGTTGCGTGCCATGCCTGCCCTGTACGATATGAACTGATGAAATCACTCGAACAGGCTGAACCCGAACGGTATACTGTTGCAAAACAACTGTCGTATGCACTGGGCCATCCGCTGGATGCCGCCGCCCTCTGGGAAGATATCCGGCTGGTTTCTCCTGAAATCAGTGATGACTGGAAACAGGTGCTCGAAACCTGGGTGAATGCCTGCAAAGAGCATGAATGGGAACCCGCAGATGAATATGATGTGCGTGTGTCATCCGAACGGCTGGGGGTCGGGGGAACGCTTGACCGTATTCTCTCCGGCAGCCCCCCACGGTGTGCCGTCATGCGGATGACAGAGGCTCCGGAAGCAGGTGTCTGGGGCGCAGATCGCATCCGTGCGGCATGCCTGATGATCTGTATTGAAGAAACGCTGGGCTTCTCTCCTTCTGAAATCACCTTTGAATACTTGGCCTCCGGCATCTCCCGTGCCTGTGTCCCGGAACCCCGTGACCGCCGCCGGGCTCTTCAGGCGATACGTACCGCAGAGACAATTGACAAAGGGGTGGTTCCCCGAAAACCACGGAATGCACCCTGCGAAGGATGTTTCATCGCTGATGCCTGCACGGTATCCGGACCAAAAAAACTAAGTGATTTCTTTAGAAATGAGTGATTCAAAAGGATTTCTGACAGCGATTGATAAATGATTCAAAGGACTTCACGTCCCAAAAAGGGAATGATTCAAAGGCTTTCCATGAGCGTCTTTGAGATGATATACTCACCCTTTGCTTCCCGTGTGGTACCAACAATCAGCCACTTTGTATCGCCATGCTCTTCGACCACACCGGTTGCTTCGATGACTTCTCCTTTGAGGGCCTGACCGCTATAGGTATGGGTAAAGGACAGCACCCTGCTGATCTCCTCATGGTCGACAAAATATACCGCAGGGTTATCAAAGGCGAGCGATGAATCCGTAACGGTTGCTTCAATCGTTGCTTTGCCGCAGACCTTACCCTTGGGAACACCGGCTGAGCCTATCTGTTCATAGGAACGGGTATAGAGGAGGTCAAAGTATGTGCCTTCAATCTCTCCCCTGTTCCATTTCCTCTTTTCATGGGCAAGGAATGTTTCGTAATCAATTTCCGGAACACGCTTGGTATAGACTTTTTGCCACATCTCTTCTGAGAGGCCGGAGACTTCTCCTGCTTCCACACTTCTTTTGAGATTCTCCTGTGCGGTAAACCATGCAGAACCATAGACGACCATATCGATGTCTGACGATTCGTTTCCCAGACCGCACAGAAGAGAGCCGGTGCAGCCGATCTTTTCGATTGATACGTTAAATACCGGGAGGAGCTGCATCACCTGCTCATTCGTTGCAGCCACATGGAGTATCTCTTCTTCGGGTTTAATGACCCGTGCAATATCAGTATGGGGGATGCGGTGGACGGTATCGAGGTACTCAGGTTTATGCTCTGCAAGATAGGCAAATGCATCTTCAAAATCCATTTTTTTATATTTCGTACCTTCAGGGCCTGTCCGCTCCCCGTTGTCATCGGGCACATACCGGAGAATACAGCCAACCCGCTCCGTGTTGTCATATGCTGCTACTGCGTATATTCGTCCATCGGTATCTTCGATAAAATCGCGTAATCGTATTGGTTTCATCCCTGTTCACTCCAGTGTTCTGAGAAAAGCAGCAATCCTTTCAATGTCATCCCCCGGACGCAGTATTCTTCGCGCCGCGAGATCAACCACCGTACTTGGCGTACCGGAGAGTTCCCCTCCTTCAATGAAGAGGTCATACGGCACATTAACCTGTTCTTTTGAGACTGGCGCCATCGTCCCGGAAAGATTGGCACTGGTGGCAGTGATGGGGGCATCCAGTTCTGCAATGATATCGCATGTTATTTTGTTCTGAGGCATCCGTATTCCAATCATCCCCGTTCCTCCGGAGAGAACGGGTGGCAGACAGCTTTTTACCGGGAGAACGACCGTTACCGGGCCCGGGAGAAATGTTCTGATAAACTCCCATGCTTCATCTGATATCTCAGCGATTGCATACATCATATCTTCATCAGAAACAGCAACAGAGATTGGTTTTCCCACGGGTCTTTGCTTTACTTCATAGACGCGGTGTACAGCATAGTCAGAAAGTGCGTCAGCACCCAGACCATATACGGTCTCCGTTGGATAGACAATCAGTCCGTCACGACGGAGTACCGTGACAGCATCAGATACAACACTCATCAAAATCTTCTCCCATGTACGCGGTATATATCAAAAACAGCTTTGGAACTGACATGCATAACGGCAAGCACTCCCGCCTGGATTGGGTCTGTTACCACAAGATCTGCATGTTCCGGGACACTCCCGACCATGGAAAGGGATATGACCGGAATTCCCATTTTTTGAATCTTGATGACAGATTCTGTTATTTTCCCGCCCATGATGCTGCCCGCAAGGACAAGCACCGAGGCACGGGGCAGCCGTGATACAGCTTCAACCGCGACCGAAAGATCTTCTTCACCGACAAGGGGAATCGTATCGACTGATATCCGCTCCCCTCTGATATTATGACGGTCGGCCTCATTTACTGCACCAAGCGCAACCTGTGCAACCTGTGCGCCGCCACCCAGTATGATGACGCGTTTTCCATAAATCTTTGAAAATGGCTGGTGCCTCTCTACCGAGTGTACCTCGGATATCTCTGAGAGTTCGATGATCAGAGATTCAGTATCCTCAATTCCTTCAAATTCAAAATACAGTGTTGAGAGATCTTTCTTTTGTCCTGAAGAGATGATTGACTGCTGGGTTGTCAGAATATTTGCACCGTGCCGTGCCATCACGCAGGCGACATCACGCAATAATCCGTGTCGGTTTTCAGATAATATACTCAGAGCATTTGGGATGCCTGTTTGATTCATAGATGGACCACCGTCATATCCGGGAATTATGGATTATGACTGTACATGGTTTGGTGTTTGGGAAATAAATGATTTCTTGCAAAGGGTTGTCAGGGCTTTATGAAAATTACCTATGCTCTGTTGGCCGCAAAAAAAAGGAGTATCTGATCACCGGGAATTTTGGATTCGGAAATCGCCATGAAGAATGAAAACATCCGGGCAATAATGTATTCATCATCGTAGGGAAGGGGTTGGACCGTTTGAAGTACCTTTTCTGCTCTCTCCGGAGTTTCTGAATATTTTTTATCGTGTATCTGTGATTGTGATAATTGAGTTGGCTGAACATGTTTTAATTGTTAAGTTCTGTTTCATAGGTTCAAGTAAAAACAATTATTGGATCTATACACTAAACCCCAGATATGAATAAACGATTACTTTCAGTTCTTGTAATCAGCATGGCATTGCTGTGTGTGGCATTTGCAGGATGCACCAGTTCACAGGCGACATCCGGCGATGCGCAGGGTGGCGTGGAAGAAAAGACCGTATACTCTGTAGGCATTGATGTCCCGTATCCTCCATTCTCTGAGATGGACAAAAATGGCAACCCAATCGGGTTCGATGTTGATTCCATAAAATGGATCGCGGAAAACCAGGGTTTTGAGGTGAAGTTCGAGGTTGTTGCATGGGACGGCATCATTCCTGCGCTCCAGGCAGGCCAGATTGATATGGTGTACTCCGGTATGACCATTACCGACGAGCGCCGTGAGAAAGTAAACTTCAGTATTCCATACTGGACAGTAAACCAGCTTGTTGTTGCACAGCCCGGGTCAGGTATCACTCTTGCTGATGTAAAAGAAGGAAAGGCCATCGTTGGTACGCAGAGTGGATGTACGGCAGCAATGTGGATGGAAGAGAATCTGGTTGATACCGGTATGATGCCAAAGGAAAACCTGAAAGTCTATCCTGACACTCCAAAAGCGGTTGACGATCTTACGACCGGTAGAATTGATGCTGTCATGTATGATGATCTCTCACTGAAAGATATCATTGCAGGCCGTGATGTTGAGAAAATTGGCTTTATCGAAACCAATGAACAGTTTGGTATTGCAGTCCGGAAAGATGACAATGAGCTTCTTGAAAAACTGAATGCCGGCCTTACGAATCTGATGGCTGACCCATACTGGGAAGAACTCAAGATTCAGTATGACATGGTTGTCTGAGTTTCAGGACTACGATTTTTCGTAACCGGAACTCCTTTTTTTTGGCCGGTCAATTTTTCGGGCTTCCCTGTTTTTGTACTGAAGGATTAATGGCGGGAGGGCACATACCTGTATGACATTATTCAGTTGATAGCAAAAAACAGGCTTCCGGTTCTCTATGCTGTGCTTGCAGCAGCGCTGTTCGGGTCATCAGCACCCGCAGCAAAAATACTGCTCACAGAGATTAGTCCGGTCACTCTCGCAGCCCTGTTCTATCTGGGAAGCGGGGGTGGTCTCTTAGTGTACATGTGGCTTGTACGCCTGTCCGGAGGGGACCGGCACACCATTGAAGCATCACTGACCCGATCTGATCTCCCCTCTGTTGCAGGGATTGTTCTTTTCGGGGGGATACTGGCACCAATGGTGCTCATGGTTTCGCTGCAGTATACTCCTTCAGCCACTGCCTCACTCCTGTTAAATTTTGAACCGGTGGCAACAACGATTATTGCAGTACTGTTTTTTCATGAAGCCGTTGACAAACGAATCGCATTCGCCCTCGGCCTGATTACGACCTCATGCATTATTCTGTCCTATGATCCTACTGCTGCATGGGGTTTTTCCATTGCTGCGCTGGGTATTCTTCTGACGTGCACATTCTGGTCTCTTGATAATAATATTTCACGGAATGTTTCTGCAAAGGATCCCATTCCTGTTGTTGCAATAAAGGGAGTCATTGCCGGTGTTGTGATGATACTGATTGCGTATATCCTGGGAGAAGCATCGCCGTCCCCCTCTCTTGCCGTCATTGCGATGTGTATAGGGTTTTTCAGTTATGGGGGCATTACCAGCGTGCTCTTTTTGTGGGCATTACGGGGCATTGGCACTGCGCGTACAGGAGCGATTCTGGCGGTTTCACCCTTTTTCGGGGTCGTTATATCTCTGTTTATATTTCCGGACCCGCTTGCTCCGGCGTTTTTCATCGCACTGCCGGTGATGGCCATCGGCGCCTACCTGCTCATGACTGAACACCATTCGCATTCCCACTGCCATCCGGCGGAATTCCATGAGCACCGTCACGATCATGAGGATCTGCATCATGACCATACCCACATGGGGTTTGAACCGCCCATATCATCATCCGGCGAACACTGTCATCCCCATCAGCATGAAGAATTGATTCATGAGCATCCGCATAAACCGGATATCCATCACCGGCATGCCCATAAGTGAAGGAATAAAAGGCCCGTCACCGGGCATTGCCCATCCTGCTTTTTTGGTTACCGATGATGCTTCTTAGTGAATATGAAGCAAAGAATGATTGCGGAAAAGAATACTGTCGAAAAACTGATGCGACTGCCGGGATTCGAACCCGAGATAGAGGCTTGGGAAGCCACTGTCATACCACTAGACTACAGTCGCAAATTATAGTTGTGTGCAGGTCTTTATTAGATTTCATTCCCTCATAAATCTTCGTTTTGTAAGGGTGGATAATTGACGCTGCTGCATGTGGTAGTGATTGTGGCGGTGGTTTTTGCCTGCGATACCCTTAATATCTGAACGGCTAATAATAATGGAGCACAGAACCGTTATGGTAGTGCTGACTACGGTAAGTCCGACGTGCCCTATGGCATGGCCGCGTATGCGGCTTTGGGATTACAGAGAAGTTAGTTTCTGACTTTTTTGAGGACTTTACCTACCAAATCTTCCGTATCTATCGCTTCCGGGTATGGCGAAATTTCGTTATTCCGGAACATAAATTAACCAAGGTGGTGAACAAGTGGCACGAATGCATGCAAGGCGAAGGGGCAAATCCGGCTCCGTCCGCCCACACCGCTCCGAAGCACCGGGGTGGTCAAATACTGACAACGAAGAGATTGTGAAAATTGTCGTGGAACTCAGGAAGACAGGAATGTCTTCAGCAGAGATTGGCCTTGTCCTTCGTGACAAACATGGCGTTCCCTCTGTAAAACTTGCGACCGGAAAGAGAATCGAAGAGGTTCTTGCAGACAACGGTCTTGGATCTGAGATTCCTGAAGACCTTCGCAATCTTATTACAAAGGCGCTCGGAATGCGCAAGCACCTGAGTGAGAATAAGAAAGATGTCCACAACAAGCGTCAGCTTCAGCTCACTGAAGCAAAAGTACGCAGACTCGGCAAATACTACGTTAAAAACGGAAAAATGCCGGAAGGATGGACATACAAACCTGATACTGCAGAATTCCTGCTGTCAAGATAATAGAGATATATGTCTGTCGAATCCGCTGCTGTTCATCTCGCAGAACACCTTCGTGAGAAGGAGTATGTTGAGATTTATGGGCACCATGACGCTGATGGGATCGCTGCCGCATCCATAATGGTTCATGCCCTCATACGTGAGGACATCCAGGTACGGCTCCGTATTCTGCCACGCATTTATCCCCATGATATCAGCAGCGGTAATGCCACCGTTCTTTGTGATTTTGGTTCTGGTTTTTCCGACCTCTCTGATGATGTAATGGTCATTGACCATCACATTCCCCGTTTTGAAGGGGAGTTTCATGTCAACCCCCGCCTCGAAGGAGTCGATGGAGAAAATGAACTCTCTGCTTCAGGTGCTGCATATACGGTAGCACAGCACATTGGCGATAACCGTGATCTGGCCGGACTGGCGCTTCTTGGAATGATTGGAGACCGCCAGTTAATTCAGGGTCCGAATCAGGATATCGTTAATGAGGGGATTGCAAATAATTTCCTTTCCCCTGGAAAAGGTATCCCCCTTTTCGGCCGCGACCTCAACGAACAGCTGTTCACAGCCTTAAATCCCATGCTTCATGGGATATCAGGTGAAGAGGAGACTGTCCGGTCACTCATCGAGTCATATACCGTTCGGAATGAAACCGATATCGGACATCTTCTTTCAGATGTAATACTGAAGATATCTCCGTATCAGAATGCTGATTCGATGGTGTCGCTCTGGGGTGATACCTGGCATCTTGAGCGTGGGGCCGTAAAGGATGCACATTCACTGGCAGGTATTGTTGATGGATGTGGAAAATCAGGGAAGGGTGTTCTTGGCGCTGCATTATGTCTTCGTTCCCATGAATATCTCGATGATGCATGGGAAACGGCACGTGCATACCGACTGAGGGTGATCGCAGCCGCGCGGAATGCACAACCGCTCAAAGACAATCCATTTTTGTATGAAATTGCTGATGCAGATGCAATAAGCGGAGTTGCGGATGCATTTTCATTTGATGGATTGCTGAATCATCCGGTTGCGGTGATGGCACCACAGGATGATTTCTACTCCGTATCGGCACGGTGTCCGCAGGGTGCTGAAAAAGACCTTGCAGCCATTCTCTCGAATCTGGCAACGGAATGCGGAGGCAGTGGCGGTGGGCATTATTCGCGCGGAGGTGCGAGGATCCCCCGTGAGAAGGTTGAATGCTTTACCGCCGGATTCCGGGAGGCATGTGCATGACGATGCGTATTGAAGGTATTGTATGCACACCGCATGCAGACCCTGAATGTGTGGCACGAGCGCTCTCATCTGATAACCTTTCCAATATGACGACAACTGCTTCGGGTGGAATGGTCAGAACTGAAATTCAAACCGATCGCTTGCGATCACTGGTAGCTTCGTTAGACGACTATCTTATGAATCTTGGAATTGCGGAGGACATATGCGATTACGTTACTCAGTAGGCGCTGAGCTGTTCTCCAAAACGGAGATTATGACGGAGGCATCCGGCGTCATTGATGCTGTGTTTACTGAAAGCCTGTCCGAAACATATCCGGAAAAATTATACCGGGAAACAGGGGACTCATTGACGTTCCTCTGACGACACTAAAAAATTAGGAGAGAATTACATGGCAAAACGAAAAAAACAGGTCGGAAGACGAGTAGAAGGCTGGAAAGCCAAGAGCTGGTACAAAGTATATGCACCAGAGTACTTCGAACGTGCATATCTTGGTGAAACTATTGCAGGTGACTCACAGAAGGTTATCGGCAGGGTCATGAGGACAACTCTGGGTGAAATGACCTCTGACTATTCCAAGCAGAACATTAAGATGAACTTTAAAGTCACCAATGTCGGCGGAGACTCTGCATACACAGAGTTTGTCGGACACGAAGTGACCAAGGATTATCTGCGTGCAATGGTCAAGCGCCGGACATCACGTATTGATTCACTGGTACTTCTGACAACAAAAGAAGGCAGGAAGATCCGTGTGACCACAACATGTTTCACCATTTCCCGTGCAGACATGAGCCAGGCAAAGGCAATCCGGTCGACAATCACACAGTATCTCATCGCAAAATCATCTTCGGTGACATATGATCAGTTTGTCCGTGATATGGTACTGGGCGAACTCTCACGTGAGATATTCAAGATTGTCAAGAAGATCTATCCCACACGCCGTGTTGAGGTAATCAAATCGAAGGGCGAGGAGAAAGCAACCGGCACACCCCGTGCTGTTGTGGAAGTTCCCGCTCCTGAAACTGCACCCGCTGTCCCCGAAGAGGAGACCGCAGCTGAACCTGACGTTCCTGCAGAAGATGTGCAGGAAGAAGAGAACTAAGTCTCTCTTCATTTTTTTCAGAGACCTGAGAAATCATTTTCGTTCGCTGCAGTGAGAACTCTGCAGGCATTGGAGCAGATTATTTTTTTAATCACGCATTGGTTTGTGGTTAACGTTTCTCCCGGATGCAAAAACAGTCCTGTCCTCTTATCCGCAGAACGGTGTTTGTTCAACGCGGACGGTTAAATTGAGGTATTGTGAGAGTTCGTCATATAGGCATCCCGTCACTGCCTAAACTGTTTATTGTGTTCACTTCATTTCGTAATTGCCGTACTGAAAGCACTGTACTATTCCTGACTCTCGTTATCCGGCAAGGAAAAGAGGGCGGCAGATGTTGAAATATAATCTGAGGAGACGGTTTCCTGTTTTTTGTGATCAGGACTGCGGGAATAGCTCTTCCATAATGGATTGAAACGATGTCCAGTAGTTCACTAATTTACCTCCATAATAAAGTTCACCCCTCGCTTCAACAGTCTCAAAATTCTAAACCGGCAGCCGTAAAACAGGGATTTCTGTAAATGGCCTCTACACATTTCCTGACATATTCGACCATTTTGATGCCTTTTTTTACCGGAAACACGGCAAGTGTCAGTCGGTCTCCTTTCTGGATGATGTACAGAGACACATATGAATAGAATGAGGTTGTTGATTTCTTTGGTCTGCTGCGGATAACGTAATCTGCGTTTGTATCGTCGATATTTCCATAATATGGATCGTTTGTCAAATCGATTGAAACCTGGTATTTTTTCTCTTCCCTGAGGAAAGAGGCTGCAACAGATGTGAGAATTCTTTGATTCACATTCTCCAGAGTTGGCAAATCAAGTTTCGAGAGGTGATATCTGATTGATGTCTCACACGGTACCTTCTGAGCAATATTTCCAATAGAGTGAATGGACAGACGGTTCACTGACATTCCAATAATGGTCTGAAAAAGAGTTTTTTGGCCTAGTTGGCCGTTAATGGGGATTTCAAGATTACGGTTCAATGCGTTTACGGCAAGATCAGAACATTCTTTTGATTTGAGAGTACGTACAGTATTGCGGGCGCTTCTGTGATATTTAGCCATATTGCGGCGCCCGCAGGGTATATAGATCTTTTCTTTTTGTTGACGTTACTTTGCCAGATTCACATTGGCTAAAAATTTAGAGAACTACTGATGTCAGGGGTGCCTGTCATTTGCGGATCGCATTTTCAAAGATGATTACGAAGACTCATATGGATACGGCGAGTAAGTTTCTTCAGAAGGCGGCGTAGTATGGAGAAAGGTGGACAGGATTGGTTTGAACAATGTATCCTTCCGGATAATACTGAACTCCAGGAACATACACTCAAAACAGACAGAATAATTGTCATCGGGGATCGGTGCAAAATTGACTATGGTCTTGAAGGCAATGAAATTGTTGTATGTGAATTCAGTACGATAAATGGGGACATTCATGCCGGAGGGGATGTGCGAATTGATAATTTCTGTGAAATCCGGGGGGATGTGTATGCAACGGAAGATGCATATCTTGGTGAAGGGGTTAAAATCAAAGGGCGCCTGATTGTAAACGGCGACTTGGATATTGGGGATAACGTCCAGATTGAGAAGGGCTTTGAAGCGAAGGGATGGATATCCATACGCAATCCGCTCCCTGTTTTGACATATATCGTATTGTACCTTGTCACCCTCCTTGGAATCGAAAAGGAGGAAGAAATCTCTGAAATTATGCAGAAGCTCTTTGGGTATGATGAGGATGAGGTAACTGCAATTCCGTTGATGATACCTTCGAATTCAATTCTGGATATGGAAACGTTCGCGGTGCCCAAATCGATGTCAATCGGTTCAGACTGTCGTCTTCACGGAAATATCCGTGCAGGATCTGTCTCCATTGATACCGGCAATACCATCTTTGGCAGTCTGCGTGCAGAAGGTAACATTACGGTGGCACCGAATAATGAGATTCATGGGAATATCCATTCTGCCGGGGATGTTGTTATTTGTGAGGGTGTGCATGTGCTTGGGGATATTCAATGCTCGAATCTGACACTGAATGAAGAAGCCCGTCTGGATGGAACGATTAAGGCACCATTGGGTGTACGGATTGTGAGGGAGAAATGTTGATTGATGATATTTTTAATCTGCCCGGAATACAGTGTATTGAACCGGTGTTTGCTGAGCTTACGGAAGATTATTACACGGAAGAAATGCTCTCCATTCCTGCAGAAGAAGCGCGTCTGCTGATTGATGAGAATGAGTATCCCATTGCGCTTGCACTGCGGGAAAAGACGTCCTGGTTAGCAGGCAGTTTTGTCTGCCGGCCTCCGTCCCGGGCTGTTCTTTCCAAATTTGAAGAGTCCGGCGGTGATATCTACCAGGAGAATGCATCCCTGTATCTTGATGGTCTCAGGGAGTATTTCAGCCTGAAATTGCTCTCTGAAGTCCCACAGGCGACCGAAGATACCCGGCCGGAACGAAAGGGGATGGTTGCTTCACTGATAACAGATACCTGGGGCTCGCTGGATGGCGCAACCTGTATCGACTGCTGCTGCGGGTCCGGGGTGATCTCAGAGGCGATACGGGACTGTGGCGGTAACCCCTGTGGGTATGACAATGACCCCGCTCTGATTGCCCTTGGGCTGCATAGTAAGCGCCTGTATCCCCGTCAGGTGATGCATATCGACGCGTCACGTGCAACAGACTATATTGCACCGGTCAGGTATGGTGTGGGGTGCATGCTTGGAGATATCACCGCGTTTAATGCGGGTATGTGGGAAAATATTGTTTCTGAGCTTCTGGTTTTATCAGAACAAACGGTGATTACAACGGCAACCGAACCTGAAATTCAACGTGTAAAGGAATGGTGTTCATCGCAGGGGAGGACGTGTGAGATCATTGAAAATGACCGGGACCCGATATACGACCGGTGGGTTTGTATTTCATCTCTTTGAATCTGATCACTGTCCCCCTTTTTCCCTCCTCTTCCCGGACGGTCTGGCCTGTCTGTGTCATGGTACCGAATGACGTATGTAATCCCCCTGTTCATGATACAGCATTAAATGTGTTTTCTGTGCGTATTCGGCTATGGCAAACCTGCATTATGGGAGGCTTTGCCCTATTGCAGGGCATTGAAGCAGACCATTCACCCATATCAGGATGATATGGTGTGATGGTTTATGCCTCCCCGGAGTCAATCACATACATAGATCTGAGGCCTCTCATGCATTCGACTGTCGTACCTGAACTTCTCGCACCAGCCGGTTCCCCTGATGCGCTTATCGCTGCTGTTTCAGCGGGTGCTGATGCGGTTTATCTGGGGGGGGCACAGTATGGGGCCCGAAAAAACGCTGTTAATTTTGGAAAATCTGAAATGGAATGGGCCCTCCGGTACTGCCATACACGTGGAGTCCTTGTATATGTGACACTAAACACCCTGCTTTCTGATTCTGAGATGCAGGATGCGGTGATGTATGCATCCTGGCTGTATGAGCTGGGTGTCGATGCGGTGATTGTACAGGATGTGGGGCTGGCAGACATCCTTCACCGGTATATTCCAACGCTCCCGTTGCATGCCTCGACGCAGATGACCATTCTTTCAAAAGATGGGCTGAAGTGGGTGCAGACTCTTGGCTGTTCGCGCGTTGTGCTTCCGCGTGAACTCACCCTGCATGAAGTTTCAGAGATATATGGCAGTCCAGATGACCACTATCCTGAACCGGAAGTGTTTGTCCACGGTGCACTCTGTTATGCCTATTCCGGCCAGTGCCTGCTCTCATCCCTTATTGGAGGCAGGAGCGGAAACCGTGGTTCATGTGCACAACCATGCCGCAGGGAATATACGCTGCTTTCCGGGGATACTGACGAATGGGGTCTTCCGGTAACAGAATCCCTCAGAACCGTACAGACACACTATCTTCTCTCCCCGCGGGATCTCTGCACATATCCGAAGATCACTGAAATACTCGATTCTCCTGTGGTATCACTGAAAATTGAAGGGAGGATGAAGTCGCCGGAATATGTTGCTGCTGTTGTGTATGTCTATCGAAAAGCGCTTGACGAGCGGTTAAAAGATTCATTCGTTCCTTCTGATTCTGATCTGCTCACTCTTCGTGCAGCATTTAACCGCGAATTCACGGCGGGCTATCTTCTGGATGGAAAGGACGGCACCGTTATGGGGCCGGAAGCACCCGGAAACAGGGGTGTGCATATCGGGTCTGTCTGTTCCTACGATGCACGCAAAAAGATGGCAGAGATCTCTCTGGACACATCATATTCTCCGGAATCCGGTGATGGATTATCGTTTTCTGACGGGACGCCCGGATTCTTCGGAGGGGCTGTTCTCAGCAATGCTCCTGCAGTACGCAACAGGAAATTTCAGATGCGCGTCCCCATGTCTGTCCGGCCGGGTAATCAGGTATTCCTGACAAAAAGCGGGAGAGGTTCTGAATACGCAGCCGGTCTGCTCAGAAAAAATGCATCCCAGATGATTCCGGTCGACCTCACACTTACATTTGAAGATGCGATACCCGTACTGACCGGCACGTCCTTTTCCCGGACCGGAGAGGTTTCTGTATCCCTGAAAGCTGACTTCTCCTTTTCACCAGCACAGAACCGTCCTGTTTCCCGTGAAAATATTGCAGACCTGTTGTCCCGGACAGGCGATACGGCATATTACGTGCGTTCTTTTTCGTCAGACTATTCCGGTGATTTATTCGCACCTATTCGTGAGATAACGAGATTCAGGCGGGAATTTTTCATCGCCCTTGAAGACGCTGCCGTCCGATCATTTCTGCCGGAACAACCAGCGGCGGATGCTCTCCGGGCCGCTCTTTCGCATGAACCTGCTGTTTTGAAAACCGGGATGTCCCGGATACCGGGTACTGTCCCGGTTGTGCCGGAAATATCCGTCTATGCCTCAGACTGTGATACCGTGCGTGGAGCACTTGCGGCCGGTTGCCACCGGATCTATTTTGAACCTCAGGGAAGGCATGATATATCCTGTGTATGCGATTATTCTGAAGAGTGGGCCCAGTGGATCCGTTCACAGATTGCTCAGGCAGCGTCATTCTGCAATAAAGCCGGCGTTGATCTTATATGGAAATGGCCGCATATCACCCGGCAGAGATTCCTGGATGCTGCATGCGGCATCATTCCTTCACTGGATGAACTGGGGGCCAAAGGTATCATGGCGGAAAATATCAGTGCACGTGCGGCTGTCAGGCATGCCTCGCCTGACATACCTCTTTATGGCGGAATGGGACTGAACATTTTTAACAGTCATTCTGCCCGGATATTAGGTGATGGCTGTGTTTCTGTCACTCTGTCTCCTGAAATATCCTTTGATGCAATCGGAAAACTGGTGTCCCGGCTGATTTCAGAAGAAGGGAACTGTCCGATTCCGGAGTGCATCATCCATGGCCCCACAGAACTTGCCGTGAGTGAGGACTGCATCATCGCAACAGCATATGGCAGGTGTCTGCACTGCAGTGGCCGTCTTGGCGACAGACGATGGTATGGCATACGGGATGTGAAGAGGCATATCTTTCCGGTAACCATCGATGACGAATGCCGGACGCACATCTGGAATTCCCGTGAAACCTGTCTTATTGATCATCTGGATCAGGTGGTTGATGCGGGTATCAGCCATGTTGCTCTCGATTGCCGCATCAGAAACGGACGGTATGCGGAATCGGTTGTACGTGCATACAAAAGAGCATTTGAATTGCTCTTTTCCGGAAAAAGCATGAAAGGAAGTGAGATACAGGGACTAAAAGACCGGTTGCAAACGGTTGCATCCGGTGGAATTACCAGCGGTCATTTTCTGAAAGGTGTGGAAGACAAAGAGGAATAAAACATCAATATTTGATGTTTTTTGCTTTTCTTCGCACCAGATCTGCTTCTGCTGCATCGCTGACACGGAGGAGGAAGGTTCCGTGACAGGGTTTCGTAAAGGGAAATGTAATGATATCCCCGTCTATGCCAATCCGTACCGGCGGTATTCCGATGATTGCCTTATCGAAGAGTTTGAATCCCGGATTGACTTCATATATTTCCGGACAGTTTTTGGTAATGTAATCGGCGGCCTCTTTAAACGAGATGTGTTTATCAATGATTTCATAGTTGAGTTGTTCTATGCATCCCATGATACTACCTCATCAATTTTTTTCTTTAGTGGTAAGGGATTATGGCTGCCCTGGGCTGAGATGGCCATACATCCAATCTCTGTAAGTTCTTTCATACGAACCTCTGTTTCACCGCCGAATACGACTGCGATTACGGTTCCTGATGAAATAGCCTGCACGGTAGCTGTGTAGGCCACCCCCGCCTCGTTATGTACAAACACAAATGAAACGTCTGTGTCAAAGGTTTCATCTGCCAGATCGTCAATCACGGTGTCAATATTCCGTATCCCTTCGGGACCCCCTGTGTAAATCTTATCTATATCAGCAATTTCGAGCAATGCGCGTGCTGCTTTGGTGCCCCCGATTGTGACCTTCACCTCTTTTTTGTGCAGTATTGCGCTCAGGTACAGTGCTGCACTTGTCTGAATGGGTATCTGAGGGCAGCCGAGCAGTATTAATGCTGTATCCGGTTTTTCCTGAATTATTTTTTTTTCATTCATCTGATTTTCCGTCCATTTATAATAACATCTCATTTATCCCTGAAATCCGCTCCGGGTGCGCAAATATCGTGAACCTTCTCTCCCGTGAAAAATTGATAAGGGTAATTCCGACCTTCTCCGCGAGTGCAATCCCTTTATTTGTCGGTGCTGCCCGTGAGATGAGGATTGGTATTCCTGCATTTGCTACTTTTCCCACCATTCCTGAAGGTTGTCTTCCTGTACAGCCGATGTAACAGAGCGTTCGGTCTGCCCGCTGTAATTCAGCTGCTCCCACGACTTTATCCACCGTGTTATGGCGCCCGATATCACAGCTTTTTGCGAATAGTGTACCTTCCTGTAAGAGAACAGAACAGTGCACCCCCCCTGTCTTCAGCCAGGTGTCTGACAATATTTCCGCAGTTGCTGCATAGACTTCTTCGGGTGGAATACTGAGCGATGATGTGACGATGCGGGGTTCAGTCTGATAGATGCCATGCCCTCCGCCTGTCCGCATCTCAAGGGTTGCATCTCTTCGTGCATCCGCTTCAATCCAAATGTCCGTGCCCTCCACGGTCACTGATTCAACAGCATCAGAGAGTCCTTCACAGATGACAAACCCTGCACCAAGTTCTCTGAGCATGTCATTACTTGCCACCTGATCCAGGATGTGGGTATTATTCAGATACAGGGAAAACCGATCTTCCCGTATCACATCATCGGTAATTCTTTGGGGTACGCCATCCTCAACCCGTATTCCGGGATAACTGTCTGTAAACATCTGAACCTTACCTGTCTCGAATATCTGTTATAGACCGCAATAAAATATAGAGATTACATTGGTTGGCATGAGTGCCCTTATATTGATTTGTTGCCTTATATGAATGGATGATGTACGCACACCGTTTGGACAATCTTCCGCCCTATCTCTTTGCCCGCATTGATGCAATGAAGGCAGAAAAAAGGGCGCAGGGTGTTGACGTAATTGATTTGGGGGTTGGAGATCCGGATCTTCCGACACCATCGCACATAATTGAAGCACTTGTTGAAGCAGCGCGTAATCCGGCAACCCACCATTATCCTGACTATACGGGTATGCTCTCGTACCGTGAAGCTGTAGCAGCCTGGTACAGGGGCCGGTTTGGAGTTGAACTGGATCCAAAGCGTGAAGTGCTGGCACTGATAGGTTCAAAGGAAGGTATTGCACATATTCCCGAGGCGTTTGTAAACCCGGGCGACTATGTGCTGGTACCGGACCCCGGATATCCTGTATATAAAACATCTACGCTCTTTGCAGAAGGAAAAACCTGGCAGATGCCCCTGAATGAAGACAATGCCTTCCTTCCTGACCTCAGTGCAATTCCGACAGATGTCTGTGCAAAAAGCAGGCTGATGTTTCTGAATTATCCAAACAATCCGACCGGTGCGGTTGCATCCCTCTCATTCTTTGAGGAAGCTGTCGAATTTGCCAAAGAACATGACATCATCGTTGTGCATGACAATGCCTATTCTGAAATTTCTTTTGATGGCTACAAAGCACCGTCATTTCTGGAGGCAGACGGGGCAATGGACGTTGGAATTGAGATGCATTCCCTTTCGAAAACATACAACATGACGGGATGGCGCATTGGTATGGCGGCAGGATCCGCAGATATCATTGCAGGTCTCGGGCGCGTTAAGACCAATGTGGATTCCGGTGCGTTTGATGCCATTCAGATCGCTGCAATAGAAGCGTTGACTTCATCACAGGAGTGCATTGCACAGTCATGTGCGGTATATGAGGAACGACGCGATACCCTCGTTTCCGGTCTGCGCGGGTTGGGATTTGATGTAACATCACCCAAAGCGACATTCTACGTGTGGCTTAAGGTTGATAACTCCATGGAATTTGCAGCGAAAATGCTGAACGAAGCCGGAATTGTCGTCACACCCGGTACCGGATTCGGGGATGCAGGAGAGGGTTATGTACGGTTTGCAATAACCCGTTCTGTTGAAAGAATAGAGGAAGCACTGGAGCGGATGCGCGGAGTGTTTGCATGACGTACCCTCCGCACATTTCTGATAAGGATGGACATCTCTCTATCGGGTCGCATGATACCACGGCCCTCGCGGAAAAATATGGCACGCCGTTATACGTCACTGATGAACAGCGCATCCGAAATAATTTCAGGGCTTATCATGATGCGCTGACAGGCTATTATGATAAAGTGCAGGTGCTGTATGCAGCGAAGGCAAACGGAAATCTTGCTGTTCTGAAAGTATTCGCCTCCCTTGGTGCAGGCGCGGATGTATTCTCTGCCGGTGAACTTCATCTGGCTCTTGCCGCCGGGATGAATCCGGAACATCTTCTCTTTAATGGAAGTTCAAAAACAGAAGCGGATCATTCCCTTGCGCTTGAAAAGAAGATTCGTGTCTCTCTTGACTCTGTGGATGAGCTGCACCAGCTCAGCAGACTTGCGCAGGAGGCCGGAGTGACAGCAGAGGTTTCATTCAGGGTTAATCCTGCAATGGATGTCCCTACGCACCCCAAAATTGCAACCGGCCTTGCGACAAGCAAATTTGGTATTCCTGCCGGAGAAATCCTGTCTGCGTATCAGGCAGCAATGGATGCAGAGAATATTCTGCCTGTTGGTCTCCACTGTCATATCGGATCACAGATTCTTGAGGTTGAGCCCTTCGCAAAGGAAGCTGAAGTCCTCATCTCAGTGGCTCGTGATATTACCGATATCGGGGTGAAATTACGCTTTATGGATGTGGGCGGCGGCCTTGGTATTCCGTATCATCGTGGTACCGACCCTGTGCCAACACCTGCAGAGTATGCGGATGCTGTCATGCCGGTATTTTTGGATGGCATCGATTCCATCGGCATCAAACCGGAATTCTGGGTTGAACCGGGGAGATACCTGATGGCAGATTCAACCGTTCTTTTAACACGGGTGAATTCAGTCAAACGCTCTCACAAGACGTTTGTGAATGTCGATGCCGGATTTAACCTGCTTCTGCGCCCTGCGATGTATGATTCATATCATGAGGTGGTTGTCGCCAACAAGACGGGGCCGGAATATTCTGCGGATGTGAAGAGGTCTCCGGTAACCGTAACAGGACCCATCTGTGAAACCGGTGATATCATCGCACATGACAGACTTCTTCCGCCGGTTGAATCAGGGGACCTTATTGCAATACTTGATACAGGGGCGTACGGGTTTTCGATGTCATCACAGTATAACAGCCGGCCCCGCTGTGCAGAAGTAATGGTAAATGATTCGCTTGAAGGGCTAATGCGCCGCGCCGAATCCATTATCGACATAAAAAATACCATGAAAGATCTCCCGTGGCAGAAGTGAGGGAGTAACCAATTTTTGAGATATATGCGGGCATATTATTCCCTTGTTGACGATCTGTTTTCATTTGAAACATTTCAGGCGCTGGTTGAGGAGGTTTGTGAGGATTCCGGGAACGTCTTTGATGAACGGACATCAGGCATGATTGTACTGCGCCGTGCCGGAAGAAAGCACCAGAAAATTGCCCGCCTGGCGGAAAACTCCACCCATGTTCATTTCTTTTCGAAAGTCCTCCAAAAAGGGGAGATCCGTACGTTTACCCGTGATGACGGGTCTCCCGGTGCGGTAACGAAGATTGAGGTAGGAGATGACAGTGGGGAAGTCTCCCTTGTTTTTTGGGATGAACGCGTTTCTGTAGTAGAGGAGATCGGCACCGGTGATGTGATAGAGGTTGTCGGCAAGGTCGAATCACTACATGAAGTGCGGGTCATTGATCTGCAGAAAACGGTCTGTGATATTCCAACCCGAAATGACTCTGAAGGCTTTGCCGGGAATCCTCATGATGGGGATACGATTGATGCGACGATTGTAGCAATCGGGGATGTCAGTACATTTACCCGCCGTGATGGAAATGAGGGAAAACGGGTTGATGTCGCAATTGCGGATGAAACCGGAGTTGGTGTTCTTGTTGTATGGAATCCTGATATGCTCGAGGGATTTGTGCCCGGTGACGGGATTCATGCTTCAGGATTGCGCAGGAACCTGCGCAGTGCAGGAAGAGAGTATTCAGCCGGATCCCATGCGGCAATAGGGAAGGCGAATGTCAGCTATCCACCGCTCTATACGTTGGTGTCCGCCCTTCAGCCGGACACTACGGTATCTGTTTCCGGAACGATTTTTTGCATTCAGAGCGCACGGGAGTTTACAACCCGGAAAGGGACCCAGTCCTGGGTATGCAATGCGGAATTCAGGGATGAAAGTGGGACGATGCATCTGGTCCTCTGGGGGGACAATGCCAGAGATCCACCTGCGGAGGGTGACACCATTTCACTCTTTAATGCGTCCTGCAGAACGGACCGGAGAGGGAATCCGGAAATTCATGCCAGCTGGGGGTGTCTTCTGATCAGTGATTCTCTGCCCAAAAGCGAGACTGTGTCCATATCAGGGATGATTATCGAAACGGTGAGAGGAAGGTGCATTGATGATGGACAGCAGTGCCTTCTCATTGATACCGATCTGCCTTTCGGAACGGAATACTGCGTGGAAGGGATAAAAACGGGGGACCGACTTTCAATAGGCTCGTATTCAGAGTATATTCGTTCCGCAGATTTGTTGAAAGAACGTATCCGGTCAATCAATGAATAATTTTTACTTTCACTCCCCGCACGGACGACCTTCTTAACGTGTCAGAAAAATTGTTTATCTGTATAGATACAATTGAGAGGTACAGAGAATATGGCAGAACTTGAAATTGAAGATCTCCCTGGAGTCGGACCAACAACCGCTGATAAACTCAGGGACGGCGGATATACGACGATTGAAGGCATTGCAACAGCATCGTATGCTGACCTTGCCGAAGCAGCAGAGATCGGTGAGGCCACAGCAAAGAAGATGATCCGTGAAGCACGGAAGATGGCTGACATTGGTGGATTCAAGACCGGAACTGCTGTGCTTGAGGAGCGAAAAGAAGTCCGGAAACTGAAAAGTCTGGTTCCGGATTTTGATGAGTTGCTGGGGGGCGGCCTTGAAACAAAATCGATAACAGAATTTTACGGTGAGTTTGGATCCGGAAAGAGTCAGATCTCACATCAGATGGCCGTGAATGCACAGCTTCCGGAAGAATATGGTGGCCTGAATGCATCCTGCATTTACATTGATACGGAAAATACATTCCGCCCTGAACGAATTGAACAGATGGTGAACGGGCTGGACCTTGATATTGAAGTGCCTCCCATAGAGCAGTTTCTGGAACGGATTCACGTGGCAAAAGGATACACCTCTGATCACCAGATGCTTCTGGTTGACAGTGCACGTGAACTGGCGGGAGAGCTGCGCGAGACTGAACATCCGGTCCGGCTGTTTATAGTTGACTCGCTGACGGCTCATTTCCGTGCAGAATACTCCGGCCGGGGAACACTGTCTGTCCGGCAGCAGAAACTAAACAAGCACATGTACGATCTTGCCAAACTGGCAGAAGAACATAATGCGGTTGTTCTCGTTACGAACCAGGTGCAGTCGAACCCGGCTGTCTTCTTCGGAGACCCGACGAAACCGGTTGGTGGAAATATTGTTGGGCATGCATCAAAGTTCAGAATTTATCTTCGGAAAAGTAAGGGCGGCAAACGCGTTGCAAAATTAGTCGACAGCCCAAGTCTCCCTGATGGTGAAGCAGCATTCCTTGTGGATGAAACCGGAATGAAACCGCTCTGATAAAAATGAAAATAATATGAATACATCTTTTTCCTGTGATATCACAGCAGTTATTACCGATCTTGATGGCACACTGACTGATAAACGCAGGCGTATCAGCACTGATGCGATTGAGTGCATCAGGACACTGACAGATTCGGGCATTCCTGTTATTCTTGCAAGCGGCAACACGCTCTGTTCAATGACAATTCTCGCCAAGATGATTGGAACCGATGGAACAGTCATCTGTGAAAACGGCGGTACATACCGGATTGGATTCGATGGTGAGGAGCACATTATCGGCGATCTGTCAGCATGCAGGAGAGCATTCTCATTCCTCCAGCAGCATTATGAAGAACAGGGAGAGGTGCTGCAGTTGTACAGTCCCGAATATCGCCTTGCAGACGTTGCATTTGCACGTACTGTTGATCCGGCTGATGTCCGGATGCTGCTCTCGGATTTTCCCGTGCGTGTACTGGATACGGGGTTTGCCATCCATCTGCAGACTGAAGGGGTGACGAAAGGTACGGCGTTTTTAAAGATTTGTGAGGTGATTGGCAGATCCCCTCAGGAATTCCTGGCAGTCGGCGATTCTCAGAATGATATAGAAATGATTCAGGCAGCTGGGTGTGGTGCGGTTGTGCGCAACTGCAGTGAAGATATCTGCAATGCCGCAGACTATGTGTCCGGAAAAATGTATGGTGAAGGGTTTGTTGATGCGGTAAAAAATGTGTTCCCTTTACTTTTTTGACATGAACCGGTCAACAACGATATAATCCCTGATATCTTTTACCGCTTCAAATGGAATGAAGAGCTTATCATCCTCAGTTTTGTAATTTGACGTGTCAAATCCGGACTCTGGTTTAACAACAAGATCCGTAACTTCCCCCGATTTATAATCTGCCATTATATTGCGTATCGTTCCGATAACAACACCATCTGTACTCATCACTTTTTTTTTGGAGAGTGTCCGGGAAAATGTCAGTTTCATATACAAAAAGAGAGGGTATTCAAGTATATAAATTATTGCAAATTCCTTTAATTGTCCTTCTTTTTAACTTTTAACCTATATTGGAGGTTGATTAATATATTTTTAGAGGGAGGGGAATACACGAATGATGTCGGACTGTGTGAGAATCCCGATGGGTTTTCCATCCTGAACTACGACGAGCCTTCCGATATTCTCCTGTTTAAACCGTCCGATGACTTCATACAGGTTGATGCTTGGTGGAGCTGTCACAACATTGCGTGTCATCACATCAGTAATGCAGTTTGAGAGGGATTTGCCATTTGCAATACCATCTGCAATATCGGTAAGGGTTACGATGCCCCGTATCTCTCCGTTTTCTGTCACGGGTGCACCATGTATTTTTGCCTCGGAAAAAATTCGGAACGCGTCTGCAAATGTTGCGCAGACCTCGATGCAGATAACCGGAGATGACATATAATACTCGATTTGCTTTTTCGGGAGAGAGATCATTTCGGTGATCGTGATGAGAAGTGACTGTGATACTTCGTCTTTTCCGTAGATCTCTCCGCGCACAAGAAGTTTATTCACCGGTGATGGTCCGATGGTAATCGCATCCCCGATATCGAAGAGACGAACACTTCCAATTAGTTTAACAACGGCCTGGCAGATATCCGGGTGACACAGGGTGGTAAAATCGATTTCAGATACATTGACACTTGGCACCAGTTCTTCATCTTTTCGTATCGGGACAAGGGATTCATTTGCATAATCGGCAATATTGAGCTCCCGGTATGCCCGTGATGTAGGTGTATAGCCGCCTTTCGGTCCTGGCACTCCGTCAACAAGACCCAGTGCCCGGAGGGCCTGCATCTGATTTCGGACGGTCCCCGGGTTTCGTTTAAGGACTTCAGCAATTCCCTCGCCTTTTATTGCTGAAGAACTCTCATGATACAGCGTTATCAATGTGATCAGAATATCCTTCTGGATGGGTGACAGTTCCATATTAATTAATTGCTTCGTAATTGCTAATAATAGTGGGTTGTACAACAGATGGAATATGAGAAAATACCGACAATACTAACTGCAGATGAAATGCTTGACCGGGCTTTCCGTAAGCCTGCTCTGGTCAAACGTGAGAAACGTAACAAGAAACGTGCTGATGAAGAATTCATCCGTTCCGTATCCAAATCACTCAGCGATAAACTTATTGACACCGTTAAACGCTTTCCGACAATTGAGAACCTTCCGGTATTTTATCAGGAAATGACCGATCTCCTCTTTGGGATCGACAGAATGCGGCGATCACTCGGTGCATTATCATGGGCCGCCGGTCAGGTAATGACCATTGGAAATGAATACGCATGGCAGATTCGTAAATCGGAACAGTCTTCTGATATTCGCAAACAGGGAACCGCACGAATTGCTTCTGTTATTCACCAGATCGATGATGAACTCCATTTCCTCAATGAAGCACGCAACACTCTCCGAAAGCTTCCCGATGTCAGGGATGACTTCACCATTGTTGTCGCAGGATTCCCGAATGTGGGGAAATCTTCGTTTATCCGGCATGTATCATCAGCTGAACCTGAAGTAGCAGAATACGCGTTTACGACAAAACAGATTGTTGTGGGACATTGTGAAATCGGAAGAGAACGGATTCAGATTGTTGACACCCCTGGCATTCTTGACCGGCCGGCTCATGAACGGAATTATATTGAGCATCAGGCCCTCTCTGCAATCACGAATATCGCAGATGTTATCCTTTTCATCATCGATGCGAGTGAAGTGTGTGGATATCCGATTGATGAACAGCTGAACCTTCTTGAAGAGATCCGGCGGATGATTGATATTGTGCCGATTGAGGTAGTGGTAAACAAATCCGACCTGAAATCCCTTGATGGCTATCAAAACATGTCAACAGCATCCGGAGAAGGAATAGAGGAGGTTGTTGATCTGCTCCTTACATACCGGGAATCCAGCCCCAGCTCCCCGTTAATGCACATAGAAGAATAAACCCGGCGATCGCTCCCCCGTTTAACAGAGGGAGGCCTGCCTGGGGTTTTCCCCCTGATACAAACCATAACAGGGCTGCCAGACCAATGATGGTTCCGGCCATGGCACCGATGGTTGGCAGGGTTATGCCAAATATGGCCGGTGCGCCGGCCAGGAAAGCAAAGGAAGAAACGACCAGTATATTTGGCATGATGAGATCTCCCATTCCCATAATATACGCTCCTCTCTCCTCTTTTTTATCTTTTATTCCGATTCCTTCTTTGATGTATGAATAACTCCGTGATTTTGGGACCACAACCAGAATCGGCGTTTTCATCTCTATGACACTTTCAGCCAGATCAACCATATGCTTTGTTCGGTAAACCGAGATCGCATCGTAGACCGCAAGCAGTACCAGAAGAATCAGAACCGGCATGATGGTAAGGGATATACCAAATATTGCTGCAGCGCCTCCTGATATCAAAACACCAAGAATATCAATGACATACCATTCCGGGTAGGCATACAGGAGGGCCCCTGATATAACAGTGGCAATGATGGTAAGCGACCATGCGGCAAGGGTGTTTTCCAAGAGAAAGAGAAAGAGTGCACTGTAGATGTATCCAAAGATAAAGAGAATCGAAAAGCCGATAATCGCCTTAATTGCAAAATCCTTGCCGCGCTTTATGAGCCAGAGGAGGACACCCGTGAATATGAGGAGGATGACAATAAAGTAGAGGGGATTTGTCGCGGATCCGGGATCTTCGAATGCCTCATAACCCGCGCCAAGCATCAGTGGTGTGAGGGAAAGGGAAATAAGCTGTACAGCAACCATCAGAACTCCCATCCCGATGAACGGAGCAATTTGTCTCGTATTCATTGATGGGTGAATATTTACCCTGATTGGTTAAAAAGAGTATTTGCGAAATCAAAAATACCTGATCTCCAGTATTGTGTGTACCAAATCGATATAGGTAATTTAATTAGTGCCGTGCAGATATCAAATATCATGGATATTCAGGAATCTATTGTCGATATCATACTGGCGATTGTTCTTATCATATCGACACTGGTTCTGATCCTGCGGGTATGGCAGGATCTGATACTTGCTGTTGCAGCAACGCTGATGATGGCATCGCTGGGGGGACTGTTTCTTTCTCTTGGGGCAAAGATCAGAAATCTTGATCAGAATGTCATTGCCAGAGAGCGGACGATGCGCATGAATCTTGATGAACTGAATCTGATGGTATGCAACAAATGCGATACTATGATCTCAGAAGTCCATCAGATTGTCGGGGAACTCTCCCGCAGAGTTTACCGTTAGAAAAACACATACTATTTTGGTTTTTATGGGCGTTGCACTACGGGAAGTTCTGGCAGATTACAAAGTGCCGGTGGGGTGGGATTCTCTCTCCGGTACTGCAGCGATAGATGGGAATAATGCGCTATATCAGTTTTTGACCATTATCAGACAGCCGGACGGAACTCCGCTGATGAACAGTGAAGGGAAGGTTACATCGCATCTCTCTGGCCTTTTTTTCCGGACTGCGCGTTTCCTTGAATACGGGCTGAAACCGGTGTATATTTTTGATGGAAAACCACCTGATCTGAAATCGTCAACCATC
This sequence comes from Methanogenium sp. S4BF, assembly GCF_029633965.1. NCBI lineage: Archaea > Methanobacteriati > Methanobacteriota > Methanomicrobia > Methanomicrobiales > Methanomicrobiaceae > Methanogenium > Methanogenium sp. S4BF. The sequence continues at coordinate 980,633 of NZ_CP091277.1, read as the reverse complement.
GCAAAAAGACGGGAATTGCGTGATAGAGCGGGAACTGCATGGGTGCAGGCCAAAGAGGAGGGGGATATTGCCGAGTCCTATAAACAGGCACGCGCTGCTTCCCGTATCGATGAATGGGTGATATCCAGTTCTAAGGAGCTTCTGAGTGTGATGGGCATTCCATTTGTGGATGCTCCCAGTGAGGGTGAGGCACAGGCTGCCTATATGGTGCAGAAGGGTGATCTGGATTTTTCTGTCTCACAGGATTATGATTCACTTTTATTCGGTGTGCCGGTTCTGGTGAGAAATCTGGCTGTCAGTGGCAAACGGAAGTTTCGGGGACGAACGGTTGTTGTTGAGCCGGAAAAACTGTACTTATCAAAGATTCTTGAGGGCCTGAAGATATCACGGGAGAACCTGATTGAAATGAGCATCCTTATCGGGACCGATTTCAATGAAGGAATTAAAGGGATTGGCCCAAAAACAGCACTGAAAATTGTACAGAACGATGCATTCCGGAAAACTCTGGAGGAAAAAGCACCGGACTTTGATCCGCGGCCGGTGATGGAATTTTTCCGTTCCCCGCCGGTGACGGATGCCTATACTATTTCATGGGAAAAACCCGATGAATCCGCCGTCCGTGACCTGCTCTGTTCACGGTATGAATTTTCAGAAGAGCGGGTCGATGCAGTCCTCACAAAGATGCGCACAACGGCTGGTCAGAAGAGACTTGACCAGTGGTTCTGACTTTTTTTCTGCATTTTCCGAAGGTTGAATATGTTGCATGCAGATATGTATATTCATGCAGCGGCGTGTGGTAACATTTTCACGCAATGCGTTTCTTCCCCTGACTACAGTCTGTTGTAATTCATGCGGATACTGCTGTTTCAAAAAGCCACCTCAGACGGGATGCGTTATGTCTCCTGATGCTGTCCGTGATATTTTGCAGCACAGCGCCCGTATGGGGTGCACGGAAGCATTGTTTACCTTTGGGGAACGTCCGGGTGAAGTCCCTGGATTTGCTCCGTATCTGTCAGAGATTGGTTACACTGATTTTCTTGAATACTGTTACGATATGTGTACAGAAGCGCTTGCCATGGGCATGCTCCCGCATACGAATGCAGGGATTCTCACTGAAGAAGAGATGATACGCCTGCGTGAGGTGAATGCGAGTATGGGCCTCATGCTTGAGACAACAGCTGACATTCCTGCCCACCGGGGTTCCCCGGGGAAAGCCCCGGAGGTTCGTATTGGTATGATGGAAGATGCCGGAAAGCTAAAAATTCCATTCACTACCGGGATATTAATCGGGATTGGTGAGAGCGCAGAAGATCGTATTGAATCACTGGAAGTAATACGGGATCTCCATAACCGATATGGCCATATTCAGGAGGTCATTATTCAGAATTTCTGTCCGAAAGAGGGTACTCCGATGGAATCTGCTTCGTATCCGGGAGTTGAAGAGATGTGCGGTATCATCCGTTCTGCGCGGGAGATCCTGCCGGACGATGTGATGGTCCAGATCCCTCCAAACCTTGCTGATGCCTCGTATCTTATTTCCTGTGGAGTTGATGATCTGGGTGGTGTTTCACCTGTCACCATTGATTATGTCAACCCGGAACATCCGTGGCCGCAGATTGATGAACTGAAAGAGATTGTCGGAGATAACATTCTGAAAGAACGTCTTTGCATCTATCAGCGGTTTGTTGACAGGGGATGGTATGATGACCGTCTGAATGAAATAATTCAAAGGCTTAGTAACATAATTGAGATACGGAATACAACAGAATTTGGAGATAATGAATTACATGGATGATGACCAGCTTGTCTATGAGGGAAAGGCAAAATCAGTTTTCCGGACGCCCGTTGCGGGAGAACTGAAAGTAGTATTCCGGGATGATATTACTGCATTCAATGGAGAGAAAAAGGATACACTCGCAGGAAAAGGAGAATATAATGCGCGTGTTTCTGCATTTTTCTTTGAATATCTTGAAAAGAACGGGATTCCAACACATTTCATCCGGATGCAGGACGAAAGAACCATGATTGTCCGGGAACTCACCATGATTCCCCTGGAAGTCATTGCACGGAATGTGGCCGCCGGTTCAATCGTTAAAAAATTCCCGTTTACAGAAGGGCAGCGCATTGAACCGCCTGTCATTGTCACAGACTATAAATCTGATGAACACGGGGACCCCTCGATAAATGACGACCTCATTCTCGCTCTTGGCTTCCTTTCGGCTGACGGTCTGCGGGAAGTCCGTGAGATGACACTGAGGATAAATGCACTCCTGAAAGAATTCTTTGCGAAAGCGGGGATTGAACTTGTGGATTTCAAGATTGAATTCGGCAGGTCCGGTGACACCATCTATCTGGGTGATGAGATAAGCATGGACTCGATGCGGTTATGGGATCTCGCAACCGGAGAATCACTGGATAAGGACGTATACCGGTTTGGAAAGGGCGATGTGCTTTCGGCATATGGCAAAGTTGTTGAAAAAATACTGCAGGAAAACTAAAGGTTGGAAATAGCATGACAATTACCGTAAAAATTACAATTTCACTGAAGGAAGGAATGCTGGACCCTGAGGCACGGGCGATTCAGCATGCACTGTCAAATTTGGGGTTTAAAACCGCTTCACTCTCGACAGCACGGGTATTTAATGTAGGGATTGATACAGACTCATCTGAAGAGGCTGTAAGTATGGCCGCTGAGATGTGTGATCGCCTCCTTGCAAATCCTGTCATCCACTCATATGAAATTGAGGCAGTTGAATGAGGTTCGCTGTTCTGCAGTTTGGCGGCAGTAACTGTGATCAGGATGCACACCATGTAATCGAAGATGTCTGCGGTGTTGACTGTGATCTGGTGTGGTACAAAGAAGGGTTTTCCCGTTCCTATGATGCAATCGTGATTCCCGGGGGTTTTTCATATGGCGATTACCTCCGTGCCGGCGCGATTGCAACACGAACGCCGGTGATGCAGGACGTCCGACAGCATGCAGCGGCCGGAGGTCTTGTGCTCGGTATCTGTAACGGAGCTCAAATAGGTGCGGAAAGCGGTCTGGTACCCGGGGTATTCACCACAAATGAGTATCCTAAGTTCATCTGCGAGTGGGTACATCTGAAAGTTGAAAATACCACCTCACCTTTTACCTCACGGTATACGAACGGTGAAGTTATCCGCATTCCTATTGCGCATAAGGAAGGGCGATACGTTGCACGTGAGGGAGTTGCACAACAGCTTCTGGATGAAGGCAGGGTGGCGTTCCGGTTCTGTGATGCGTCAGGCGCCTGCACTCCGGAGAGCAATCCAAACGGTTCAGCGTTAAATATCACCGGCGTGCTGAGTGAAGATCAGAATGTCCTTCTGATGATGCCTCATCCTGAACGGGCGGCTGAGTCTGTGCTTGGCTCAGAAGACGGTAAAAAGCTGTTTGATTCAATGATTGATTACTGTGAAAGGAGATAGTGAGATGACGGGGAACACTGATGCAGAGACTGAGGATCAGCTTCAGGAAGCGATTCTTGCATGGGCACGGAAGTATGCTGCTTCCCGCGACTGGATTGTAAATCCAAATGAAAAACAGCTTGGAGCTGTCGTTAAGGGGCTTGCGCGGAATACCATCAGGTTTGATGAGCAGTACTGCCCCTGCCGCATGAGAACCGGGGATCTTGAAAAGGATCGGGAAATCATCTGCCCCTGCATATACCATGAAGATGAAGTCAGAAATGATGGATACTGCCACTGCCGTCTGTTCTTTGGCAATGAGGAATAATTTTTTTAGGTTTATCCATGTCTGAATTCCGGCACATCGATGCATTAATTCCATTCAGACCGGTTAATCCGAAGACCCGTCTTTCCGGAGTGATGGACCAGGAAGAACGGGAAGCATTTGCCCGTGCCATGCTTGGGGATGTACTGTCTGTCCTTCAGGAGGCAGGCTGTTCCCCCCGTATCCTTTGTACGGTTCCGTTTGACTACCGTGATGTACGGACGCATATCGATAACCGGGATCTCAATGAGGCACTGAATGCATATCTTTCCCGGCAGGAGACACCGGTGCTGATAATTATGTCTGATCTCCCTCTTATAACACCGGATGCAATCAGGCGCCTTGTCGGATGCACTGCTGATATTGGTATTGTCCCCGGGCGAGGCGGCGGGACAAATGCTTTGTTCATCAGAAAGCCGCATGCATACCATGTTGATTATTATGGTGCATCATTCTGTGATCATGTCCGTATTGCAGAAGATGCCGGATTGAGTTACGAGGTCATCGACTCTTTTTTTATGTCAACAGATATCGATGAAAAAGAGGATCTGGTTGAGATCTTAATCCATGGAAATGGGCGGTCCCGCCGGTTTCTCAGAGAGATTGGAATTACACTATCACTTGAACAGGGCAGAGTTGGCATTCAGCGCAGCTCCCATGAATAAGCATTCTTCAGCAGCTATTTCCGGTATTCCGGATACTTCACATACTTTTAATGAGAGCCCCTGAATAACTGCGGCAGGGACGGCTTCATCTGCTTCACCCATCACCAGTTCAGCAGCGGAAGCGAGATTGTCTGCGACCGCCTTTTTGGTAACCATCAGTTTGCGTCCGAAGAGATCCTGCTTGCCGACCTCATCTTCCACTGCCAGGGTGCCTGCGCATCCTATTGCAACACCACTGCACCCCAGACGCATAGCATGCGTTCGTGAGTCTGCGATGATGACGATTATTCTGCATCCGGTTTTCTCAAGGATTCTGGCACGGATTGTCTCTGCACTTTTATTGGGGTTGCGCGGCAGGCAGACCACTGTTCCCGGGGGAGCATTTGATCCGTCAATACCTGCATTCGGGAGAAGTGTCCCGTTCTTCATGCAAAGAAGGAATCCGGGAATGCCGCCGATGATTGTATCACTTTCCTGAATGACTGCTTCTGCAAGATGAGGGTCCATCTGATAGGTTTCAGCGTATCTGACAGCCTCCGGCGAGGGTGTATTTTCTGAAAGGGTGACCAGCGCCCCTTCAGCAGTTGCGACAGCATTTTCTGCAATTACCATGACATCGCCGTCCTCCAGTGTCAGACCTGTCGTAAGGAGTGAATTCAGAAGGATCTCAGAGATATCGTCGCCTGGCACAACAATGCCTGTTTTCAGACCGGTTACGGTAAATTGTATGTCCATTGGATCAGATCCGTTGATTGAGTTTCTGGTGCACACGGATAATGTCTGCGGTCTCGCGGATGTCATGTGCGCGGATTAATGAGGCGCCTTTATCCATAAGGGTGCAGGTCACTGCCAGTGTCCCTGCAAGTCTGTCTTCAGGGCTTCTTCCGGTAAGGTCGCCAATGAATGACTTTCGTGAGACTGCCGCAAGAAGGGGCCGTTGTAATTCGTGAAAATCAGAAAAATGACGGCAGAGTTCCCAGTCGTCTTCGAAGGTACGCTCAGGAATCCATTTTCCTATTGCCGGATCAAGAATAAGCTCTTCAATCCCGTTTTTTTCTGCGCGCCCGATAACCGCAGAAAGGGCTGCCAGTGTGGCGTTCACGCCTTTGACATCACCGGGGACAATTTCTGAAGCCATGCTTATTACCGCCAGTCCGGAATCCCCTGCAATCCGGGCATATTCCGGATTTGCAAGTCCGTGGATATCGTTAATTGCAGCAATGTCATACCGGAGTGCTGCATTCAGGACTTCCGGGTGCATGGTGTCGAGTGAGACGGGAATTCCCGTTCCTTCAATCTGCGTTAGCACTTCTGTTACCCGTTCCCGTTCTGTGTGAACCGGGATCTGGGGTGAATTCGGTGCTGTGCTGCGTGCACCGATGTCAATGATATCTGCACCGTCCTCTGAAAATTTTTGAACGGTGTGTAATACTGACCCGGGTGGTACAAAAGATTTGGAAAAGAATGATTCCGGACTGGCATTAATGACCGCCATCAGCCGCACGGGGGCATCTTTTCCGACAGTGATATTTCCGATTCTGCAGGTCAGCATAAATGATTTTTCGCTGCTTTAAACGTATTTTCCATCAGGGTTGCGATTGTCATCGGACCAACGCCCCCGGGAACCGGTGTGATGGCAGATGCAATAGTACTGACGGTGTCAAAGTCAACATCGCCGCAGAGCTTGCCATTTTCGTCCTGGTTGATGCCAACGTCTATCACAACTGCTCCGGGAGACACCATATCCTTGGTGATGAAGCGGGCTCTGCCAATAGCACTGACAATGAGGTCAGCCCTTCGAACTTCCTCTGCAAGGTTTTTTGTTTTGGAGTGACAGATGGTCACGGTTGCATCGGCGTTCAGCAGAAGGGCGGCCATTGGCCGTCCTACATCAACACTTCTGCCAATGACGACTGCGTTCAGTCCTTTTGGCTCGATGCTGTATTCTTCAAGCAGAGTCATTATGCCGCCAGGTGTGCATGGCACAAAAGCAGGACGCCCTGAGAAGAGCGCTCCGATGTTTTCAGGGTGAAATCCATCAACATCTTTTTGCGGAGACACCGATTCAATGACCGCTTCCGTATCGATGTGGCCGGGGAGAGGAAGCTGGACGAGGATACCGTCCACGGATGCATCAACGTTTAGTGATTTGACATGTGCAATCACTTCATCCGTCGTTACATCTTCCTTTAGAACAACGCCAATTGAGCGTATGCCTACTTCATCGCATGCCTTGTGTTTCATCCTGACGTACATCTGTGAAGCAGGATCTTCACCGACGATTACCGTTGCAAGTCCGGGTGAGAGTCCGGAGTCTTTGATCTCACCTTTCAGATTCGCGAGACGCTCCTGTGAAACTTTTTTTCCATCAATCAGCATACTGCATCAGGGTAGAGAGGGTAGCCGGAAGCAAGTGCCTCCACTTCAGCCTTGACATCAGCCTTCAGCTGAACATTGTCCTTGTCTTTCAGAACACGGCCGATGAAGATGGCAATCTGCTTCATTTCGTCTTCCTTCATGCCGCGTGATGTTACAGCCGGTGTGCCTATCCGGAGACCACTGGTGACAAACGGACTGCGTGTTTCACGCGGAATGGTATTTTTATTGACGGTGATTCCTGCTTCTCCGAGTGCATTTTCGGCTTCGAGGCCGGTGATGCCGAGGTTTGTCAGATCAAGAAGAATCAGGTGGTTGTCGGTTCCGCCTGAAACAAGGTCGAATCCTTCTTCGAGCATTGTTTCTGCCATCGCACGTGAATTTTTCACAATCTGCTTTGCGTAGTCTTTAAACTCGGGTTTCAGTGCCTCCCCGAAACAGACTGCCTTTCCGGCAATCACATGCATCAGGGGGCCGCCCTGCATTCCTGGGAAGACAGACCGGTCTATGTCCTTTGCGTATTCCTCATTGCACATGATTGCGCCACCACGCGGACCACGAAGGGTTTTATGGGTGGTGGTGGTTGTGAAATCCGTTACCCCAACGGAGGTCGGATGTTCTCCTCCTGCAATCAGACCTGCAATGTGGGCAACATCTGCCATGCAGTAGGCACCCACTTCTTCAGCAATCTCCTTGAATGCCTTGAAGTCGATGGTGCGTGGATATGCGCTTGCGCCACAGACAATCATCTTCGGTTTCTGTTTACGAGCCTGTTCAGCAATGGCAGCATAATCAAGGGTTTCGGTTTCTGAGTCGACGCCATAATGTGAGACAGAATACCACTTGCCGGTGATATTTACCGGTGACCCGTGAGAAAGGTGGCCGCCCTGTGCGAGGTCCTGACTCATCATCAGATCGTTGTGCTGCATGTATGCGAAGTAGACCGCCTGATTGGCCTGGCTTCCTGAAACAGCCTGTACATTTGCATGTTCAGCGCCATACAGTTCGCAGAGACGGTCGCGCGCAAGGTTTTCAACCATGTCATGATATTTACAACCGCCATAATACCGCTTGCCGGGATATCCTTCGGCGTACTTGTTGGTCATAATAGAACCGACAGCTTCGAGAACCGCTCTTGATACTACATTTTCTGAAGCAATCAGCTCAAGACCATTGATCTGACGCGATCGCTCCATTTCAATAATATCATAGACCTCTGGATCAGATTCAGCCAGATAAGACATATGCAAAAATGTTGACCTGAAAAGAGTATATATGTTGTTACGATTGGCGCCTCTCACCAGAAATTTATCCTGATTTATGCGTTTTCCCGGAAACCTTTCATACATAACGGAACATAAGGGTTATTAGATTATCTGTGAAATGATTCACTTGGGAGAGGTTATGGCACAGAATCAGAGGGAGATTAATCGGCTCAGGCATATTATTGAAGAGAAGGACAGGGAGATTGAGATGCTCAGAGAAAATGAGGATGATTCTGGCAGGATGGATCCCGGAATCACAGAAGAGTTTTCCCAAAGGGTTCAGGAACTTGAGGGACTGGTTAAGGGACTGACAGAAGGTTCCGGCAGGATGGATACCCGAATCGCGCAGGGGTTTTCCCAAAGGGTTAATGAACTGGAAGGGATGGTTAAGGGGCTGACTGAAGAACTGCTTGATCTCAAGGCAGAGGTACGAAAACTTGGAAAGGTCCTTGAGGGCAAAGAGGAATTGAAGCCGAAACCTGAGGTCCGGCGGGCGCGTCCTGCCCCTGAAAAGATGGTGAAGAGGCCCGAAGAGTCATCCCAGCCTGCAATTCGGCCTGTGGAGCCGGAATTAGGGACTGCAACCATTATGCAGCCTGATGGTACCCTTGCACAGGAGCCACGAAGAAATGATGATCTCATCGTTGCCGGAAACCGTCCTGCAAATGTATATCAGTCTAAGGTCAACCGTGAATATCGTGGCAGAGAAGAAAAGAAGCCTCTCATCTATGCAGATGAAGATGACACTGTCGAAATAAAGAAGAAATAGTTGGGAGTCTGCTCTTTGTATATCACTGAACTTGAGATTGATAATTTCAAGTCTTTTGGGAAAAAGACCAGAATCCCCTTTTTTGAGGGTTTTACTGTCATATCAGGACCAAATGGTTCTGGGAAAAGTAATATAATCGATAGTATCCTGTTCTGTCTTGCACTCTCGAGTGCACGGGGGCTCCGCGCTGAGAAGCTGACGGATCTGCTCAATGTAAATACCGGAAAAAATACTGCTGAAGTCTCAATTACGTTTTCGGATAATACAAAAATTCGCAGGAAAATAAAAAAGACTGCGCATGGATATTACAGTTATAATTATCTCAATGACAGACTCTGCAAACAGGGGGAAATTGTTGATTTTCTGGCAAAATATGGGATAAAAGCGGAGGGTTATAATGTTGTTATGCAGGGGGATGTCACACGGATTACTGAGATGACCGACAATGAGCGGCGGAAAATTATCGATGAGATTGCCGGTGTTTCAGAGTTTGACAAGAAAAAAGAGCAGGCACTTGGTGAACTTGAGGTTGTCCGTGAAAGAATTGAGCGTGAAGAACTTGTTCTGACGGAACTGATTCGCCGCCTTGGTGAACTTGAAAGTGAACGGGAACAGGCAATAAAATACCGGGAATGGCAGACGAAACTGGATGAACTGAGGGAATGCCGGTCTGCCGCTCTTCTGAATGAACGTACGCGTGAATTAGTTTCTCTGAATGAGATTATTGCCAGCCATGAGGCTGATTTGGGGAAAGCGGGAGAGAAAAAAGGTCTTGCAATCGAAGATGGCACTGTTATTAAACAGAAAATTAATGCAGTATCTGAAGATATCAACCGAAAGACCGGCAGTGAATATTTAGAGATTCTTGAAAAGATTGAGGCGGCAAAAGGAAATATCCGTTCATTGAATGAATTCATTGAACGGAACAATGCTGAGAAAAAAGGAAACCTGGAATCGCTTCAATCGATTTATACGAATTCAAAACGGGCTGAAACAAGTATTAAAGAACGTTCTGATGAAATTCGCGCTCTCTCAATAGATAGATCTAATCTCAATATGGATCTGTCCCGGTTCAGAGAGGAACTCAGGAAAATTGAAGAGTCCCTCTCTGCTGAGAGTGATGAGGTGTCTGGTGCCCGGGACCAGTTGTTTGCGTTCCAGAATACGATTGCTGAATTAAAGGAGGGACGTTCAGATCTGATCGGGGAGCGGGACCGGATGATTGAGCGGAGCCGTTTCCGGACGTCTGAAAATGAACGTCTGAACAGGAGAGTCGAACAGATTAAAAGTGAACAGTATGACAAGGAGCAGCAGTGTTCTCAATATGAATCTCTGATTAAAAATCTCGAATCTCAGAAATCAGCAGTGCAGGAACGTATTGCACGGACGGAATCACTTCTCATGAAAAATCGTTCCGCACTGGATAAAGTCCGGCGGGATATCCAGTCAAAAGAACGGGACATGATGCGTATGGAGGCGCAGCAGCAGGCAGCCGGAGGTGCGGGCGGTCGTGCCCTTGAAGCTATTCTTGGAATGGATGGGGTGTATGGTACTGTTGCACAACTGGGAAAGGCTCCTCCGGAGTACGCCACAGCTCTTGATATCGCTGCAGGCGGGCGTCTCAATCATGTTGTTGTGGAGACGGATGCCGTTGCGTCTTCTGCCATTGCGTATCTCAAGGAAAACCGGTTGGGCAGGATGACATTTTTGCCCCTGAATAAGCTGAAACACCATTCACTGCCGCCATTAAGAGGGGCTTCTCCCGCTGTTATCGATTATGCTGAGAATCTTCTTGATTTTGACCCTCTGTTTGAACCGGTATTCCGGCAGGTATTCTCAGGTACGGTGGTTGTCGACCGTCTTGAAAATGCACGAAGGATGATTGGCACATACCGGATGGTTACCCTTGGGGGTGAACTTCTGGAAAAAGGGGGTGCCATGACCGGCGGGTCAATAAAACAGCGGTCCGGAGGCTTTGGCGTTGCCGTTGGTGATGAACTCCGGAAACTTGAAGCAGAGCTTATGGGTCTGCGTTCTGAATATCATGATCTTGAATCAGCTGTTGGCAGATATTCTGATGAAGCTGAGTCTGCACGTCGTGAGCGGAGCACAGCAGACGATGAACTTGCCCGCTATCGCATGCTCTATGATGAGTACAGAAACAGAATTGCGGCACTTGCTGATGAACTGAATGGGATTATCAAATCTCAGCAGGACTCTTCGGATACATCAACAAATGGTGGCCGGGTTCTGGCCGATGTCGAGGGCGAAATTGAGGAGATGAATGCCCGCATCTCTCAGGTTTCAGGTGACATTGAGGAGCTGAAAGCCCGACTGAACACAACGAATATTCCTGCTCTGTCAGAAAGCCGTGAACGTCTCTCGCGTGAATGCTCGGATCTTGAGCGCCGCCTCAAAAATAAGGAGGCGGATATCCATGATAAGCAGCTCGAGCGTCAACATTTCAAAAATCGTCTGGAGGAGTTTACCGGACAGCGTGAGACGATAGAGAAGCGGAACAAATGCATCGATGATGAAATTGCCAATGCAAATCTCAGCATAGAAGGCAAGACAGTCGAGATCACTTCACTTGAACAGCGAAAACAGTCGTTTTCGGATGAAATAAGTGAACTTCAAAAAGAGCATGACGCCCTGACCGAATCTCTTCATGATGTGGAGCGGCGGATTCTGGGAATCGATGCCGGGATCGAAAAAATAAGGCTGCAGATTTCATCTTTGAGTGAACGCAAACTCACGGTTCTTGAGGAAATTGAGAGTCTGAAAGAGGAGGTGGGTGATCGGCAGACAGAAATGACCCTCCTGGAGATTGAAAAGGGCATTGATTCTGCGGAAAGGGCACTGAAAAGAATTGGTGCTGTCAATATGCTTGCAATTGAAGAGTATGATCGGGTTGACAAACGTGTCCATGAACGAACAGAAAAAAAAGAGGTGCTTTCGAATGAACGCACTCTGTTGATTGAGCGCATTGAGCATTATGGAAAGATGAAGTATGATGCGTTTATGGAGGCGTACACGGCAATCGATCTGAACTTCAGGAGAATTTTTGCAGATTTGACCCGTGGCTCCGGTCAGCTTGTCCTTGATAATGAGGAGGATCCGTTTTCCGGCGGTATGACATTTGCTGTCCAGCCGCAGGGCAAAAAAGTTCATCTGCTGAATTCCCTCTCCGGGGGGGAGAAGTCACTTACCACGCTTTCGTTCATATTTTCCATTCAGCAGTATATGCCTGCGCCATTTTATGCGCTGGATGAAATTGACATGATGCTGGATGGTTCTAATGTGGAGCGAGTTTCAACGATGATTCAGGAATTATCGACCGGTGTGCAATCGATATGTGTATCTCTCCGAAAACCAACAATTGAACGGGCTGATCAAATTATCGGGGTGACTGCCCGTCCGGATAAATCAACGTATGTTACCGGTGTAAAAAGCAATGCATGAAGAGCCGGTTGAAATACTTGTTTCGATGGCGGAGTCCGGAGAAATTGATCCCTGGAATATTGATATCGTCGAAGTAACGGATCGGTTTCTGGGTGAACTAGAGCGGATGAAGACGCTGGACCTCAGGATATCCGGGCGGACCTTATTTTTTGCATCATTTCTTCTGAGAATGAAATCAGAGTATCTCGAAGAATCCGAGGAGGATGAATCTGATTTTATTGAAGATCCTTTGGATTTGCCAGATGACTTTGGGTATGCTCTGGATTTTTCATTCGATGATGGTTCTGAGCCCATTGAAAAGCTTGAACGTGAAATTAAAAGAAGGATTGGCAGAAAAGGAAAGCGGAAAAGTCCGGTTACCTTATATGAGCTCATAAAGGAACTGAAGACTGCTGAAAAGATGGAACGCAGGCGTTCGCGGAAAAAACGTGCGTTTCCGGATGTCATCTTTGATGCTGCCGACATTGTTTCTGTTGCGCATGAGGAGGATCTTCAGGATCTGGCGGTATCTGTCTATTCCTGTTTTGAGGATATGGAAAGCACGGGTGGGCCGATTACGCTTTCATCTTTGAGTTCCGCTATGGATGCGGATTACCGTGTGGTCTATCTTCCGTTATTGTTTCTGATGCTTGAAGGCAAATTGATCATATGGCAGGAAGAGTTTTTTGGGGATATCTACATTGAAAAGTGGCGCGCAGATGCATTTGCTGAATAATTATCCCTTTTTTTTGTGAATGGGGTGATATCTGCTCATATTGAAATTATTTTGGGCGTTTTGAATTGAAACGCGAGAAAGATTTTTTTTTGTTTTTGATTTCTGTGTGTGAGACAATGGAAATATTTCGGCATTGTATCTCATCAAAATATTGTTTTATTTTGGAATGGGTGGTTATTTGCCCTTTAATTGAATTGATCCGACTTTTGGGTTTCGTTTTTTGATTGTGTGAAATTTGAAAATTAAATAAATAGGTTTATCTCCGTGAAGGTGCCATGTTGTTAGGTCGATTGTTTGAGACATTCGAGGGCTGAACTGCCTTTGTTTGATCTGCTGACAATAAAAATATCCAAGGAATACAAATCTCTGGAGTCGTCCGGCAATCCGCCGGCTGCTGCAGGGATTTAACACAGGATTCCAATCGGAAATGCAAGGGTTTATAATCCTTCAATTCCTATATTGTAGTCCGAGATTTTGATGGAGAACCAAAATCGCTCGAATGGGAGTGTTGGTTCTGACGTTGGCACTGGCAATGCGGAAATTTGTTTAGTAACCGCTAATATCCTTTAAAAAATAAGCCGAAAGTAAGTGTGCTTTGATGAGTAAAACTGAGGTATCAGTTTGCCTACTTCAAGAAATTAATTCTGGTTGATCCTGCCAGAGGTCACTGCTATCGGGGTTCGATTAAGCCATGCGAGTCGAGAGGGTTCAGACCCTCGGCGGACTGCTCAGTAACACGTGGATAACCTGCCCTAAGGTGGAGGATAACCCCGGGAAACTGGGGATAATACTCCATAGATTAGAGATACTGGAATGTTCTTTAGTCGAAAGTTCCGGCGCCTTAGGATGGATCTGCGGTCGATTAGGTTGTTGTTGGGGTAACGGCCCAACAAGCCTGTAATCGATACGGGTTGTGGGAGCAAGAGCCCGGAGATGGAATCTGAGACACGATTCCAGGCCCTACGGGGCGCAGCAGGCGCGAAAACTTTACAATGCAGGAAACTGTGATAAGGGAACCCCGAGTGCCCGTATACGCGGGCTGTCCAGGTGTCTAAAAAGCATCTGAAGAAAGGGCCGGGCAAGACCGGTGCCAGCCGCCGCGGTAATACCGGCGGCTCGAGTGGTGGCCACTATTATTGGGCTTAAAGCGTCCGTAGCTGGACCGATAAGTCTCTTGGGAAATCCGCCGGCTTAACCGGCGGGCGTCTAAGAGATACTGTTGGTCTAGGGACCGGGAGAGGTGAGAGGTACTCCGGGGGTAGGAGTGAAATCCTGTAATCCCCGTGGGACCACCGATGGCGAAGGCATCTCACCAGAACGGCTCCGACAGTGAGGGACGAAAGCTGGGGGAGCGAACCGGATTAGATACCCGGGTAGTCCCAGCCGTAAACTATGCGCGTTAGGTGTACTGGTGACCACGAGTCACCGGGGTGCCGAAGGGAAACCGTGAAACGTGCCGCCTGGGAAGTACGGTCGCAAGGCTGAAACTTAAAGGAATTGGCGGGGGAGCACCACAACGGGTGGAGCCTGCGGTTTAATTGGACTCAACGCCGGAAAGCTCACCGGATAGGACAGCGGAATGATAACCGGGCTGAAGACTCTGTTTGACCAGCTGAGAGGAGGTGCATGGCCGTCGTCAGTTCGTACTGTGAAGCATCCTGTTAAGTCAGGCAACGAGCGAGACCCACGCCAACAGTTGCTAGCTTGTTCTCCGGAACGAAGAGGACACTGTTGGGACCGCCTCTGCTAAAGAGGAGGAAGGAATGGGCAACGGTAGGTCAGCATGCCCCGAATTATCCGGGCTACACGCGGGCTACAATGGGCAGGACAATGGGTATCGACACCGAAAGGTGAAGGCAATCTCTTAAACCTGTCCTAAGTTCGGATTGTGGGCTGTAACTCGCCCACATGAAGCTGGAATCCGTAGTAATCGCGTTTCAACATAGCGCGGTGAATGCGTCCCTGCTCCTTGCACACACCGCCCGTCAAACCATCCGAGTGAGGTTTGGATGAGCCTGTGGTTTTTGCCGCAGTCGAATCTAGGTTTCGCAAGGAGGGTTAAGTCGTAACAAGGTAGCCGTAGGGGAATCTGCGGCTGGATCACCTCCTAAAGAACTGGGTAAGCGGTTATTAAACAAAACGTAAAATTGTCGGTGTCAACAGGATATGGGCTTATAGCTCAGCTGGAAGAGCGCGGCGTTTGCAACGCCGAGGCCAGGGGTTCAAATCCCCTTAAGTCCATTGCCTGGTAATCAGAGTGGTTAGTAATAACCATTTAATCTGAAACACCAGGCTCCCATGCACCCGGAGACGTGAGTCATCGGGGAAGGGCCGAGAGTCTAACCGACTCTTTGAGGCTGTGTAAAGGTGTGCACATTGGACGTTAAATGAGTTTTAACGGACACAATCAAAAAAGACAAGCTGATACAAACCTGTCAGTGGATGGCTCGGTTCGAGTGCCGATGAAGGGCGTGCCAAGCTGCGATAAGCTCCGGGTAGGCGCATGGAACCTATGATCCGGAGATTCCCTAATGGGACCTCCTGCTTCTTTAAGAAGCGATCCGTAAGGATTGGGAACCCCCCGAATTGAAACATCTCAGTAGGGGGAGGAAGAGAAATCAAACGAGATGTCGTGAGTAAAAGCGATCGAAAACGACAGAGTTCAAACCGAATCCCTTCGGGGACATGTGGTGTTGTGAGCCTTCCGTTTAATCAAACATCCGAAGCGGAAATATTTCTGGAACGGTTTGCCACAGAGGGTGATAGCCCCGTACGCATACCGATGTTTGATGAGGAAGTGTCTCGAGTAGTGCGGGTTGGAATTCTCGCATGAACCTGGGGGTCATCAACCTCCAAAACTAAATACTCCTCGAAACCGATAGCGCATTAGTAGCGTGAGCGAAAGCTGAAAAGTAACCCTGGAAAGGTGGTTAAAAGTGCCTGAAACTGATAGGTGATAGTGTGTTATGGCATGCAAGGATCTTTACATCGAAAGAACCCGTCGCGAGGCGGTTGTATGAGGTGTACTGCCGGTGTCATAACGTACGTTTTGAAGAACGGGCCAGAGAGTTTATTCTGTTGGCGAGGTTAACCGGTAAGGGAAGCCGAAGCGAAAGCGACAAGTCCGTAGTTTCGACATGGGACGACGTATTAATAGTGCGTGTAGTCGACAGGATAAGACCCGAAGCCCAGTGATCTATGCGTGGGCAGGCTGAAGGGTGACGAAAGTTGCGTGGAGGGCCGTAGCGGTATTGATATGCAAATCATTCGTGTGACCTGCGTATAGGGGTGAAAGGCCAATCGAACTGGGCATCAGCTGGTTCCTCTCGAAACATGCCGTAGCATGACCTGGCTGGAGATAGACGGTGAGGTAGAGCACTGATTGGAGGAGTTGGGGAAGAAATTCCTCACCTTCCTGTCAAACTCCGAATTCCCCGTCGTCGTAGAAGGCTGGAAGTCCGCATTACGGGGTAAGCTTGTAATGCGTAAGGGAGACAACCCAGACTGTGGTTAATGTCCCTCAGTGTAGGTTAAGTGTCAACACTAAAAGATGTCCTAGGCCAAAGACAACTGGAAGGTGAGCTTAGAAGCAGCTACCCTTTAAAAAGTGCGTAACAGCTTACCAGTCGAGGTTTAGGGCGCTGAAAATGGACGGGGCTAAAACCTACCACAGATACCACAGACCACCGCAAGGTGATGGCGTAGAGAGGCGCTCTGCATGGGCGGAAGCAGGGGCGTAAGTTCCTGTGGACCGTGTAGAATTGAGAATTCTGGCATTAGTAGAAGCATAGTTAGGTGAGAATCCTAACCGCCGAAGGGGCTAGGTTTCCTCGGCAATGTTCGTCAGCCGAGGGTTAGTCGGTCCTAAGTTATACCGTAACTCGAGTATAGCGAAAGGGAAACAGGTTAATATTCCTGTACCATCTGATTGTAGTCTTCGGACCCCGACGTTTCTGGATATGCTTTGCAGGGCTGTCGCCCTGTCTAATCGTATAAGCTCTCGGAGAACCGTAATGGTGAGAATTGAGTGAAAGCGTGATGGAGTAATAAAGCAAATTCCTGGAACCCGTGAAAAGGGAATCAGATGTCCGTACCGAGATCTGACACAGGTGCCCCTAGCTGAGTAGGCTAAGGCGTGTCGGTTTAATTGTGTTTAGGGAATTCGGCAAAATGGCCCCGTAACTTTGGAATAAGGGGTGCCTGCCCGGAGATCGGGCAGGTCGCAGTGACCAGGGGGCTCCGACTGTCTAATAACAACATAGCAGACTGCAACTCCGTAAGGACTAGTATAGTCTGTGATTCCTGCCCAGTGCAGGTATCTGAAAACCGGGTTCAACCGGACGAAGGACCTGTAAACGGCGGGGGTAACTATGACCCTCTTAAGGTAGCGTAGTACCTTGTCGCTTAATTGGCGACTTGCATGAATGGATTAACGAGAGCCCTACTGTCCCAAACACAAGTCCGTTGAACATTTTATCCTAGTGCAAAGGCTAGGGACTCCAAATGGGAAGTGAAGACCCCGTGGAGCTTTACTGCAGCCTGTCGTTGTGTTACGGTATTCATTGCGCAGAGTAGATGGGAGATGTCGATCCAGCCCTCGTGGGGGCTGGTTAGTCACCAATGAGACACCATCCTTTGTATACTGTAACACTAACTCCTTGTGAGGACATCGGTAGGTAGGCAGTTTGGGTGGGGCGCCACACCCTCGAAAAGATATCAAGGGTGCCCCAAGGTCAACTCATGTGAGTCAGAAACTCACAGAAGAGTGTCAAGAGCAAAAGTTGGCCTGACGTGAACACGCATAGCAAGTGTTCACGAGAGGAAACTCGGGTCTAACGAACCAATACGCGCTTTTGATGAGTGCTATTGACGACAGAAAAGCTACCCCGGGGATAATTGAGTCGTCGCCGGCAAGAGCACATATCGACCCGGCGGCTTGCTACCTCGATGTCGGTTCTTTCCATCCTGGCTGTGCAGCAGCAGCCAAGGGTGAGGTTGTTCGCCTATTAAAGGGGATCGTGAGCTGGGTTTAGACCGTCGTGAGACAGGTCGGTTACTATCTATTTGGAGTGTTAGAGGTCTGAGGGTAAGACGGAAATAGTACGAGAGGAACTTTCCGTCGTCGCCACTGGTAGATCGGTTGTCCGACAGGGCAGTGCCGAGTGGCTACGCGATAATGGATAAAAGCTGAAAGCATCTAAGCTTGAAACCAGACCTAAAAAGAGACCTCGTCTGAGGGCATGGATAAAAGATCCGTTTGATAGGCTCGGGATGTACGCACGAAGGTAACGACGTGTTCAGTCCACGAGTACTAACGCCCGAATCAGCTAACACTGATTTACGTGTTCCGTTAAAACTCAGACGAAATCCAGTGTGCACACACGATACACAGCTTCTGTATTTGCGGCCATAGCAGCGGGGCAACACCCGGACCCATACCGAACCCGGAAGTTAAGCCCGTTCACGTAGTATGCTGTACTGAGTTACGCGAGTGCTCGGGAACCATACTTCGCTGCAAATGCTCTGCAAAAAAATGAGAAAATCTGTTCTGTAACTGTTATACCTGAGAGCCTAGGCTCTGCGGTTGATTCTTATCTGTAAACTGGTTCTAAGGGGTTATTCTGTTCTGTATATACGATACAAAAGAGCGTGAGTGCCCGGGAAGGATTCCTGTACCGCAGATGACTGCATGTGATTATTCTGTTCGGGAATGGGTATACAAAGGAGCGTGAGCTCTCGTGAAAATGGTTGAAAGGATATTCCGGAAAGATATCACACTGATGCAACTCTTCCTCTGAAAGGAAGTGAGTGAGCTTATGCATTGCCCTGAACTTATACCGATTTGCTTTTTCCCTCTCTTTCCCTCTCTTTTCGTTTCATCGCTGAATCAGCATTGAATATACACATCTGTATGGCGGGCTGGTTTTCGTCTGGTGCTTTATGCGTGATTTTCCTTTTCCTGCCAGAGAGTGGCCGCCATCTCTGGCAGCTGCACGGGGAGAAATATTGAAGCCGGCCGAATCCAGAAGAGAGATTCAAAGAGAATTATCTGCACTGTCAGCATACCATGTGTCCTTTTTCGGTAATACTGGCATCATTCCTGAACAGATATGGGCATATGGCCACATGAATAATCTTCATCGGAATTTTTCACGGATAAATAGCAGAAGCATTCATTCGAAATTGAATGGGTTTGAGACCCATCCCGAATTTAATTCCGTTTTTACTTTCACGGTCCCCATGGCTAGTCCTTATGTATTAATATTCTCAGGTTATTTTTGGGAGAATCATGCTGAAAAAAGCAGGATATGTGCAGGCGGGCCGCAGGATGGTGCGTGATTGTGACGGGCGGGAAAACAGCATTATTGAGGTGATCATTCACGGAACCAGATTTGGTGTCAGGCTGCCGGAATTGTATCAGGCCATGGCAGGTATCCGTTCCGGACGGATTGAACCTATCCGAAAGACTGCTGAATTGCATTTGTGTGGAACGGCAGGGATGGTATATATTTCATCGTCAGGGAAAGCAGTCAATATTGAACTAAATAATGGTGACCAGTTTACTGTTTCTGTGCGTTCCCTTCGGTCTGTCCTTGTGCAGTATGGTAGATACGCACCTTTGTATGGTATACCCCGTAACGGTCGGTCTGCTGCGCAAGGAATCTTTTCCCGGGACAATACGTCCGAACAAGTCTCTGTAATCTGCTGAATAATCAGTCGATAATTTTTGCTTTCTTATCCTGCTTTGGGGCAGGTATTTTCATACTGTCAGACAGCCTTTTTTCCGTCCGGAATGAATTCGGATATTCAACTTTTGAATGGGTATTTCCGGATGCCGGTTCGGGAGTCTGATGTATGTCTCTGAATAAGTCTCGTCGTGTACATATTATCGAAATCTTGGAGAAGATGACAATGATTATTAATCGTATGGTCAGTTCATTTGAAGTTCCATGCCAAAATTCAGGTGTAAGCGGTGGGTTTGCAGATTCATAAAACAATGTATTTATCCTAGTAGTGATAATATTGTTAGGCAACACGAATGCCAAGGTGGCGGAGCGGCCACGCGGCTGCCTGCAGAGCAGCTATACTCCAGTTCAAATCTGGACCTTGGCTTTTGAAATCCCTGAAAGGGATTTCGAACAGGGCAAAATCCTTTGTCCTGTATTTGCGGCCATAGCAGCGGGGCAACACCCGGACCCATACCGAACCCGGAAGTTAAGCCCGTTCACGTAGTATGCTGTACTGAGTTACGCGAGTGCTCGGGAACCATACTTCGCTGCAAATGCTCGTAAGAAGTCTTTTCTGACGTGACTTGTCATTTTCAAAAATGCCTTTTAATGTCATATTATGCATTTATAGAATTCAAAGGCGTGCGCGCATTTGAATTGAGTTGCGGTCGTACCATTTTGTATCCGTGTGACAAGGACATTTCAGGGCCCTGTCGTCATTATTCCGGATAATTCTGTACATAGGTAAACCTGGCTCGCTGAGTGTCGTTGTTTTTCTTTTTCTGTCTGCATTCGTTCTTTTGTTCTGAATAAATTGCTGCCAATTGTAGACCCTGATTGAGAGAATCTGTCGCACACAAAAAAAAGAAAATGTGTATGACTTTGGCGGTGGGAGGATCTATTCTTCCTGAGAAAAAAGAGAATAAAGATTTTGATTCAAGCAATCAGTTCTGATTGCGTTTCAGCCGTTTTAACTGCCGTAATATCATCTCTCTTCTGACAATGAGGACACTTGCAAGCACGCCGACAAATACGTTGAAATAATACAGGATAAGCCGCCAGAGGAGGACAAACACCCCTACAATCGACGACGGGACGAACAGGCCATAGAGTGATGTGGCGGTGATTTCTGCAACTCCTGAACTTCCCGGGGTAAGCGGGATCATCATGATGATTGCAATTATCAGCTGTACGATAAAGGATTCAATGAAGAATGGTTTTGATCCAATCGCTATCAGAATGAATGAGGCAATCAAAAATTCAAACGTCCAGTAGATGGTGGTCAGGATAAAGCCCCATATCAGTCCGGATTTTGCCTTGCTGACGAATTTTGCAAGTGCACGATTAAAGTTATCAACTTCGGAATCGATGGAGTTCATCAGTTTATCCACTTTTTCTGATTTCCACCGTTTTGTTAACCATCCGGACATTTTATACAGAATCTTTTTCAGAAATTCGGGGTGGCGGATGGAATAGACAAAGAGGGCCATGAAGCAAATGAGCATAACCCAGATGACCATCAAAGGAGTCGTAAGATTCACGTCCAGTGTTGCAACCTGGAATACCAGCAGGAAAAATGCCAATATCCCAATGAGTCCGAGTACAATACCATCAATAACCCGCTCCATGATCACAACAGCGGTTGCATCACCTACCGGCACATCTGCCCGATAGAGCTCATGAATTCTGACTGGTTCTCCTCCTGCCTGTGAGGGAGTGATGGCAGCAACCAGAAGATTTGCAAAGACTGCGTTTAGTGCATGGAGAAAGGGTACGTGATACCCCAGAGATTGCGACATCATCTTCAGTCTCATACCCCATGCCATCAATGCAAGGATGTGGAGAAACAATGCAAACAGTAAAAATGTGTAGTTGACGTCCTTAAGATAGGTGATGGTCTCATCATCTATGGTAAACCAAAGAACACCTATGAGTACAATTGTACTGAAACCAACAGAGAGGGCCAACCATTTCCATTGTGAACTTTCCATGAATTAATAATCTCCATTTCCGAAAGAATCGATGAATTATCTACGTTTTCCTGCCAAACTATAAACTCTTTTTACTTTAAATCGTGAATAATTCGTTATTTTTTACTACCCTCAGGATGCCTGTACGTACACCTGCATCAATCCATCCGTAGGCGTAACTGAGAAGGGCCAGTCCATCTGCAAGATTGTTGCGTTGTATTTCAGTTGTGCCTTCGTGATAATGGAGGTGTGCAATCCGGCAGAGTTCTTCTGCTGCCGAATAAAGGGGAAGTTCCGGTTCAGAATTTATGCAGACAGATGTTAATGCAGTGGTGAGCATTCTTTCGTATCTGAATGTCTTCTCCGACAGATGGTCCGAGAGGTTTTCCGGTATCTCCTCTGCACAGCCTGATGGGGGGATGCCCGTTGAAAGACTGGCGATGAGGCCTGCTTTTACGCCCGTATCCAGCCATCCGTTTCCATAGGCAAATGATGCAAGAGCATTTACCTCATCATGGTTCTTCAGAAATACAAATCCGTCTGAAGCGTATGCCTGCGCCATCTCAATAACATCTTCTGCCGCACTGAAAAGCCATGTATTCTGTGGAACAACAATTTTAGCTCTATCTGCCTTTTCGAAAAAGGTTTTGCCGTATGCCTCAATCATGGTAACCAGCAAATGTCCGGATATAATCCTCCTCGATTGGGTGAAGACTCGCCGGGACAATGAGCACATGGAGGGGCGGGCCAAAATCTGCATTTAAAAGGGCCTCTGCATTTCCGGCAATAACTGTAGGATTTTCGCTGCCCGCACGTGCAATGCCAATAAAAAGTCCCGGTAATTCTGCATTTTTCTTCTGCGCCATTGCAGATATCAGGCTGATTGCCTCAGGAACGGTCATATATCTGTCTGACTGGATATCCAGGTAGACCAGTGTGTGAAGATCTAATGCAAGGTTGGCTGAAATTGTTTCAAATGGTGTGATGGGAAACCAGTTTTCTGCAGGAAACGGAACCGAGCATGATTTTCCGAACCGATAATTCTGTAACCCTGAAAGGCCGCAGACGGCACTGATAATCGAAGATGAATGAATAATCTCTGTCTTTATCCCCCGTTCCGCTGCCCGTATACGAAGGTCGGCATGCGTGGTTGATACCATCGGATCCCCTCCGGTAAGAAATACCACCGGTCCTTCTTTAGCGTATTCAAGAACGGTATCCGGATGCTGTTCAACATCCTCCCGTCCCAGAATCGTTACTGTTTTTCCGTACTGGTCCTCCATCTCACAGATCTTTATACCCATCAGGCGGGATGTATATCCTTCCAGAAAGATATGGTCTGCTTCCTTTATTTTCCTGAGACCTTTTAGGGAGATGTCTTCCCCGTCATACAGACCAAGTCCAACGAATGAGAGCATTTTAATCACCTGTCTATTACTATGGGAGATTCAGTTTCAATAATGGTAATGATCTGATAAAGATTGGTGCCTCTGTTCCGGTCGTGATGCATGCCCTCAGATGTATTCTTCAGGTGCATCATTGACAGAATTGAATGATATTAATTACCTGTGATACAAAAGGTGTATACTATCTTATTGCTCTATGGGGTTGCCGGGGATGTTCTACTGTAGCAACCGGAGATGGGCTGCATTTCAATAAAATCGAAAATTCAGGTGTTGTATGATTCGGTATATCTATGAGAGGGTTCTGATCCGGGGATGTGTGGATGTTCCCGGTCATATCTGTATCATGCTCTCCGAGGATGAAGCGCGACGTGCACCGGAAAAAATCATCCAGGTTATCAACTGGAGTGGAGAATGTGGGTTGAAATCCCTCATTTTCCATATTGATACCGATAATCCTGATCCCCTGATCTCAGAAATAACCCGGTTTAAAGATTCCTTTGGTCCTGTCCGTGTAACCCTGTATTCACCCGGAGGGGTATCGGTGCTCCATGACGGGAGCCAGATTCCGGATACCATTATTGCAGTGGGCATGAGTGGCAGGGAAGAGATTGTCCGTTCTGTTCGTGAAATTGCAGAAAAAGGAATCGCACCGGATGAGATTGACGAAAAAATGCTCGAATCTCACCTGACATTTCATTATGAACCGGATTTTGTCATTAAAACCGGGGATAACCATCTGATGGATTTTATGATCTGGCAGTCAGTATATTCTGAACTGTTTTTCACTGATGTAAACTGGCAGACGTTTAGAAAAATTGATTTTTTCCGGGCAATACGGGATTATCAGCTCCGCAAAAGACGTTATGGGAGATAGCCGCTCTTAACCCGTTCGTCATACACGCGGATTCCCCTGAGCAGATCAATTTTTCTGAAGAGGGGCCAGTATGGTGCACAGAAGTAGACCGCTGATTCGTATCCGTTGGCAAACCACGGAAGAAAATTGGATGTCCGTTTCTCGTTTCCGGTACGGATGATCAGATCAACGGGGGGGAGATGCAGGTCTCCGCGGATCTTTTCGTCAAAGAGATCTTTGGTGATCATATCGGGTGTTATTCTGTTTGCTCTCAGATCTTTGATAATTTCCCGTGATGCAAGCACGATTTCATTTCTGCCCCCATATGCCAGGGCAATATTGAGGTGGAATTGTGTATAGTCTTTGGTTGCTTCCTCTGCTTCAACGATGGTTGCAAGAAGATTTTCCGGAATGAGGCTGCGGTCTCCTACTACCTGCAGGCGGATTTTATTTTTATGAATCCGTGGATCCGTTTTTACGGATCTGAATTTTTCAATAAAAAGTGAGAATAATTCATTCAGCTCTTCATCTGACCGGTTAAAATTTTCCGTGGAAAATGAGTATAATGTCACATTCCGGACGCCAATCTCCCGTGCCCATTCAAGCAGATCCTCTGAGGTCTGCGCACCTTTCCGGTGTCCGAAAGAGGTATTTTTCCCCTGTATCTTTGCATAACGGCGGTTTCCGTCCTGGATGATTGCAATATGATCCGGAACGTTCGTTATGCGTTTCATCAGATGACGCTCGTAGCATTGATTAAGAATATTCCTGAGTTTCAAAGCGGGATTACCTCCACTATTATCCCCCATCCGGGATATCGTTCAATGATATACTTTGTTCCGGGAAAGTCTTCCGGGTGTTCTGCAAGGATCCACCAGGCAGTCTCGATATTGCCGTCTCTCTCCTGCCACATTCCCTCTTCGATATCATGAGGCTGCCCGGCATATTCCCAGACGCCGTACATCAGAGTGCCGTCATCGGTGACCTCTTCAAATTCACGTGCAGTAATTTCTGCCGTGCGAATCAGTCTTTTTCTCAGCTGCACCGAGTCTTTGAAACCTGATGAACACCAGTGCACTTTTGGATTTTTGAGAATCTCTGCCGCCCAAATCCCTGCACCTCCGACGGCGTTATGGTAGCAGTCTTCAAGTGAGTGGCTCTTTCCTCTCATTGCGTCTGCGTTTGTTTCACTCCATTCCAGTTCATTAATATTGAACCAGTCAACGGTGTCAACGGCAGGGATAAGATGATGCAGTCCCGGTAATGACGGCACTTCAATGGTGACTTCAAATCCGAGTTCTTTTGCGGTGCGAATTGCCGCAGGAAATGGGGAATCCTGATAGGTTTCCCAGATTTCTTCCGGGAGATGAAACCGTATTTCATCCACGCAGTCGCTGAGAAGAATAAGAATGTCTTCATTCGGAGCAATGCCGGTGTACAGGTGGATATTGAATGCCTCTCCATATTCATTTTTCAGAAGAGTACAGTAGTGCTTTACCCGTTCAGGTACCAGAAGGGGTTCCCCTCCGGTTATCCCGGCACCCAGTGCTCCCATTGACCAGGCTTCCTCAAGGATGTCGTCATCGGTGAGAATGACCCGGTCATTTGCATAGGCGGTGTCTTTCCCTTTCTTCTCAGATGAAATCGGGCAGTACCAGCAGGTCCTGTTGCACCTTCCGGTAACAAACAGAACCATTTTTGCGCCTTCGTGGCAGAGTCTGCAGGCTGTACTAAGCACCGGCATTCACCGCATCAGTAATTCTCTGGGTCACAAATTCCTGTCCCAGGGCTTCAAGGAACCATCCAAGTCTGGGGCCCCGTTCTTTTCCGAGAATTGCGAGGTAGAGGGCAGTGAAAATTTTCTTTGCGTTCACCCCGGTATCCTCCCCCACTTTGTATACTGCATTGTGGATGGTCTCAGCCTTCCATTCATCCATTGCAATATATTGTGCGAGAAGGGCACTCAGTCCGTAGCGGTCATCTTCCGTAAATGCAAATACCGCAGAAGGCAATTCGGTCTGGACCGTGAATTTCACCATTTCTGGTGCGTATTTTTCAATCCATATTCGTGCACGTTCAGCACGTGCAAGCACTGCCTCTTTGTTTTCAACATTATATCCGCTCCGGGCAAGGATATCAAAAATGGTTTCCTTGTCCCGTGCAATCTGCACAACTGTTACCATATGGCGGAAGGGGATGTCAGTTGCAATTGACGATATTGCCGATAGTTCATATTCACGGCTGTTCTTGTCCTCTGCAAGGCGCGCATACTCATCAATAAGTGATAACAGTCCCATACCCGGGTCAAAGTTGATTGCCCGCTCGGGCCGGGTCCGGACAATCATATATCGCAGGACGTCAGGCGGAACGATGGAGAGCATCTCATTGATGGATATGGCAACACCGGTTGATGAAGCCATTGCTCCCTTTCCTTTCAGGCTGATCCATTCATACTGAACCGGGAACGGGGCGACTCCGCCGAATATCTTCTCCACGATCTCTTTACCGGTGTCGTATGAGCCTCCTGCTGCGGCATGGTCTTTTCCAAATGGTTCTACGGTGATGCCCATGTTGTACCACCGCATTGGCCAGTCAACACGCCAGACCAGTTTCCCTTCACCTTTTGAATAATCCGATACTCCTTCATGTCCACAGGGGCAACGGTATGCAACGGATGTCGTCTCCGGATCATGGGAGAGAATCTCTGCATTTGCAATTGTACCGCATTTGCTGCATATCGGATAATAGGGAACCCATGAATCCGGAAGTGATCGGCCTGAAACCCGTTCAAGAATCTCTTTTATGTCATCTGAACGGTTCAGCACGGTTGCGATTTCATCAGTATATCTGCCTGACCGGTAGAGTTCACTTGAACGAACGATGGTTGGGTGTACATCCATCTCGTCGATTGCCTGCAGAAACGGTTCAAGAAAATGTTCTGCATAATTTGCATGTTTGCCGCAGGGGCAGGGAATGTCGCATATGGGCATTCCGATATATTTTGCATATGAATCCGGGAGAAATGGATACACCTTGCGGAGTGGATCAAAATCATCAGCGATATAAATGAGTTCTGCTGAAAGTCCTCGTTCGACCATTGCTTTGTGCACAAGATCTCCGGTCAAAACTTCCCGCATATTGCCGAGATGGATCGGTCCGGATGGCGTAATCCCGGTGGCAATATAGTGGGTTTTTTCCTGATCAACCTGTGCTGCACAGACATCTGCCCAGTGTATTCGCTCCTGGGTTTCTCCTTCCTGTTGCTGCATTGGCTAATATTTGGCGTTTCAAGATTAACAATATATAGGTATTATCTGAATCTCAGGACCGTCTTTAGTACAAACAGGTATTTATTGTCACGGCGGTAAAACTCACGTATTTGTCTTATGAAGTCGTTTCAGAGTGATGAAGGGCTTTCAGAAGTGATCGGATTTATTCTTCTGATAGGCCTTCTGGTAGTATTTCTTGTGATGTATCAGACATATACGGTCCCTGTTCAGGGAAGGGATAATGAAATAAGCCATATGAATGACATCAAAGACACATTTGCGGCCTATAAAATTTCGCTGGACTCCCTCTGGGTGAATGAACGGGAGGGAACAACCCTTAGTACAACCCTTGATCTGGGAACCGGCGGGGGTTACAGTCAGGGAGGGATCGGTGATTTTGTGTTGCTGACACCGATCCCCTCCGGGGGCTCTGTCGGAATAAACCAACGTTCTGAAACCATTACAGTCACTGCCGGTTCGAATGCCGGGGGAGTGGTAACCATTGCTGACTATGAGATGGGTTCACTCGAATTTCAGTCAGATAATAACTACTGGATAGACCAGAATTACTATTATCAGCTGGGTGGCGTTTTCCTTGAACAGGATTCCGGTTCTACTGTCCGGGTCATGCCGCCCCTGACCATCGCACGATACGGGACTGGCGGAGGGTATACTGCCAAAGTCGATTTAACGATAATCCGGCTGAATGGTGAACAGCTGATAAGCGGCACCGGACCGGTGCGAATTGACACAAATCTGAATTCGAATGGCATTTCAGAAGTGTCCTATGACGCAATTACCAATGTTAGCATTGTGGTGGCATCAGACGACGTGAACACCCGCCGGATGTGGGAAGGGTCCTTCCGGGACGCACTGGCACGCTATGGGATTCCTGCATCCTGGTACACGCTGACCACAGACACAGATACGGTATCTCTTGAGGTTGTCGGAAATACAAGCATCGGTGTCTATGCCGATTTCATCCGGGCGAACTACACGGCAACGCTCCAGACGGTTGCATCAGGGATTGAGTGAGGGAGAGTACAATGAATGGCATGCGGACACAGATGACGAATGAAGATGCGGTATCCGAGACCATCGGTGTGGTCCTCCTTATCGGGCTGACCGTGGTAGCCATTACGCTCGTCGGGGTCTTTCTCTTCTCTCAGCCGATGGCAGAAGAGTTGCCGGCGGTAGATGTGCTCATCTCGAATAATGTGACACTTGTCCTTTTTCAGCACAATGGCGGGGACTCCCTGAATCCGGGAGATTTCGGGGTGTACGTCGATGGAGCCGCTGTTCCTGCGACCGCCCTGAACTTTACGTCCGGCGGTGCATGGCCCTGGTCGACGGGGGAGACCCTTACGTATACTGCCACGGGGACTGTCACCCCGCTCGAAGATCATATTCGCATCACCTACCTGGATAACTCAGGCATCTTCCGCCCGGCATATGTGGACGATGCGGGTGTGGCCGCAGACCTTGCTGATGTCTCGTCCGCACCTTTGCCTACCCTTGCTCCGGGTGGCGTCCCGGCGACTCCCGGTCCTGAGGTGGCCGGTGAGATTGTTGCTGAATCTGTTCTTAGGGATTCCCAGATCATTGCCGCCTTTGCGTCGTTAGAACAGACTGCTGTTGTGGAGGGCAGATATTTTAATTTCACGGTTGTTTCTCCGAACTCAACCGTTACTATTCAAGGAGAAGCCGGTGCCCGGAGCCTGAACACAGGAGATACACTTGTCATTCGTACCGGAAAAGATGAGGCTGCAGGGAATCGAATAAGCATCACAGGTGTAGGGAATACATTTTTCAGCCTCAGATTTGAGAGAGTCAATGTCTGGATTAATGGCGCACTGATTCCGGGAGGTGCAAGAGATGAGGTTGAAATTAAAAGTGCCTGGATCCCGGAATATGATAATCTGGAGTCTAATCTTGCGTTCAGGCTTGATCCGACGTATGAGCTGTATATAAATGGTGCACTTGATCCCCGGTCCGGAGGTGCGACTGTTATAACCCTGCTGAATGTCCGGCCAACGGATTCCGGGATGTTTGTCATAAATGCATGGAGTCCGACTGACAACGAGAATTCAGTCATTTTAGCAAAAGCAGATGGTATCTGACGCAGGGGGGAGAAGATGGGAAGATATAGCTGTAATAATCTACAGGAAGAGTCGTCTCATTTTCCTGTAAAAAACCATGATGACGCATCATCAGAGATGATCGGCTCGATTATTCTCATTGGCGTATTTGTCGCTGCATTTGGAGTGGTTCTTGTCATGCTCCTTTCTGCGCCATCTGCTTTTGTGGTGCCCGCTGTTTCTATAGATGCCCGTATTATTGAAGATGATGATACGTATGTTCTCGATCTTCGTGCAGGGGACACTCTTCAGAGGAATGAAACACGGATTCTTGTTGACGGAAGGGATGTGACAGCAAATTTCACCTCCACTATGGGTGGTTCCGATTGGGATCAGTGGGGTTCTGGCGATTCATTAACTCTTGATCTTACTGGTAATGAACCGCCCGAATCCGTTCAAATAATATATTACGATCCAAATGGGGGTGGCATCCTTCTTTGGGATGTCGGGACGAGCGCGACCGTGATTCCCCCGACCGGTCTAACGCCGGTGGCGGCATTCTCTGCGAATGTGACGGGTGGCATGGCTCCGCTGACAGTCCAATTCACGGATGCATCGTCCAATGACCCTTATGCATGGCAGTGGAGTTTTGGTGACGGAGGTTCATCATCGGCGCAGCATCCGGTGCATATCTATACCTCCCCCGGCGTGTACACGATTCAGCTGACTGCATACAACCCGGACGGTTCGGGGTCGGCTGTTAAAACCGGATATATCCAGGTATTTGCTATAGAACCCCTTTTCCCTGTTGCGTGGTGGCGGTTCGATGAAGCGTCCGGAAGCACTGCGGTTGATTCGTCCGGCAACGGCAACGACGGGATCATCGAGGGCGGTCCGGCGGACCGGCGGGCAGGTGCCTGCGGCACTGGTCTCTATTTCGACGGCACGACCACCTGGGTGAGCGTCCCGGACGATGATACACTCAGCTTCAATGACACATTCACGTTTGCCGGGTGGTTCAAACCTGAAGTGCCGGAATATGTTTCGGCCCCGGATTCCTATCGGAACTATACCCAGATCATCGGTAAAGGCTACGATGATTACCAGCGGAGCAAATACTCAAATAATTATGAAGTATTTCTCAAGATTGATAATGACGCTCTTCGATTCGAGGAAAACGGTGAACTTGACGCTGTGAATGCAGAGGGGGCCATATCGGATGTCACTGGCCTGCCACTTTCTTATGACGAGTGGTTCCATATTGCGGTCGTGGTTGACGGCGGAACGGGAACCGTATATGTCGACGGTCAGGAAGAAGGGACCTTCAGCGTCACGCGGACACCGCTTCAGGAAAATACGGAACCGGTCAGTATTGGCAGGCAGATGGTCACGAAATATGACTGGGCCAATTTCTTCTACAAAGGAATGATGGATGAGCTGTATCTCTATGGAACGGCGCTCACAGCAGATGAGGTTGCAACTTTGGCAGATGCATGCTCACCACCCTCCGGGGATGCACCTGTGGTGTCCTTCACTGGGACGCCGGTGACAGGGGATGCCCCGCTTGCTGTGCAGTTCACCTCAACCGTGACGGGGACCACACCCTTCACGTATCTGTGGAGCTTTGGTGACGGTACAACATCCTCGGATCTGAATCCATTGCACACCTATACTGATGCCGGGACGTATGATGTGAACCTCACGGTGACGAATGGATATGGTACGGATACCCTTGAGCGTACGGCATACATTAATGCAACTGAGGGCGTGAGCGCATTTGCGCAGTATGTTGTCAATGAGAATGTCTTTGTATACGGGCAGGAACTCTCATTTGCCGGAGACGCTGTCACTGGACCGGGAGCGACGATTCATATCACCGGTAGTGAACTGAATACGGCTGACCTTAATGGTGGAACCTCTCTTGCTGTTTCAAATATAAATGTGGATGGAACAATCTCACTGGATGGGGGGAGTGCAGCATTAGGATCGGAGGTATCTCCGGGCTCTATCTATGTGAATGGTGACCTGTATCTCGGAATTGGAGCGAGAGACATTTACGGCGATGTCTATGTCAATGGTAACTGCTACCTAAAGGATCCGGTAATTCATGGGACGATGTATGTCGATGGGGAACTGGGGCTTGGCTGGACACCGGATCTCACTGATGCAAATATCTTCTATACCGGGAAGTTTAGTCACCCTCCGCATATGGACCGTTCGATTCTGGACAAATGTTCAAAATTGAAATCAGTGCCAGGATTTACGATTCCTGCTGTTGAGATGCCTTCTGCAAGGAGTGATGCATGGTACTCTTCCCGTGGATATGTATCCGGGGGCGCCCTTGCAGACAATATAAGGATATGTGCCGATAGTTATACTGCCGTTAATGACTGGCCTGCTCCAAGTACGGCTGAAGATGTAATAATCGTTGCAAAATCAGGCGATATCAGACTAACAGGCATGGGAAACAGGATTGTCACCGGTGTGTTATTTGCCCCGAATGGGGAAGTGGTGTTTGAAGGAAGTTTATTTGAGGGACTGGTCATCGCTCAGGATGGGTTCCGGGTAACAAGCGGAGGTACAGCCGTCACCTTCAAAAATATGAACGAATATATCAGCGATCCTGCTGATTATCCGTTTTAATTTTTATGTGGCCAGACATAGGTTGGTAACGGTAATATAACCTGAGACCTGCATGCATTAGACCGGATTTACTTCCTGAAGTGATCTATCCGAATATATATGGGTGATAATATCCTTTCCCGACGGTGTTTCCTTGCATATTCACTCGCATAGCATGGTGCGGGCATCAATCCTTGTGAGAACCGGATGGTAAATCTCCTCTGCATCCGGATGGGAGATTCCGGGACGATGAACCTGAATGTGCAAGGCTCTGAAGTATATTTTCCGGGAGGAGTTGAAGAATATCAGATATTGTAAAAAGAGATATTACCGTTTTTTATCCGGTTTTTTCTTCGGTTTCGATTTAGAACTTTTCCCCATCGAATGAATATCAACCATATACCGGTCATCGTTCCCCATTCTGATAACCAGTTCATCACTTTCCGCGAGCTTCTCCAGATTGAGTTCATAGGAGCCGGGATTGATGACCGTGATGCTTTCGATTCTGTCATACATCTCCACATGTTTGGAGGTGCTGGCAGTCTCCGGTCTCTGTTTCTCTTCCTTTATCTCCAGAAACTGTTCCTTTGTCTCTTCTGCGATCTGTTTTATGCTCTTTTCCTCAAGCACATCCTTGTGCATATCCTGTGGGCGGATGAAGAGAAATTTTTTTCCGCCACAGCTGGGGCATCCCTTGAGGATAACATTTGATCCGTCCTGAAATTCCCGTCCGCATTGTGTGCACTTATGTGCCATCGCACTCACCGTGATGATACCCAGGCGCTTATGAGGTCTTTGTCCTTCTTTATTGTTTTCATCTGGTTGGCAGGGCCGATAACGGTCATGCGTGTTCCGGGACCCTTCTTTCCCAGAAGTTTTCCGAACAGTCCTCCTGAAGAACCAGAATCCTTTGCTGCATAGGTTTCCATCTCAATTCCTGAAAATCCGTCAGGAGTAATTTCAAGCATGGTAATTTCAATTAGCCTGCTCTGTTCATCCGGGGTAAGCCCTTTTTCCAGAACAACGATGTTCCCTTCCATGACATCATCAAGGATTAGACGAATCTTTTCCATGGTTGTCATTTTTTCAAGCCTGTCTGCTGAAATCAGGTCTATCTGAACTCCCTGTATCATCTGGAATCACCCGAAATACTCGAGCATTTTTTCATAGAGCTCTTCCATGTTGTTTCCTTCAAGACCGGAGACCGGAATCACAGGGTGCTGGGGAAATGCCTTCCGGATGGCAGATGCAGATGCATCAGGCAGATCAATTTTATTTGCGACAATGATTACTGGTAAATTTCTGCTTTCAATGATACCGACCAGCATGATATTTACCTGGGTAAACGGGTCGAGTGTTGAATCAAGCATATAAATGACGCCGTCGATGTCCTCACGAAGCCAGTGCATTGCTTCAGCAACCCCCTCTGTAGCTTCACGGGCACGCTTTACTGCATCATCCTTTTCCATTCCGTATTCAATGAACTCCTGATAATCAATTTTTGTTGTTACACCCGGGGTGTCCACAATATCAATGGTTACCGTGTTTCCATTCTGGTTTGAGATGGTTATGCCCTCTTTGCGTCGTGCACGTCTGGTTTCATGAGGTATCTCACTGACAGGGCCCAATGCATCTCCTGTCCAGTCCCGCACAATTCGGTTTGACAGTGTGGTTTTTCCTGCGTTTGGCGGTCCATAGATGCCTATTCGTGACTGACGCTTCTTAAAAAATGCATTTAAAAACCTTGAAAGTCGTTTTTTTGTCCGTATAAAAAGATTCATGAGTCCCTCCTGAAAGCAGATTATTCCTATTCAGATATCTGCTTCCCTCATAATATAGATTTATTCTTGCACGTGGGAAGGCAAAAGAAATTATCATGATTAATCTGCGTATCTTCACTATTCTTTTATACGAATACGGCATAATAGCCCACTATACCACATCTGCTTAATTATTTAATGCAGAATAAACGGTGATCTGAGTGAGTGATAACAGGATGAACCAAATGCGGTTTGAAACGCGTATCCTTCTCAAAGAAGTGATCCGGTTTCGTCCCACAACAATAGACTCGGGATCAACGGTTGCACATGCCGCAGAGAAGATGTGCCGTGATGAAGTTGGCAGTTGTATAGTGCTGAAGAAAAACGCCCCTGTCGGTATTGTTACTGAACAGGATATCAATTGCAAGGTTGTTGCCAAGAACAGAGTGCCGGGTGACGTGTTCGTTCATGAAGTGATGAGCACACCGCTGATTACCATAGGCGTTGATAAAACCATAGAGGATGCTGCCAATATAATGATGAAGAATAAAGTCCGGAGAATCCCGGTTGTTGAGGATTCACGGGTTGTCGGTATCGTTACGGTACGCGACATTCTGGCAGTATCCAATGAAATGAACGGGATTATGTCCAATCTTATCGAAATAAACCGGTTTGATGAGCTTGTGGACGGTATCTGTGATGAATGCGGCTGCATGTCAGATGATCTGGTGAATGTTGACGGAAACATGCGGTGCCCCGAATGTCGAGGAGAGGATGAACCGTTATGATGGTCGTATCCGACCTGATGCGCGAAATACCTGTCTTATATCCCGATGATCTGATCACAAAGGCGAGAAAGCATCTTCGGGAGGATTCATTCAGAGAAATTTTTGTCAGAAACCGGGACGGGAGTCTGGCAGGGTCTGTTGACCTTTCAGACGTGATCCTTGTAAATGAGACGAAATCAAATCTGGAGATTCAAACCTTTCTCCGTGAGGCACCGTCTGTGCAATCCGGGGATTCAATCGAAGATGCCCTTGTGCAGATCAGAAATGCGCAGACAGACAGTGTGGCGGTCTGCTCTCATGCAGGAGAGCTTATCGGAGCGGTGCAGCTGGCTGCACTCTTTCCGGTAATCATGTCCCGGCAGCATCCGGAAGGGCTGGTGGATGACTATATGACCCGGCAGGTGGTTACGTGCCATCCTGATGATCCACTGCATGCGGTCTATTCAAAGATCACGGAGAGCGGGTATGACGCGCTTCCTGTTGAAGAGGAGAATCGAATTCTGGGCATGATATCCAGAAAAGATCTGATCACACACGGGCATATACGCCGCTCAATTGAAGCAAAACATCGAACACCGGTTGAATATGTAATGGTTACCCCTGCCATTATTACATTCAGGAATGATACAATAGGGGACGCAGCACAGGCAATGATGCAGTATGATGTCAGCCGACTTCCGGTTATTGAACCGGATGGACAGATCGCAGGCATTGTATCGCGTCAGGACATTCTCAATGCTCTTGAATTACCCGGAGTCGTACATGCGCAGAAATCTGAAGAATACGAAACCAGCTGATGAAATAAGAACAAATCCCGGAAAGATGAATGGACGCCCTGTAGAATTTTCAACCAATAAGCCCGGGCATCCTTCTGAGATACTGGCTATTGGAACGAGTGACGTTTATTCCGTTCCCCAGACGATGCAGATTATCCGTGCTGTCGAGGCCATGAGTACGAAGGGGTTCCGCAGGTTGCCGGTAACAGACCCGGGTACAGGAAGGCTGTATGGTCTTGTGACAGCAGGTGATGTGGTTGACCTTATGGGCGGAGGATCGAAGTATAACCTTGTTAAGGTTAAACATCGTGGACAGTTGCTCTCGGCAATCAATGAACCGGTAAAGGAAATTATGTCAACAAAACTGGAAACGGTTCATCCCGGTGATGAACTTCCGGATGTTGTCGACAGGATAGTAATGACCAAAACCGGCGGCCTCCCTATCGTCAATGGTGATGACCGGCTTATGGGTATCATCACTGAGCGTGATGTACTGCAGGTGCTCACCTCATACCAGAGTGTCAGTCTTGTTGAAGATGTGATGACGGCATCTCCGCAGGTCATCACGCCGGACGAAACCATTCGGAGTGCAGCCAGAGAGATGACACGCCGCAAATTCAGACGCCTGCCTGTTGTCAGTAATGATGTCCTTTTCGGCATTGTGACGGCTATGGATATTATGAAATATGTCGGGGATGGTACTATCTTTGAGAAGATGACAACCGGTTCAACGGATGATGTTCTCGAAATTTCCGTCCGCTCTTTGATGACGGGTGATCTTATGACGACAAATCCTTCCGCGAATGTAGGTGATGCGGCACGGTATATGCTGGCAAAAGGTGTTGGTGCATTGCCGGTTATCGAAGATTCCCGTCTGGTTGGCATAATTACAGAGTATGATCTGGTCCGGGCTCTTCAGAATGAGCTGTAATAGTATTGCATTCAGTACATGATCAGGATTAAAACAAAAAGCATGAAAAATGACAGTAATGCTTTTCCGGCATCTTTCCTCTGTGGTACATGGAGGATGCCTGATGAACAGGTCAGTGAAAATTAGCCTTTATCCTGTAAAGATAAACAGGATTCTGAATAGGATATGTATCCAGGAAGTGGCATAATGAGTCAGGAAATATTTGTCAAAGATGTGATGTCCAAGTCGATTACCATCGCAAAATCTGCTCCAATTACCGAAGCGCTTGATAAAATGCTCGCAGATGGTGTAGACCCTCTGATAGTTACAAACAATGGTTCAGTAATGGGAACAATTTCCCGGGCAGCTATTGCGGAAACTCTTGGCAGCAAGAAGACGTCCACTCTGTCACCTACGCAGATTCATGTAGCAAACCAAACGGATGAAAATTTCACATCAGTCTACGGGGATGAAGAGGCAGATATACTAATTCCGCTTCTCCAGGAATATAAATTAGCAGTTGTGCTTGACAGTGAGCATAAACTCGTTGGGAAGGTTGATGCAACTGATCTTCTTAGAGTGATGGTACCCGACACAACAACGGAAAATCTGATCCAGAATGCAGCCGTAATTGGCCTGGATGAGAGGGTTATCCATCTGCGCAGGCGCATGCTTGATGAGGATGTGACCAAATTTGTTGTTATGGATGATGGCGCCATTGCCGGCATTGTCACAGAAACTGATGTAGCACGCGCAATGCGTGATTTCCGGACAAAGGTGGACGGAAAACATCAGGACAACCAGATAAAAAATCTCTTCGTAAGGGATATTATGACTGCACCGGCGCTCGCTCTTGAAGAAAGCGCGGCTGTTGCTGAATTTGCTGAATTGATTGTATCAAAAGGGATAAGTTCCGTTCCTGTCACAAAAGATGGGAAACTCAGAGGAATTATCTCTAAGGATTCAATGCTTATCGCACTATAATACTCCCTTTTTTTTGTATCGAATGGTACTCTATTTCTCATTATAATTCCCTGATATTACTATGAAACCGATCACTCCTGTACAACCTGTGCGAGAAATTGACAGGCTTCTGCAGAACATGGGGAATGGCGGATTCCAGGGGGGGAGGCTTGGCGAATCCCTGAATGTCTGGAAAAAGATGATCGAAGATCCTGACTGTACAATATTTCTGGGGCTTTCCGGTGCGATGATTCCTGCGGGCATGCAGGCATGTCTTACAGAACTTGTTGAACGCAGATATGTGGATGCCATCGTCTCAACCGGTGCAAATATTTTTCACGACATCTGTGAACATCAGGGTGTGCGCCATTATCGTGGACACCACCATGTGGATGATGCAGAACTCTTCAGTAAGGGGATTGACAGGATTTATGATGTTTTTGCGTATGAGGGTGAATTCAGGAATGTTGACCGGCTGATAGCTGAGTATGCCCGTTCAATCTCTCCCTATTCCGGCTCATCCCGTGAATTCATCGGAAAACTGGCCGGTCAGCTGCAGGAGAGGTGGCCTTCGGGACGTTCTCTGGTCTCTGCATGTGCAGATGCGGGAGTGCCAATATTTATTCCTGCATTATCTGACTCATCGATTGGCATCGCTCTATTAATGGCACGGAGGGGTGGCGCTGACATTAGTATTGACCAGCTGAAGGATGCAGATGAAATTACCCGGATGGTTGAAAATTCTGTGAAGACCGGGGTTATCTATGTCGGGGGCGGTGTCCCGAAAAATTTCATTCAACAGACACAGGTCATCGCCTCAATCCATGATAACGACTGCGGAGGTCATGCGTATGCTATCCAGTATACAACAGATGCTCCACACTGGGGTGGTCTTTCCGGCTGCACCTTTGAAGAGGCCATCAGCTGGGGGAAGGAAGCTGTGACCTCTCCGCAGGTACAGGTGTTCTGTGATGCGACAATTGCACTGCCCCTTATTGTTTCCGGGTTGAAAAGTCTGGGTCTGGAGAGGGCTGCACCTCCGGGACTGTATTAATACCGGAACGTTTAATACCATTCTTTTACCATACAATAAGGTAACATTCATGGAGCAACAACGTTTGTTCGTGTTGCGAGTGTCGTAATGATGCGAGATTATCTCTGTTGAGGTAGCCAAGCCAGGCATGGCGCGGGGTTGCTAACCCCGTGTCCCTTGGGACTCGGGGGTTCAAATCCCTCCCTCAACGCTTTAAAGAGTATATATCTCAATGTGAGGCTGACTGAATGGAAGAGCAAGAGATCAACTACTTCGTCAGGATTGAGAACACTGACCTTGACGGTACTAAAGCGGTTCAGATTGCATTAACCGGACTTGCGGGTATCGGTATGCATACATCATCTGTAATTTCAAAACTTGCAGATGTTGACCCGCGGGCAACACTGGGTCTTCTTGAAGACGAACCGGTGGACCGTATTCGTGCGGTTGTAGCCAGCTACAAGGATCATGTACCAACCTGGATGCTTAATCGGCAGAAAGATGTCTACACCGGAGAGGCAAAACAGCTTCTCGGTCAGGACTTGAGAATGGCAATAGAGGACGATGTCAACCGGATGCGAAAGATTCGCAGTTACCGGGGTATTCGTCACGAAACCGGTCAGAAAGTGCGCGGACAGCGTACAAAGTCGACAGGCCGTACTGGCACCACTGTTGGTGTGAGAAGGAAGAAGAACTGAGGTTTCTGATATGGGTTATCCAGGAAAGAACCACAAAACGTACGAGACTCCAAAACGGCGGTTTGAAAAGAGCCGTATTGAAGACGAAAACCGGCTGGTTATAGAATATGGTCTCCGCAACAAGCGTGAGCTCTGGAAAACGCGCAGTACTCTCAGAAATTACCGTCGTGCTGCACGTGAACTTCTTGCACTGAAATCATCTTCAACAAATGAAGCGCTGATTGCACGGAAAGAAGAGGAGCTTCTCGGCCATCTGTTCCGGTTCGGATTACTCGGTGAAAATGCAGGCATCAGTGATGTTCTTGCAATGAAAGCCGAAAATGCACTTGAACGCCGCCTTCAGACGATGGTTTACCGGCAGGGTCTTGCACGGTCACCAAAGCAGGCGCGCCAGTTCATCACGCACGGGCACGTTGCTATTGGCGGAAGAAAGGTAACTATCCCCAGCTATCACGTTAAACGCGGCGAAGATGGTGGTATTTCCTACTATGGTCCGTCCCCATTAACGAATGATGTCCATCCTGAGCGTGAACGAATTATCAAAGGAGGACGACAGTAATGGCAGCACCTGATGAGAAATGGGGCATTGCGCATATCTTTGCTTCATTTAATAATACGGTCATCACCGTCACCGACCTCTCCGGCGCTGAGACTGTAACAAAGTCCAGTGGCGGAATGGTTGTAAAGCAGGCCCGGAATGAGAGTTCACCCTATGCTGCAATGCAGATGGCAACGAATGTTGCACAGCAGGCGAGGGAGAAAGGCATCGTCGGTGTTCACGTCAGAGTTCGTGCGCCAGGCCGCGGTAAGCAGCGCAGCCCGGGACCCGGAGCTCAGGCAGCAATTCGCGCACTTGCTCGTGCAGGTATGCGTATCGGACGTATCGAGGATGTCACCCCTGTACCCCACGACAGCATTCGTGCAAAAGGTGGAAGAAGGGGCAGGAGAGTCTGATAGATGCACCTTTCATTCAGCAGGTTTGATGATGACGTCGCCCGTTTTGTCATTTCAGGCTTTTCCTCGGCATTTGTAAATGCACTCAGAAGAACAATGATCGGGGAAGTTCCCACACTTGCCATCGAAGATGTGCTCATATATGACAATAACAGCGCACTCTTTGATGAGATGCTTGCTCACCGCCTGGGGCTCATTCCCCTGAGGACAGATCTGAGTGAATATGTGTTCACAAAGGACTGCTCCTGTAATGGTGAGGGGTGTTCAGCATGCACATCTGTCTATACACTGAGTGTAGAAGGGCCGAGGGTTGTATATTCCCGTGACCTGATTCCCCAGAATCCACGTGCTGCACCGGTTGAAGAGAACATTCCCCTGGTCAAAATTGAAAGAGATCAGAAGATTGTTCTTGAAGCGCGTGCTGTGCTTGGACGGGGTGTTGACCATGCGAAATGGCAACCTACACTCGCCTGTGGATATAAGGCATATCCGCGGATTGTGTTTGACAGCAAGTGTGACGGCTGTGGCATGTGTGTGGATGAATGTCCACGTGATGTGCTTGAAATAAAGGGAAAGAGTGCAGCAGTCGTTGAAGGCAAAATTGAGGACTGCACACTGTGCAAGCTTTGTGAGAGAATCTGTATTGCGAATGCAGATACCTGGGACCGCCCCGCAATCTCTATTCAGACAGAGACTGATATGTTCATCTTTGTTGTAGAGGGTGATGGTTCGATTCCGGTGCGTCAGATTCTTGAACGAGCTGCAAAAGAGATTCAGACGAAATCAGACAGCCTGGTGGATGTTCTTTGCGATATATCCGGAGGGAATGTAAATGACTAAAACAACGACGAAGACAAATCCGCGTTATTCTGCCCTCATATCTACTCTTAAAGAGACATCTCGGGCAAATGGTGCAAATGTCTGGCGCGACATTGCAAAGCGGCTTGAAGCACCCTGCAATAATTACGCTGAAGTCAATATCAGCAAAATTAACAGGTATGCACAGGATGGGGATACCGTACTGGTTCCGGGGAAGGTCCTCGGAAGTGGTGTGTTGAACCAGAAGGTATCTGTTGCTGCGATCCAGTTCAGTGGGGCAGCAGAAGAAAAGATTACTGGCGCAGAAGGGGTCTGTATGACGATTGAGGAACTTGTCAGGCAGAATCCTGAAGGCAAAAAAGTAAGGATTCTGAGGTGAAGTGCATGGTTACAATTATTGATGCAACAGGACTTCGCCTGGGACGGCTTGCCAGTATTGTTGCAAAGCGGTCGCTTGAAGGAGAGGAAATTGCCATTGTAAATGCAGAGCAGTGTGTAGTTTCCGGAGGCAGGGCTCGTATATTAGCAGATTATGATCACAAGAGAAAGCGTGGCTCCCGTGAGGGTGGTCCATTCTATCCACGCCGGCCGGATCATATTCTCAAGCGTACGATACGTGGAATGGTCCCATACAAACGCAAGCGTGGTGCAGAGGCACTTCGCCGTGTGATTGTTC
This sequence comes from Methanogenium sp. S4BF, assembly GCF_029633965.1. NCBI lineage: Archaea > Methanobacteriati > Methanobacteriota > Methanomicrobia > Methanomicrobiales > Methanomicrobiaceae > Methanogenium > Methanogenium sp. S4BF. The sequence continues at coordinate 939,324 of NZ_CP091277.1, read as the reverse complement.
ATGTGGGTATTCCTGATGAATTTGAGGGAGCAGAGCTTGAGATCCTTGAAGAGGCACACATTGACGGACTTTCAACCCCGAAATTTGTGACTCTGGGTGAGATCAGCACAATACTTGGAGCAAAATTCTGAGTGGTGAAATCAGATGACGAAAGTAATTAATACAAGCGGAAAGCGGAAAACTGCAATTGCACGTGCTACTCTTCGTGAAGGAGTTGGGCGTGTGCGCATTAATTCTGTACCCCTTGAGATATACGGCACTGAGATGCTCAGAATGAAAATTTCTGAGCCGCTCCTTCTGGTTCCGGGCGTTCTGAATGATGTTGATGTTTCTATTGATGTCAAGGGCGGCGGATTCATGGGACAGGCCGAAGCGGTCAGAACCGCTCTGGCTCGTGGCATTGTGAAGTGGAGTAACGATCCAAAGATTAAGGATACCTACCTTGTCTATGACCGTACTCTCCTGGTAAATGACTCGCGCCAGAAAGAAGCAAAGAAGCCACACGGCCGTGGTGCACGTGCGAAATTCCAAAAGTCTTATCGTTAGATAACAATAATAGATATAGAGATCGTTTGCATGATACCAATCCGATGTTTTACATGTGGGAAAGTCATTTCGACAGCCTGGGAAGAGTTCAGGCAGCGGAGGAGTGCAGGCGAGGATCCTAAAGTGATCCTCGACGATCTCGGACTTTCGCGCTATTGCTGCAGGCGCATGATTTTAGCGCACAAAGAGATTATTGATGATCTCAATCCGTATCAATGAGAGACTGACTATGCGGGGTCGTGGGGTAGCCTGGAATCCTATGGCGTTCGGGATGCTGTAACCTGAGTTCGAATCTCAGCGACCCCATTTTTGATTATATTTTTGTGGAGACTACATGAAATCCGAAGACGTGGAATCTTTTACCCGTTATGAAAAAGCGCGAATAGTTGGTGCACGTTCATTGCAGATTTCAATGGGCGCTCCTCTTCTGATAGAGACCAATTCAATTGATCCGCTGGAAATAGCCGATGAAGAGTTCAGAAAACAGAAAATACCCATTACGGTAAAACGGGTGCAGTGATTATTATGGCACAAATTACGAAAATTCAGCTCAGGACGATTCTTGACAGCAGAGGTAACCCTACTGTTGAGGCCGATATTTACACTGAGAACGGGTTTGGAAGGGCAGCGGCACCATCCGGTGCAAGCACCGGTATGTACGAAGCAAAGGCCCTGCCTGCGCGTGAGGCAACTGACGCCGCGCGTGAGGTGGTGCTTCCTGCGCTTTCCGGATTTGAAACCACCGACCAGACCGGGTTTGACTATCTCCTCCGGGAGATTGACGGGACTGAGGATTTTTCGTCAATTGGTGCAAATGTGGCGGTTGCGCTGTCTCTTGCGAATGCAAAAGCAGCAGCATCTTCCCTTTCATTGCCGCTGTTTCGGTATCTCGGCGGTGCTTTTGCAGCGCGCACCCCTTATCCTCTTGGGAATGTTATCGGGGGAGGCGCCCATGCGGCACATGCAACAGATATTCAGGAATTCCTTGTGGTGCCAACCGGTGCACTCGATGCAGATGAAGCAATTTTTGCCAATGCAGCGGTGCACAAAAAGATCAAAGAGCTGTTAGTATCCGGTGGTAATGCATGCGGAAAAGGTGATGAGGGTGCATGGGCACCGTCAATCACTGATATTGAAGCCTTTGATCTGGTGCAGGAGGCCATTAATGCCGTTTCTGATGATCTTATGATTGAGATCAGAATGGGTATTGATGTTGCCGCCAGTGAACTCTGGAAAGACGGAGTGTACAGGTATAGTGACGCAGAACGCAGCACTGAAGATCAGGTGGCCTATATGGCTGAACTGGTTGACCGCTACGAACTTGCGTATGTTGAAGATCCTATTGTAGAGGAGGACTTTGAAGGATTCTCCGCGTTAACGGACCTGGTGGGTGATGGCTGCCTGGTTTGCGGAGATGACCTCTACGTCACGAATGTTGAGCGCATTGAAATGGGCATTGACGCCTGCGCCACGAACTGTGTCTTAATTAAACCGAATCAGATTGGCACCCTTTCCGACACATTTGAAGCTATTCGTATGGCGCATTCATGTGGCATGGAAACGGTGATGAGCCACCGGTCCGGGGAGACCACAGACGAGACAATTGCCCATCTTGCAACTGCCTTTGAGTGTATCTATCTTAAGACAGGTGTTGTCGGCGGTGAGCGCATCGCAAAACTCAACGAACTCGTGAGAATTGAAGAGATGATCCAATGAATACAAATGAAATAGAAATCGAACTGAAAGAATCACTCGTCCCTGTGGAGGAGTACCTTGCTGCCGGAGTACACATCGGAACGCAGCAGAAGAGTAAGGACATGAAAAAATTCATCTACCGCGTACGCGGAGATGGTTTGTACATTCTTGACATCCAGGAAACAGACAGCAGAATTAAAACTGCTGCTGAATTCATCGCAAAATATGATGCACCAAAGGTGCTCGTTGTAACCTCCCGTCAGTATGGTCAGTACCCTGCCAAGAAATTTGCAACCGCTATCGGCGGAACCTATAAGGTTGGCAGATTCATTCCGGGAATGATGACGAACCAGAATATACCCAATTATATCGAACCTGATGTTGTTGTCGTGACCGACCCCATTGGTGATGCTCAGGCAATCAAAGAGGCTGTTCAGAGTGGTATTCCGGTTGTTGCACTCTGTGATACCAACAATATGACTAAATACATTGACCTCGTAATCCCGACCAATAACAAAGGTCGAAAAGCACTTTCAATGGTCTACTTCCTCTTAACAAGGGAAATTCTGAAGGCACGTGGCATTGCAACGTCACTGACTCAGGAAGACTTTGAAATCGATCTGTAAGGTTATTTATGTGAAGGAGAAGGGAGGGATGATAAATGGGTGTCAGAAAACCCACGCTTGCGGGACTATGGTATCCGGATGATCCAGTCATTCTTTCTTCTTTATTAACCTCTTTTTTTACCAAAGCGACCGGTTTGCCTGACTGTTTTGGTGTTGTGTCTCCCCATGCGGGGTATACGTATTCCGGGCAGGTGATGGCGACATCGTATTCGTGCTTCGACAGGCATTTTGCCGGTACATTCCTGGTAATCGCACCAAGCCACCGGGGTATCGGACCATATACATCAGAATTGGACTGGGATACACCGCTTGGAACGGTTGCCTGCAACAAGGTACTTGCCCGTTCTCTTGGGGTCCCTCTTTCTGACAGGGCAATACAGGCTGAGGAGAACTCGCTGGAACTTCAGATGCCGTTTATCAAACACCGTTTCCCTGATGCACACGTTGTTCCGGTGCTCATGGGCCCCCAGGATTATGCACATTCCCTCTCGCTTGCAGAAACCATCTGGAATTCTGCCGCTCTCTCTGCAGGAGATGTACGCATTGTCGCTTCCAGTGATTTTTCCCATTATGTCCCGGCAGATGTTGCAAAAAAGAATGATGCCTATGCAATTGAGGGACTTTATGACCTTGACATCAGTTCTTTTTATCAGCGGCTGCGTGAATATAATGTTAGTGCATGTGGATACGGGCCAATTTCTGTAATGGCAACTCTGACCCGTCACATGGGGGCTACGCACGGAGCATTAATACAATACATGACAAGCGGTGATACAACCGGCGATATGGCGCAGGTTGTTGGATACGCATCAATAGCGGCGGTATAATTTTGGCAGTATGGAGCGCACCTGGCAAGGTATTTTTATTTGGTGAGCACGCGGTTGTCTACGGCAAGTCAGGGATTGCAATGGCAATTAAACCGCGGGTGTATGTGACAGTTCGAAAAACACGGCACCCTCCCCGGGTGAAATCACCATATCTCGAAAAATGTTTTGAATTAATGGGAGTCAACGGAAGTGTGTATATTCATTCCCAGCTTCCCAGTTCTTCCGGTCTGGGCTCTTCTGCGGCAGTCACCGTTGCAACCCTTTCAGCAATCAGCGATGAATTTGATCTGGGATATGGAAAACCCGATATTGCAGCGATGGCGCATTCTGTTGAAAAAAGTGTGCAGAAAGGGCGTGCAAGTCCTACTGACACCTACGTTTCAACTTTTGGAGGTGTCCTCCTGATTCAGGGAGATATTAAACGGCGACTTCCGCCGGAAGATTTCCATCTGGTGATTGGGAATACCATGGTGTCGCATTCGACAGCCCGGATGGTGGAGCAGGTTAGTAAATTCCGTGCGGCAGATCCGGATATTGTGAATCCCATACTTGATGCCATTGAGGCTGTCACCATGCGTTCACTGCATGTTTTTCAGGATCAGCGGGCTCTGGGGAGATATATGGACATCAACCATGAACTTCTTGAAGCACTCGGTGTGGGTCATCCTGCGCTGACCCGTCTTGTGACAGCAGCACGTGCAGCGGGTGCCTATGGCGCAAAGATTACCGGGGCAGGTGGCGGAGGGTCGATGGTGGCTCTCTGTCCGAAACGATCAAAATCCAAAATAGCCGGTGCCATCGAAGGATGCGACGGCAGGGCAATTATTACAACAATCGATAATGAAGGCGCACGCAAGGAGAAGGAAGATGAAAGAAACCGTATTGATAAAACTGGGCGGTAGCGTAATCACCGATAAGAGTGGTGACTGCACTGTTCATACCGAAAATCTTGAACACATTTCCCGGGTTATTTCCAGCCATCCCGGCATACAGTTTCTTATCGTTCATGGCGCAGGATCCTGTGGTCATCCTGAGGCGAAACGCCATCACCTTGATAAAGGGTTAGACCCTAATAATAAATCAGGTATATTTATCACACACAGTGCAGTTTTAAAACTGAACACTGCGGTGGTAAACGCGCTTCGTGCCAACGGTGTGGAAGCAGTAGGCATTCACCCGCTTGATGCATGTACTGCGAAAAACGGACGTCTTGAATCATTCAGCCATCAGCCGGTTGCGATGCTGGTGCACCAGGGAATTGTGCCTGTCCTCCACGGAGATGTGGTGATGGACAGTGTACGGGGAGCCTGCATTGTATCCGGTGATCAACTGGTACGGGAAATCCCGGCGAGGATACATGTTGACCGCATTGGGCTTGCTACCGATGTGGCCGGTGTACTCTGTAATGGGAAAGTAGTTCCTCTGATTAACCGGGAGACGGTGGCTGAGATTGAAATCGGAGAGTCGGACAATACAGATGTGACCGGAGGCATGATTGGAAAGCTGACGGAGCTTCTGAGGCTTTCGGATGAAGGAACAGAATCGACAATCTTTCATCTGTCCAGACTGGAAGATTATCTCGACGGGCGCGAACATGGTGGAACCGTGGTTACCGGAAACAGGGTATAGATACGCGAACGTTTCCGCTGCGAAGGAAGGAAAATGCAGTGACCTGAATATTTGCTGATGTGAATATTCTATAAAACCCCAATGGGGGGATAACAATAAAAAACAGGATGATAACATCCTCTCGGAAAAAAGAGCATCTGGATATCTGCTGCAATGAGAATATTGTAGCCGGGAGGGCCGGATTTGATGATGTCCGCCTGGTTCATAATGCGCTTCCGGAGTGTAATATGGATGCAGTGGATCTCGGTGTACGATTCCTGGATCACCAGCTGAAGGCGCCAGTCTTTATTGCTGCAATGACAGGGGGGCATCCCGATACGAAGCAGGTGAATGCCACTCTTGCAACAGCTGCAGAGGAATTCGGCCTTGCCATGGGTGTTGGATCGCAGCGCGCTGCCCTTGAAAATCCTGAGATGGAAGACAGCTTTACCATTGTCCGTGAACGGGCACCCCATGCATTCCTGTGCGGAAATCTGGGTATTATCCAGCTGAGGGATAAAGGCGCCGAATGGGCGGATAAGGCAGTTGAGATGATTGACGCTCAGGCACTCTGCATACACTTAAACCCCCTCCAGGAGGCCATTCAGCCGGAAGGCGATCATGATTCTGCCGGATGTCTGGACGCACTGCGTGAACTCTGTTCATCATGCCGGTACCCGGTCATTGTAAAAGAGACCGGCTGCGGCATATCACGGGAATGTGCCAGGCAGGTTTTGGCTGCCGGTGCATCTGCGATTGATGTAGGCGGTCTTGGCGGCACGTCGTGGGCAGCGGTGGAACAGTTTCGCGCAGAAAATCCGATGCAGCAGGCACTGGGCCTGCATTTTGCAGACTGGGGCATACCTACAGCAGTCAGCGTATCAGAAGCATCCCGGGCAGGTGGTCCGGTCATTGCAACCGGTGGGCTGAATTCAGGTACAGATATTGCCAAAGCAATCGCTCTCGGGGCCAGTCTGGGAGGAATGGCGCTTGCCCTTCTGCAGCCGGCAATGGATGGATATGAGAGTCTGTGTGACAAAATCCACCAAATTCAGACAGAGATTCGGGTGTCGTGTTATCTGACAGGTTCCAGGAACCCCTCCGAATTAAAGAACGTACGAAAATATATCACCGGAATTACGGGTGAAATGCTACAATATGAGGAATGAAATATGAAAGTTGAAGTAATTGCTGTCGGCGGGTATAACGAAGTCGGCAGAAATATGACTGCCGTGCGGTGCGGCAAAGAGATTGTCATTTTTGACATGGGACTCCGCCTCGATCAGATAATGATTCATGAGGATGCCGAAGTTGAAAATCTGCATTCTCTTGATTTAATTGAGATGAAGGCAATCCCTGACGATACCATAATGAATACCGTTGAGGGCACTGTTAAGGCGATTGTCTGTACGCATGGCCATCTGGACCATATCGGTGCCATACCGAAACTTGCACACCGGTATGATGCTCCGATCATCGGGACGCCATATACTGCAGCCCTAATCAGGCAGCAGATTGAGGGGGAAAAGCGATTTGTTGTCAATAATCCGGTTTTTGATCTGCCCGCGGGGAAGAAATACCGGTATGAAATCTCACAGAATCTGTCCCTTGAATTCATCACCGTACAGCATTCTATCATTGACACCGTAATGGCTGTGCTGCACACCCCGCGTGGTGCCATAGTATATGCCAATGATTTCAAGCTGGACCGGACACCGGTGCTTGGAGACCCCCCCAACATTGCACGCATGCGTGAGGTTGGAAAAGAGGGAGTGCTTGCGCTCATTACCGAGAGTGTGAATGTGAACATGCCCGGCCGCTGCCCCAGCGAACGCATTGCCCAGCGCCTTGTCAGGGATGTAATGACCTGCTATGAGGATGAAAAATCTGCGATGTTTGTGGGCACATTTGCCTCCAATATTGCACGGGTCAAAATGATTGCCGAGTGTGCACATGAGATTGGTCGCAAACCGGTGCTTCTTGGCCGTTCGATGGAGCGGTATTCATCCACTGCAGAACAGATGAAACTTGTCGGATTTCCCCGCGGTATGACAATGCGGGGCAACCGTCGTACGGTTGACAAGATGTTCCGCACCATTATGAAAGAAGGGAAAGACCAGTATGTCCCGATTGTCACCGGCAGTCAGGGTGAACCGGGTGCAATTCTTACCCGTCTTGCTTCCGGACAGACACCGTTTAAGATTGAGAAAGGGGATAAGATTCTCTATAGTGCAAAGGTTATCCCCAACCCGATGAATTACGGGCAGCGCCATACACAGGAAGTGCTTCTCCGTATGAAAGGTGCACGTCTGTTTTCTGACCTGCATGTCAGTGGGCATGCATACCGTGAAGAACATTATGAAGTGCTTCATCTGTTCAATCCACAGCATGTTATCCCGTCTCACGGTGATATTGATATGACCGGAGGATATCTGAAACTTGCAGAGGACTGCGGTTATACCCTGAACAACGATGCCCACATACTGAGAAACGGGCAGAAATTACTCATAAATTAGGTGAAATAAATGGATCTTGGTGCATATCTGGAAGGTGTTGCTGAACAAATAGATATTGTTCTGGACCGTGAATTCGGCACATTGCCGGGAGAACTGAACAAGGCAAGCGCCCACCTCCTTCTTGCCGGAGGGAAGCGCCTGCGGCCTGCTGTCGTCATGCTTGCTGCAGACCTTGTGCAGAAAGGCCGATCACAGGACATCCTGCCTGCAGCGCTTGCGCTCGAAGTCACTCACACCTTCACTCTTGTTCATGATGATATCATGGACGGAGATGCGGTACGCCGTGGTGTTCCGACCGTGCATACAAAATGGGACGAACCTACGGCAATTCTTGCAGGTGATGTGCTCTATGCACATGCCTTTGAGCTGATATGCGCCGCAATTGCATCTGACATTGCAAAGGTCAGATCGGTGAATGCCCTTGCAAAGGCATGTGCGGATCTCTGTGAGGGACAGCATATGGATATTCATTTCGAAAACAGGGATGATGTTGACGAGATTGAATATATTGAGATGGTCTCCAAAAAAACCGGGATCCTATATGCGGCTGCAGCAGCAATCGGCGCAACGCTTGCCGGCGGCAATGTTCAGCAGGTTAATTCCCTCTATGAATGGGGCCTGAACAGCGGGGTCGCATTTCAGATTCAGGATGACCTGATCGATCTGATGGCTGACGCTGCAACCAGTGGCAAGGACCGTGCATCTGATCTTCGTGAAGGGAAACAGACGCTTGTGGCAATTCTGGCAAGAGACAGGGGAATTGATCTTACGAAGTACCGGAAACCCATTCTGAGTGACGCTGAAATTGATGAGGCCATCGGTCTTCTCGAAGAGGCGGGTGTCATTGCTGACGTCAGGAATGAAGCTCTTGGCCGTGTTGAACGGGCAAAGAAGATGCTTGCTCTTTTCCCTGACTGCAATGAAAAAGACATTCTTCTCCAGATAACTGATTATTTTGTTTCCAGAGGCTATTAAACAATGAATGGAGATACTCGCGATTTTCTATATAAATATGCCCTCCAGAACGCGGTGATGCACAGCAATGTTCCGAAAGCCGGTGCTGTTCTTGGCGCCCTTATGGGGAAACATCCTGAACTTCGGCCTCATGCACGGGAATATTCTGCACTTCTGAGTGAAATTCTGGCCGAAATCGGAGCGATGGATGCTGATGAACGCCGTGCTCGTCTGGAGTCGCTTGCTCCGGAAATGCTGGAAAAAAAGGAGAAGCAGAAGAGAGATACCGGTCTTCGTCCCCTGGAAAATGTCGGGGACGAGGGTGTTGTCATGCGCTTTGCCCCGAATCCTTCCGGTCCTCTTCATCTCGGTCATTCCCGTGCTGCATACCTGAATGATTACTATATCAGAAAGTATGGCGGCAAATATATTCTCCGGATTGAAGATACGGACCCGAAACGGGTGAGCGAAGAGAATTATCAGCTGCTCCTTTCAGATGTGGACTGGCTCGGTATCGAGGTGAGTGAAATTGTGTATCAGAGCGACCGGATGGATATCTATTATGCATACTGCGAGCAGCTGATTGCAATGGGCGGTGCGTATTTGTGCACCTGTGATGCAGAGATATTCAGGGATCTCAAGAACAACAAAACAGCATGTCCATGCAGAGATCAGACCGTTGAGCAGAATCTTGCGCTCTGGAAGGATATGCTCGCAGGGAGTTTTGAAGAAGGGCAGATCACCGTCCGGGTGAAGACCGATATCGCTCATCCCGACCCGGCAATGCGTGAGTTCTCCATCTTCAGAATTGTGGCAAGCCCCCCACATCCCCGGTGCGATGCACGGGTATACCCTCTGATGAACTTCTCTGTTGCAGTGGACGATCATCTCCTGGGCATGACCCATGTCATACGGGGGAAAGACCATATCGCAAATACCCGCAGACAGAAGTACATCTATGATTATTTTGGGTGGGAGCAGCCGACCTATTTCCATTATGGCCGGATGTCCATTGAAGAGATTGTGCTTTCCACGTCCGCAATGAAGGCAGGTATTGCCTCCGGGGAGTACACCGGCTGGGATGACATTCATCTTGGCACGCTGAAGGCAATCGCACGGAGAGGTTTTTCCCCGGAAGCAGTCCGGAATGCAATGATCGACATCGGCATCGGACAGACGGATATCAATTTCTCCTGGGACAATCTCTATGCAGCCAATAAAGCGATTGTTGATCCGATAGCAAAACGGTATTTCTTTGTTCCAAACCCGGTATTATGCCATATTCCCGATGTGTCAGAGCGGGTTGCACGCCCGTTGATAAACCCCAATGATGAAGCACAGGGTACCCGTTCGCTGCGGTTCACCGGTGCTGTTTACCTGCCGGGTGATGAACTTGAGGATGGCAGGATGCTCAGGCTCAAAGATCTCTTTAATGTCCGGGTAACGAAGTCTGATGATGGGTTTTCCCTGGAATATTCCGGTGATTCTCTGGATGAGGCACGGGCGGAACATGCACAGATTGTTCAGTGGCTCCCTCAGGATCAGGCTTTCGGATGTATGCTTCATACACCTGAGGGCATCATCGAGGGGTTCTGTGAACCTGAAGTCACCGGCGAACTGAATGCGGTTGTTCAGTTTGAGCGGGTAGGATTTGCACGGATAGACCGTGCGTCTGAAACGGACGTTTCAGCATATTTTGCCCACAAATAATTATTGGTAATCCAAAGACTCATCTCCCTTAAATTCCCATATTTTAGCACTATGCCGAATCTAAATATCGTCATGCTCGGACCTCATGGGTATGCAAAAAATATCGGTAAATCTGGCACAGAATCTGATATTACATTTATAAATCTGAAAAAAGATGATGACACGGTAACGATTATCGAACCAACACGGTATCCTGACCGGCTGGCTCCCCTTTATTATGCCGTTGCGATGTCTGATTCTGCATTAGTGGTGATTGATGCGATTACTCCTGTGCTGGGTGAAATGGTCATCATGCTGGATGTCATGGGGATTGAGTCCGGCATGATCGTGCTGCAGAATTACCTCGATAAATCACAGATTGCACCCCTGATCCGTGGCACGGTTCTCGAAGGGTATGAGTTTGTGGAAGACAACCCAATCGAGCTTCGTGAACGGTTCCTTTCCATGGCAGGAGAGATTACGTATCCGGATCCCATTCCGGGGACCGGGTTTGTGATGATTGATCATGCCTTTAATGTGAAGGGAATCGGTACGGTTGTGCTTGGCAGTGTCGAGAAAGGAACCATCCATCAGCATGATATGGTCACGGTGCTGCCCGGAGAGATGACGTGCCAGATTCGTTCGATTCAGAAACATGATGCTGATGCCAAAGAGGCGTATCAGACAGACAGGGTTGGACTGGCCTTAAAAAATATCAGTGCTGAGGAGCTTGAGCGCGGCATGGTGCTGACGACGGACCCCTCGATAAAAGTGACCTCAGAGGTAAGCGGTACAGCAAAAGTCGTCCGGTTCTGGCCTGAACCGCTGCGCGAGGGTCTTGTCGTGCATATCGGCCTGTGGACACAGTTTGTTACCGGGCGGATTACCTCCGTTACCAATGAGGCTGACTGGCATTCCTGCTCTGTTGTGATTGAACTGGACAAGGAAATTGCATATCTCCCGGGAGAGAAGGCCGTTATTCATTATCTGGATGGCGGAAAACTCAGAATTGCCGGGTCTGTTATTCTGAACTGAGAATCCCCAAACCGAAAAATCGGGTGATTTTTCGGTTTTTTTCTCTTTTAGTACCGGACGGTCGTTCATCTCCTTCATGATGATATCACTGCCCGCCTTTTTCGCCTGCTGTTTTCCTCTGCGTTCGACGATATGATGGAAAAATGGCTATCATAACCTGATGCGGGTCAGTAGTGTCTGCTCGATCAGGAAAGCCTGCAATGGCTCCCGGGATGCCTTTGTATTTTGGTGATGTGGATTTCAGGGGCTGAAATTACCCTGCAGGAATGGTACTTGTGGTGCAGATCATCACTTTGGTCACCTGGCAGATGTACACATCCAAAAATCCAAAAACGGGCCGGCGGCAGATCTCTCCCACTGCATTATTGAGCCACGATGAGTCATTGATGTGCACCTGGTGCGATGCAGGTATGAATATGATGCGGGTAGTACTGGTGCAGCGACAGCACGGAATGCCCTTTCATCTGATATCTCCGCCGTCATCGTATCCGTGTTGAAATCTTCTTCATTTCGTTGATCGCAGAAATATTCTGTGGCAGGCTTCAGGTATTTCATCGTCATCCCTGGGATGCATGCCCCTTGTATTTTTAGAAGTGACAGGTTTGCACCTCTTTTTATCAGAGCTCATGTGCCAAAAACAGGCACTGTGGTGAAAGCCACTCATCAGAAATCGTTTTTGTGAACAGCAGGGAGGTATGTTAAGCATTTACCTGTTGGGAGTACAATACATGGGTATGACTTCCCAATCGGCGATAGAATCGGATCAGATTCTTGCAAAGAAAAATGCCGGATATTTTGCTGCAGAACTGGTTGAAGACGGAATGGTTGTTGGACTTGGCACCGGGTCAACGGTATTTTATGCAATGGAGATACTGGCTGAAAAGATCCGGAATGGGATGAAGATTGTCGGAATTCCGACATCATATCAGGCAGAGTGCCGGGCGCGTGAATATGGGATTCCTCTTGCGACCCTGCATGACTACTCAGAACTGGATATTGCCATTGACGGAGCTGATCAGATAGACCCCAAAGGGAATCTGATAAAGGGGAGGGGTGCTGCCCAGACTCAGGAACGGTGCGTCGCTTCTGCATCACGCCTCTTTGTTGTTGTAGCAGATGCAAGCAAGAAAACCGCAAGGTTAACTGCACCCGTGCCTGTTGAGGTCATCCCGTCTGCTGCTTCACTTGCGGCAAAACAGCTGCGTGAAATGGGGGGCAATCCCCAGGTGCGCGAGGGTGTGAAAAAAGATGGTCCTGTCATTACAGACAATGGAAACTGGATTATTGACTGTACGTTCTCAGAAATTACCGATCCACTGGCGCTCGAGATTCAGATAAACAATATCCCTGGTGTTCTGTCCTGTGGCATATTCGCTGAGTTTATTGGGAAATCAAAAATAGTAATTGGAAACAGGGAATCAGCTGAGATTCTTTTAATTTGAAATAGTCTGCTGATTCTGAAGGTGAATCCGTATCTTCTGAATCAGCTTCAATTGATTTTCAACTTCTTCTCGTTTGTTTTTCTCAATCATATCCATTATTTCGGTAATTGGTTTTGACAGGCAGTATATTTTCACCGGCCGTCCCTTACTCTCTGCTTTTGATTCCCGGCTTTCAATCCATTCGTTCTCTTTTAAGGTACGCATCGCAATGCTGACTTCCGGCTGGCGAAGATCACTGCTTCGCTCTATCTCCCGTGAGGTTGCTTCTTCTGTCATTGCAAGATAAATAAGAACCTTGGCAACATTCCGTTTCAACCCTATTTCAGTAAGAAGATTTGAAAATTCTTCGTCTTCTTCGGTGAAGACCATAACTTTTTCCATTCTCATATTTATCACCGAGAATACAACTTTAATTATTCAAAATACTATAAATACATTGTTGTATGTATCATTGAGACTAATATTGGTGAAGAAAATGAAAAAAGAAGAATATTCGAGCCTAAATCAGGCCCAGGTTTGTAAGGTCAGATAATATTTTATTTACTGCCATTTTGGCGTCTTCTGTTACTTTTCCGCCGGTGATAATCAGTTTTCCTGATCCAAACAGGAGAACGACCACCTTTGGTTCTTCAAGCCGGTAGACCAGTCCGGGGAATTGCTCCGGTTCGTATTCGATCCGGTCAAGATTGAATCCAACGGCGATTTTGTTCAGGTTAATCGGTGTTCCAAGATCTGCTGATGTTACAATATTCTGAACTTTATATTCCAGTTCATCTGCAATATCAATTTTCAGCTCCCTCAGTCTGTCTCCAAGTATTTCAAGACCTCTTGAGAGGCTGTCCAAACTCTTTGCACCGGTAAGCACGACTTTGCCGGAACCAAAGACAAGCGCTGCTATCTTTGGATCCTGCATCCGGAGAACAACGCCGGGAAACCGTTTTTTATTGTATTCAGCATCTTTAATCTGAGATGAAATCACCTGAAGATCAAGAGATTCTGCTACTTTTGCAGACGCGACGATATTTTCTATTTTCAGAGAGTCCTCTGGATTGCCCTTCATGTATTATATAAAAGGATTTAAAAAGTATATAAATGGTTGCCTGATTACTCATCCAGTGTTGAGATGTCTCCCGGATCTATTCCCATTTCCTTTGCTTTCAGGACACGACGCATAATTTTACCGCTTCTGGTCTTCGGTAATGAATCAACAAATTCAATTGCAGAAGGCACTGCAATCGGCCCCAGTGTCTGCCTGACATGATACTTGAGATCATGAACCAGCTTCTCTGTGACGACCGTCCCTTCAATAAGTATGACAAATACCTTCACCAGGTTTCCTTTCACCGGGTCGGGTTTTCCGATGGCTGCTGCTTCAGCTACTGCATGATGGGATATCAGTGCACTTTCTACCTCGGCTGTTCCGATATTATGCCCGCTTACGATAATAAGATCATCTGACCGTCCGAGGATCATGATGTATCCGTCGTCATCTTTTATGGCGAGGTCGTTTGTGCTGTAATACTGGTGGTTTCCTGAATTCCAGTATGTCAGATAGCGTTCGGCGTCATTGTGGACCTGACGCATCATTGATGGCCAGGGATATGTGATTGCAAGATATCCTGCCTGGTGGGGAGGTACAGGGTTTCCTTCTTTATCGACCACATCTGCCTTGATTCCCGGTATCGGTTTTCCTGCATATCCGGGTTTCATCTCCTCTCCGGCAAGCGTGGTGATCATATGACTTCCGGTTTCTGTCTGCCACCATGTATCAATGATGGGGCATCTCTGTTTGCCGATCACATTATAATACCACTCAAATGCTTCAGGATTGAGGGGTTCACCGACTGATGCAAGGATTCTGAGAGAGCTGAGATCATATTTATTTGGCCACTCCTCACCATATCGCATAAACATCCGGATGGCGGTCGGTGCAGTATAGAGGACATTAATCCCGTATGATTCAATCAGGTGCCACCATATGCCGACATCGGGATAGTCCGGTGTATTTTCCGTCATGAATATCGTTGAGCCCAGAAGGAGGGGCCCGTATATGGCATATGTGTGTCCGGTAATCCATCCCGGGTCTGCGGTGCACCAGTATACGTCGTTATCCTTGACATTCAGGACATATTTGGTGGTGTAATACGCACCGACCATATACCCTCCGCAGGTGTGGACAATCCCTTTTGGCGCACCGGTTGTGCCTGATGTGTAGAGAATGAAGAGGGTATCCTCAGCATCCATCTCTTCAGGCGGGCAGTTCTTCTCTGCCTTTTTCATGATCTCGTAGAAATCGACCTCAAAATCATCGAGAAGACATGTCGGAGGATCCTGGATGCGGAGGACTACCACCCGTTCGACACTGGGTGCATGAATGAGTGCCTCTTCGACAATCGGCTTAAGCGGAATGCTTTTTCCCCTGCGCATGGAAGCGTCTGCAGTAATGACCACCTTTGCACCTGAACCGACAATTCGCTGGTTCAGTGCCGACGCGCCATATCCGGCGAATACGACGGTATGTACCGCGCCGATACGTGCACAGGCAAGCATTGCTATGACCTGTTCGGGAACTGTCGGCATGTAAATGCATACAACATCCCCCTTCCCGACACCAAGGTTCTTTAATGCACTTGCAAACTGCATGACTGCTTTGTGCAGCCGGTCATAGGTGTAGATTTTCTCTGTTCCGTCTTCTCCGTGCCAGAACAACGCTACTTTATTTCGCCGGTTGTTCTTCAGATGACGTTCCAGACAGTTGTAGGTGATGTTGCATTTTGCATTCACAAACCATTTTGCATGGGGATATTCCCATTCCTGGACCTTGTCCCATGGTCTGAACCAGAGCAGGTCTGAGGCAACGCGCCTCCAGAAATCCTCAGGATCTTTCTCAAAGTTTGCATATGACAGGGCGTAGTCTTTAATTCTTGCGTCGTTTCGATATTCCGGGGCCGGTTTATACACTTTTTGGGTGAATCCGGGAGTTTCCGTAGAATTTGTCATGAATTATCACGCTTCTGAAACACTACTCAATTTCTTCCAATGATTAAAGTCATTTTGTTTTGTCCCGAATTTCAGGATTTATCATGATTAACTATTACAAACATATATGTATGAGCCGATCAAACAAAATGATAGAAACGTGACGAAGTTGGATTCGTCATTTGTTGTAATGATTCCCTGAAAATCAGTGTTATATTCTGATACGTGAGGATGGCATAAATGAAGGAATGGATGTTAAGTGAAGCAGAAGGGTATGAGATCCTTGGAAAGTATGGTGTTCCTGTACCTGCGTTTAAGATCGTAACCACTGCAGAAGAAGCAGGAGATGTTGCAGAAAGTATTGGATTCCCTGTTGTGATGAAGATTGTTTCACCACAGATTATTCATAAGAGTGATTCCGGAGGTGTTGTCACCAGTATCGGAACAAAAGAAGGTGCTCAGGCTGCTTTTAACCGGATTGTGACAAGTGTCAAGGAATATAACCCGAAGGCGAAAATTGAAGGGGTTATCATCGAAGAACAGGCAAAACCCGGTCTTGAGCTGATCATCGGCGGAAAAACCGATCCAACCTTCGGCAAGGTCATTACCTTTGGCGCAGGCGGCACGCTTGTTGAGCTGATGAAGGATGTGACCCTCAGGATTCTTCCGACAACCGAGGAGGATGTGAGGGCGATGGTTAAAGAGATCAGAAGTTATCCCCTGATCTCCGGATACCGTGGTTCAAAACCAAAAGATGAAGAGACACTGGTAAATGCAATTATGAATGTCTGCCGGTTCTTTGAGGAGAATGAGCAGGTAAAGGAATTTGACATCAACCCATTACGTCTGTATGAATCCGGCGCCTGTGCTGTCGATTCACGTGTTATCATGACGGATGGCAAGGCCGTGGAGAAAAAGGCAGAACGTCCGGATGTTCCTCTTGAATACTTCAATCCCCGTTCGGTTGCCATCATCGGTGCATCAGATGACCCCACAAAGATGGGATATGCGGTGATGCATAATCTTCTTCATTTCCCCGGTCAGCTCTATCCGGTGAATAATAAGCGCGATACCATTCAGGGTCTGAAGGCGTATCCGACCATTAAAGATATTCCGGCACCGGTCGATATGGCGGTCATCACCGTCCCTGCGATGTATGTGCCTCAGGTCGTTGAAGAATGTGGTGAAAAAGGCGTCACGGTGGCGGTTGTTATCACTGCGGGATTCAAAGAGATGGGTGAAGACGGCAAAGCCCTTGAAGAGCGGGTTGTTGCGATTGCCAACAGGTATGGCACACGCATTGTCGGACCTAACTGTCTGGGACTCATTGTTCCGCCCCGCGGCCTTGATACAACATATGTGCACCAGTCACCCCGTCCGGGCAATATTGCATTCCTTTCCCAGAGTGGTGCGATTGTAAATACCGTTGTGGACTGGAGTCTTTCTGAGGATATTGGCTTTTCCGCTGTCGTTTCCGTCGGAAACCAGTCTGATCTGAACTTCTTTGACTACATGCGATGGGTTGAGCGTGACCCCAATACAAAGGCAATCATCATGTACATCGAGCAGATCAGTGATGGAGAGGCCTTTATGAAGGTTGCAAGTGAGGTTTCGAAGACAAAACCCATTATTGCCATTAAATCCGGTTCTTCTCACCGTGGTTCGCAGGCTGCAGCCTCCCATACGGGATCCCTTTCCGGCTCCTACGATGTATATATGGAAGCGTTCAGGCGGTCCGGTGTCCTTGCCGTCCATACCCTGACAGGGGCGTTCCTTGCAGCTGAGATGCTCTCTCATCCCAAGAGATATCCGAAGGGCTCGCGTGCTGTTATCGTCACAAACGCCGGTGGATTTGCTGTGCTGTCATCCGACTATGCAGAACGCTACGGTATCGATATTGTGGACCTGCCCGCAGACGTTGTTGCAGAGATGGACGAATTCCTGCCTGAATTCTGGAACAAAGGAAATCCTGTCGATCTGTTGGGTGACGCATCAGAACGCCGGTTTGAACAGACCTTTGAGGTTCTCGCCAAACATGACGATCTCTGGGACATGTGCTTTATCGTAGGGTTCCCGAACAATATTCTGTCATCAGAACAGCTTGCCAACCAGATCCTGAAACTTTCCGGGAATACCGAAAAGCGTATTATCTGTTCTCTTCTTGGTGGAGCTTCGATGGACCGGGGCAGAAAACTCCTGCGCCAGCACTCGATTCCAAGCTTTGAAGAACTTGATTTCACCTTCAGGGTTATCGGAAGGGTACTCTGGCAGCAGTTCCGGGTTTCAGCACCTGGTCTGCTGTAAAAAAGCAAAAATTTTATTTTTTTAATTTAATCGTATTCGCGCCAGGTGAATTTGCACTTGGTGCAGCGGAAGAACCGTGTCTCCGATTCATCTGCTGACCGAAGCTGCCTAAGCCACCATTCTGCGATGTCATTGCCACATTCCGGACATTTTGCAGAGACGGTGGGGAGCGTCCTCACTTCGTCTGCTTCATCAACGATGACAATATCCTTCTCCACCCGTTTATTGCGAATTGTCATCTTTTCTGTATTTTCGCCCGGTTCTTCAGTATGACCGCATTTTTTGCACCGGAAAAGGCCTTCTGAAGAGATCATAAGTGATTTACATTTTGGACAGAACTTCATCTGTTACTCATTGGATGTAGAGTCAGATTAAGATATGGAATATGTGTGTTTCACAGAAATTCAAATTGTGAAAATTATTTCAAGGTATATGGATAATGGAATGTAATGCAGGAGATTTTTGTTCTCATATCCTTTATTGCATTTTTTCTGTTTCTCTTCCCCACAGGTTTCAGAAAATATTTTGCAATTGCCGGCTGGATCAGTATTATCGGGGTCCTTTTTGCAAAATTTCCGGATTATATTATTGCAAATAATTTTATGTACCCGGTTGCCGCCTTCCTTGGCATACCGTTCCTGATAATCATCGTCCCCAAACTGCTTGAAGAGAATAAATTCAGCATCACACTGAGCCGGATGGCGGGTATTGCATATGTCATATTCGCTCCTTTCATGCTGATACCGGCGCTTGCCGACTGGCTTATTGCGGTAAATGTTGACCTGCTTGCATGGATGTTTACCGGAATTGGTTTTCCCTATGAGCTGGTTGAATGGAATATGTTCAGGGCTGATGTGTATCGCGTAGAAATAATTCTCGCATGCACCGGTATTCAGGGCATGGCAATCATGCTGGGTGTTGCCTGGGCGATACCGTCTTCTGTAAAGCAAAAAGTTCTGTCGTTTCTTGTTGTCGTGCCGGCGATTTTTGTGCTAAACCTCTTACGAAATACCTTTATTATCATGGCTTATGGTGATCAGTGGTTCCCGTATTTCCCGGAGATAGCCTCAAACGGAGAGATGGGCTATGAGAGTTTCTTCTGGGCGCACAATTTTGTTGCGGAAATCGGAGCACTGTTTGCGTTTATTGCAATTGCGTATATGCTGTACCGGATAAATCCCCGGCTTGGAGAAGAAATGGCTGGAATTGTGGATTTATTTGTCAGAGAAATCAGGGGATGGTTCGGTAAAGATACATAATCCTCTGAATTGCTGATAAATTGGTACAGAGAGCGACAATAATAGCTGAAATCCATATATATCCGCTGAATCCACCGATGATGAGAATAATCAGGGTTTCAGGGCGGCCAAAAAAACCAATGCCTTCCAGGGGGTCAGCGATTTTTCCATCCTCTCTGGTATCATACCCGATTTCAGCATACACTACCGGTTTTATAAACGTGTTCATAAGAGAGCCGATGATGGCGATTGCAACTACCGTAAAATCAAGGGTATGTGCGGGAAATCCATTCACGGAAATTATATGCGAGATGATGGCAATACCGGACATTCCGACTCCCAGCAGCGCAAGAGCATCGATATATTTGTCGGCTATCCAGTCAAAAACTGCTCCAAAACCGCTGGATTTGTTATTAATCCGTGCTACACCGCCATCAATAAGATCAAGGATGCCAGAAACAAGGAGCATGATGCTTCCGGCGACAAACATCCTGTTTGCATAGAGGACAGCGCATGCAATACCCGATATGATTGCAAGCAATGTCAGTTGATTTGGGGTAATCCCTGTCTTTGCACAGGCATGTGCAAGAGGATCAAGGGTTTTTATTGCACGGGGTCTAAGCGCTGTAATATTCATTATCGTATACACAGATGGGAAGATTAAGGGTATAATTCTTTGTTAATACTCAATATTGCAACGAATGCAGATGTTAAGGGAATCTCCTGTCCGTATCCCTATCGTATAATTACATTAATTGCACATACAGATTAAGAATAGATATACTGGGGTAATATATGATAAATCGGATAACCCGGCCACATGTTCTTATTATGTCAGAGATGACTGTCGATGGGAAACTTACGCTCTGGAAAGGTGCATCAAGCAAGATTCTCATGCAGTTTATGGACCCGGAAACAGAGGTGCTGCTCCATAAGACGCGTGCCGAATATGATGCAATTATGGTAGGTTCCAATACCATCAGGATTGATAACTCGATGCTCACGGTCAGGCTTGCGGAAGGGAAGAATCCCATTCGCGTCATCCCAAACAGGGGTGCCGATATTCCTCTTGATTCAAATGTACTGGGGCCTGATGCGCAGACGGTGATTGCGGTGTCTGAGGGGGCACCTCCGGAGCGGGTGGCAGCACTCCGGAAGAAGGGTGCTGATGTGCTGGTCGCAGGGAAAAAAGATATTGACTATCCTCTTCTTATGACCCTCCTGTATGAACAATACAATGTCAGAACACTTATGGTGGAAGGGGGTCCGACACTGAATTATTATATGTTTAAGAACGGACTTGTGGACGAATTGCGTCTTATTCATCTTCCGTTTATTGTCGGTGGAGCTGATACGCCTTCTCTTGTCGGCGGCATGCATATCAATTCGGTGGATGAAATGTTTCACCTGAGCCTGAAAAACCATTATATGTGCGGAAAGAATCTGGTTACAGAGTATGATATACTCTATTGAGTGAGGAAATTCCATGGGCTGGCTTGCGGGTGAAGTAGACAGAATCAACCGAAAAAAAATGCGCCGTGGCTGGCTGAAATATTTTTTTCTGGGGGGAATTACTGCACTTCTTCTTGCAGCCATAGTGATGGCTGCAGTATGGACGGTCTCAGAAGAGTTCAGCATCTCTGTAATCCGTGTGGAAGGCACCATTGTTTCGGCGAATGTAAATGGAAACGGATATGCGGGAAGTGAATATATCGGGCGTGAACTGCGTGCGTCGGCAGACGACCCGCTCGTCGAGGGAATCGTTCTCCGGGTGAACAGTCCCGGAGGCTCTCCCGCTGCAGCGCAGGAAATCATCCGTGATATTGAGTATGCAAAAGAGCGGAAACCTGTCATTGTTTCCATGGGGGATATCGCAACCTCTGCTGCGTATCACATCAGTTCCCACGCTGATGTTATCTATGCCAATCCGGATACGATGACCGGCAGTATCGGCACTATATGGACGATTTTTGACTACAGTAAATCACTCGAAGATGAAGGGGTCTCTGTCGATGTGCTCAAATCCGGTGATAAAAAAGATATTACGTCCCCCTACCGGGGACTCACCGATGACGAGCGGGTATATCTTCAGGAGCTTGTAAACGAGAGTTCTGAAATATTCATCGATGATGTGGTTGCCCAGCGGGGAGTTGAGCGTTCGATAATAGAGGACGCACGCCCCATTCGCGGGGATTATGCACAAAGTATCGGACTGGTCGATGAGATGGGGAATCTCTTCGACGCAATTAATGCCGTATCTGCGTATCCCTGAGATTTTCCGTGTTCTTTTTTTAAATCATCCGGACGGGATCAGCCTTCATATATTCCCTGCAGATGGTGGTTGCATACTGTCCCGGCCCAAGTGAGAATGAGAGGCGCACGATATCGTCACATACCTCCGATTCAACCGTGGTGCTGACGCTGATCATGCGTAATGCCCCCTTAAATGACATGTCGGTTAATTCCCCTGCTTTTCTGAATGATGCATAGGATATGCCGTCTGCCTCCATCAGGCTGGATATGTGCTGTTCAGACGGGCTCCCGGTGGGTACGGTCTTTTCACCCGGCATCTCAAGGCAGATGTGGGCACGGCCCCGTCTGATGAGCACCGCTGCCTGGGCGGCGTTTGATTCCCCGACGATGTCAGTTTTTCCGTTCTGAAACAGGATTCTGTCTCCCGGTGCCGGTTCAGACAAGGCGTACCCCATCTGAATTCTGTGGGAAAGGCCCATGTTAAAAAGCCATGACTGATATGCTGAAACAAACATCGAGAGGAGCTTTGGGGGAACACGTTTGAGTGCACCTTCATAGTCTTCCGGCCTTTCTGCAAGGTGATGGAGGATGGCGCGTTCATACCTCATCTGGACCGGAAGATTTTCAAGGGCTTTTTTGGGATCATTGTCTGAGAGATAATCCGTCCGGGCTTTTGCAACACTCTCAGGCTCTCCTTCTGAAGGGAATCCCACATATGTCCTGACTGCCTCTTTATAGTCCTCGAGCAGAATCTGTTTACCCACAAGATGAGTGACCGGTCGTTGAACACCAAACCGCTGAATTCCAAAATAATTGGGGACTCCTGTTTTGACACAGGAATCTGCCTGAGCGACTGCCTCGGTCAGGTTGCCTGAGATGCATGAACGCAGGGTAATTTCAAAGCGGTTTCCCTGCAGATCTCCCAGTGATAACTGCTGATCAGATCTGCCAACCGGCGTCAGGGTAATGTCCTTCAGGTGGATATTTTCGATATCAGTTTCTGCGATATCATACAGGGATATCAGCTGGGTGGTGACAGCATGTTTGTCTTTGGTCCCTGCCCACGAGATCCGGCGATGACTGATGCCGAGTATTTTGGCAATTTCCTTCACCGCACGCTGGAGCTCCCAGTTTTTCTTCTCCAGACTGCAGATCAGGTATTTTCCGGATGACTGTACCGGGTTGTTTATTTCATGCACAATGAAGTCTTCTGCTTCCTGGCGTAAGAGACCCTGGATGCCTTCATTGTCACAGACATAATACTGCATGCCAAGTGTCTGTTCGACAGGATATGGTGATTGTTTCATAAGAGCTGCAGGTCCCCGGTAATTCTGTCCAGATCTTCTGAGAGTGCCGGACCAAGTCCAAGGGCGGTGACGGTACCGGGTTCGACCTCAGTCCGGCCCGCATCGGTGATAAGCGAGGTGGCTATTCCTGCCATTTCTGCATTGGCCTTGATTTCATAGAGATCGCGAAGGGAAGGGGCCTTAAGCACCACTTTCTTCATCCCTTCATTAAACCACTTTTTCCGCGTGATTTTATCGGACTTTTCATATGCCCCAACTGCAGCATGGGCGAGTTGTGCACACTTTTTCCCGCAGCTCATTTTTACATCACTGCGGATTATCAGGCATTGTTTCCACGTAAAATCGGAATCATCTTTCATCGATACTGTAGTAATGAGCTCTGGCGGGTATATACCTCTTCACCCGGCGGAATTCTTTGATTATGAAATATTCCCGAGTTTTTATCCATGATTCATGCCTATTGAATGTAGATGTACGATGTGATTGTTGTCGGTGCAGGGCCTGCCGGGTCTGCAGCGGCACGATACTGTGCTGCTTCAGGGCTCCGGACACTGATGATAGAAGAGCATGCATCTGTCGGATATCCTGTTCAGTGTGCCGGTCTTCTGAGTGAGAATGCCTTTGTTGAGTGTCACGTGTCATCGGACTCGGTGATTCAGGCGGTGCGGGGTGCCACGCTTCATTCTTCCCGTGGGTGTGAACTGAACTTTGATGCCGGCAAAACCAAGGCCCTCGTGGTGGACAGGGGTGCCCTTGACCGGGAAATGGCGGAGAATGCGGTATCAGCCGGTGCTGATATCCTGCTCAAAACCTATGCATATGATATCCGGGACAATGTGCTCTTTACGAAGGGAGTGGGCGGCCACCGTGAGATTCCGTTTCGCCTCCTGATTGCTGCAGACGGGCCACGCAGCCATATCCGGTCCATTCGCGGAATGAAGCCGCCCCTTCGGTTTTATGCCGGAATTCAGGCCGATGTTCCGTATGAAACGGACACCGCATTTGTGCATATTTATCCGGATGCCTCCCCTGATTTTTTTGGCTGGGCCATTCCTGCCGGGGAGGGCAGAGTGAGAGTGGGTCTTGCAGGAGGGGCGGATGTGCAGAGTCGTTTCTCCTCATTCATCCGCAATTTCAGTGATTCATGCCTGCATCAGGTGACAGGCACCATCCCGATGGGCGTGATGCCCCGGACCTATGGTGCACGGACCCTGTTTGTGGGCGATGCGGCCGGATTTGCAAAACCCACTTCCGGAGGGGGCGTGTATACCGGTGTCCGGTCTTCCCGGCATGCAGCAGATGTGGCGTCTGTCTGCTGCGAAGAGGACCGGTTTGATGACACATCCCTTTCCCCGTATGAATCGGCATGGAGTGCAGACTTTGGGAAAGAACTGGATTTTGGCTACCGGTTCCTTGAAATGAGGTCAAATATTTCCACGAATGATATCAGCGATATCTGCAGGGCACTGAACACGCCGGAAATGAAGCGGACGATAGTTGAATATGGTGATATGGACCGGCCAACGGAACTGATTCTCCGGCTGATGAAAAATCCAACCTTCTTCCGGATAGCACGTACGGTTGCAAAAGCAGAGCTCAGGAGTCTGCTTTTTGGTGGCAGGCGATAGATACTGACTTTTTTTATGGTCTGTGTTCATCGGATATCACGCCAGCATTTTTTTCATGTTGTATGATGAGTGTATTCTATGGAGAGTCAGTTCGGACGAGGTTTTATTACCAATATCATGTTGATTGCACGGCATTTTGCCCTGCCTCCGGAACAGGCATGGGCAGGTGTCAGTGATCATCTGACGGAGATGCAGGTACCCGAACAGTTTCTGGGGACGGAAGTTGAAGAACTGGTTGTCATGCTCCGGAAAAATGTCATGTGGCACCAGAACGGCAGTATGGATAAAGAGGATGCCGAATCTGTGGTACGTATTCTCAAAAGACTGGTGGTTGCAATTGACCGGAATCTCGGCATCCCTGATCCGCAGATCGGCAAGTACGACTGAGAGGGTGAAAGTGAGAGTGAGCAATCATTAAAGTCTGAAAAAGCCTATATTATACTAATTAATTTCATTGACATTTTTGATTCTGTCAGAGCTGAGGTTTTAGTGGTGGTTATGAAAAAACAGAGTTATATGTCTGAATTAATGGCAATATTCAGGAGTATTCTTGATGGTTGAAAAAAGCGGATACACAGGCAGCAATATCACGGTTCTTGAAGGACTGGAAGCCGTCAGGAAACGTCCTGCGATGTACATCGGCAGTACGGATGAACGGGGGCTTCATCATCTCGTCTACGAGGTCGTCGACAATGCAATTGATGAGGCACTGGGGGGATTTTGTGATACGGTTACCGTCACCCTGACGGAAGACGGTTCCTGTATGGTTGAAGACAACGGGCGGGGTATCCCCGTTGATATGATGCCAAAATACAAGAAGAGTGCACTTGAGGTCGTGTTGACGGTACTCCATGCAGGGGGTAAATTTGATAAGTCGACATACCAGGTTTCCGGCGGTCTTCACGGGGTGGGTGTGTCTGTTGTTAATGCGCTTTCATCTGAGCTTTCCGCAACGGTATTCCGGAATGGAAAAGTTCATTCAATTGCCTTTCATTCAGGTGCGGTCACCATGCCGCTCACGGAGTGCGATCAGCAAAAGGGGGACCATAAGCGTGGCACTCTTATCTGTTTCAAACCGGATCCGGCAATCTTCGAGACGGTTGACTTTGATTATGACAAACTGAGTTATCGGATGCGGGAACTGGCCTTCCTGAATAAGGGGATCTCGATCTCAATTATTGATGAACGGACCGGAGATTCTGATACCTTCCATTATGAGGGGGGCATCAGTGAGTTTGTGACCTATCTTATCGGTGAGAAGGAAGCGATTCACCGGGACGTCATCTATCTGGAATCAGAAGATGTGCCAAACAAGGTGCAGGTTGAAGTAGGCCTGCAGTATACTACTGCCTATTCGGAAACGATGCTGACCTTTGTCAACAGCGTCAACACCCGTGAAGGAGGCACCCATCTGGAGGGATTCAGAAGTGCACTCACCCGCTCGATAAACACCGTTGCACGGAATAATAATCTGCTCAAAGACCTGTCCGTTCCTCTGCGGGGAGAGGATGTCCGGGAAGGTCTGAATGCCGTGATTGCCATTAAGATTGCTGAACCGCAGTTTGAAGGGCAGACCAAGATGAAACTGGGGAACTCAAATGTCAAGGGCATTGTGGATTCACTGGTGTATCAGTCGCTTTCAACCTATTTCGAAGAAAATCCGAAGGTAATTCAGATTATCATCGAAAAAGCCAAGACCGCAGCAAAAGCACGAGAAGCAGCAAAGAAAGCCCGTGAACTTGCCCGCAGAAAGAGTACCCTTGAAGGTTCCGGCCTTCCGGGCAAACTGGCTGACTGTTCCGAGCGTGACCCTTCAAAGAGTGAAATCTATATTGTCGAGGGAGATTCTGCAGGAGGTTCGGCTAAACAGGGGCGGGACCGTAAATTCCAGGCAATTCTTCCGTTAAAAGGAAAAATCCTGAATGTCGAGAAGGCAAACCCGGTGAAAATCCTGAAGAATGTCGAAATTCAGACATTAATCTCTGCCATCGGGACCGGCATTGCGGAAACATTCGATATTGAGCGCAGCCGGTATCATCATATCATTCTCATGACCGATGCGGATGTTGACGGCGCCCATATCTGTACGCTTCTGCTGACATTCTTCTACCGCTACATGCCGGCACTGATTGAAGAAGGCTATATCTATATCGCCCAGCCGCCGCTGTACCGCGTTGCACGGGGGAAAACGGAGTATTATGCATATAGCGAAGAGGAGATGCGGGAGTATGCAAAGGAGCTGGGAGAGAAAGGCACCCACATCCAGCGCTACAAGGGTCTGGGTGAAATGAACGCCCAGCAGCTCTGGGACACCACCATGGCCCCTGCCTCCCGTGTGCTGAAAAAGGTGCAGATCGAAGATGCGAGTTATGCAAATGATATCTTTGAAAAGCTCATGGGCGATGATGTATCTGCCCGCCGTGATTTTATCCGGCGCCATGCAAAGGAGGTGACGAACCTTGACATCTGAAGAGAGAGGCCGTATTATTCCTGTCAATATTGAACAGGAGATGAAATCCTCCTATATTGATTATGCAATGAGTGTGATCATCGGACGTGCTATCCCCGATGTGCGTGACGGTCTCAAGCCGGTGCATCGCCGTACGCTCTTTGCGATGGGCGAGATGGGGAATACCCATGATAAGCCGTTTAAAAAGAGTGCACGTGTGGTTGGAGATGTCATGGGTAAGTACCATCCGCACGGTGATGCCTCCATCTATGATACGGTCGTTAAGATGGCGCAGCCGTTTTCCTATCGGCATACGCTGGTGGAAGGGCAGGGTAACTTCGGTTCGATTGACGGGGACTCTGCTGCTGCAATGCGTTACACCGAAGCACGCCTTGATCCGGTTGCAGAGGAGCTTTTAGAGGACATCAACAAAGAGACGGTGAATTTCGTCCCGAATTTTGATGAATCACTCAGGGAGCCGTCGGTCCTTCCGGGAAAATTCCCGAATCTCTTAGTAAACGGGTCCACCGGAATAGCTGTCGGAATGGCAACCAACATGGCCCCCCACAATCTGGGGGAGGTCTCCCGTGCGATCGCAGCGGTCATTGACAATCCTGAAATCACCACCGATGATCTGATGACCATCATGCCGGGGCCTGATTTCCCGACGGGCGGCGTGATTCTCGGCACATCGGGAATTAAAAACGCCTATCGGGATGGAAGGGGCAAGGTTCGTATCCGGGGGGTCGCAGAGATTGAGGATGAGGAAAAGAAACCACGCATCATCATCTCTGAGATTCCGTTCCAGGTGAACAAGTCCCGGATGATCGAGCAGATGGCGGCCCTCGTCCGTGAGAAGAAAATAGATGGGATTAGTGATATCCGTGATGAATCCGATAAGGACGGAATTCGGGTTGTCATTGAACTGAAACGCGCATCCCAGCCCCTCACGGTTCTGAATCAGCTGTATAAGCATACTGCTCTTGAAACCACCTTTGGCATCATTAATCTGGCCATCGTAGATGTCCAGCCGAAGGTACTGGGCCTGCGCTCCATCATTAATGAATATCTCCGCCACCGGCGTGAAGTGGTGCGGCGACGTACTGAATTTGACCTGAGGAAAGCGGAAGAGCGCCAGCATATCCTGAAAGGGTTATTGCTGGCCCTTGACCGGATTGATGAGGTCATCGCAACCATTCGTGCCTCAAAGACCGGTGAGGAGGCCTCCGCCGCACTGATTGCACAGTTTGGTCTGGATGCCGTGCAGGCGGATGCGATTCTGAAGATGCAGCTTCGCCGCCTTGCCGCTCTCGAACACCAGAAGATTGCGGATGAAAGGGATGCTCTGCACCGTGAGATTGAGCGCCTGTCCACCATTCTCGCTGACGACAAGAACATCCTTGCCGTTATCCGGGAAGAAATTACGACTCTCGGCGAAAAATACGGGAACGAGAGGAGAACCAAAATCACTCCGTTTGAAGGTGAATTCGATAAAGAAGATCTCATCGAGAAGCGTGAGGTGGTCATTTCCCTGACCGGTGATAATTATATTAAATCCATGCCTCTTGAGACCTATCGTGGTCAGCACCGCGGAGGACGGGGCATTATCGGAATGGCGACAAAGGAGGATGACGTCGTCCAGAAGGTTTTCACTGCCTGTACGCATGATTATCTGCTGTGTTTCACCTCTGCCGGGAGAGTCTACTGGCTGAAGGTATATGATATTCCTGAAGCCAGCCGGACCAGCCGCGGGAAGGCGATTGTCAATCTCCTGAATCTTAACGAAGAGCGGGTAACGGCAATTATCTCGGTTTCTGAGTTCAGTGACGAGAGGTTCTTCCTCTTTGTTACCAGGGAAGGAATGATTGTTAAGATTCCACAGGCAGAATTCTCCCGTCCCCGTGCCAATGGCATCAATGCAATCACCCTCCGTGAGAATGATGAACTTGTTCATGTCAAGAGTATTGATGCAACCAGTGATCTGATTCTTACCACCCGGTTCGGACAGAGTCTCCGGTTCAATATTGAGACAGTCCCCCTGCGGCACAGAAACGCACTGGGTGTCATCGGCATCAAACTCCGCTACGGCGATCTGCTGCAGGATATCGCGGTGATTGAAAAAGATCATCTGCTGACCATTACCGAGCGGGGATATGGGAAGAGAACCGAATTTGATGAGTTCATGGGGCATGGTCGTGCGACCATGGGTGTCAGAAATATTCAGACCGATTATTCAGCCGGGGTTGTTTCTTCAAAGGCAGTTTCCGATGATGATGAAGTCCTTCTGATGAGCCGGTCAGGCATCGTGATGCGGACAGCGGTATCAGAGATTTCCATCCAGAAACGCGGAACACGGGGTGTCAGAATTATGAAACTCGACAATGGTGACAGCCTGGTCGGGTTCACCATCATCAAATCCGCTCCGGAAGCAGTTGAAACCGAGACCGGGTCCGAAAGTACGTCTGATAATGATTCGGCTCCGGAGTCTGATAGCGGATCAGATGAATATGATACTGAGCCGGATACCGAACCGGAAAATATGAATGAATATTAATTAATCATTTTTTTTCGTGCAGCAGACTGCCATACCAATAATTCCTAACGCGATTACGGGAATGACAGGAGATAAGGGTGTCGTTGTTTCGGATGGTGACGTTCCCGCGGAAGGATAGAGATTTGCACTGATTTTTTCCTGTTCATCGACACTTACATCAACACTTGCATCCCAGTCCTGGTATCCTTCCAGTTTCAGGTTGATGTGGTAATTGGCGGGTCCGAGTTCCCGGATTATGAGAGGGGTATATCCCTTGAAAACATCATCGACGTATACTTCGGCATTGGATGGTGTGGACTGGATATTTATTGAACCGTCGTATGGGATTTCGCTTTTCTCCATTTTTGCACTGATGGTGACCGTTTTTCCCTGAACAACCTCTATCTCGGTGTTCCAGTCGTAATATCCATCCAGTTTTAATGCTATGGTATGTTTTCCCGTGGGAATGTCACTGATGACGCGGGGGGAAATCCCGGCATATGTTCCGTCAAGGTATATGGTTGCTCCTGCCGGTGTGGATGAAATATCGGCATTTCCTTTGTACGGCATCAGGGTAGCAGATATCGACGTGGTCTCACTGCTTTTCACTTCCAGGGTGCCAAGCCAGGAGATATAGCCGTCTTTCCTCAGTTCAATAGAATAGGATCCGGGTGAATAGCGCCCTGTCAGGTCGAGGGGTGTGTCGCCCTTGTATGCACCTTCGATATACACTCCTGCCCCGCTGGGGGATGATGAGATGAGGATGGTGGGCGGCCCTGCTGTTACAAATCCTGTCACGAAATAAATCGCAAGGAGGATGCAGAGCAGTTTTCTCACCTGTTGCATGGATATGTCTGTCATATCAGATGCCTATGTCAAACAGGCATATATGTCCTTTTATGCCTGATGACCCAAAACTACGTATCGCAGGAGTTCTCATCTGCATATGATCGATATGTACCAGGAAGATCTTGTATTCAGGACAGCGGGTGAGGGCGATATCCTCAATCTGTCAGGGCCCCTTCAGCAGGTGGTTAGCCGGTCCGGGGTCCGTGACGGGATTGTGTGTGCTTATGTTCCCGGGTCTACTGCTGCGCTGACAACCATTGAGTATGAACCCGGTGTGCTTGCTGATCTGATGGATGCCCTTGAAGCAGTTGCGTCATCGGAAAAGAACTATGCCCATGACCAGGCGTGGGGGGATGGAAACGGACGTTCCCATGTGCGTGCCGCTCTCATCGGCCCGTCATTAACAATCCCTGTCTCGCATGGCACCATAAGAACCGGCAGATGGCAGCAGCCAGTGCTGATAGAGCTTGATGTGAGGGCATCACGGGAGCGCACAATAGTCTGCAGTGTTATCGGCATCTGAAATCCCTGGTCTCAAAGGAGAACAGACAACCGAAAATACGTTTTAAGAAAAGTATTAAGAAATGGTTAGTCCAGCGGGATCGTCTCTAACTGGGAGACCAGTTCCCAGATCCGTGTGCGGGCGTGAACCGGCATATTTGGATCATTACTGATTTCATCAATAATGGATATCGCAGTAGCTGCACGCAGCCCGAGCTGCTGAGAATCATTGATGAGCACTTTGCGGGTATCATCCGCGACTCTTCTGATGTTGCGTGGAATGGTATTGTCTTCCATCATTTGCTGGAGCATCATTACACAGTTTTTGATTGTTACTTCAGGGTCACCCATTATTTTTTCCACCTTCGCAGTATACATTTTAGTAATAGCATATATAAGATATTTGAGAAACCGGAGATTACAGATGAAAAGTGAAGATGAAGTGATGGCATCATATCTGCTGAACGGTGGGAGGATGCTTTCTGCCACATGCAAAGACTGTGGGGCGCCATTGTTTGAGATAAAAGGGGGACAATGCTGTGTCGTCTGTAAGGAACTGGGTAAACCAGGGGTTTCTGAAGATAATACAGCTAATCTGGCGGAAAAACCGGTCATCTCCCAACCCCGTGTTCAGGAGACCGGGGTGCAGGTATCCGGTTCCGTGTGTGAATCTCTGGAGCAGACGATCTGTGCACTGTGCACAAAAGCGATGGAGGCCTCCCGTCCGGAGGACGCAAAAATGTATATGGATGCAGTGCGCGCAGGAACGGATGCCCTGCACGCGCTAAAAAAAGCTCAATATTAATCAGTATTTTTTGTGGGAGAGTCCGGTGATGACTCCCGATATTTTTTGGCCGATTCCCTCAACTTCTCTGAGTTCTTCTTCTGATGCAGAGATTACCGCGGAAAGGGAACCGAAGTGTTCCAGGAGGCTGCGGGCCTGATGCGGGCCAATCCCCGGAAACGATGACAGAATATACTCAAGCTGTTCACGTTCTGACTGGTATGACTTGTGATGGTGCAGTGACGGACGTCCGGATGGTTCTCCCAGTTCACGGTTCATGAGAACATAGAGCATCTCCGCCGTCTCCTCCGGTCCTGAAACCATGAATACCGAGACGCCAAACTGCACACCGATTGCGGCAAGGGCACCACGGATGGCATTGGGTGCAATGTTTCTCTGGGTATAGAGGTCCGCCGCCCCTTCGATGATGAGCACCGGATGCTCGCAGGCATCTGCCATCTGTTTTATCTGTCCCAGCAGATCCCGTTCAACGAGCGTGTCAACAAAGTCCCGTGCCGTTTTTCTCTCAACAAGCATCTGGTTTCCGATGGCATAGTCGCCGTATTCAAGCCGGGTTATTTCAAGGCCGATAGTATTTTTTTTATGGAGCCATTCCACCACGGCAGATGAGGTCTCCCGGTCATCAGCGATTATTTTCTTCTCCGGTTCACCGTCAAAATCGATGATGCTCATCTGCTGATTTTTCTCTGCCGGTACCGGGGAGCTGGTATGCGGGGTTTTCTTTAACGAAGAGATGCCTTTCTGCATGGATTTCTCCCGTGAATGACTGATCCACCGGTAGGTTTCATCAGCGGTTCCCTCGGTGACAAGAACAATGATATTCCCTGCGCCGTGTCTTCCGGTTCTGCCTTTTCGCTGAATGCTGCGGATCTCTGACGGAACGGCCTCATAGAATATCACCAGGTCGGTGGAGGGAACATCCAGCCCCTCTTCACCGACGGATGTCGCGACAAGCACCTTAAATGCGCCCTCCCGGAACCGGGCAAGGGTTGCAAGCTGCTCTTTTTGCGATAACCCTTTTTCGGTGTCGCGGCTTGCCTGCCCGACAAACCGGTGGCTTTCAATGCCCTCCGTGGTGAGCTTTTTCACGATGAGATTTACCGTGTCGCGGAAGGTGGCAAAGATGATGATTCTGCTTTCCGGGAATTCGGTGAGCTGTTTCTGCACGATTTTTACGATATATTCCGGCTTTTGCAGGAGTTCTTCCTGCCACCCTTTTGCCTGAGCGGTTAAATTCTGGAATGCCGGGTCCTGTGCGAGGCGAATACTTGCCTTTGATGCCTTTGCATCGGTTGCTTCCGCCTGAAGTTTGAAGAGGTACTGTTTGAGTGCTTCACTTCCCTGGGTTTCCGCAAGGGAGATGGCATGGCGAAGCTTCATGCATTCGGCGTGAACGGATGCGCCGACAAATCCTGTCTGGTCCTGCTGTTTGATGCGTGCCTGCACCTGTGCTGATATGGCATTCATTGCCTTCATCGATAATTTATCAGGGGCGGGTACCGTATACCCGAATCCTGAAAGCATTGAGAGACGGGTGCCCAGCAGCTGGTTTAATGTTTTAATGACATATTCCAGTTCTTTCGGTAATGGGACGGAGATATGGGTGATTTCCCGTTCGTGGATGTAGGGCTTTACGTCAGCGTCTGTTTCCGTACGGCTCTCCACTCTTCCCACCATCAGGTTTTCACAGATCTCCTGCACCTTCTGCCGGTTGCTGCCGGGGGATGCGGTCATAGCAAGCAGAAGCGCATTTTTTGCCTGCCGGAAGTATTCCTGTGCGATGAACACGTATGCATAGTTGCCGACTGCCCGGTGGCATTCATCCACGATTAAAAGCGAGACATCGGTGAGACGGTATCTGCCGGCGAGGCAGTCATTTTTGATCACCTGTGGTGTTGCAAAGATGCAGGTTGCGCTCTCCCACTGCTGCACACGCTTCTGGTTCGGTGTATCACCGGTGAACATCGCGAAGACACCGGAATCCGTCTCTGTCTCCTCTGCCCCTTCAACCCGGAGATATTTTGAAAAAAACCGATAATGCTGCTCAACAAGAGGTTTCGTTGGTGCCATCATCAGCACCTTGCCGCCAGCATTCAACAGGCGTGACGCGGTTGCTATCAGCGCAATGGCTGTCTTGCCGAGGCCTGTTGGCAGGACAACCATTGAGTTTTCCTGCAGTACCGATGCTGCTATGGAAAGCTGATAATCACGTCTTTCAATTGATTCAGGTTTGATAAAAGAATGGGATATATAATTCATATCTTCCTGCCCGCTTCAGAAAACGGCAGGGTTCCTTGAATCAGGCTGGTGAGGGTTTCCGGTACAAGGGTGGCCGGAAGACGTACCTGCTGCATGCTGTCTCTCTCACGCAGGGTGACGGTGTTGTCCTCCAGTGAATCATAATCGACAGTGATGGCATACGGGGTGCCGATCTCGTCCTGCCTTCGGTATCTTCTTCCGATTGCCCCGTTATCGTCATATTGCGCAAGGATGCCGTGTTTTTGGAGACTGGTGGTAAGATCCCGTGCAATGGTGTCAAGTCCGTCCTTGTTCATCAACGGGAATACTGCTGCCTGCACCGGAGCAACGGCCGGGTTCAGGTGGAGCACCTTCCTGATTTCCCCATCCACATCCTCTTCTTCATAGGAATGTTCAAGGGTGCAGTAAAGAATCCGGTCGATGCCGTATGACGGTTCGACAACGTGCGGCATGACTTCTTCACCACGAACTTCAACGGTCTCTTCACGAATCTGGTACAGGTCTGCCGGGATAAAGAGTTCTTCCCCGTCAATGGTGATGGTGGCACCGTCCGGACCGGGTGCAGAGTCTATCAGTGCATCGGCGACTGCCTTTGCTTTTCCCCGGTAATGCGGCCCCATTGCACCCATGTCGGGCACAATTCTCCTGCGGTTTTCTTGCCGGACTTCATCATACGGGATGAATACGGTAAAGCTGTCTCCGCTCTCCTTTGCATGAGCCTTCAGGTCATAATCCGTACGGTCTGCAATGCCGACTGTTTCAACCCACCCGAAGCGTTCTGAGAATATTTCTGCATCCCAGCAGTCCAGTGCGTAATGGGCACATTCTGTCGGAAGATGCTGGCGGAAACGCAGCTTATCCGGATTGATGCCGACCTGCGTCAAAAACTCATGTGTCAGGGCAATATAATAGGCCACATATTCATTGGCAACCAGTCCGGAATCAACGGCCTGGCGCATCGTGACGGTGATGGGCTTTATGTCCTGCATCTGCTGCGTCTGTCCCCAGAGGGGGATGGAATAGTCTGCATACCGGCCGAAATCGGGATGGTCCTTATGGTCGGGATGAATGAATATTTCCGCTTCCGCCTGCGTAAATTCACGAAGGCGGATCATTCCCTGCCGGGGAGAGATCTCATTTCTATAGGATTTGCCTACCTGAACGGCTCCAAACGGTAATTTTTCACGGTAAAACCGTGAGAGACGATTGAAGTCCGTAAATATGCCCTGTGCTGTTTCCGGGCGCAGGTATCCGGTTCGCTGTGAACCCGGCCCGATTGTGGTCTGAAACATCAGGTTAAAGTAGAACACATCTGCGTTTTCAATCGGCTCTCCGCATGACGGACAGGGGAGGCCATTAATAATCTCCGCAAGTGCTTCCGGACTCAGGGAATCGGCATTTGCCGTCCCGTGTTCTTCAGCGATGTGATCTGCCCGGTGATACTCCCTGCAGGAGGGGCACTGACACATTTTGTCTGCAAATCCCTTGACATGGCCGGAGGCAATATAAATCGATTCAACGCCGACGGTCGGTGCTTCGATTTCATAGTATCCCTCACGGATGATGTAAAAACCACGCCATAGATTTTCGATTTTCCGCTTCAGCATTGCTCCGAGGGGACCATAATCAATAAATCCGGCTACCGCCCCGTAGCACTCTGAAGACGGCCAGACAAAGCCCCGCCTTCGTGCAAGTTCCATTACATTATCGTAGATATCGCCCATTATGGATCACTGCTTTCCTCTATATTCTACGCGTGATTATAAAAGATATTTTAACGAGCGCTGAATTTACTATTGCACGGAAGAAAAGCCTTATATTGTATCATACACATTATAAAGCAGATTCCGGTGAGTGCGAATGCGGGAAAGCAAGAGTAAGAAACAGGCAAGAATGAACCAGCGCAAGAAGGAGCTTCTTGACCTTTTCACAGACATTACCAACAAGACAACCATTGTTGAACCGATGAGAAAGATCCACGGAACCCTCCGCGACAAGGAAGCTATTGAACGTGAAGTTGCTCTCATCATGCGTGATATCCTAGATCAGGGCCATTTCAAAACCAAACTTCCTCCCCGCCAGCTTGCCCAGCTTGTCTGTGCATACTATGACGGGAAGAATGATACGGAAATTGCGCGTGTGCTTGGCGATGAGAAACTTTCCAAGACTGTTGCGCGTGCCCGTGTCAGGCTGAAGCTGTTCAGAGAACTTGATTTCAAGATGCCCTTTGAACGCGCCCGTATGGAGGAGCTTCTGGATTCAGGCAATACGATGAAGGAGATCAGTGAAGAACTTGGCATCAGCCCGTCAACATTGCGTGAGTACCGGCATGTGATTGAGCAGGAGCGTGACCCTACCTTAGATCCCTATCTCGAACGGATTCGTGATGTGATGGAGGACCGTGACCTGACCGAGTCGATGACCGGCGGACTGAATAATGACGGACTTGCAGAAGCAATAGATATAACCGAAGCTGAACTTGCCGATATCAGCTGAAAAGTATTGAATCATACTTTTAATCTTAATTTTTTTGTATAAGTTCTGAATAATCTGTATACCATGAAGATAACATGGTTTGGTCATTCATGCTTTGTGATTGAAGGCTCAAAGAGAGTTATTGTCGACCCTTTTATTCCTGGGGGGAATGTTCCGAAGGATGTGGATATTGTGGCCGTTACTCACGGGCATGCTGATCATTTTGGCGAGACCATGTCATTTTCAGCACCTGTCGTCGCGGTGAATGAGATTGCCCACTGGCTGCAGAGTCAGGGAATACCTGCGGAAGGAATGAACATCGGGGGGACAATAGAGGTAGAAGGTGTTCGATTTACCATGACACCCGCACTCCATTCATCCTGGCTCGAATGTACGGGTCAGCACGGATTCTACGGAGGAGTGGCCGCTGGGTTTGTTATCAGGATGGATGGCAGGGTCATCTATCATGCCGGTGACACCGGGCTCTTTTCTGATATGAAGCTTATTCGTGAGCTCTACCACCCGGAAGTCGCACTGCTGCCCATTGGCGGGAGATATACGATGGGGCCCGCCGAGGCAATGATGGCCGCTGAATTCCTCGGTGCTGATACGGTCATCCCGATGCATTACAACACCTTCCCCCCCATCGAACAGGATGCAGAGGCATTTAAGAAGACGCTTGAGCGGACAACAGATATCCGGGTAAAGGTGCTTGCACCTGGTGTTACAATAGAAATATGAGAGAAGCGGGAATTTCCGCTTCGGTATTTTTTTTGCGATTTCTGCTTAGAAATCAGTCATAATTCTGAACTGATCAATCTCTTCACTGTTGAGTTCTTCGATGAACTGTTCAGCTGCGTTCTTGATATTCTTGCTTGCGGTGATTGCACGGCCCACCACAAGGATGTCTGCGCCGGACTTCAGTGCGGTCTTCACCACATGCTGCCTGATGCCGCCTGCGGTTGCGACGAGAAGGTTTCCGCCGGCTGCTTCTTTGATTGCCGCGATGTTGCCCCAGTTATATTCAGTGCCTTCGTCATCGATTGCACGGTGCAGTTCAACAATGCTTGGCGCTGCGCCACGGGAAGCAAGGTCTTTGATGAGCGCAACAGGGTCTGCGACATTGAGCATGTCGATGACAGAGTAGATGCCGGTCTTTTTTGCTTCAAGGATGAATTTCTCGATGGTTGATACTGGTGCAAGACCGGAGACAACAACGGCGTCTGCAGATGCATTCGCTGCCATTCGTGCTTCAAGATTGCCGGTGTCAAGGGTCTTGAGGTCGGCGATGATGAATGCGTCCGGACGGATCTTCCGGATTTCTGAGATCACATTCAGCCCGAACTGTTTGATAAGTGGTGTTCCTGCTTCAATGAGCACGTGGTCATTTTTCGGAACTTCAGTCAGGACGCGCTCGACGGATTTCATGTCGACAAGGTCCATGGCCACCTGCAGGTATGGCGGGTCCCAGAGACGGTGAACTTTGAATCCCATAACTGCATGTCCTGCGCGGTCTTTCTCTTTTATGAGGACTTCTTTGCTCGGGAACTGTGCAAATGCCCGTTCAATGGCCTGTTTTGTTGCGCCGTAGTTGTAGCGGTAAATGCGGTTGTAGTCTGCTGCGTCCGGGTGCAGGTAGATGCTTGCCAGAATGACAATATCTTCAATATCCACGTCATCAAAGACACCTTCTTCAACGCTGTCAGCAACAGCCTTGGCGACTGCGGCCTGAACCGCGCCGAAAATTGCATTAACCTGTGATCCCTTTTTCAGGGTTACTTTTGGTATAATGAGTGTGGCTGGTTTTGTCAGCAGATTGGGCCGGACGACAGCAAGCAGGGGCGTATGGCCCGCAGACAGCTGGGACATTGCATTGGCAAATGCGGTGCCAACCGGTCCGTTTTTATCACCGATCATAAGATCGATGTGGGCAAGTTCAGTACCTTCGCCCTCGAGTGATTCTCCTATAAGATACATGAGTGTCTCCTAAGCCAGTATCTATTTGATGTAGGCTAATAAAAATACTCTCAAAAAGTGGGGTCGGTGAGATT
Organism: Methanogenium sp. S4BF; assembly: GCF_029633965.1. Classification (NCBI taxonomy): domain Archaea; kingdom Methanobacteriati; phylum Methanobacteriota; class Methanomicrobia; order Methanomicrobiales; family Methanomicrobiaceae; genus Methanogenium; species Methanogenium sp. S4BF. Next base: position 900,755 of record NZ_CP091277.1, on the reverse strand, counting down.
TGAACTCACGATCGACGGGTCTCTCCGACATGCGTGAGCACGACTTGCATCAGTGCTCCAACGGGTCATCATCAGGTTTTCAGTAGACCCATTGTTCATCATACGCAAAGACCGTTGGAGCCCGTCGCCATGCCGGACTAGGCCACGACCCCTCACAGAATTGCATAATAATGTCGATGCCCTGTGTAATAAGAATTGTGATTGCGATCGCGATTCATAAGTAGATATAGAAAAAGATAATGTACTGATGATTCAGCACAGCTACTCCAGTGGTATCTCTGATATTCCTCTGATGGGGATGACGATTGGAGATATGCTTGACTCGATAGTCGATAAATATCCCGATAATGAGGCCGTTGTCTCCGTTGAACAGGATGTCCGCTGGACATATGCAGAATTTAATGCCCGTGTGGAGATGCTTGGGCGCAGTCTGATGGCAATTGGCGTCAAAAAAGGGGACCGCGTTGCTATCTGGGCAATGAATTATGCAGAATGGATTCTTGTTCAGTTTGCCACCGCCAAAATCGGCGCGATTATGGTCAATATCAATCCGGCGTACCGCACGTTTGAGCTGGATTATGCGCTGAAACAGGCAGAGGTGCATACCCTTATTCTCCAGGGTCGGTTCAAGTCATCCGATTATGTCGGCATGTTCTATGAGGCGTGTCCGGAAGCCATTGAGAGCAGGCCGGGTAAAGTGTCCAGTGAAAAATACCCGTTCCTTCGCAATGTGGTATTCATGGGGGATATTCCCTATAACGGCATGTTTACCTGGGATGAAATCCTTGAGAAAGGGAAAAATATCAGTCCGGATGAGCTTCAGGAACGCGAGGAATCCCTCTCATTTGATGATCCCATCAATATTCAGTATACATCGGGTACGACCGGCTACCCGAAGGGTGTTGTGCTCACCCATCATAATGTGCTGAATAACGGATACTGTATCGGGGAGGGGATGTCGTTTACCAGCAATGACCGCCTTTGCATTCCTGTCCCCTTCTACCATTGCTTTGGGATGGTGCTCTCCAATCTGGTATGTGTGACCCATGGTGCTGCCATGGTACTGCCATCCCCGACATTTGATGCCGAGGCAGTGCTGAAGACGGTTCAGGAAGAGAAATGCACCGCACTGCACGGTGTTCCGACGATGTTCATCGCCGAACTCAAGCATCCGAATTTTACCAAATATAAGTATACCACTCTCAGGACGGGGATTATGGCAGGTTCTCCCTGTCCGACCGAGTACATGCGGGCCATCTCTGAAAAGATGAACATGACCGATGTAGTGATCGTCTATGGCCAGACCGAGACCTCGCCGGGGGTGACCATGACAACAACGCACGATCCGATTGAACGCCGTGTATCAACTGTTGGCAAGGCATTCCCGCATGTGGAGATCAAAATCATTGATCCGCAGACCCAAAAGATCGTGCCGCGGGGCATGCCCGGTGAAATCTGTGCGCGCGGGTATGTGGTCATGAAATGCTACTACAACAATCCCAGTGCAACGCGTTCGACGATTGATGCGGACGGGTGGAACCATACCGGTGATCTTGGCACGATGGATGAAGAGGGGTATGTGCGGATTGTCGGAAGAATCAAGGAGATGGTCATCCGCGGCGGAGAGAATATCTATCCCCGTGAGATTGAGGAGTTCTTCCATACCCATCCAAAAATAGAGGATGTGTATATCATCGGTGTGCCGGATGAGAAGTATGGCGAAGAACTGATGGCATGGATTAAACTGCATGACGGGTTTGAAATGACGGAAGAGGAAGTCAAGGCCTACTGTGAAGGTCGGATTGCACGGTATAAGACGCCGCGCTATGTCAAATTCGTTTCAGGCTTCCCCGCCACGGTCACCGGTAAGATCCGGAAGGGCGAGATGCAGGAGATATCCATCAAAGAACTGGGCCTTGAGAACGAGGCACGAATTGAAACCGCATAACCCTTTTTTATTCCGATCCGAATAATTTCTTCGTGTATCGGGTTCGGGAATCATCTGCCCGGTATGCATTCGCATGGTTTTTAAAAATTTCTTACGACACCAGCACTGAGCCTTTCAACAGGATTTCAGGTGCAGTTTTCTCAGGGGAAAAAATGAAAAAAGATCTGCCGGTACTTCGGCAGGCAGGTATTTTTTCGGCTATTGCGGGGCGTTTGCCCGTTCAACCAGCTGGGTTGCAATGCCCTGTGCTTTTTCAAGGATTTCGTATTCGCCGGGAATGCATTTGTCTGCCATCAGAATTCTGCCGTCGCAGATGACCGTGTCAACCGCTCCTCCGGTGCAGGAATACACAATGTTTGAGACACAGTTGTGCATCGGAACCATTGAGGGTGTTTTTGCATCGATTAACACAATGTCTGCCGGGCTTCCTTCCTGAATTGCTCCGGTTGGGATGCCCAGAGCCTGTGCACCGTTTGCGGTGGCCATCGCAAGTGCTTCATCTGCCGGCAGCAGGGTGTCGCTGTTCCAGAAGAACTTCTGCAGCAGGGCTGCGAACTTCATCTCTTCAAGCATGTCCAGATTATTGTTGGATGAGCATCCGTCCGTTCCCAGGGTGATATTTACGCCGGCCTCTTTGAGTGCCTGGTAGGGGAGTGCCCGGTTGACCGCGAGTTTCATATTTGAGGACGGGTTGTGTGAGACACTCACCCTGCGGCTGCCAAGCAGTCTGCACTCCTCATCGTCAAGCCAGCAGCAGTGTGCTGCAAGAGTCCGCTCAGAAAGGCATCCACATGAATCAAGGAAGGCCGCGGGCCGCATCTGGTGTTTTTCCATGCATCCGGCTACCTCGCCCTCTGTCTCACTGAGGTGGATGTGCAGCATGATATCCTCTGCCCGGGAGAATTCAGCACACCACTCCAGCCCTTCGCGTGATACGGTATAGGGTGCGTGCGGCCCGACGGCGGCCTGCAGCCGTGAATTTTCCAGTGACTTGATGTGTTTGACGAGGTTTTTGGTGGCGGCTATTTCCGTCTCCCGCTTTTCAGGGATGTCAAAATCGATAAACCCGTGGCAGAACGTTGCGCGGATACCGGCTTCATCTACGGCACGGGCTGCATCCTGCATAAAAAAGTACATGTCGTTGAATGCCGTGGTGCCGGAACGGATCATTTCAAGGCAGGCAAGTTTTGTGCCCCAGTAGACGTCTTCGCCGGTGAGATGCGCTTCAAGGGGCCAGATCTTTTCTGAGAGCCACTCCTGAAGGTGCATGTCATCTGCGTATCCGCGCAGGAGGGACATTGCAGCATGGGTATGGGTATTCACGAGCCCCGGAATGGCGACCATCCCTGAGGCATCGATGATGCATTCTGCCTGGCCCCGGAACTCTGCTCTGATATCGGTGCCAACCGACCGGATGACTCCGGATGCATCGATATAGATGTCCTGCGTTTTTCCGTTTACCTGTGCATTCTGAATGAACTTTGTCCTGTTCTGTTCGTAGCCATCGATTTTTTCTGTCATAGTGTCACCCGATTCGTGTGATGATTCGTTCAAGTATCATTTCCGTCTTTTTTGTGTTGGCCCGTGCAAAGTTGAGAATCTGCTCATACGAGAGTCCGTCCTCTCCAATGCCGTGTGCATAATTGTCGACCATGCAGATTGCAGAAAAGGGAATGCCCAGTTCATTGGCGAGGGTTGCTTCTGATGAGATGGTCATGCCAACGACATCCCCTATCCGGGAGAGTGCACTGACCTCAGCTTTTGTCTCGATGCGGGGGCCGCTTGTCTGCACATAGGTGCCCCCCTGCTGTGCCTCAGGGATGCAGGCGGCGACCTCTGCACTCAGCTTCGCGTCTATGCCCGGCATGACATGCGCCTGGGAATGGTTGTGGATCGTCGGCACTGCTGCCATACTTGCATAGTCATCCGGGATGATGATTGAACCCGGCCGGATTGATTTCTGCAGGGAACCCACTGAACCGAATGCCACTACCCGGTCAACTCCGGCGATGGCAAGGGCAGAGAGACAGGCAGGAAAATTGATCCGGTGAGGGGGCATGCCGTACTGGTGCCTCAGCAGGAGCGCAATCTCTCCCTGATATACTTCTGCAGTACCATGGGGTGTGGCGATCTCTGTTTTTTTCAGGTCAGGTAATTCAGCAAAAAGAAGACTGGTACCGCCAATTATGCCTAGCATATATATCTGCTCCGTCATGCCTGAATGGAATAAACCATGTCGGACAATCTCTGGTGTACTATCTGTATGATTGGGTCATAAAAACGACGGAACGGTTTGAATCAGATTGATATCCGATGTCGTCCAACCTCACAGATGATGATAAGCAGGTTTGGAATTGTCAGTGATGCAGCAATCGCATCGGGTGAATGTACGGATGTTTACTTTGTGCACACTGACGAAACCCTGCGTGGAGAAGGGTGCAATCCTGACGTTGCCGTGGAAATAACTGCGTCCTCGCTTCCCGATGAGTGGGGGGTCGTCTGCGGCACTGAAGATGTGTTGTCCCTTCTGGATGGTCTGCCGCTTGATATCTCTGCCATGCCTGAGGGAACGATATTCTATCCCGGTGAACCTGTTCTCAGAATATCAGGCAAATATCTTGATTTTTGCAGATATGAAACCTCAATTCTCGGCTTCCTCTGCCATGCATCCGGTGTTGCCAGTGCAGCTGCACGTCTCACCTGTATCGCAGGTGACAAACCGCTCTATTCCTTTGGTTCACGAAGGCAGCATCCTGCAATTGCCGGTATGATTGAACGGGCGGCATGGATCGGCGGTGTGGCCGGCGTGAGCAATACCTGTGCCCCGGCAGGTATTCCCCTTGCAGGCACCATGCCGCATGCACTGATCATGAGTCTTGGCTCAGCAGGGGCCGGATGGGCTGCTTTTAACAGGCACGCACCCCCGAATGTTCCCCGGATATATCTCTGTGATACCTTCTGCGATGAGAAACGTGAAGCCCTTGCAGCAGCACAGGCCGGTGCAGAGGCGGTGCGGCTCGATACGCCCCGTTCCCGCAGGGGGGATATGCGTGCTATTCTTGAGGAAGTCAGGTGGGAGTTGGACCTGCACGGGTTTCCCCATGTGAAAATATTTTTAAGCGGAGGGGTGACGGAATCCGATATTATTGCCTATGGTGATATTGTGGATGCATTTGGTGTCGGGGGCGCTATTGCCAATGCCCCGGTAATCGACTTCTCCATGGATATTGTCGAACGGAACGGCGAACCGGTTTCGAAACGGGGGAAAAAGGGAGGGGTGAAACAGGTGTACCTGACTGAAGGCGGAAAAAGACTCCTCCTTCCCGTCACCTCGGAACATCCATCCGGGGGAACGGCCCTAATCGTGCCGGCACTGGAGAACGGCACCCGTGTTGCACCGGATACTATAAGCGAAGCACGGGCCCGTCTTCAGTATTTTCTTCGCAGTCTGCCTGCGATGAATAAATAATCATTTTATCCTATGAATACGAAGTTAATATGCACAGTGGGCCGATAGATCAGGGGAAGATCGCTACCTTGGCATGGTAGAGGCCGCGGGTTCAATTCCCGCTCGGTCCATCTGAATTTTGTTGTTCGTCCCGTTCTTTCTCACATTGCATCATGTATCTTCGATTCAAATACGTCAGGTATCCTTTTTTATCTCCGGAAGGGCTATGGAAAGAGCAACCGGTTTGTGCATCACCGGGAGCCGGTCCTGCTGTGTTTCCCTGTGGTAATTGACATTCATGCAGAAAGAATGACGATGGGGGATAACGCATGGGTGAATGGTTCGCCGGAGAGACCTGCCTGATAGCGATGTTTCCCTTCACTCTGGTGTGTCACATGGGCGTTCAAACCCTAATCCTGATATCAGCACGTTCCCGGTATTCCGGGTCTATTTGTTCCTGATCAATATCTCTTGACATGCATCCCGGATATCTGCCTGATTTTTAAAAAAATGCCTTAATTTTCGGGCCATAGTAATGATCTGACGTGTCATTCTCCCGCCCTTTTCCAAAGCCTTTTACGGACTCGGGTGAATTAAATTGCAGGTATCTGCATGGGGATGAAAGACTGGATTATTCCACAGGATAAACAATTTTATGACCTTCTGGAGGAATCAGCTGATAACGTACGGGATGCGGCTGAATTCCTTGTGTATACGGTCGAAAATTATGATGATCTGAAAAATAAATGCCATAAAATGAAATCGTATGAGCATAAGGGAGATAATATTACCCATAATATCTACCAGCTGCTGAATACGACGTTCATTACACCAATAGAGCCGGATGAAATCTCTCGCCTTGCTTCCGCTCTGGATGACATTCTCGATTTTATTGATGGTGCCACCCGGATGATGTATCTCTATGGCATCCCGGAGACGGACCGGTTCATGGTTGAATTGTCAAAACTGATTCTGGTTTCCGCTGAAGAACTTCAGTTTGCAGTGAAGGGTATTCGGGATCTGAAGAACCAGAAAGTCATAGAAGAGCGCTGTATTGAAATCAATCGGCTCGAAAATCTCGGTGACGATCTGCTGGGTGAGGCAATCCAGGCAATATTCAGGTGTCCTGATGCAATCCGACTGATCAAATATAAGGATATTTATGAAAAACTGGAAAGCGCGACTGACCGGTGTGAAAACGCTGCAAACGTGCTGAGTGATATTGCAATACGCCACTCCTGATGTGAATTATGGATACTCTGATTATCGGACTGGGAATTTTTCTGGCACTGGCATTTAACTTTGCCAATGGGCTGAATGATGCAGCTAATTCAATTGCAACGATCATTGCGACAAAATCCCTGTCCCCGTTGAAGGCAGTATTACTGGCCTCATTCTTTAACCTCCTGGGCCCTCTCATCTTTACCACAGCAATTGCTGCCACGATTGGAAAGGGTATCGTTGACCCTGGCTTCATGACGACCCATATGCTTCTTGCGGCAATGTTTGGCGCAGTTCTCTGGGTTTTTACGACATCGATGCTGGGTATTCCGGTATCCAGTTCACATGCACTCATTGGTGGTCTGCTGGGTGCCGGTATCGCGGGTGCCGGTGTCGGTGCGATTCTCTGGCCGGCATGGGATCTTGTGGTAACAGTTGTTCTGGCAATGGCTGTGGGCGGAATGTTCAGTATGCTCCTCTATATTGCAATCGCCGTTCTTCGCAAGGGTGAGTGGAGGGGTAAGGCACCGCTGGCCTTCCTGGTGGGGGTCACCATTATTATTCCTGCGCTCATCATCGGCGGCTACCTTAAGATATCCGGAATTCTTGCGGTGGTAATATTTATTGTCATATCTCCGATGCTTGGCCTCATATCGTCCTTCCTGATAGGCCTTGTGATTATGCATCTGGGGAAAAAGCAGAATCCGTCCCGCCTGAATGCAGCGTTCAGGCCCCTTACGATTGCAGCAGGTTCATTCCAGGCAATTGGGCACGGTGCAAATGATGCCCAGAATGCAATGGGTGTTATTACTGCTATGCTTGTTGCCGGCGGAATTCTCTCCGAATTTTCTGTGCCTCTCTGGGTAATCCTTGCATCGTGTGGTGCAATTTCTATGGGTACCCTTCTCGGGGGATGGCGCGTTGTTGATAAAATGGCGAACAAGATCACAAAAATCCGGCCATATCAGGGTTTTTCAGCTTCAATGGCGGGAGGGGCGGTACTTTCCATAATGACCTCACTGGGTGTGCCCGTTTCAACGACGCATGCAATGAGTGGTGCTATCATGGGTGCCGGTGCAACACGCGGGTATTCGTCTGCTGTGAGGTGGGGTATTGTCCGTGAGATTGTGGTGGCATGGATCATTACCATCCCGGCGACCGCTCTTGTTACCTGGGTGGTATATGTCCTGTATGCCTCCGTTTTCCTGTGAAATGCCAATTTCATTTTTTTCATTGACCTGTTCGACCGAATGCTAAGAGATAATATGCGAACGGTGGCCAATGATTTCTCGCTTCAGTCCGCCGGGAGCGAACCATCTATAGCAAATACATAGATGAATTGCGTCAGATTTTTCTGTTCCACCACGAGAAAGGGTTTTCTGAAAAAAATGGTATATGGCATATTCATGAATTCCCCATATTGCATAATCCGGACGGAGGTACGATGAGAATCCATTCCCTCCTGCACGAGTCGTTTGAAGATACGGGGTATATCCGTGTCTGGGCAGAAATGAACGGTCACTCATTTTATGAGACCTGCCTGTTTTCCGGGGATCCTCTGCCTTCTCCTGATGAATGCGACCTTGTTGTGGTGATGGGCGGATCCATGAACGTATATGAGGAGGACAGATATCCCTGGCTGTCGGCGGAGAAGAAATTTCTAAAATCGGCAATTGACTCCGGAAAAAAGGTCCTTGGTATCTGCCTTGGGGCACAGCTTATCGCAGCGGTGCTGGGTGCCGAAGTAAGAAAGAATACGTATCCCGAGATTGGGTGGTTCCCGGTTGAAAAGACGGATGATGCTGAAAAGGCGGTCCTTTGCGCCTGTATGCCAGACCGCTTTATCGCCTTTCACTGGCACGGCGACACGTTTGCACTACCTCAGGGTTCCATCCATCTCTTCCAGAGCGTCGGCTGTAAAAATCAGGGATTTCTGTATGGAGAAAAGGTTCTCGGACTCCAGTTCCACCCGGAGGTGACGAAGGAGAATCTTCAGTGTCTGGTTGAAAACTGCCCGGAGGACATTGTGAGTGGTTCTGAATATGTGCAGACCATACCGGAGATACTTGACGAAACCGGCGTCGGTCCTGTACATGAGATACTGTCTGTCATTCTTGAATATTTTGGTGAAACAGAAGAATGACCCGAAAGGTGGTTTTCAATATCATCGTCGGGTGATATCTCCGGTAGGGAGAATTTTGAGATCGGTTTCAGGAGCACATTCAGGTACTGATTTTTTCCCTGAAAAAGCGGCAGTGACCGGATATTTTACATGCCGTGCAATTGGGTTTCTTTGCGGTGCAGACGGCCCGCCCGTGTGATATGAGGAGATAATTGATGTATTTCCACTGGGAGTGGTCAAAGAGGTGCATCAGATCTTTTTCAACCGCATCCGGCGCTGCTGCATCAGAAAAGCCGATTCTCTGGGAAAGCCGTTGCACATGGGTATCAACGGCGATTCCTACATTCCGTCCGAATGCATGGTTCAGGACAATGTTCGCCGTCTTTCTGCCGACTCCCGGCAGGGTGACCAGCTCGTCCATGCTCTGGGGTACCTCTCCGTCGTAGTGTGCGACAAGGGCACGGGCGGTTGCGATGATGTTCTTTGCTTTGGTGTGGTAAAATCCGGTCGGACGGATGATTGACTCCACGTCTTCATGAGCGGCATGCGCCAGTGCGTATGCATCGGGATAGTTCCGGAAAAGCGGACCGCGGACCTGATTTACGATTCTGTCCGTTGTCTGTGCGGACAGGATGGTGAGAATAAGGATCTGGAACGGATTTTCGAATTCAAGAAAAGATATCACGCCATTATGAACTGGATAATCTTCGGTGAGGATACAAAGAATCAGGTCTGCTTCTTCCTGAATCATAATAATAGATGGGGCAGGGCAGATTCGAACTGCCGTCAAAGCGTCCCAAACGCTCTAGGATGGACCAGGCTACCCTACTGCCCCCCTTGGTTGCACATTATATTGGCGTGTCGGCTAAAAAAAGGTGCCGATATGATTCTCAGAATACTGCCGGATCAGGGGTATATGATACCAGACTACCGTTGTTTTTCCCGGTTTGGATGAGGGTGCGTACATTTTCCGGGTCCCTGCCGTCAAGCACCACCATCGGAACCTTGCTGCGCTGTATGACTTTGGCCGCGACGAGGTCAATGACATTGTTTGCCCCCGCATCCATGCGCCCGGTCTGTACGATCTCAATCAGTTCATCCGGCGTCAGGAACGGGATCTTTTCAGCAGATGCATCCTTCCGCGGGTCTGCGGTGTAGATGCCGTCAACTGCCGTGGCGTTAATTAAGAGGTCTGCACCTGCGCGTTCGGCAAGTACCGCGGCAACGGCATCTGTTGTCTGTGCAGGGGTCACGCCGCCCATAATGACTATCTTGCCGCTTTCGCCGGCAATCAGTGCATCGTTATATGACTCCGGGATCTGTGGGAAGCTGTCCTTTGACAGTGCATGCATCAGGAGGGTGGCGTTGAGCCGGGTAACAAGAATCCCAATTTCGTCAGCAGTCCCTTCATCAATAGTGAGATCACGTGCTGCTCCGATGTAGCGGCGGGCTTCGCCTCCTCCTCCGACAACGATAAAAATCCGGCAGATATCCTTCAGACTGCTCAGGATGTCACGGTATTGTTTAATATTATTATTCCCGATATCCGGCACCAGAACGGAGCCACCCAGTGATATCACAATGGTTTTCATTCAGGCTATTGATTTGTCTGCATGGCTTAAAGTTTATTACATTGCCTCACTATTTTCTTTCACGGAGTGCAGGGGCAGGATGGATGTGGTGACTGAGAGAAAGGCTGAGATGTGTCATGCATGCGGAGAGAATGTGATCTGCTGTGATCTCTGCGCACACCGGTGCAGGATTCATGACGGAAAAGCAGGGATCTGCGGCGTCCGGGAGAATGTTGCCGGAACACTGCATCCCCTTACCTATGGGAAAGTGAGTGCCGAGGCAATAGACCTCATCGAGAAGAAACCCCTGAATCATTTCCTGCCGGGAACGCTTTCCTATTCACTGGGGGGGGTTGGGTGCAATTTCCGGTGTAAGCACTGTCAGAACTGGCAGATATCTCAGATTTCTGAATTCAGGGGCATGCTTCATACGCTCTCCCCTGAAGAGGGTGTGCGCCGCGCTGTGAAGGCCGGGTGCAGGAGTATTGCCTGGACCTATAATGAACCAACCATCTGGCATGAATATACCAAGGATATGGGGCGTCTTGCACACGATCAGGATCTGAAGACGATTTATGTGACAAACGGATACATGACCGAAGAGGCACTGAAGGATATCGCACCTGTCCTTGATGCCTTCCGGGTTGATATTAAATCATTTTCCGATTCCTTTTACCGCTCGGTCTGTTCGGCCCGTCTCGCGCCTGTCCTTGAATCAACAGTGGTGGCAAAGGAGTGCGGGATGCATATTGAAACCGTGACCCTTATAATCCCCGGAATGAATGACAGTCCGGATGAGATTCGCTCCCTTATTCGCTGGGTAGTGGAAAATCTGGGTCCGGAAACGCCGATGCATTTCACCGGATTTTATCCGCAGTATCACATGGACCATACGGCTCCGACATCTGCAGGCACACTTGAGCGTGCGTGCGTCATGGCAAAGGAAGAGGGAATTTTGTACCCGTACACCGGAAATGTGGGACATACTGACTATCAGAATACCTATTGTCCGTCCTGCGGCGCACTCCTCATTGAACGAAGGGGATTTATGGCGGATGCCTCCGGCCTTGACGGCTCACAGTGCCGGGCATGCGGAGAGAAGACCCCAATCGTGGTCTAAAAACCTATTCAAGCCATCCCCGGTTTTTCAGGTACTCGTATTCATGCTGCATGGTGTCCGGGTTCGCACGGACGAGTGCTGTCATATGCTCCTGCATCTGCGCATGGAATACCTCCTGTTCCGGATATCTGTTCTTTTCCCGTATTGCCTGTACCAGGATTTTTCCTGCATTTGCGGCCACCGTTTTTTGTTCTTCAAATCTCTCCGGGCCGTCTGCCATGACTGCAGCCACGCCGCCGCACATGGTTGCTCCAAGCACCTGAAGGGTGGTTCCCAGATATGAGATGACTTCATCTGTCCCCCCTCCGCCGCCGGTGGTGACTGCGATGCCGTATTTTCCGGTAAATGCCTGACAATGGATGACGTCTGCCATCCTGTCGAGCAGTGTTTTGAGCTGTGCTGTTACGGCATTTATGTATACGGGTGATCCCAGAATCAGCCCGTCAGCCTCCTCCATTTTAGCTAATATCTCTGCGTAATCGTCCTTAATCGGGCATTCCCCGGTCTTGTAGCAGATTGCGCATGCTGTGCAGTATCTGATGTCGTATTCACACAGGTCCAGATATTCTGTATCCGCTCCTGCCTCTGCCGCTCCCGTGAGTGCCGCTTCTACCAGCTGAAGCGTGTTGCTGTTTTTCCTCCGGGGGCTTGCGTTCACTGCAAGGATCTTCATATGAGGACTGAAAGAGGAGAACCAATAAGAATATTTGGGTTTCGTCCGGACGGAAAAAATCCGGTCTGCAAGGGTGCTGCTGCGTTCTTGTTTCCGGATGAAAGGATCAGGATTATTCTGTTTTCTTCCGACTCTTGCATATCCTGCCGGAACCGCAGGTGTACCTGCCATGTCCATGTCCGGGAGGGCATTTCGACAGGTGCAAAAATGAGTGGTGAGAGAATCGTGATTATTGAGGGTGGGTATCCGGGCTTTCTTTGAATACCGGGTTTTGGGCGATGGTTATTCGGTATCTGCCTTTACCACAATGTAATAGTCTGTATCGCATGAGCCAGACAGTTGTGATATATAGGAAAGGGATTCGCCGGGGTTTACCCGCTGCAGGGTTTTACTGTCAACATATTCTTTTTCACCATCGGCTGTACGCAGGAGATAGGAACGGATGACGACATTCATTTCAGGAGTATCTCCGGTATTGGTAACATGGATTCGGCCTTCCCAGAAACATGTCCCGTCCGCTTTCCAGTGCTGGACAAAATCCGGCACGTCAATAACGAGATTTCCGTACACCTGCTGACCGGTTGATGGGGTAGTGGAGGGCGTGTTTGTTATAACCGTAATGTCCCTGTCGGTGATATCCCCCGGTGCAGAATCGGTGCATCCCCCGCAGGCCGTCAATACTATCGCACAGCATACTGCCAGTGTGATCCACAGCATCCCTTCTTTCCTGTACATTGCCATACAAAAAACCATGTCTGCCGGGAGGAATATAGTTATTCCTGCAGGGTGCAGTAATCATATCCTATTTAACCAGACAGAGAAAACATAGCATTAGATTTTATGAGGTGACGTCCTGAATGGAGATGATTCGTGAGCACCGGAAATATGTTATTCCGGAGATTATTACCGGTGATAATTCACGAATGTATGCCGGCAGGTATACCAGAAATTTTCATTCGGATAGGGTTCTCATCACAACTGACGACAATATTTTTCGCCAGAAATGGATTCGGGAAATCCTCCAGAGTCTTGATGAATCCGGTACTGAATATGTCATCTTCACAGATATTGAGGAGAATCCCCGCGATTATAACGTAATGGCAGGAGCAGATGCCTATCTGAGTGAAGAATGCACCGGTATTCTTGCAATCGGAGGGGGCAGTGTCCTTGACTGCGCAAAGGGAATCGGTATCGTGGCAGCAAACGGTGGGACGATCATGGATTATATCGGCGTCGATCTGGTGAGAAATCCAATGCCACCGTTGATCTGTGTCCCGACAACAGCAGGGAGTGCAGCAGATGTCTCACAATATGCCGTGATCTGCGATCCGGCAAAAAAAACAAAAAAACTCATTATTTCCAAGTCCCTTGTTCCGGATGTCTCTCTCATCGATACTATCCCGTTGATGACACAGCCGGAAACGGTCACCATAAATTCAGGCATGGATGCCTTTACTCATGCCATTGAAGCCTATGTTTCCAATGGTTCGTCGCATTTCAGTGACATGCTTGCGCTTGAATCGATAAAAATTATCGCGGGTTTGTTTCCGTTTTCAGGGGATTATACGAATGATCCCGGCTTTCGTTTTCAGTCACTGATGGCGAGCATGTATGCGGGAATTGCGTTTTCCAATGCAGGGCTTGGGCTCATCCATGCGATGTCTCATGCCATCGGTGCCCTGTTTGATCTGCCGCACGGACTTGCCAGTTCAATCGTGATGCAGAGCGTCATTCCGTATAATTATTCGTCATCGAACCGGAAATATCGGAAAATTGCAGACATTCTTGGCGTCTCTCCAGACCTGTTCGATGATGAAAAAATTGTCGCCGCAATGTTTGAAAAAATTACAGAGATGCGGGGACGGCCGGACGATCTGGTGACCCTTTCCGAATATGGCGCATCAGCTGATGATATTCCGTATCTGGTTGCACATACCGCTTCTGATCCCTGTATTGCGACCAATCCGAGAATTCCTGATGTGGATGATCTGTCCCGTCTGTTTGAGCGTGTCCTTTGAGACGCTGTTTGTCTGTGAAAATGAACTTACCTCCCTGATTGGTAAATGATAGTCTGAGTAAGCCGAAATGACGATGGATAAAAAACAGTATGAGGAGGATCTCAAAGAGATCAGAAATCGCATAATCGGGTTTGGCGAAGCCTCTATTAAGAAGAGTTATTATCCGCAGCTTCAGTATAAACAGGAGGAGCTGGAACGGTTCCGGGTCGCACTTGACAGCACCCGCGATATTGTATTCATTCTTGAACCCTCTTCAGGACGCATTATCGATGCGAACAGCCGCGCTGAGAAAATGCTTGGGTATACCGGTAAGGAACTCCTGAATATGACGATATTTGATGTAGCACATCACTACCGGCTTCATCAAATCATTGCCATGATGAAATCTGACATCCAGTCATCGGAAATTATCCGTGCACAGGTGTCTGCCAGGGATGGTCAGGAAATACGGATGGAGCTGAGTATTAGTTCAGCCCACTTTGAGAGGGACAGTTATATAACTGTTTTATGCCGTGATATTACGGAACGCGAGAGGATGGAAGCGGCAATCCGGTACTCTGAATTTCAATACCGAACGACGATTAATACGCTTCATGATATTCTTGTGGTAATTGACGAGCACTTCCGGGTGATCATTTATAATGATGCCTTTGAAACCCTGTGCCGGAACAGCGGCATACGGGGAGAGATTCAGGGGATGAATCTGAAAGTTATGGACTCCTTTTTCTCTTCCGACCAGGATTCAGAGATACGGGATTCTTTTTTGCTGCATGAATATTTTGAAGAGGATATTAAATACCGTCATGATGGCAAATTTGCGATATATTCTCTCCGGAATATGCCCATAATCGAAAATGGCGTTTTTAAGCAGTCGGTGTTATACCTGAGGGATATCACCGAATATACCGTTCTCGAAAATATGAAAAAGGAGGCATTTGTCCAGATTGACAAGAATATGGAGCAGTTTGCTGTCCTAAATGATCATATTCGAAACCCCCTTCAGATTATTCTGAGCATCATTGACCTTGAGTGCGGTGAAGAGGTGACAGAGAAGGTCGTGCCGTACATCAAAGAGATTGACAACCTGATAAATGCGCTTGACAACGGCTGGATTGAGTCAGAAAAGGTCAGAAATATGATCGTACGCCATTACGGCATTTCCCTGATTGATCGCTCAGATATCTCGGATGTTATCCGGTATCTGCAGGACAAATGTGAATCATAACGTTCTTTTCCTGCAGGTGTTATCTGTTTTTGAGCTGTGTTGTACGGGCATACATACCTCAGAAGGCATCAATACCCCTCTGACGCCTGAAGTGCCGAAATGTTTCCTCATCATTTACGTTCGGGGGGGGCACTATGCCATGGATGCCGCTTCTCTTTTGAGAAAAGAAATACCCTGTGGGGTTTTGAACAAAAAAGAATGGTTAGATAATTCCCATAGCCGGCTCTTCATTTTCGTCGCCATTCGCATAATCCGGGTGTATCTCCTGTCGTGCAAGAATGGTCAGTCCAAGGATGATAATGGCAAAAATAAATGCGAAGAAGAATGCCAGATCAAATCCTGCGGCAAGAACGGACATTTTTATCGTAACCGGGGCATCCTGGGTGACCCCCCGGTGTTCTGCAATCGCTGACATTCCCTGGATAAAGATCAGGTTGAATATCGCAATGCCGATGGTCATGGGGGCGAACCGCTCAAGACTAGTCAGGCTTGAGACCATTCCCTGATTTTTCCGGGAAACGGAGTTCATGATCATATTGGATAGGGGGGTGATGACAAGACCCAGACCAAAGCCGATGATCAGGAGGCAGAGCACGATAAATCCTACACTGGTATCGGCACTGAGTTTCGTTATCAGGAAATATCCGACAGCAAGAGAACCCGCCGCGGCAATGCAGAGAATGCGCCCTCCTGTTTTATTATAAATCGCTCCTGCAAGAATGCCAGCGATCATCATGGCAACGGAGAGTGCGGTTAAAATGAGGCCTGCTGATGAGGTGTCGAACCCCTGTACATATTCCAGATAAAACGGGAGCAGATAATTGATTCCTGCGAAACTAAAGAAGACAAGAGACATGATCAGATTGGTGAGCAGGAAATTTTTGTTTTTAAACAGGGAGAGTTCGAGGATGGGGTCGGCTGATTTCAGTTCGTGCAGGATGAAGTATCCCAGGGATGCGATGGCAAGGACGATGGACCCTGCGATGGGAAGGGACGTCCATCCCAGCGTATCGCCCTCCGAGACTGCAAAGAGAAGCGATGCAAGCCCGATGAATATCAGTGCAGCCCCGCTCCTGTCAAAGCCGGAGAGGTTACCACGGGATGGTGTGGCGGGGATGACTTTTGCGCCCAGAATGACGGCAATAATGCCGACCGGTACATTGATGAAGAAGATCCAGTGCCAGGACATATACTGGGTTAAAAATCCTCCAAGGGTTGGCCCGAGGGCAGTACCGAGAGCTGCAATGGTCATGATGATGCCCATCGCCTTTCCCTTGAGGTTCATGGGGATAAACGCGGTGATCATCGCCGGGCCAATGGCAGAGATCATGGCACCGCCGACTGCCTGAATGACGCGGGAGCCCACCAGGGTATAAAATGAGTCGAGGATCTCGGGTAAGAATCCACATAAAAAGGATCCCAGGGAAAATACCACGAATCCTGAGAGGAATATCTTCTTAAACCCGATGATGTCTGATATCTTTCCGAAGATCAGCACGCATCCTGCCATCACTAACAGATAGGCGGTGGAAACCCAGCTTACGGTACTGGATGAGATATCAAAGGATGCGGATATTGTGGGGAGAGCAATATTTACAATGGTTCCATCCAGCGATGCCATAAAGGTGGCAAGTGCGATGGAAATGATCAATAAGCCATATTTGCCTAAAGAGTCACCGTTTTGGGAATGTTTCATATCGGTTTATCTTTTTGGTGATTGATTATCATTTCGATTTAGAAACAGGCTGAATCTACGTAATTACCGTGTTCTGACGGAACCGGTATGGGAATATTTTTTAAAATGTTTGGGTGCTGTGAACTGGTACGAATTTGTGAACGCTGATCCGGCACCTCCCGTTTTAACGGCAGGTATTTATATGGATTTGATCATTAGGCAGTTCAATCCATTGTGGGGGATGGTGAACTGCATATGCCAAAAATTTCACTTATCATTACATCGGAAAAACTGGACAAATTGTTTCCTGCAGCCACTCTGGCAACAACTGCGGCGATATCCGGTTGGGACGCTGATCTTTTCTTTACGTTCTGGGGACTATTGGCTCTGAAAAAAGGGTATGAACCCTCGGCGGTGAGCGAGGATTACAAGTATTGTAGCGACATGCTCATGGGGGCAATAGAATCGGGGGCAATGATCGGATGGCACGAATTGCTGGAACAGGGGAGAGCCACCGGCAGGATCCGGATATATGCCTGCTCGGCGACACTCGGCCTTTTTGGGATGAAAGAGGATGATCTGGAGAGCTTTGTGGATGAGGTGGCAGGCGCATCCACGTTCCTCGGGCTTGCCCGTGATGCGGATGTCTCCCTGTTCATATCCTGAGGTGGTTGCATGGAAGCAGACATTATCGTGGATGCTACATTCAAATCATGTCCGGGCCCCCTGATCGCCCTCAGTCAGGCGGTATCGGCGGCAGCTCCTCAGAAGATTGTGAAATTGCTTGCAACCGACCCCGCCGCCCCTTCTGACGTGAAAGAATGGACATCGAGTGTCGGCCACAAGCTCCTTTCGGTCGAGCGGTCCGGCGATGTATTCGAGATCTATATCGAGGTCATGGAATGATTTCAAGCGATGTCACCAGGGATATTGCCGACCTTCTTGAGGCGCATGGAATTCCCGAACGGGAGGTGTATCTCGATGCGGAGAACTCGGGTCCTATTTTTCCGGAGGCGCTTGAGGCGATGCGCAATGCGTACCTCAGTGGCGGGAGGGGGCACCCCTCCATCACGCACCGGATCGGGTGGGAAACATACGAAACACTCTATACGCGTTCGCTGGTTATTGGGGAGGCCTTCCACTGCCACCCTGACGAGATTGTGTATACCCACAGCGGCACAGAGGCAAACAATCTCGCGATATCGGGTCTTGCACAGGCCGGGAGGAAACGGAAAAAGATCATTGTTTCAGCCATTGAGCACCTGAGCGTTATGTTCCCGGCTGAACGCCTGCAGGAGCAGGGATATACGGTGGTGAAGGTTCCTGTGGACACAAACGGATTTGTCGACCAGGAATATCTCGCCGGACAGGTTGACGGCGATACACTGCTGGTCAGTATTGCTCCCGTGAATCATGAAATCGGGGTGATACAGGATATCCATGCGATCATTGACCGGGTGAGGGACAAGGATGAGGGGGTGAAGATACACTTCGACGCATGTGATGCCTTCTGCAGGATGGGCCTTGATTTGGCAGATCTCGGCGTGGATCTTGCATCTTTCAGCAGCCATAAGGTATTCGGGCCAAAGGGGGTCGGTGCCCTGTATGTGAAGGAAGGGCTGGAGCTGGAGCCCATCGTCCGGGGCCAGCTCAGTACCCAGAAACTGTGGGCCGGATTGGAGAACATACCGGGGATTGTGGGGTTTGCAAAAGCGGTTGAGATGATGACCCAAAACCGTGGGGAGTACATCACCCGTATGACTGCACTCCGTGACCGGCTCATCAGGGGGATCATCGATGAAATTGATGATACGT
The DNA here is from genome assembly GCF_029633965.1 of Methanogenium sp. S4BF. Classification (NCBI taxonomy): domain Archaea; kingdom Methanobacteriati; phylum Methanobacteriota; class Methanomicrobia; order Methanomicrobiales; family Methanomicrobiaceae; genus Methanogenium; species Methanogenium sp. S4BF. The sequence continues at coordinate 881,919 of NZ_CP091277.1, read as the reverse complement.
TGCTGAACGGGCCTGTGGGAGCGGCACGTGCGCCGGATAATGTGAACCTCAGTTTCCTGAACTGCGAGGGTGAGGCGATGACGGTCGAGATGAGCCTGAAGGGTGTGTATCTCTCAAGCGGGAGTGCATGCACCAGCCGTATCCTTGAACCGAGCCATGTGCTGCTTGCGTTAAAGCGAAAATACGAGGAGGCCCACGGGAGCATCCTCATGAAGACCACGCCGTTTCTCACCGCAGAGGATGTTGAATATGTATTGACCTGTTTCCCCGAAGCGGTTTCGCGGATTCGGTCAATCAGTCCTTTCAGAGGAGGTTAATGCTATGTCAAGCCGAATTCCGTTAGCGTATAATCCAAAAGTGCTGGAGTTGTTTAAAAACCCGAAAAATCAGGGGAAGATGGAGGATGCAGATGTTGAAGCGCTCGTTGGCAGCAGGGCCTGCGGGGATATGATCGCCATCTACCTGAAGATTGATGAAAAGACCCGGACGATCACCGATGTAAGCTTTGAAAGTTATGGGTGTGCGGCAAATATCGCTGCATCCAGTATCATCACCGAGATGGTGAAGGGAAAAACCCTTGAAGAGGCGTGGGGTGCCAGCTGGAAGGAAGTCTCCGAAGAGCTTGGCGGACTCCCCGGTGTGAAATTTCATTGCGGCGTTCTCGCGGTGGGGGCACTCCGGCGGGCCATCAGGACCTTTTTCGAAGGGGAGGGGAAAGTGCGGCCGTCCTGGCTGCCGGAGAAGCTCACCCCGGATGAAAAGCATGCGCTGGAGGAAGAGCAGCTCATGGAAGTGCTGACGAAAAAGATGGAGAGGATGGACGCGAGGATTGCGAAGGAAGAGGAGGAGAAAGATTCTCAGAAAGAAGAGGGTAAAAAAGCCATATCGTTGTGAATCGATTATGATTGCGAAATTTGCAACGGTATTTCCGATCAGAAAAACATTCCATTGTTTGGTCTTTTCCTTATTGAATGGGCCCGAAACCTCTATTTTTTTGCAAGATTAAGAGTCATATCAGGAAAATTCTTAATTTGTCTTCACGCTTTTGTTTTATTGTTGTTTTATTTTTTAATTTGAGGAATTCTACAGGGCGCGCTATACGCCTAAGACTCCCGGATGGGCATGAATATTTCACACCAGCCGAAAATTCTGTACCTGAAGTGGTTACCAATGCTCTTCAGAGAGTTAAAAAAAGAGAGAAAATGTGTTTGGATATATGCTCTAAATAATGGTTATATATCCCTTTTTACGTTCGAAGTCAACTCCTTCTTCATTTATTACTCTCAGGGTTACTGAGTATGTGCCGGGTTTTGTGTAGGTATGCGTCGGATTATGTTCGTACGAGGTTTTCCCGTCTCCGAAGTACCATGTCCATGACGTGGGATTGCCCTGGCTTTGATCGGTAAAGGTTACCTGCATTGGTGCCAGTCCGCGTACGTTGTCAGCGGTGAATGCTGCTACCGGTTCAGCTGGTACCTGTGCAGCAGTTACGGATATGTAGCCCGTTTTTGTTTCGGTATCTGTTCCATCAGCATTGGCAACCTTCAGGGTAACCGTGTATATGCCTGGCTGTGTGTAGACATGTTCCGGGTTTTCTTCTGATGCTACTGCACCGTCACCAAAATTCCATGTATATGAATCCGGGTTGTTCATACTTTCATCCGTGAAGACAATCTTCAGTGGTGCAATGCCTGATACTTTATCTGCACTGAACGCGGCCACCGGCGGGTTTTTAACTTCTGCCGGGCTGTCCTCGCCAGTTACCGTGATAAAGCCCTGCTTAGACTCAAGGTCAATGCCTTCTGTGTTGATTGTTCTGAGGGTCACCGAATATGTGCCCGGTTCTGTGTAGACATGGGTCGGATTATGTTCGTACGAGGTTTTCCCGTCTCCAAAGTACCATGTGTATGATTCGGGAATGCCTGTACTTTCATCCGTGAATGTAACTTCCAGCGGGGCAGTTCCTGACACTACATCTGCACTGAACGCTGCTACCGGGGGGCTCAGAACAGGTGTAGGTGTTGGCGTTGGAGTTGGTGTTGGCGTTGGTGTTGGTGTTGGCGTTGGCGTTGGCGTTGGTGTTGGTGTTGGTGTTGGAGTTGGCGTTGGTGTTGGAGTAGGAATTTCTGTTCCAACAGACCAGTCGACTGCCGCATCAAATAATGCCCAGCCATCTGCCGTCAGCGTTGAAGCGGATGTATCGTAAAGGAAGAAGCCCACACGTTTTGCGGGGGCTTTCATTCCCACCATCGTTGCACCCGTTTCATATCCGTAAACAACGTATTTGTTCGTGTCCTGTGAGAGAGAAGCCGCGCCAATACATTCAGCGCTCGGCACGCCGAAAGCCTGCAGATTCGCTGCACTGGTAACAGTAACGGTGCCGCTCAGTCCAGCCGCGAGGGGATGGGACGGGTTGGTAATCTGCACCTGTGTCTGCCCTGTCACCCACTCGTAATCGTCTGCCCGGACAGTGCCGGTCATTTTCATATCATCATAGATGTCGGGTTCCCAGGTGATCAGGGGTACGGATACATCCATGAACTTGCTGTTGACGCTCGCTGATAAACAGGTGGAGGAGACGAGGATCAGATCCCTGCCCTCTGCATCCGAGGCCGAGCTGGCAGCATCGCCCACAACCTTCACCGTGTAACCGCTGGCTTCAAGCCGGCCCTTTACCGCTGCATCACCCGTATTCAGATTCGTATTCCCGACGACAAACAGAACCTCACCGGAGGGCTGAACCGGAGACGGCGTTGGTATCGGGGTTGGGGTTGGTGTGGGTATTGGTGTTGGCGTTGGTGTTGGGATTGATGGTGATGAAACTACAACACAGTCTTTGACCTGGACTGCTCCAGAAGGAACCTGACTGGTTAATGTAATTCCCGTTGAACCAACAGGAAGGGTCTTTGACACTGTCACAACATCATGAACGAATGTATTGCTGAAGGCAGATCCATCAAAGACAAACGGCCGGGCAACATCCGACACAATATTTCCGGTAAAATCCGCATTTACACCTTTGTTCACACTGATGAGAGTTGATGCCCGGTTTCCGGACGCATCAATATCAAAAGAGCCCTCAACACCCCTCAGCTGTATGGCACTTCCATCTACACCCGCTGCATTTGTCATGACAAAGTTTTTGACCTGACCTTTAACGGGCCAGGTGGGATCTGCCCCAACGAAGAGACCGCGCCCATTTGAGTTAATGCTTGAGCAGTCCTCCATAACAAACGGTGCAGTCCAGGTGTAGAGCATAACGAATGATGCCGGTTTCCAGACGGAAAAATCGTTTTCGTCGATTGCAGTATTTACGTCAGTGCAGCCATACATTTTTACATTGCTTGCATCATCGGCATAGAATCCTGCAAAACTGTTTCCTTCCGCCTGACAATTCACTAATGTAACCTCACCTTTTCCGATAAAGTATCCGGCAAGGAACTCCTGTGTGTAGGTGGCCGGAAATGGCTTCTGTCCGTTGTTTCTCGCAATACAATCTGTTAATACAGCGTCGGTGACGACGGGATCATATTCAAAATGGAATCCTGATTCCCAGCTCCCTTCAGCGATGCACCCTGTAACCCGGAGATTCTCCATATCGTTCAGTTCTGCAAAGTCGAATCCGGTAACCCAGGGATAGAATTGTTCAAATCTCCCACAGTTGATTGCCTGACAATCAGTATATCTCACATTTTTTATGAGCTTGTATTTTGATCCCCATGCATCGTGCTGGAATCCAAACCCGGCGGGATCTATGGCTTTACACCGGGTAAATTCAATGTCTTCGATGTTCTTGTTGTAACCGCTCCAGTCAACAGTCAGCACTTTGAATACTGCCTCGATAGTTTTATCGCTGGTGCCTGTGACATCGCGGACGGCACAATGACCTGCCCGTATGGTAATAACACCCAGCCACTCAAGATTTGCTGTGTGGGTACTCCCGGACATATGAAATTTTTCAAGCGTGACATATTCTTTGTCCACCTGTATTAACCCATCTTTCGTAAATTCCAGAAATGTTTTTGTATCGCCCTGTCCACGCAGTGTGATACCGGTCTTGGGATAAATGGCTTTATCAAAATTGAATGTTCCTTCGGAAAGGATCACTTCCCCCCCCTGGGGTAATGCATTAAATGCCGCATTTATCTCATTCTGGTCCTGAATTCCGTCACATATATAATTAGCCTGATTTTTCGATAGCACACTGCTATCGCTTGCAGCTACCAGAAGGGAGGCTGCGCTTACCGCCTGTACAAGGCAGATAAGAAATACCATCCCCAAAAGCAATTTAGTCACATGATTTTTCAGAATATGACATCACCTCATGTCAATGGTGATATATTGGTATGATTGACATAAGAAGATATACATGGTGATATCAATAAATAGCATCATATTGATTTGTTAGAAAAATAAATCACATTCTATTGTCTGCATATATAATCATTTCGAACACAAACAATCAAATCATATGATGGATTTCTCACCTGGTATGGTGTCTTCGTTCTGTCTTTTGAGACAATCGGAAATTTTCGCCTTGTAGAAATCCCATAATAAACAGCGATCGAAATATCGATCGTACGGGAACTTCAGGGTTTTTCACCACAAAATTTCGGGAGTTCCTTTAATAATGTCTGAGAACAGGTGTATCAACCTTGTGAAAACCTCTCTTTAGCGTCATAAATAATTCTCATATTCTTCCCCATTCTTCCAAATTTTCTAAGAGGCAATACGGGGGAATATGGCAGTGTCTGCTTTTGGGCATGACCATTATGAAATAAAAGTCTGGATGTATTGTCGTGATATCTCTGAATTGATGCAGATCTCAACTCCAATACAGGACGTGCCTGAATTGACGGGCATCGTGTTTTTTCCTCCTATTCAAAAATATTTGACGCGCATACCTGCCTTCTCAGAAATTATTCTGAAATGTGGTATTTGCATATTGCATGAAAAGGGAGGGCTGATCACAAGTACGTCGATTGATTCTAACGGGTTTAGTGCCCCTGTGCAGGCCCTCTTTATTCCAGAAATCAACAGGACACGAAATAAATCACCGGGGCTTTCATTGCTGTTGATTCAGATAAACTGACGATCCTTGCCTGCAAGTTTCAGATCTGCCGGTGCATGATTCCCGGTATGCAAAATCCCGGATATCCGGTCCGGAGGATACCATCATCGGGGTGTTTTCGTATGAATAATGATATGATTCTGAAGACATTCACAGATTGATTTTGGAGTTGATTGGAGCTTAATCTGTAATTCCTGTTCTTGAATGGATTAGAACTGTTTTCTCCGAAAAATATCGGATGAGGATGTTTTGAGAATTTCAGCCGGGATAAAAATGGTCAGAGAAATGGGGTGGCGGGGTATTTTCGATTCTAAAGAGGGTGTCTGGAGAAATCGTTCGATCGGGAAAATGGTACCGCCGGATGAAAGAAATCAGGATCAGAATGATCCTCCATACTATGGCTCTTTAAATGGGGGCGAGAGGTTTTCTGCAGAGTCCATAATTTCACATTTTCCCCTCATAATGAATCCATCCGGTACTGCCCATTCTACATGAAACCGAAAGATGACTTTGGTGAAATCACATGGCAGTTTACTATCTGCACTGCTCCTGCCGGCACATTTTCCGTTATGGTTATTCCTGTTGATTTAGCAGGAAGTGTATTTGAAATTGTTTCGACATCATGGATTACTATATTGCTGGTGCCGGATCCATCAACAACAAACGGTTGAGCAACATCTGAAACAATACTTCCGGTGAAATCCAGATTTATGCCTCCTACAACACTAATAAGGGTTGGTGCCCTGTTTCCGGATGCGTGGATATCGACGGAACCACTGACTGTTCCCAACTGTACGGCAGTTCCATCCATCCCTGCCGCATTCGTGATGACGAAGTTTTCCACCTGGGCGGTAACCGGCCCCATGAAGAGCCCATGCCCATTCGAGTCTATACTTGAACAGTCCTCCATCATCACAGGGGTAGTGCTGGAGATAATATAGAACGAGGCTGGCTTATATATGGAGAAATCGCTTTCGCCGACCGCCGTATTTAAATCCGTGCAGCCATTTATTTTCACATCACTTCCATCATCGACATAGAATCCGGCAAAACTGTTTCCCTCTGCCTGACAGTTCCGGAATGTGACATCGCCCCTTCCAACATAGAATCCGGCCAGGAATTCCTGTGTATTCATAGTTGGAAATGGCTTCTGACCGTTGTTCCTCGCGATACAGTCTGTTAATATGGCGTCGGTTACGATGGGATCATATTCAAAATGGAACCCAGATTCCCAGCACCCCTCTGCAATGCACCCTGTCACCCGGAGATTGTCCATGTCGTTTAGCTCTGCAAAGTCAAATCCGGTTACCCAGGGATTAAATTGATCATATCTTCCGCAGTTGATCGCATGGCAATTAGTATATCGGACATTTTTTATGAGATTGTATTCGTCTGACCAGGAGTTGTGTATAAATCCAAATCCCGCGGGATCAATGGCCTTACAACTGGTAAACTCAATATCTTCAATGATTTTGTTGTATCCGTTCGAATCAACGGATATCACCATGAATACTGCCTCGATTGTTTTATCGCAGGTGCCTGTGACATCACGGACGGTGCAATGGCCCGCCCGGAGGGTGATGACACCATACCACATAATATCTGCCGTGTGGGCACTCCCCGAAATATAGAATTTTTCCAGCGTAACATATTCTTTGTCCACCAGGATTTGCCCGTCTTTCGAAAATTTAAGAAATGTATTCGTAACGCCCTGACCACGAAGTTTTGTGTGTCCCCCGGGTAAAATTGCCTCATCGCAATTGAATGTCCCCTGAGTAAGGATCACTTCACCTCCCTGGGGTAATGCATTAAATGCCGCATTTATTTCCTTCTGGTCCTGCGCTCCGTCACATACATAATCGGCCCCCGACTTCAATGCCGCACTGCTGTCATGTGCTGCAACAATGAATGAGGATCTCTCTGGCATATCATCAGGAGATGAGGGCATTGGGAGCAGCGTCGGCCCCAGTTCCGGTCCGGCAACCTCAAAAACCCATGGAAAGAGGAATATGCCAATCAGCCCCAGCAGGATTGCCACCCGTATTCCAATCCCCATATTCTCGACGATGTCCTCATATGGCATGTTCAAATACCACCTTAAATCCAATGATATGCCTGATCAGATTCCAGTATTATAATCTCAACACCAACAATTCAAATCATTCTCTGCCTTTTGGAGAATGAAAATGTGTACTTTCAGGAAGTGGCAGGGGTTGATTAAAATTGAAAAATACACTCCGGTGAATAAAGGGGGCATCCTTCCTATTCCACCTGTATCCAAAGGTGAAGATCACGATAGCTGGCATTGATCCTCTCTTCCCCCATCACCTGTTCTGGCGGCACCTTTTCGTTGAAGAGCAGAAATTCGAGGCGATTGTATTCCGTCTCATTGACAAAAAATGTAAACATCCGCTCCTCGTTTTGATCATGCGAAAGGTTGACCCTAAACTCGTCGAGGGGCGCCATGGCATTGATAACCGACTCATTCCAGTCAGTGGTTTCGTCAAGAAGATAAACCTCTACCTGATATGCAACATCCCTATACTCGTGATTGTGAATGCCGATGATCACCGTTTCTGGCTCTCCGATACGTATCCGTTCGGGATATCCTGCTGCCACTCCATCCTTCCCGAGAAGATAAAATTCCGTGTAATGCTCGCCTTCAATCGGTACAAGGATGACAAATACAATTGCAGCAATTGCAAAGAGCAATACGATCCCGAGCACCACAATCATGAACCTGTGCAGTGCCAAACCATTTGAGGTGCCTGCTGTCATCTTCTCCTCACCGCATACGCCCCCAACACACCATTTTTTCATTCATCATTCAAATCTTCCAGAACCTAATGTCTTGTATCACATCTCCCCTCCCTGTGGGCCACTCACGTTCCTTGGATATCAGACATTAATCTCCTTTATTCAATCTACAATCCGGTTCTGATCCAAATGCATCCCGTAATCGGAAAATGTCCGGCAACCTGTGGATCTCGTCCCCTCGGGTATTTTAAGAAGTTCCCTTCTCCGCCCCTATCTCCCTCCATGGCAAAGGTATTCGCCCCCGGACGCTGTCTTATACGTAGGCAAAGCGGGTCTGTTCATTCCCCGGGGGGTGGACTGTCGGCTGTAGGTCTCCTTCATTCGATGAACTTCACTCTTTATCTCCGCTGCATACTCCGGAGATGGATCACGCCACGGCCCGAATGCATAGAAGCACTGCAGGGCCACTGCCGTTCATGACCACATCATTCTCTCAATCACACAATTCCCTCAATCGGTAAGTAATTTTCCCCTCTTTTCGTTTGAATGTGAGTCTCACCGACCAGTCCGGCTCCATTCCGGATGTGATATGCAATACTGACTGGCAGATCGGGTTGCCTCAATTTCGTATTGGTAAATCATAGGGATTTCTCGCAGTCAGATAGGAAGAAAAAGATCATTCCTTCTTCCTATTCAACTGAAAGAATGGGGGCCAAATTCGAAAGATTGGCTCTGGTGAATTCCCCGGGTATAGTAACAAAACTGCAGATTGAGTCGCGTTTGTAAGGCTATGGAGGATCATTTATATTTTGTATTCCCTGGCCCGATATCGATATTTTCGTGCATTTGATTCTTCCGCAAATTTTCTTTCAATGACGGGGAATGCTGTGTCGACTTTATCTCTTTCATGATACTGCTGAATAATCCCTGCTATCAAAACAAATCCTCATTTTTAGGTTCTTTGATGTTGTCTGAGCAGTTTTTTAGTGTTTGAGTTCATATACCGGCTTCAGGGAGAGTTTGCGAACATGATCGCCTGTTTATGTGTATCAACCGAAATGGCGTTTTCAGAACGTTCTTTCGCATTTTTCCTGTGTATCGCGAGTAATATCGGCTGGCACATTGGCTGGTGAATCCCGAAGAATCAATAGTGGTTGTGGGAATGATCCTCCCAAGAATAAAACTGTTTGGGAGTTTTATTCAGGAAATTGGTAGAAAGGATGGGTGAAATGGGGGGTACTCGGGGGTGAATGAACCGCCGGGAACGGATCGAAAGGGGGAGAGGCTGTTTCCTATCATCCAATCTCTCTATTAATCAGGATCAGAGCAAGTGAAGGGTCTAAGCAGAGACTGGGTGGCGATTCCTTTGCGTTGCATTCTGCTCCAGCAGCTATCAGACAAAATCGATTGAGAATGTGAATACTTTGAATAATGCTTTGAATAATAGCTGGAAAAAAATGCCAATGTTCAGTCAAACGATGATAAGGTATTGTGTAAGGTCATCCTGGGTATAATAATATATTGATTGTTGTGATTCTCATGTTAATAGTCTATTAATAAAAAATTTTATTGTATATTTATACTTTGTTTATTTTAGGTTTTGCACGTGCAGATTTATATACAATAAATACGACCCTGTGTCAATGAATGCTGATATAGATGGGGTGCACATCAAACATCTCAAAGTCATCCCGGATGAGCGCGGCTGGCTGATGGAAATCCTGCGATGTGATGATGAAATATACTCACAGTTTGGGCAGGTGTACTGTACAACAGCATATCCCGGTGTTGTCAAGGCATGGCATTACCACAAGAAGCAGACAGATAACTTCACCTGTGTCCATGGGATGATGAAGGTCGCGCTCTACGATGACCGGGAGGACTCGCCAACATTCCGAAATCTCATGGAGCTTTTCATCGGGGAGAAGAACCCCGCTCTTGTCACCGTACCGCCGGGAGTCTGCCATGGGTTCAAAGCTATCGGTGATACGACAGCATTCTTTGTCAGTATCCCTACACTTGCCTATAATTACTCCGATCCGGATGAGTTCCGCCTGCCTCCGGATACTGATGAAATACCTTACGACTGGGGGCTTGTCCCCGGAGTGAAACACGGTTAATCCATTCCGGGAGTGGGAGAAGATGCATCTGTTGGTCACAGGGGGGTCCGGTTTCATCGGCAGCAATTTTATCCGCCATATGCTGGAGAGCCATCCCACGATTTCAGTCACGAACCTTGATGTCCTCACCTACGCCGGCAACCCGGCGAACCTCAGGGACATTGAGGACGATTCCCGCTACGCGTTTGTACAGGGCGACATCTGCGACCGGGCAGTCGTGGATGGGGTGCTGGATCAATATCACATAGACACGGTGGTCCACTTCGCAGCGGAGAGCCATGTGGATCGTTCCATCGCCGACGGATCGGTCTTTGTGAAGACCAATGTGCTTGGGACCTTTACGATGCTGGACGCAGCCCTTGCCCATGGGATCGAACGGTTCATCCATGTCTCAACTGATGAAGTCTACGGAAGTACTCGTGAGGGATCTTTTGTTGAGACCGACAATCTGAATCCCTCGAGTCCCTATTCATCGACCAAGGCGGGGTCCGACCTCCTCGCCCTCTCATACTGGCACACACACCGGCTGCCGGTGATCGTCACCAGATGCACGAACAATTATGGGCCTTTCCAGTATCCTGAAAAGCTCATTCCCCTTTTTGCGACGAATCTCATGGAGGGGAAGAAGGTCCCTATCTACGGAACCGGGGAGAACGTCCGCGACTGGCTCTTTGTCACTGACCACTGCAGGGCTATCGACTTTCTTCTCGAAAACGGTAAGCCCGGTGAGGCATACAATATCGGCGGCGGTGAGGAGAAGACGAACCTCGAAATTACGCATACAATTCTTAGGGCGCTCGGCAAGGATGAGTCGATGATTGAGTATGTCGAGGATCGGAAAGGGCATGACTTCCGCTACTCGCTCGACTTTTCCAAGCTCCGCAGGATAGGCTGGGAGCCCGCATTTCCCTTTGACGAGGCGATGACGGCGACAGTCCGGTGGTATGGTGAGAACGAATGGTGGTGGCGCCCACTAAAGGAAGGGGCCCGATGACGGAAAAAAAGGTGCTCATCCTCGGGGCGTCCGGTATGCTCGGTCACGATCTGCAGGAGGTCTATCCCGGTGCGGTTTGCCGGGGCCACGAACTCGACATCACCGATGAAAAAGCGGTATCGTCCTTTATTTTCGACCTGAAACCGTCGCTTGTCATCAACGCCGCGGCGTTCACGAATGTCGATGGCTGTGAAGAACAGCAGGAACTCGCATTTGCAGTGAATGGTGAGGGTCCCGGCTACCTTGCTGCCGCCTGCCATGAGGCAGGGGCGGCTCTTGTCCACTACAGCACAGACTATGTATTCGATGGCTCACAGGAGTCGTATCAAGAGGTGGATACACCACATCCGATCAACGTCTACGGGGCATCAAAGCTCAGCGGTGAGCAGAGGATTATGGTGGCGATGGAGGATTATCGTATCATCCGTACGTCCTGGCTTTTTGGCCTGCATGGCCCGAATTTTGTCGAGACGATGATCCGGCTCTCCACAGAGATGGAGATGGTCCGGGTTGTCAATGACCAGTTCGGGAAACCCACCAATACTCGCGACCTCGCTTCAAAGACACCGGAGATAGTCAAAGGGGAGCCCGGGATATATCATATCACAAACGATCGCATATGTTCGTGGTTTGAATTTGCCTCTGCAATCATACCGAATGTGGAGCCCTGCTCATCCGAAGAGTTCCTCCGGCCCGCTAAGCGACCGAAGTTTTCCGTCCTTGAAAATACAAAGACAAATCCAATGCGTCCCTGGCAGGACGCCCTGACAGACTACCTGAAAATCAGATCCAAGAGATCCAGGGAGATATCATTATGAAAGGCATTATCCTCGCCGGGGGGACAGGATCCCGCCTTCACCCCCTTACCAAGGTGACGAACAAGCACCTGCTGCCCGTCTACGACAAACCGATGATCTACTATCCGCTCCATACCCTCATTGACGCAGGGATAACGGAGGTTATGATCGTTTCCGGCAAAGGCCATGCCGGCGACTTTCTTGAGCTCCTTGGGTCCGGGTCGGAGTTTGGCATCCGAATTACCTATGAAATTCAGGACGAGGCCGGTGGAATTGCACAGGCGCTCGGTCTCGCGGAGCGCTGGGCCCGCAAGGAGGATGTGGCAGTCATTCTCGGTGACAACATATTTCAGGATAATTTCAGAAAGGATGTCGAGGCGTTCGAGGGTGGGGCGAAGATTTTCCTCAAGGAAGTGCCAGACCCCTACCGCTTCGGTGTCGCGGAGGTTGACGGAAATCAGGTCATCGGCATAGAGGAGAAACCGAAAGAGCCAAAGTCAAACAACGCTGTCACCGGCCTATACTTCTACGACGGGCGTGTCTTTGACAGCATCAGGACTCTCGTACCTTCCGGGCGTGGCGAGCTCGAAATTACAGACGTCAACAACTCCTACATCAGAAGGGGGGCAATGGAATTTGCGATCCTCAAAGGATTCTGGAGTGATGCGGGCACATTTGATAGTTTGCTGAGAGCGAGCATGATGGTTCAGGAGAAGAGGGCTCTCTAAAATAACTGTGTATAATCACTTGAGGAAACAAATTGCTACATGAGGGCCACAAAATATGAGAAATCGTGAGAGATCGGTAATGATTATCACGACGAATATGATTCCATACAGCCCATGGGGGGGGTGTCAACGGATGTATTTTTTGGCTGATTATCTTCACGATCACTTATATGATGTGTATGTCGTCCACTCACGAAATGCGGAATACTGGGGTGACTCCGGCCACAAAATTCGATTTCATCCTATTCCGATTGGTTCTTCCAATGCAGCAATTTCTTCGGAGGATAACGCTGTGCCGGAGGGGGAACATACTGGAAGCGAATTAAAAAACAAGATGAAAGGTATTGCGGAATATTTTGTTTATAAGTCAAATCTCATTTCTCTTGAGAAGGGAATTTTTAATGAGCCAAATCGTGGTATGGGAACGGGTGGTTACTTATTTATCAGAAATGCACGGGAACACATATTTAGAACGATATCTGAAAAGGGGATCCGGCATGTAATAATAAGCGGCCCTCCGTTTTCGCTGTTTTGTCTTGTTCCACAGATAAAAAAGCGTTTTCCTGAAGTGAATGTAATCATTGACTACCGGGATCCCTGGAATACCCCCTATTTATCATATGCAATATCGTCGTATATTGAGCGAAATGCTCTGAAATATGCAGATAAAGTTGTATTTCTCAATGAGAGGATGCTCTCAGATGTTTCATCCCAGTTTTGCCTGCCAGGAGATAAGTGCGAGGTTGTCCTGAACGGATATTCCAAACAGAATTGGGATGAGGTTTTGGAGAAGTATGCGAATCATGATACTGCGTCCGGTCACCAGCTCACTGATCGGATGATTATTGGATATGTCGGTGGTGTTTCATTTGATAAGGGGGGGTACTATGATATACCTACATTTCTGAAGGCATTTCAAATATTTCAGGAAAATAAAATGGTGCTGCTAAGATTTGTCGGTGTAAATACATCCGATGCTGCTGATGTAGAAAAAGTAAAAAAGCAGTTTCCTGAGACTCTCGAAGTGCTGCCCCCGGTAAATAACGATATTTCCTTAAAAACCATGTTGGAGTGTGATGTATTATTTCTCAATTATGCTGATGAAAGAAGGGGAAGATATATGCTAACAGGAAAATTTTTTGATTATATTCGAAGTGGAAAAGTTATTTTTGGTGTCGCAGGAAGTGAGGACACCTATTTTCTTGAACTTATTCGAAAACATCATTTAGGCATTGGTTGTTTATCCCAATCCCCACAGATACTGGAATGTCTGGAACTGCTCTATGAGAACTGGGAGAGGGGGACTCTAGGAGAGCTGAGGGATGATAGGGGATTGGATCTTGAAAATCTGTCCCGGGATGCGCAGAACAGCAGGTATTTGAAATTACTGGAAGGTCTTTGAGCCTCACAAATGACTTATATAGGTTAAATGATGTGTATCTTTTACTTTCTGCCGGTATCGCCATTGTCTGCCCCCACAGTGAGAGGGGGCCGTTGGGGAGCATGACCGAAAAAATAAAATTTGGAAGGAAGATGCCTGATGATATGCAAGAGGGGTGAATAATATGGAAGCAGCTCCTCGTGTTTCGATCATTATTCTGAACTGGAATGGATGGGAGGATACAATCGAGTGTTTGGAGTCTGTCTATCAGATATCGTATCCCAATTTTGATGTGGTGGTTGTGGATAATGGATCAGAAAATGATTCACTGGATCAGATCAGAAATTACTGTTGTGGCAATACGCCTGTCCAATCAGACTTTATAGATTACCAAATGGGTAACAAACCAATTCACATTTTTGAATATGAGCAAAAATATATTGAATCAGTATCATCTTACGAAAATGCTTTTCAGTCTATCCCCTCAAATCAGAGATTAATACTGGTGAAAAATGAAAAAAACGAAGGTTTTACGGAAGGCAATAACATTGCGATGAGATTCGCAATTGATTATTTAAATCCTCAATATGTTTTGCTTCTCAATAATGATACCGTGGTTGACAGGAATTTTCTGACAGAACTAATTACTGCTGGAGAAAGTGATTGTCAGGTCGGGTTTGTCGGACCAAAAATATATTATTATAACTATAATGGGAGCAAAAAGACGATTCAGTTTGCAGGAGCGAAACAGAATACCTGGACTTTTCATCCTAAGCATATTGGGTATAATCAAAATGATGTTGGCCAATATGATGAGAACAACGAGGTTGCTTATATTCATGGTTCCTGTCTATTGGCAAAGGTCAGTATGATAAAACTGGTGGGAATGCTGGATAGCACCTTCATTTCATTTAGAGAAGAGAATGACTGGGGTATGCGAGGATATAGGGAAGGCTGGAAATCAGTGTATGCATATAATTCGAAGGTTTGGCATAAAGGAGGGGGGTCAACAAAAAGTGGGAAAGGGAGATCTATTGCAATATACTACATGGTGCGAAATGAGTTTTTATTTATGAAGAAACACGCAAAAATTTACCAACAGCTATTTTATCTGTGTTATTTTTTTATTATGGAATTTTGGTTTAATGTTGGAGTATATCTGCTCTACGAAAAGAACCTGGATCAGACTCAGGCCTACCTGAAGGGAACAAAAGACGGATTGAAAATATTGATGGCATAATTGATTTTATAATTCGTTGACTTGTAAAATAATCTATGTATCTGAATGCAATCATTTTAATTATCACTTAGATATAGAATGCTTTGAGTATATTTTTTCAACATCATCAACAATTTTATTCCAGTCATATTTTTGTTTAACAAGCTGAAGTCCATTTGAAGCAAACCGTTCTCTGACCTCATCATCCAGTAACAATTTTTCAATAGAGGTGGCGAAACATGTTTCACTGTAGTCAGTTGTATATCCTACAAAATTATCGATCCATTCCAGATTATTTTCGTTTCTGGATGTAATTATTGGAGTTCTGCATGCCATGGCTTCAATAAAAGTTACCGGAAATCCCCAATAATATGGAGTAGCAAAGATGTCTGCATCGAGTAATGCTGCTATTTTTTCCTCTTCACTAACGAAACCGGTGAATATGACATCCTGATCGATTGCTAATTCGTTTGCAATTGTCTTGAGATCATTCAGGGCACCATCGTCAGGACCAATTATTACTAATTTTACATTATTGTAGTTCATCTTAACGAGAGAAAATGCTTTAAGCAGCAGATCTAATCCTTTGCCCTTGTTAACACGCCCTAAATAGAGAATCACTTTCTCAGATTCAATACCATATTGATGTTTAAATGATTCGTATTTATTTAATCCATCATATTTGTCAAGTGATATTCCATTTGGAATTATTTCAATATTTTCTGTTTTTGCACCCATTGATTCGTATTGCATCATTTCTGCTGTGGAAAGTGCAATAAAACCGGCAGAATCAGCCAGGAGATCAAAACCCCATAGATAATCAAATACTTTTTTAATTTCTTTTTTTTGAAAAAAAGTGCATAACGACCCATGTGCCTGCAAAATGTATGGTATATTATTTGATTTCGCAAACCGGCATGTCAATAAATTTTGATACGACCGATAGCTGTGGAGGTGGATTATATCAAAAGATTTCATCTGTTGTTCCAACCACTTTTTCATTGATGGAGAGATGAAAAAATACGACATATTAAAACTGCAATGAAACGGGATCACTTCAATTCCGCCTGATTGCAGTTCTGATGAAAAGTTCTCATCATAATCATAATCGGATGTAATAATCGTCAGAGAGTGGCCTTTCTCCGCCAGCTTCTTTGATATATTACAACACACATTTACATCTCCTCCTTTTTGGGGGTTTAAATAAGGAATTACCTGAAGGATTTTCACGTTTTCACCTCTGATCAATTTATATGTCGTTTCAAATTAAACCCGGTTTTTTTCAAGCATACCGATTCATGTGCTGTTTTGATCCTGCTCATTTTTCTCTTCTGTTTCTGATATTCCGGGTATTTTCAGTCTCATTTCGCAAAATTCTGAACGATTTTCTTAGCTCGGTGATGAAATGTATGTTCCATCATAATCCGTTTCCGTGCATTTTCCCCCATTTTTTCTCTCTCCTCCCCGGAAGACAGCAACCAGTTGTATATTTCAATTGCTTCACGTTCATTTTGGACAACCATAATTTCCTTCCCAACATCAAACCACTCTTCAATTCCATTGTAGGGCTGTGACACGATGCATGCACCATATGCTGCCAGCTCAAATGGTCGTGCCGTTGCCGAGGCATAGACGTTCGTATGTGACCACCGGGTTATATTCAGGCATATCTTGCTTCGGCAGCAAAACTCTCTGAAGGCACTGTATGAGAGATCTCCGATGAGGTGTACTTTTTTCATGGGGATTCCAAATCCTCTCCCGCCAACGCTGAAGTTTACATCGGCAAGATGCATTGAAGGATTGGCAATCATCTTTGTCATCCATTCCTCCCTGAATTCGCTCCCATAACCAAAAAATGAGATGTCAATATCCTTTTCAATATTGACCGGTGTAAAGAGATCCGGATCTGCCGCATAATAGAGGGGGTGAACGTTTCTGGCCCCCATCTCTTCAAGGTCGGGTATGACACCTTTTGAGTTCGTAAAGAATGCATCAAACTCCGAAAGGTCTGCATCAACATAATAATTGAATTTAAATCCTCTTCCTGTTGCATATTTTGGAAGAATTGTTGGCATGTCGCCGTCATAATACTCGACAGGTATCGCGAATTCCTCATGTATCTTTTCTGCAATCCCTTTGATGTGATTGAGAGGGATGTTCATGATAAAGACGGCATCAACATCCTTCTCACTTTGAAGTATGGAGAAGATATGGTCCTCCCATTTTCGCTTTACATACCGTTCGGCAAACCTGTTCAGGAGAGAATTTGGATTTTCATTGTGACTTGCAAGTGTTCCGCATCGCTTTTTGTGCTCGAGAATGCGATTATACATTTTACTCTCACAACTGCATGGATTTGGATATGTTCTCCACCATGGCGATTCAACCGGGTCACCGAGGTAAGGGACGGCGATCACTTCGTTGCCGATCTCATGGAGCGCTTTGAGCAGCTGCCACCAGGATGGGGTGCAGCCAAGTTTATACTTCATGTCAAGCGTTGAACATGCGACGAGGATCTTCAGATTAATCCCTCCGCTGCAGTTTTTTCATACCAGCTGATCGTGTTTCTCAGGCCCTCCTCAAAAGATGTCTTTGACCGGAAATCAAACTCTTTTTCCGCCCGGGAGACATCAAGACACCGCCTTGGCTGTCCGTCTGGTTTTGAGGTGTCCCAGTGGATATCGCCATCGTAGCCGGCGAGGTCAGAAATGAGAGTGATCAACTCTTTTATGGTAATTTCTCTGCCTGAACCAAGGTTCACCGGATCGGCTTTTTCATATTTTTCGGATGCAAGGATAATTCCTTCAGCTGCATCTTCGACATAGAGAAATTCGCGGGATGCACTGCCGTTTCCCCATGCTTCAATATATCGGTCACCATTGTCCCTTGCTGTAACTACTTTTCTGATAATGGCAGGAATGACATGGGAGTGTTCGGGATGAAAATTATCTCCCGGCCCATAGAGGTTCACGGGAAGGAGATAGATGCCATTGAACCCGTACTGTTGTCTGTATGCCTGGGTCTGAACCAGGAGCATCTTTTTTGCGAGGCCATAAGGGGCGTTTGTCTCCTCGGGATAACCGTTCCAGAGATCTTCCTCTTTGAATGGTACTGGTGTATACTTCGGATATGCACAGATTGTACCGACCTCGACAAATTTATCAACACCCGCTAACCGGGCTGCTTCAATCAGTTGAATGCCCATCATCGCGTTGTCGTAAAAGAGGTTTGCCGGATATTTTTGATTGTACCCGATTCCCCCGACACGTGCAGCAAGGTGAATGACAATGTCAATGCCTTCAACTGCCTCTGTACAGCCCTCCCACTCTCGGAGGTCGAGGTCTTTGCTTCTTGGTATTCTGATATTTTCTTTCTGTACACCTTTTAGCAGAAGTTTTTCGATGAGGAAGGTGCCGAGGAATCCGGCTCCGCCTGTTACTAATATATTTTTGTTATCCCAGAATTCCATTTTAGTCACCATGCCACCATTTATCCGGGAAAACCTTCTGAAGAATTTCATCCCCCTCACCTGGTGGAGTTAAACCATAAGCACGGAGATCAGCATCGACCATTATTCGAACAAGGTCATAAAATTTAATTTTTGGTGTCCATCCCAGTTTTTCTTTACTTTTTTGTGTATCGCTGATCAATGATTCGACTTCGGTAGGCCTGAAATATTTTGGATCGATTTTGACATGTTCGTTGGTATCCAAACCTGCGTATGTGAACGATTCTTCAACAAATTCTCTGACTGAGTTGGTCTGTCCGCTCCCAATAACAAAATCATCAGCGTCGTCCTGCTGCAGGATACGCCACATGCACTCGACATATTCCGGGGCAAAACCCCAGTCCCGGCGAGCGTCCAAATTTCCAAGATAGAGGTATTTTTCCTTTCCGGAAAGGATTCCTGCTATTCCACGGGTAATCTTCCGTGTGACAAATGTTTCACCGCGACGAGGTGATTCATGGTTGAAGAGAATGCCATTGGCGGCAAACATGTTGTACCCGTCACGATAATTTTTCGTCATCCAATATGCGTAGACTTTCGCACACGCATACGGGCTTCTTGGCCAAAATGGCGTTTTTTCATTCTGGGGGGGAGGTGTTGCTCCAAACATCTCGCTGCTTGATGCCTGGTAGAATTTTATCCCATTTCCGCTCTTCCGTATCGTTTCCAGGAGGCGGGTCGTTCCGAGGCCGGTTACAGACCCGGTATATTCAGGTGTATCGAAGCTCACCCGCACATGGCTCTGAGCACCGAGGTGATAAATTTCGTCTGGTTTGATATTGTAGACGATATTGGATATCTGCTCACAGTCTGAGAGGTCGCCGTAATGAAGAAAAAGGCGGGCCCCGGGGTCATGGGGATCTTCGTAGATGTGGCCAAGCCGTGAGGTGTTAAAAGTGGATGATCGTCTGATCAGGCCATGCACTTCATAACCCTTGTGGAGCAGTAATTCTGCAAGATATGAACCATCCTGGCCCGTGATTCCAGTAATTAATGCTGTTGTCATATTTTCACCCGGTCTGATGGTCTATACATATCAAATTGTATAAATAGTTGTTCTCCATTTTTCCGGGCACCCTTGCTGTACTATTATATAAATATGTCTGCATATTTGTTGGCATTTCTTTACGTTTCTTCATTAAAAATAAATGATGGCCTATTTTTTGTCTTTAAATTGCAATAATACTCACAATATGGAGGTTATTTTGGTGGAAATTATTACCATATTCCGCTCTGCTATTTTCGTAACAATATTTAATGATATCTGTCGCTGGGCCGGGGGTGGTTCTGATTGTCGCACCGTGAGCACCATAATTTCCCCGATGTCCTCAATGTGACATAACCGGTGTATAGCGGAATTTATGGTATTTTCTTTAGGATATGTTCAGGATTGTAATGTTTCAATTTTTGAACTGTTATATTCAGTTTCCCGTACGCCAAATCCGATGTGATGGTGGATATATGAGGTTAATCAGGTACAATGTGATGATACAGATCAGGTGGTGGGGGCGTATGATGTCGCTACCGTTCACCAGGCGTCGAACATGAACACAGAAGAGTACGTGGGGCGTATTATGGAGATGTCTGGTGAAATTTGAGAGCATGGTGATGAAACTGCAATCGTTCGATCATTTTATTCCCGCTATCCCGGACTGAAGAAAACCCGAAAGGCTTATTGCCTCATATGATAATCTCCCGAAGAATATTTGACTGACTGAATCCCTCGCGTATTTGGGCATACTCCATTGATGAAACATCAAAGATGATTCTCACTGACTCCGGGACAGGGGGGCGGGTCTCTGGCGGCGGGATATGCTGAAGTACCCTGCATACGGCTGCGGGAGAGCACCGGGTGCGCTGAGACATTGGAAGGTGGGTGGAATGAGCCGATTGGGGCTGATTAAACGAAGATTGTTGAAATATTCCATGAAATACCATCGAAAAGGATGGAAACCCCCGGTATATTGGTAAAGGAGATGCTGTAGGAACGATGCCTTCTGAAATGCTCTCTATTCACTGTTGAAGGGTTGCTTATGAACAGGGAATACCATGAATTATTGAAAAACCGGCCGGATTTATGGGATCATTTTTCAAGAAAGGAAGAATACAATTCTGCATTCAGGGATAAGCATGATCGTTTCCCCTATTACCTTAGCAAAACAAGAGACATTTTTCAGCCGGACGTATCCAGATTTCTGATAGATTCAGGGTACAAACCTGAATATCCTGATGGCATGAGATTTGCAGTCTGCCTCACTCATGACATTGACTTTGTTTACCGGGGCGTTCCCGAACGAGGGTTTCATGTAGCACAATCTCTGTATAGAAAAAACAAAAATACCTTTTCAAGGTCTATCAAAGACGTATACAATAAAAGAAATCCTTTGTGCAATTTTGAAAAAATTATGGATATGGAAGAGAATTATGGCGCAAAATCAAGTTTTTATTTTCTTGCCTTAAAACCCGGAGATAAGGATTATTCATATGATATTCTGGATTTAAAAGATGAGATCAGAAATATCCCGGGGAGGGGATGGGAGGTGGGACTTCACGGAGGGCATACGGCATATAATTCCTATGAACGGATTTGTGAAGAAAAAAAGAGACTGGAGGATGCCCTTGGTTCAGATGTAGTCGGATATCGGAATCACTATCTCCACTTCCGGGTGCCGGATACGTGGGAATATCTGAGCCATGCCGGATTTATGTATGATACCACCTTTGGATATGGCGATTGTGTGGGCTTCAGGAATGGGATGTGCCATCCTTTTCTACCATACAATCTTGAGTCAAAAAAATATGTTGGGATTGTCGAGATCCCCCTGATTGTCATGGAAACCTCGCTCTTAGATCCGTATATGCGTCTGGACACAGAGGCTGCCCTGAAAGTGGTGCGTTGCCTTATAGACTCCACAGCAGAGTGCCGGGGTGTCTTTACGCTCCTCTGGCACAATGACTCTCTGGTGGATGACCTGCCTGAGCAGATGATGTACAGGAAGATTCTGGAGTACTGTTCTGATAAGGGCGCCTGGATGACGAGCGGGGAGGATATTGCAAAGTGGTGGAAAAGTAATGGGTAAATCAACCATTGAAGCCAGAGTTCTGGAAGAATCCGAATACTCAGTTTGGGATGAATTGGTAGAGAATTCTGTCCAGGGTACGATATTTCATACCAGTGACTGGCTGGGTCTTTGCAGTGAATCGTTTAAAGCTGAACCAAAAATATTCGGTTGCTTTAATGATAAAAATGAATTAATGTGCGGGTGCTCACTATTCATTTATAAATCAAAAGGTATTTTTAAAAATGCAATTTCAACGAGTGTAATGACACCATACGGTGGTTTTGTTTTAAGGCCGTCTAATAGCACTAAAATTCGAAAAATGGAAGAAGATTACTTCCTTTGCATTCATAGTCTGGAAAAATTAATTCGGAATCAAAAGTATTTATCCACAATTATTACGAATTCTCCTGACATATTGGACGTCAGGCCGTTAACATGGAATAGATGGATAAGCAGAGTTTTTTATACGTATTATCTTGACCTGAATTCTTTTGATCTGAACAATGCCTCAAGAGAGATTAAAAGAGAGATTACGCGTGCGACGAAATCCGGTATAAGCCTCCAAAGCATCAGGAATGCAGAGATTCACAATACTTTGTTTCAAAAAGTATTTGAGCGGCAAAATCTTCTGCCACCTGCAGATATTACTGCATTTAATAAAGTGATTGAACACATAAACCGGAATAAAATTGGTGACATGTGGATTGCAAAAAATCAGTATGATGAAATTATCGGGTCACAAATCTGGTTGTGGGACACAAAAAGAGCATATATATGGAGTGTTGCCTCTGATCCGGATTTTAGAAACAGCGGAGTGAATATTTTCTCAGTATATACTATTCTTCAGGAATTATGCAGCAAAGGTTTTGGGGAAGTAAATATGATGCAGGGAAATATTCCGAATCTGGCAGAATTTGCTGCCAAATTTAACCCAAAGCTGGTTCCATATTACAGTGTGGAGAATTATTCATCAATTATTGAGCTTGCAATGAAAATCAGGAGGAAATTCTGAATTGAATATTTTTATTTCACGCACCACATGTACGTCTCAAAAAGGGCCCTGACTATTGGTTTAGGGGTGGTTACCATTATTATTATAATTATTACTCAGGGAATGTCTCCAATAATGCCGGCATTTCTGAGTTCAAAACATACTATTGCAGGGATAGCGGAAGACGCTCCAAGAATTGTTCCCTCACAATTGAAACGGAACCTTTCCGGATTATACGAAAAATTGAATAATACCGAAAATCTGCATTCTTTGTGCAAAAAAAAGAATATTCCATATTATTATTTAACCAATGAAAATCAGGACCTTTTTGCGTCCTGGGTTCGATCGAAAAACCCTGATATTATCGCTGTATATTCAATGTCTCACCTGTTGAATGAAAATATTCTTTCCATTCCGAAATGTGGTGCAGTCAACCTGCACCCATCACTCTTACCCTCATATCGGGGGCCAAATCCGTTTTTTTGGATGTATTACAATATGGAAAAATCTGGGGGGGTTACTGTCCATTTTATCAGTAAAGGAGAGGATAATGGGGAAATAATATTTCAGGAATGGTATGATATTCCGCCCGGGAGTGATGGACCGGAACTGAATAACAACATGATCAAAACGATTGGTGTTCCTCTTTTCCTG
Source organism: Methanogenium sp. S4BF (assembly GCF_029633965.1). Taxonomy (NCBI): domain Archaea; kingdom Methanobacteriati; phylum Methanobacteriota; class Methanomicrobia; order Methanomicrobiales; family Methanomicrobiaceae; genus Methanogenium; species Methanogenium sp. S4BF. The sequence goes on along the minus strand of NZ_CP091277.1, from coordinate 858,637 downwards.
AAGGCAATAGATGCGATAGAAAGGGGGGATGCTCCGAAAATTATTCAACCGGTACATAGCCCTACATTACGGGCGAGGCAGATATTATCCGGGGAACAAAAAAATATCATTGACTGGGAAAAATGGGATATTGAACGTATCTGGCACGTATTAAGGGGGTATGCAAAATACATGGATCTTATCGAACCGCCAGGTGGTATTTATGCTGGCCAAAGGTGGGATGTGGGTGAATATCAAAAAGATAATGCGGATGATATGGATAAAGGAGTGATTATCAAATTATCTGATGGCTATTGTATTGCTGGAAATAATGGAATAATTCAATTATCGGTCGATTATCGTGCCAAAAATACATTATACTGGGTATTTAATCAGGGTCTTCACTGTTTTAAGTGGTTTAAATACTAAGTGTGCCGCTCTCACTCAGATTCACCCGATTGCGGCGGAATAAAATTTGAAAGGTGCATGTATTTGGAAAACACCCCATGAATTCTCCTCATTTTGCTTTACCTTTCAGAAAAAAATGATATTCTGATGATAAAACGTGCATTTTATTCACGAATTTTATCTACCTATTCGATTCACTTCCGATTTGGTAGAAATGTACAGGGTGAAGCATCCCGGGAAACATCAGGGGGGCTAAGTTGCATACCGAAAATCCGTATCCGGGCAACCGGGATATACTGGTGACCTTTCCGGCATGGCGTTTCATCGGTTCCCGGTGATGCTACGTCTGAGAAACATACCGGCTCTCTGGATCGTACCATATAATCTTCAGTAACGCGTTTGATTTGTATTTCATACCATTATCTGGAACACATATGATGCGGGGAATGTCCATCTTATTTGCCATGATGAAGAGCAACTATCATGAGAGGGGCAGATCCATCTGTTTCCTCGCCAAACAGAATCAGAATCAGGCAGATTATGCAGTCTCCCCGTATTCGACGCGGGATACCCGGGAAAGAAGAAGAGTATCGATGCCGGTGTTCAGATGATGCCAGATCTTCTCTGGAGGCATTATACGCTTACCAGGTGGTTTGGCACTATTCAGGACGGACAAATTCAGAATCCGTGATGTGTATTCAATCCAGAGGTAACGGTGTATTTCTTTGATCTAATAGGGTGCCGTCAATAAACCGGAGATTATGGATGTTTGAGGCGGGCTGAGATCGTTCTTTATTCACCGTAGGTTACGATAGGAAAATGGTTGGCACCTGTCGTAAAAACCTATATATATGTAAACTATGATAAAGGAGACCCAAACGCTGACAAAAAACTTCAGCACATCTTTGAAAGGGGGGGAATGAATTAAGAAAGGCGGCGTCATTAGCATGGGCTATCTGAGGATTCCCAAAGCTGTGCTCGTTTGAGAGTGCACCGGAATTTGAAAGTGCATACTAAATTCCGGTGTCTTTCAAAGAGTTCAGGCTACAGGACCGGAACGTCAAATCTGGTGAGAAAATTCCTGAAGGGCACAAGGATTACATGGGTCTTGTGCCCGAACCGTTCAAAAAACTCTGCAGTTGTGACCGCCCATTATTATGGATGGTCGGGATGTGGTGGATCCTGATGCATGGATTGAGTGGGGGTTCGGAATGGGGAATTGGAAGAGGCAAGAGAGTATGCCATTCGGGAACGATTTATTGAAAAAATTCGATTGACAATGAGTGGATGACTACTGAAAATTGATTTTACGGTAAAAAGGAGAAATGGCTAAATGAAAGTTTTGCTGCTTGCCGGGGGTTATGGCACGAGACTGAGTGAAGAGACAGAAGTCCGGCCAAAACCGATGGTGGAAATTGGGGGAATGCCCATTATATGGCACATTATGAAAATTTATTCCTATTACGGTTTCAATGATTTCGTTATATTACTTGGGTATAAAGGGTACCAGATTAAAGAATATTTTGCTAATTATTTTCTTCACCAGAGTAATTTGACAATTGATGTAAAGACCGGCCAGATGCAGGTGCATTCCAATTCCAGTGAACCATGGAAAGTCACCCTTATTGATACCGGGCTGAATAGCATGACAGGTGGCAGAATCAAGCGAGCTCAGGAGATAATCGGGGATGAGCCGTTTATGGTTACGTATGGCGATGGGGTGGCTGATATAAATATATGCAAATTATTGGAGTTTCACAAATCACATGGCAAAGCCATGACAATAACATCTGTCCAGCCGGATGGAAGATTTGGGGTTCTGAAAATTGAAAATGGTACTAAAGTCGTAAATTTTGTGGAGAAGATAAAAGGGGATGGTAACAATTGGATCAATGCAGGTTTCTTTGTGTGCGAACCAGAAGTGTTCGATTACATTGAAGGTGATGATACCATATTTGAGCAGGATCCGTTGAAAAATCTTGCAAAAGATGGTGAGATAAATACCTATATGCACGAAGGATTTTGGAAACCTATGGACACTCTCAGGGATAAATTCTTACTCCAGGATCTGTGGGAAACCAATAAAGCCCCTTGGAGAGTCTGGTAATGGAGACTCTTTTTGGTGGCATTTTCAAAAATAAGACGGTATTAGTCACCGGTCATACCGGATTCAAAGGCTCCTGGTTAGTTTTTTGGCTCAATCAACTGGGAGCAGATGTGGTGGGCTACTCACTTTCCGCTCCAACAAATCCCAATCATTTCGACCTGCTCCACTTGGCTATTGAATCAGTTACCGGAGATATCCGGGATGACAAAAACCTTGACTCTGCCTTTCGTAAATACCAACCGGAAATTGTCTTTCATCTCGCTGCCCAACCGATTGTCAGACTTTCATACGAGAAACCGGTAGAAACGTACGAGACAAATGTTATAGGGACCCTTCAGGTTTTTGAAGCGTGCAGAAAGCATAACGTCAGGGCAATAGTCAATGTGACCAGCGACAAATGCTATGAAAATAAGGAGTGGGTCTGGGGCTATAGAGAAAATGATCCCATGGGTGGTTATGACCCTTATAGTTCCAGTAAGGCGTGTGCAGAATTATTAACCAGCAGTTATAGAAACTCCTTCTTTAATCTTAAGGATTATAAAAATGTTCATACTACCCTTTTGGCAAGTTGTATCGCAGGAAATGTTATCGGTGGTGGTGACTGGGCAAAAGACCGATTAATGACAGACATCATGCTTTCTGTTTCTCAAAATAAATTAATTCATATCAGAAATCCAAATGCAACCAGACCCTGGCAGCATGTGCTGGAACCTCTGAGTGGATATCTGCAGATTGGACAAAAGTTACTGGAGGAAAAGACAGAGTTTGCAGACAGGTGGAATTTTGGCCCCGGTGACGGGAAAAGTATGTCCGTTAAGGAAGTTGTAGAAAATGTAAAAAAATACTGGAATGACGTTAGTTTTGAAATAAGTCCCGCAACAGAGCAGCTTCATGAGGCAAATCTTCTCAGGCTGGACTGCTCGAAATCTCAAATAAAACTCAACTGGAGGAGTGTGTGGGATAGCACGACGACGTTTGAAAAAACCGTGAACTGGTACAAAAGCTATTATGAGAATGGTATAATCGAGACACAGGAGAATCTCGAATCATACATACATGACGCAAAAGAGAAAAAAATTGAGTGGGCAGGGTGATTTGAATGGAGAGAAAAGAACAGATTAAAAAAGAGATTTTTGAAAAAGTAAAAGAATATTATGCTGAAGTTCATCAACCCGCCTTTTGTGCTCCTTTCATCGAAGATACAAGCCGAATTAATTATGCAGGGCGTGTCTTTGATGAAAAAGAAATGATAAACCTTGTCGATAGTTCATTGGATTTTTGGCTCACCTATGGAACATACTCAAAAGAATTCGAAACCCGATTTGCCCAATATCTGGGTGTCCGCTGGGCATTCCTTGTAAATAGTGGTAGCTCAGCAAATCTTCTTGCATTTTTTACGCTGACCTCTCCGCTGTTGAAAGAGCGACAGATAAAAAGAGGTGATGAAGTTATAACGGTAGCAGCCGGATTCCCGACTACCGTATCTCCTATAATACAATACGGAGCCATCCCGGTTTTTGTGGATGTGGAACTTGAGACTTTTAATATCGATACGGCGCAACTCGATAAAGCGCTAAGCCCTTTGACGAAAGCGGTTATGGTGGCCCACACGCTTGGCAACCCCGTTAATCTGGATGTCATTAAAGATTTTTGTGATGAGCACAACCTATGGTTTATCGAGGACAATTGTGATTCACTGGGATCAAAATACGATGGTACATTCACGGGTGTCTGGGGTGATATCGGTACGAGCAGTTTCTATCCTCCTCATCACATGACAATGGGAGAAGGGGGGGCAGTGTATACCAATAACCCCCTGCTCAAAAAGATTATGCTGAGCATGAGAGACTGGGGGCGTGACTGTTACTGTGAGAGTGGTATGGACAATACCTGCAATGCACGATTTTCTCAACAGTTTGGAACGTTGCCCTGGGGCTATGATCACAAATATGTGTATAGCCATTTTGGGTTTAACCTTAAAGTCTCAGACATGCAGGCGGCAGTTGGGCTCGCTCAGCTGGAAAAATTACCCGGCTTTACAGAGAAACGAAAAGAGAATTTTGCTGCACTATACAGTGGTTTACGTGATCTGGATCATTATTTTATCCTTCCCAAAGCTGGACCAAAAAGTGAGCCGAGTTGGTTTGGCTTTATGATAACGCTTAAAAATGGGCTGAAATTCACTCGAAATGATCTCGTTGAGTATCTGGAATCTCATCATATCCAAACCCGGAACCTGTTTGCCGGAAATATCCTTCGCCAACCTGCATTTGACACGATAGGTAAAGACCTTCATTACCGGGTAATTGGTGGTCTGCCAAATACGGATAAGATAATGAATGACAGTTTCTGGATTGGGGTTTATCCGGGTATGAGGCCTGAAGCATTACAATACGTGGTAAAAAAAATACGGGAGTTTGTAAAAAAATATGAGTAATAAAATAGTGCAGAAACATCTGCTCCGGTCGGGATGATGATAGTTCATGAACTGATGTCGCCGCCTCCCCGTGTTTCATCCCTTCAGGATAGGGGGAGGGGAAACGGAAGGCATACTGTTCGATCTGCCCGGTGTGAGTTTCTCTTTCAGAATATCCCGGCTGATAATTCTGTAATTCATTTTTAAGATCCCGTGCGTTTCGAGTTGCAGATATATTTATATTGTGGTGCGGTCATGATTGCTCGATGATTGAAGGTGTACACATAATTCCCTTGAAAACTATTCTCGATGAGCGTGGCTACATCAGACATCTGATGAAGTCAACGGATCCATATTTCAGCGGATTCGGCGAGATTTACTTCTCTGTAATCTATCCAAATGCGATAAAAGGGTGGCATGTCCATAAAAAGATGGAACTGAATTATGCAGTAATTTATGGAAATATTAAATTGGTGCTCTATGACGGACGGGAGCATTCACCGACTCGCGGAGAAATTCAGGAAATTTTCATGGGGGAGGAGAATTATGTACTTGCAAAGGTACCGCCTCACGTGGTGAACGGATTCAAGGCAATCGGTGACACAAAGGCAATCGTGGCCAACTGTGCATCAATTCCCCATGATCCTGACGAGATTGAGCGCCTCGATCCCTTTAATGAAGAGATTGGGTATGACTGGAATATCAGGAATAGCTAAATGTATTGAGTTATACCATCCGGATGAAGAAACGGTATTCTTATCCCTGATACGCATGACTTTACCGGTTACTACATTGAGCGTATACTCAGGCACTTCCCTGATTATTTTTCCCAATTTATTTCCTGCATCTGCACCATTATTCATATCACTATAGTGAAGCTATTTAATCGGAATTGTTGCTGATAAGCTGAAATGGTATTCTGTATCCATTCTTTTACCGGTAATATGAATTGATCTCGTCATGTCTCCCCGGTTCATTTCCCTCCGTGAGAAATCTCTGAACTGCAGAACGACTCAGATGTTTTTGGGCATCAGAGAGATCAGTAAAAAATGGTTTCTTGGTCTGCCACACGCCTGATAATTCTGATTTTGCACCTTATATCCGGAAGAATGGTTGAAATACTGATTTTTGTGGTCCTATTTGTTGATAGCTCCTATACATGGAAAGATCTGTTATGGTGAAATCACATTTTATGCTGCTATTCCTGTTCTCACGCAAAAATCCCTTAATCTGGGTGAATTGTTTCATACTCTCATCTCCCCGCTCAGGATTGAACCCCCGGTGATTCGGCAGCTCCCATATGTATTCATTAAGGGTGGAAAAAAGGCTGCAACAATTTAACGGAGGATAAACAGGTGCCGAACAAATTGGCTGTGGGAGTTTTGAAATCAAAATCATAATTATTCATGTTATTTCATTATCCCATGGATCAATGAAATAAAGTCATCATAGTATTTTTCAGGAGTAAAATCCTGTATGTAGCGATTATGCCCGTTACAAGCTCGCCTTTCGCGTTCGGAAGGATTATTCATAATTTGAATTAATTCCTGAGCCATATCGGCAGGATCATTTGAAGAGACAAATACATCGTTATCTATGTCAAAAAATTCATTTAAAACCGGATTATTCATTGTAAATACGGGGATTCCCATTGCCATAGCATCAATTATTTTATTGGTAAAGACATTTTTGGACTTTTCAGAACTACCAAAATTACCCAATGCAAGGTCACAATGGCTGACTAGATGTTCTTCAAGTAAACCATTCGTGAAATTTTTATCCGTATAAATGGTAACAAATTCCTGGATCGATAAGGTTTCAATGATCCCTTTATAATTCTCTGCTTCCGGTGAATCAGTCCCTAATAAATCCAGGTGAATACGAGAATTTTTTTGAGCAGTTATTTTAACTGATTCTAATATATTTTCAATTCCATGAAGCGGGATCCAGGTTCCCCACCAACAAATTCTAAAGATATCCGATTGAATTGGATTTGCATATTTTCTTCTTTCCACGGCCAATGGCAATATTGCATAATTATTTCCAAGTTTTGCTCCAACCATCTCAGAAATATGTACCAATTCACTTTTTGTAGGGTGTGTCACCAATCTGGATTTCTCGATAATGAGCCGATCCAGCATTTTTAAATAAGCGGGGGAATTTAATGTTCTCTCTATTACACTATGTTCATTGACGCCCCGATCGAGACTGGTAGTATAAATTGAGATATACAGGTCGGAGAGAATTGGTTTTCTGAAAAAGATATTGAGAAAATAGAGTGGCAAAAAATATCTGTGGTTCATGGGCATCATGTAAACTGCATCGGAAAACGGAAGTTTCTGCAAAAGTTCAATCCAGTAATATAATTCGCTAATAAATACTATGAAAATTCTGGCACATATATTTCTATGATTGTGACTGAATGGATATGCTTTTGATATAAGAATTACATTTAGCTCTTTATTTGGGTCATAATCCATCAATTTTGTCATAATGATGGGGCTACGGTATGGACCATTAATATCCCCGATGCACAGTAAGTTTTTATACATGTCAATCAATAAACGCCGGTTCAATACGTGATTTCTCAATATATTATGGTTTATGACATAATCGTCAATTGATTTTTTTGGATATGCGATTTTGTATGATAATATCCCGCTTTAGGGACTTATAGTATAAGAAAATTTCGACAAATTTCCGTTACAACCGGTAATTCTTCATAATGGTATTCTCCCTGCCGCCAAATGGTTAAACCGTTCCTGTTGTTTTAAGGATTCATTTCGTTTTTATCTTCGATTCATTTCCGGGACATCTGCAAAAAAAGTGTTCTGTCATTCGGCGTTGGCATCATATCCTGAACCGAAATGTTTGAGAACTCATCGTTCATTGTTGAATGGGCATAAACAGACCATAACATACCAGAATAGATCAAAATATCTTTCGCGGTGGATTGAGCATTATCCTTCAGACTGTGCCGGGTTGAATCGCATGGAGTTGTTGTCATCACCCCCTTGAGGAAACACATACCTTTCGATATTCACCGCAGTATGCTTACGCATGGCATATGCATGATGAATGAGAAGGTGACTGGTGTTTCTCCCCGGAAACGCCACAACGAAATATAACCGGCTCTTTACCCTGTTTCGAAGTATACTTCCTTTGTTTCACTTAAGAGGTGTCAGCAATCGTTCAGGTCAGGGGTCCTCCCATATCCCGCCCACGTCGGGGAAGGGCAGAGAATTCCCTTTCGGTCTTCCTCAGAACAGTACCTGAAATCTTTGCTTCATACGGCTCCAACACTTAGCTCTATCCCTGAGACGGGCCTTGGTGGCCCGTATCGGGTGTCTCATGGTATTTCTGCGCCTGTCTTCGAAGGAATCAGGGTAAATAATAGTCTTTATTGGCCATGAGAAAAAAGAAGGGTAAATCGCCGATGAAAGAATCCGGCAAAGAATCCAGGATTTTCATATTTGGATTATATCTGTGCCCCTCTTACATTATAAATTTCCAACAATGATGCGCAGCTGAGAATCCCTGAAATAAACATAGAGGTAATAGCCAACGAAAATGAGTGCTGCAGAAATAACCACGATATATGGAGATAGTGCAAAATACTTGATTGCAAGGAGCGGAGTCAGGAAGAGCAGAGGCAACCGGATGTGACTGGCAATTATCCTGAGCGTCTTCAAAACGGGTATGCCAACCATTTTCAGGAATATAATACAGGCAATGCCATAGGTAAAAATGCCTGATACTGAAAACAATGTGATTGCAACCAGTACATTCCCCATTATGCCGCCGATGACCAGAGACAATAATCGGGTAACGAAATTGAGTATCGTTATATTGAGGCCGAGGGTGAGTTTCTCCCGCACAGCGATAATCGTACTGAGCGGCGAAGATATAAACCAGAATATCCCCCAAATGCTGAGAATTTGTGCATATACCCCGGCCTCGCCCCATGCGTCTCCAAAGACCACGAGAAAAAGATCCTTGCCAACAACAGCAAGCAGGAGCATGGAAAACATACTCAGGGTCAGCAGCACATTAAATACATTTTCAGCCAGCGCTGCAAGATTGCCGTCACGATCTGCTTCTGATGCCCGCTGATAAAAGACCTGTGCTATTGCACCGCCAATAAGACTCATAGGCAGCTGAAGCATGATGAAGCCCAGAGAATAGTATCCTACGATAACCGGGGAGAAAAAAGTCGCCAGAAGAAACGCCGGCAGCTGCCATGAAATGGTGTTCAGAAGGGCTGAACCACTTTCGATGAGGGGGAACTTTTTGTACCGCTTCAATGCTGCCAGCATTTCTTCCAAGGAGGTGCTTTCACGCAAAAGGACATGATCATCGCGCCAGATTTGCCAGCCAAGCACCATGGTGGAGACAGACGACCCTACCAGGTTTCCGGCAATGAGGCTCCCCCCTGATGCAAACCCGGCTAAACCGGCCCCCACCTTTGTGCCTGTTCCCGAGAGAGAACTGATGACCTGAGCAATCGAAAGACGTCCGAAAAGTTTGGTACGTGAATTCCAGTAGTTCAGCGCAAGAAAGACACCGCCGATAAAAACAATCAGTGGGATTAGGATTAGATACGGTGCAAGATTGGGTGCTTTGAGCAGAGAGAGAAGAACATCTCCCCCAAAATAAATAAACGGTATCGTAAGCAGGCTGACCATTACTGCACAGAGGAGACAAAGGCACAGCACATTTGCGGCTTCGCGGTCGTCTTTTGGGAGCATGATCGCAAGTTCGTACCGCATGCAGGCGATAACCCCGATGATGCTCGTAATCGAGGTGAAGATAGCAACGAGTCCGAAGGCCTCAGGGCCGTAAAGACGAGTAAGGAGTGGTGAAGCTAAAATGGTGATGACCTGGGCAAAGGTGGTGCCGGTTACAAGTTTCATGACATCTTTTGTGAAAGTCTGGGTGCCAGAAGAGGGCATAAATAATCTACTTATTCGTAGGTGAGCATAACAAAGTATCTGTCACTTTCAGGTGGCTGTGCATATCGGTTTGGATCAAATCAGGAGATGATGCTTTCATTGCAACAGGTATGCAAGACTCAGGTTGCCGTTCTCCTATAATGTCAAAAACACGAATTCGGCTATTGTCTTTCCTGTATGAAAAAAATTGAAGAAATTTCACCCGTATTTGTAGTCCACTACGGGATGGGCAAAAATCGGTTTGGGCCTTCCCCTGACGCTAAAATAGTTGTCGTGAAAGGTCACCCATAATAGACTTCCGCACCACCGTTGGCGAAAATTTTATGATTATTCCGGAGAATCCTCCGGGAATCAATATATCTTTCGTACGTAAATGCCTGTTCCGTATGCAGGACCCGAATTTGGTTTTTCTCAATGTTGTACGTCCCTAAATAGAGGTACGAGTCATCCCCGATTTCAATCGTTTTCTCCGGCAGACGTCCTGCCTGTGCATCTCCATAGATTCTCCATAAATTCTGCTGAGTTGCATCAGCATAGATTGAATTGTTATGTACACTGTACAACCACTGAGCACCAGAAACTTCACGGTCATTGAAGAGTGCAAAATCGGTGGTGCCTGCAAGGTATGTGGGATTCAGCGCTATTGAAGATGATTCGCCCGTTGCAATTTCATCAACGAATCCCGAATTGAAGGCCAGAAATATCACTAAAAATATGGATATTGCCACATACGGATTTCCTGTGTAAACAGGCCTCAATATACTTTTAAAGACTATTATCCCACCGATTATACAGAACGGCGCCAGAAAAATGAGGGTGATTTGATATAATCTGGTTGTATTAAGTGCGCTGGCAAAGAAGGGGAGGGTAACACCGCCAATGCATATCAGTAGATTTATCCAGGAAAATACCATGTATTCGTTCTCAAATCTGAATTTGTGTTTTTTATAGATGAGGATGAGAAGTCCGAATACAATAAAAAAGATTGTCATCAAATGGAGAGATTTGGAAATGGTGTTCAAAGGCGATGTGGTTTCCTTTATTATGAGGCCCAGCCCCTGTGCAGCATCAGGATTCAGAAATTCCTCCGAGAAGCTGGTCGCGATATTCTCTCCAATATTCAAAATCGATTCAAGTGTGGAGCCACCTGAAAAGGTTGTGTACCAAAAAACCGTAAATAGTACAAAGAACAGGACGTAGGGCAGGGTTATTGTCCTGGGCTGTACTGGTGAATAGGGATTGTCGGGATAGTGCTCTCCATATTTTCTGATTTTGGAATAAATCTTCTGTTTAATTGTCTGCATCCCTGTTTGTTCCATTAAGAGCAACAGTATCCATGCGGCGATGAGAGAGGGGAGATATACCCATGTCAGTGCATAATGGGATACAATTATTGAAGCACCAAATATAACCAGCAAAAAGAGGCTCTGTCTTCTGCCCATCGTTTTATCGATTATAATTAAAATTGTCAGGACAAGGAATAATTCTGCCATTTGCTGCCGTGCCAGTGAGAGCATCTCTGAATAAAATGTAAAAAATGATATAAAAAAGAACATTGCAAAGAATGCAATCTTCTCATTCGTCTGTTTTTGAACTGCCTGATATAATCCCAGAGGGACGAAAGAAAATATGAAGGGATAAATAATTTTCAGTACCCAGACCGGGCTCATGGAGCATAGGGACGAATAGATCGGTAAAATAAATACAATACTGAGCATGGCATTGGTATTGAAAGGAATCGTTGAATCCCAGAATGCATTTTCTATCACCAAATTGGCAATATAATATTCATGAAAGATATCCCATCCCCACAGATTCATTGATATGAGTGATCTGTGGAGCAGAAGAGAGAGTGCCAGCATAAATATTGCAAGAGGATAGAATTTTGCAGGGATGACCTTATCAAAACCGATTAACAAGGCAATAATGGCGATTGCAACGACCATGAACATCAGGAGAGTGTTATTGTGATGAACATTCATCAGATACGCTCCCAGCACCGACATGCAGGGGATGAGAGATAAGAAAAATATGGGCAGATAATCTTCTGTACAGAAATTGATGATATGCAAAACAACATGGCCCTTATCCCTGACATAGCAGAGAATACAAAGGATAAATGTCATTGCGCTTATTGTGATAACCAAAGGAATGAACGAAAATGGGTCCTGAATTCCGAAAAACGGATACACCATGTTTATAAAAAACCCGGATAACATCAGCGCTGCAATACTCAATCCGACTGAATAGAGCAGTGTTTCTATTGGTCCAAGATTATGGAGCCTAAGAATTCTGATGATGAGTATTCCGGGGATGAATGTGAGGTACAGAATACTGCTAAGCGGTTGTATGACCGGAATTGAAAATCCTAAAATATCGAGGCATATTAAACCAAGAAAGATGAGATGAATAGTAATAACTGCTTTTAGAAACGGAATGATTTCCCAGTCATTCATTTGAAGAGGATCTGATACCTTCATTTTTGCTCTCATGTTTTCGATAGTCTCCCGTAATGTTGTTTAAATAATCCAGAATCGATAAAAAGAACGTTATCCACTAACTCTTTTTGGGAGTGCTTGTTCATACACCGGAAAAATCGCCGTTTCTACGATTGTCTCCCATGACAAATCGGTTTTCAGTTTTTTCAGGCCATTTTCTCCCATCATTTTTCTTTGTTCATTGTTCTTCAGCAGGGTGACGATCGCTCCGGCCAGAGCCTCCGGATCCCTGGGGGGTACGATAAACCCGGTTTTCCCTTCATCTACCATTTCCGGAATACTGCCAACATCTGTCACTATCACCGGTTTTCCAAATCCATATGCTGTGGTAATGACGCCACTTTGCGAGGCTTCTTTATAGGGGAGGACAACTACGCTGCTTCTCTGAAATAATGCTGCCCCTTCAGCATAGGGGATGAGATAATTGTGTATGATAAACCTCTCCCGGTTTACCATCATCTTCTCATATTTTGAAAAATCTTCACCCACTCCGGCGATGATAATCTTTGCATCAGGCACCTCTTTTGTGATGAACGGCTCTGCCTTAATTAAGCAATCCAGTCCTTTATACGCATAAATCCTGCCGAAGAAGAGTATGGTACCGGCATCTTCCGGCAGATGTTCATTCCAATATCGTGTAAATGGCTCGACTTCATGCTCTCCCATTGGGATTGCGTGCACTATTTCACCGCGGACTGAATAATTCTCCATCATCTCTTTTTTCAAATATTCACCGTGAACAAAGATCTTGTCAGAGTATTTTCTTGAGTAATACAGGAGGATCTTTTGCGGAACAGCTCCTCTGTGAAATATGCTGTCTTCACCCGGATGCGGTTTTACATCATGGATTGTGGCCACCTGGGGGTAGCTCCTCAGAAACGGCAGTATCGCACATAATACCGGATTATGGGCCTGATAATGAATTATATCAGGATTGAACGCCCTTGCCTGCCTGATAATCGTACGTATCATGGGGAATATCGAAAAAAACCCTCCCGAAGAGGATCTATAGTATTCAAATTGCTGTACCTCTATCTGTTCATCGATGAGGTTCAGGTATTCCTGTGATACGGTGTCGGGAATAAGGAGCATAACGGTGCATCGCCTGGAGAGTGCATTGGCAAACTGAATCGTGTAGTCATAAAACCAAAAACAAAGGCATAGTACTTTCATGCGTGCACCAGATTATCAGATTCCCCTTCCGGCTCCATTGGTACGGTGTATTTGTGACATATGGATGCTGCATGAACTCCGGCAGGAGCATTGTTTGTATTGCCCTGTACCCTGACAGCATCCGGATGTTCTCTCATCAGTATCGTTTCAACACCAGCACGGCCTCTCCCAATCTGCTCAGCAGGGGTGCCGGAACTATCATCGGGATTATATGGTGGTTCAGGCAACCCGGATCCTTCAGGGAATGTCCGGTCCCTCTCGTGGGAGAGGTGCCGGCCCGTATGGGGAATCAAGTCATTATTCATTTCCTGTTCACATTCCTGCATTGTGGTTGGCATGCTTATGATTTCGGGATGGGTGGCGATTCTGATTACAACCGTCTTCATTCTCTTTCAAATGGTCTTTTCTTTCATTTTTTGTAGGTTTTCATAATCTGGACGAGTGAATTGAGCAGCAGTCCCGATGATATGAGGAGGAATCCAAGAAGTATCGTTATACCGCTTAGCATGGTAAGGATGAAGGGGAATTGCTCAGGAAAGACCATGTACCCTGCTATGACTCCAAAGAACGCAATGAATGCGCCTGTGAATACAAAAACCACCATGGGACGCTTATATCCTATGGTTCCGATGAGATCATAGAGGGGTCCGAGACCCTGCGTAAATGCATTTTTCTTATGAAAGTTCGGGTTGCCATAGGAGACCTCTATAGGGACTTCGGCGATCTGCAAATTCCGTGAGGCGAAGTGGTTGATCATATCAAATTCGATACTGTAGCCATCGGATTTGAAATCCAGATTCTCCATGGCGGTACTGCTCAATGCCCTGAAACCTGATGTCGAGTCGGTTGTTTTTGTCTGTGATCCAAAATTTGTGAATGCACCCAGTGTTTTCTGCCCGAGCATTCGATAGGCAGGGATGGCGGATTCCTTTCCAAGGTAACGGGAACCGATTACAAGATCCGCCTCACCTCTGAGGACCGGATCTACAACGGCAGGAATGTCGTCAGGATTATGCTGCCCATCTCCGTCGAACATCACTGCTGCTGTGCATCCCGTCTGCTTTAACAGTTCAAAACCATACATCAGGGCCTGTGCCTTTCCCTGATTTTTGTCGAGCTGGATTACTGTTGCACCGGCGAGCCTTGCAATATCTGCTGTTTTGTCCTTTGAACCGTCATCAATCACAATGATCTGATCAACGTACTTCTTTGTCTGCAGGACAAGACTGCCAATAGACAATGCTTCATTATACGCAGGAATAATTGCGGACAGGTTTTTATTATGTATGGGATATGTGCTGGTTGGAGTCGACTTATTAACGACCTGATTCTCTATTTGCTGCATGCATTTCTCCATTTTCATGAATTCTAAAGTGAAATGTACTTCTGTTCTGATGCAAATGGTGAGATTGATGGTATATTGCGTATGTGCACGCATTATAATATTTAATGATTTCTCTCGTGCCAACGAGATAAAAATCCTCAAATTACGTCCTTTGGCAGATAATAATTCCATATTGTGAATAAATAAGCTATTTGTAGAAAATTATCAAGAGAATAGAATCGAGGAATATCAAACATTTCGTTCGCGGCACAATAAATTAGTATAAATACTTTATGTTATCCTGATTTTAAGTCTCGTTTCTATGAGCATCTGTTTTCCCCCTCGGGCGTCTCTGTTTTTACCGGAATAGACGATGGTATCCGTCAGGTGTACTGGCAGGTATCTATTCAGGATCATTATTGCATGGTGCATAAAAACCTGATACTGAAGCCTTGCCGGCAGGTATTGGACCCGTTCTTTATTATTGGTGGTGGCAAGGGGCCTCTGGTTACAGGTGCATCTGAATCCTCAGAGATGGCTGAAAGGCTGAAACACCGGGAAGCCTGAAACGGGGTGGCAGATAATTCCCATCCGGGATGTATCGTCCGGTGACGGTTGTCTGAAAAAGGATAATGCTGCGTTTGGATGTGATGCATTCACGCTATTACAAAAATAAATACGATTTGATGTTTATTAACAGATTCCGAAAAAGGTGACTGAAACAATCAGGGTATGCTGATATGGGGATTCGAACCCCAGTCGCCGGCGTGAAAGGCCGGCATGATTGGCCCCTACACTATATCAGCAATGGGCACAGTTGTGCCTGAATATATACGGGTCTTTTGGATATATAATTTGTGGATTGAATTTTGGAGAATGTTACTGAGAACATTTCGGAGAGAAGTCCGGAAAAACGTGCAAAAATACACCGAAGAAAAGTTAGTAGACAGGGGTGCCCTCTGTCTCGGTTTTGGTTTTGAATGCGGCCATCAGCTGTTTGACAATCGGGCCCGGCTTTCCGGTGCCGATCTCACGCCCGTCGATTTTGGTGACCGGGGCAACCTCTGCTGCAGACCCGGTGACGATGACTTCATCTGCCGAGTAGAGATCAAAATAGCCCAGGTTCTGCTCAAGCACCGTAATGCCCATCTCTTCTGCGGCTTCAATGAGCACCATGCGGGTAATTCCCCTGAGATTATTGAGCGTCTGCGGGGTGATGATGACGCCGTTTTTTACCACATAGATGTTGTCACCGGAGCCTTCGGCGACATAGCCGTTGGTGTCAAAGAAGATTGCCTCGTCGCCGCCCTTGTAATTTGCTTCAATCTTTGCCATGATGTTATTGAGGTAATTGAGGCTTTTTACATTGGGGGGGAGCGCTTCTGCCGGGTTCCTTCTGATTGAGCAGGTGATGGCGGTGAGCCCCTTGTCATAGAGGTCGCCGTACATCGCACCCCATCCGGTTGCGATCACGATGATTGTCGGTTTGCTGCACTTGTTCGGGTCCAGCCCAAGGTCCCCTACGCCCCGGGTGATGATCGGGCGGATGTAGGCATCTTTGAGGTCGTTTTTCCGGAGTGTCTCGAGGATGATCTCCTCCATCTCTGTTTTTGAGATCGGGATCTTCAGGTCGATGGTCTTTGCAGAATCCCACATCCTGTCGATGTGCTCCTGGAGGCGGAACACCCTCCCGTTGTAGGCACGGATGCCTTCAAAAACGCCGTCTCCGTACAGGAGGCCATGATCAAAGACGGAAACTTTTGCGTCCTCTTGCGGAACAAATTCTCCGTTCAGGTAAATCAGCATACACTAGTATACTCTGTGGGGTTTCAAATGATTTGTGCTTGAAAATCAGGTTTGAAAAAAAGGATCATTTAGAATGGTGCCTGCACCTTTCCGTGAAATGCCCGAACATGGCGGGCACCGAGGACGGGTGGAGGTGGGTATATCCCGCAAGGGTATTGTTGACGACTGCCCCGTCCAGATTGTCTTTGATGCCTTTTCCCCGCGTCAGCCGGTATGCGTACTCCGTGTCATCCGCAAGGCGGACATCGGTGTGGTGGAATTCGTGGCCCGCAAATGCACCGCTTCCGAGGGGGCTTTTCTCTGATGCGGTTCCCTCCACATAGCCGATGACACGCCTGACCGGCATACGTGTCTCTCCCCTGAACACGCCTGCCATCGCATAGTGTTCGTCTGTTGTCCGTCCGTCATGCCCGCCCGCAAGAATGAGGTCTTCAGTGAGATAGATGAGACCGCCGCATTCTGCATAGATGGGGGTGCCGTTTGCAGACACTTCCCGGACGGCTTCCCGCATCCGGCCGTTGTGCTCCAGTTTCTCTGCAAAGAGCTCCGGGTATCCTCCGCCGATGATATACCCGTCCGCATCCGGCAGGCGGTCATGGATGGGGCTGAAAAACACCGGTTCTGCACCCTGTGCCCGGAGGATGTCGAAGAGATCGTTGTAGTAGAAGTTGAATGATTCATCAAGGGCAATGCCGATTTTCACATCTGTCTCTTCTGCAGGGCAGAAGAGTGCGGGCTGCTTTTGCGGTGCGGGGGATTCCTTTGCGATATCGAGCAGCCGGTCAACATCGACATGACCGCCGATGATCCGGGTGATCGCATGGATTTTCTCATGGAACACCTCTTTTTGCGACCCTTCAAGGTACGGCACCAGTCCCAGGTGGCGCATCGTCAGTTTCATCTCGTCCCGCCGGGGAATCGCACCGATGACCGGGATGCCGCAGGCATGCTCTATTGCCTTCGTTGCCTTCTCCCGGTGAATCTCCCCGTTTATCTGGTTGAGGATAACTCCCTCAATCCGGACGTCGGGGTCAAACATCTGGAACCCTTTGACGAGGGCCGCCGCACTGCGGGTGATGCTCCGGGCATCCACCACCAGAATGGCCGGCAGTGCAAGGGTTTTTGCAACGCTTGCCGTCGAGCCGCGGTCCGTGAGGGCGTCTGATCCCTCATAGAGGCCCCGGACTCCTTCCACAATGGCAATGTCCGCACCGACGGAGCCGTTGTCATAGACATCATGAATCAGGGGTGCGTCCATCACGAAACTGTCCAGATTCCGGCATGGTCTGCCGGTGACGCCGGTGAGGTAGGACGGGTCGATATAGTCCATCGCCACCTTAAAGGGCTGGACGACATGCTCTTCAGAGAGCAGTGCGGCGATTGCGAGGGTGGTGCTGGTTTTGCCGCTTCCGGAGCGGTCCCCGGTAATCAGGAGGCTCTTCATAAAAGGCTCCGGATGGTCTCCCCGAACTCGCTTGGAACAATCTCCTGAACGCCCAGTGTCTTGGGGTGCAGGTCAACTTCGACGACCACATGCTGGTGCCCGATGTCACGCAGGGGCTCAACCTGCCGGGGGCCGTTGGTGACGGAGAATACCTCGACATCCCCGGTATACTCCGGAGGAATTGCATGGGGGACGCCCACAATGACGGCAAAATCCGGTTTTGCCTCCTGTATCATCTCTCCGAGCGCATCGCCGAGGACGCCGTATTCATCCAGCGCTCCGGTGATCACCGGTTCGATGCCATGGGCCTTCAGCCCGTCCCGGATATGCGCCGCATCCCTGCGGACCTTGGCAAGGCCGAGTTCAGAGAGGTTTGCATAATACTGAATGTCTGCGGCGGGGGCCGCTTCATGCACGGCAATCAGGATGTCGGCGAACATATAGGCCGTCTCCTTCTTTGCATTCAGGATGATCATCCCTTTCTTTCCGGCACGGACGCACTCAAGCAGGCGTCCTGCAGCAACATGCTTCAGGTCCCCGCGGGACGGCTGGATATAGGGTTTGCATGCAGCACCGCGGGCCCGTTCTACTGCGTTTGCGCCGGCAAGCAGACGCTCCTGCCGGCTCAGTTCTTCTTCACTGATCCATCCGGCATCCGCCGCCGGACGCAGGGCGGCCATCACGCCGTCAATATTCTCCCGGAACCCTGCATGGATATCCATGGCGATTGCCGGAGTGGTGATTCCCGAATCGCGGATGGCGGCCTCCATGTCCTCACCGATGATCATCGAGACGCAGGTGCCGACAACCGCAATGCGGGACGGGGAGAAGGTCTTCTCTGCATACTGCAGGACACGTTCAAGCGCTTCATGCCCTCCGAAAATGAATTCATTGTCTGCAAGGGAGGTCGTCAGAACCCGCAGCCCGTCCTCCTCCAGAAGCCGTGCGTGTTTGAACGAGCATCCGGATGGTCCGTGCAGTATGGCAAGGTCACAGCCGAGATCACGGGCGGTGTAGAGGGCGGCAACAATGGAACTGGGGCGTGGCTGAATGTAGTGCATATGTGTCATCTCCAGGTTTTTACAGCGAGCACAATGACTCCTGTGTCAGATAGGGTTTTTGCCAGCTCCTCTCCGCGGGCAAGGGAGGATACATGGACGCATGGGTGGGAAAGGTATGCTGCTGCATCTTCCGGATAGATATCTCCGACAAGTATAATGGAGTCCGGATCGGTGCTGTCGATTACCTGTTTGATATCTGCGAGGGAAAAGCCTTCGCAGATATTTTCCGCCTCAGCACCGATGACCAGGATCAGCGGCGCCTCCGGGAGCATGGACCGTCCGTACCGCACTGCTTCCGGTACGGTTTTACGTGATGTGCCGGAATTCGCATCGTCAATAATGACCGAAGAACCATGGTGGTGCACCTGCAGCCGTCCCGGCAGTGCCGTAAATTCACTCAGCCTGTCCGGACGGAATCCCAGAATGCAGGCTGCAGCAGCGGCTGTCTCCATGGCATTGCGGTACGCGGGGAGGACCATGAGACTGTTGGTGAACGAATCCTCCTCTCCCCCGTATGACCACGTGCATGTCGTGCCGTCGCAGGACACCATGTCCTCTGCATGGATGACCCGCTCATCGTGCCAGACAATTCCGGGTGCAGCGAGGATTTTTTTGCAGGAGAGAAGCAGCTCTTTTTTCAGTGCAGATGCATGCTTCTTCCCGCCCGCACAGAGATAATCGTCCTCAGACGTCAGGATGCCCAGATCCCCCATGCCGCTGACGCCGATGGACTCTTCTGCCACCAGCCAGCCGCCGGACGCAATGGCTACGCTCGCCGCATGGATGGTTGATGCAGGGGTAATGCTTTTTTTTCCTGCATTGGCACGGGACGGATATTCCGTGATGCCGATGGATGAGAGCAGTACGCCTCTTCCCGGAACAATGGATGCAAGAGCGTGGGCGGTGGTGGTTTTCCCCCGTGCGCCGGTAATCTCAACCATACACCGGGGCCGGACATCCCCCAGGCAGAACGGGATCATCTGATGGTGCGTCCGGTACTCCGCTGTCAGATGCATCAGGGGGTGGTCCGGGTCCAGATGAACCGGTGCGGCCACAATATCATACGTGCGGGTCAGGGCTTCGTCAACCGTGATGCTGCCCTCTCCGCGGTACACATCGACCGTGTCAACGGCATGCCCGTTGGATAAAAGGTGGCGGGATATTTCGGTTCCGCCATGGATGGTGTCAACCACCAGAATATTCATGGGAATCAGGAGATCATTCACTGACAGTTCATTGCGTTGTCTGCGTTTTTAATCATCAGGTCAGCGAGTAACGGATCGCTGCCGATGGGCTGTGCATAGAGCAGGGGAATTTCGGTTCCGTTCGCAAGGGTGAATGTGCCGGCGTAGCTTCCCTGTTCAAGGCCGAGGATTTTGGGAATGTCGACCAGAATGTGGACACCTTTTGCGAGGAAGAGGGGTACGACAACCAGTTTCTCAATATCTGCTGATCTGAACTCCTCAAGCACTTCCTCCACGGTGGGCTCGTTGATGCTCATAAACCCTGACTTCACCAGGAAACGCTCTTCCTTTGCTGCAATCTGATTTGCGGTCGTTTCAATCAGTTCTTTATTGTACGGTTTCTGGCTTCCGTGTCCGACTAGTAAGAATCCTGTATGTGACATATAATACTATGTAACACGATAGTGAATAAAATAATTACCGGTTCTTTTCGCAGTCTTTTTTAAACCCGTATTGCATGGGGCAATCAGGATGGGGATGGCGCTGTATTTTCCGCAGATTCCCTCTGCCTTCATGCGTTGGAACCGGGGAATGGCTGCTCCTGATTTTGCTGAGAAACCCCGGAGGCGGGGGATGCGCCGGTGCATTCCGAAGCTTCCTGGGAAATAAAGGAGCCGTTATCATCCCCGCGACCGGCCTATAGGGACGCGTTCGTATCCGGCAAACCAAAGAGGACGGGATGCTTTTCCCTGCACCTGTCCTGCAGGGTATCCCGTCGGGGCCATATAGGAAGCCATTACATATGCAGAAAAAAAAGAATACACAGGAAATGATCATGGACCCCTATGACCGGTATGAATTAATGGTGAACGGAACGGTAGTTAAGACACCAATTGTACTTGCATCAATGGCTGGTGTGGTTGATGCTGCATATGCCCTGGCACGAAAGGAGCATGCCGGCATGGTCTGTATCGGGGGATATTCCATCGACGAAGCCACTCTGGCAGCATCCCGCCTGCTCGTGGAGGCCGGACGGGACGAGTTTCTGACCGATGACCCGGTCGCAGAGATCCGGGCACAGGCAGAGATGCTTGCAGAAAGCGGTCTTGTTGTTGCGGTGAATATGCGCGGAAGTGCGCCGGAGTCGTTTGCTGCGGCGGCCCGCGCCCTCGGCCCCGGCATGGTATATGAAATTGATGCGCACTGCCGGCAGGAGCCGATGATTGCAGCAGGCTGCGGTGAGGCACTGCTGAAAAATACCGAACAGCTGGAAGAGACTGTCCGGGCGCTCAAGGCCGAGAATGTCACCGTCTCGGTGAAGATCCGTGCCGGTGTGGCCGATGATGACCGGGCCCTTGCACAGGCGCTCTGGCATGCGGGCGCTGATATCCTCCATATCGACCTGATGGACTTCGGGCACACCAAACTCCGCCAGATCAGGAATGCCTGCCCGCTCATTCTGATTGCAAACAATTCCATCACCTCATTTTCGGTGGTAAAGGACATGCTTGCCCACGGGGCCGATATGGTCTCTCTTGCCCGCCATGCCGATCCGGCGACACTTGCAGACCTGGATACAAAGATGGCTGCGTACGCCGATGAAACCGGGTGGTACAACGCACCCAAGCAGCTCTGCCGCGGTGGGGATATCCGGAGCCTGACCTTCTGCTGTATGCCGGTGAAAAACTGCCCCCTGATTCCGTCACTGGAGCATCTGGGCATCTCCCGGAATGAGTTTATGTCGATAAAACTTGACGGGGTAAAAAACACGCTCATCGAAGGCGGGGAGAATACCTGTTTCGGGAGTCTCACCTGGTGCTGCAAGAGCTCCACCCCCTGCATCTTCCGGAATATGGCCCTGCAGCAGGTCGGTCTGAGTCTGCCGGATTATATGCGCTACAAGAGACGTCTGTCAGAAAAGCTGATGAAGCGGGTGTTTGAGGGCGATGCATTCTATGCGACGGAGTGAATCTGCACAGATCGCGATGATGCTTGAGGTCTGCGCCTACCCCAAGCCGGGGAATGTGGACCGGTGCCATGATTATGATGATACGTGGCTTGAGCATTTTCTTGCGTCAGCCATCCTTGTCCGGCCCGCCTTTGCCGCAGCGGAGTCCTCGACAACCGGGATGGGCGACCGCATCAAAGAGGCCGTCTCCCTCACGGCGGTGCATGAAGGGGGCAATACCCATTTTGGCGCCTATATTCTCTTGTTCCCCCTCATCATGGGTGACGGCATCGCGGGTGCGATGGACGTCATCGCCCAGACCACCGTTGATGATGCCCTCCGCTTTTACGAGGCGTTTGCGCTCACGGAAGTCCGGATGAATGAGACCGACGAGCTGGATGTCAACGACCCGCAGTCCGCCATCCACATCCGTGACGAGGGGCTGACCCTGAAAGACATCATCTCCTATTCTGCACCGGGGGATATGGTCTGCAGGGAATGGTCGAACGGGTTTGCCCTCAGCCGCCGGGTGGCGGATTACCTGCTCTCGGCACCGGACGGCAAACAGGCGATTGTCCGGGCCTTCTTCTCGCTCCTCGCGACAGAGCCGGACACCTTCATCATCAAGAAGCATGGCACAAAAGTGGCCGAATGGACGCAGGCCCGTGCCAAAGAGGTCTGCCGCGGCACATACGCAGCAGAGGAGTTTGATGAGGAATGCCTCGCACGCGGCATCAATCCGGGATCGATTGCTGACATCACGATTGCAGGGATTTATCTCGCACTCAGAGAGGGATGGGATTGGGAATCCTTGGGGACGGCATAAACGAGGTCATCGCCACAACGGCAGACCCCGCAACCGGTGCTCCCAACGCGGCGCCGATGGGGATCATCTGCCGCAATGGCCGCATCATGATGCGGCTCTTCCACGGCACCCATACGGAAAGAAACATCCGGGCGTCCGGGTGGGTGGTGGGCAATCTCACCTTTGACCCGATGGTGTATGTGCAGTCGGCGTTCGGCGATCTGCCGGAGGATGCGTTCGCGGATATCACGGCAGATGAAAGCGGCCTGCACCTGCCGAAACCGATGCAGCGGTTGCGCACCTGCGAGGCGTGGGAGGCGTTCACCACCACCGTTGTCAGCGACAACCCGGAGACGCTTGTGGTGGGGCTGACACCGGTCGCTGCTGAAATTATGGGCCTGCAGCCGCATCCCCCCAACCGTGCGTTGGCGGGGATTATTGAGGCGACGGTGCATGCGACGCGGTATGTGATGACGCGTGATCCGGCGTTATGGGTCCTGATTGAGCAGGCGGCGGAGACTATCCGGAAGTGCGGTGGGAAGGAGCATGGTGCGGCGCTTGATCTGCTGCTGGCATATTGTCACGAATAGCATGAGATGACCTGTTCTGACCGTTTTTTCAGGTAGTGTCCGTGTTTGTGTTTGGCTGTTGTTGAAATCCTGTTGTGATACTACCCATTTTCTGCGATACACGGTGGCTCTTGTTGTTTGTATGACTGGTCTCTCTTCTTCTGTTCTCTGAATCTCACGGAATGTTCAGCACAATAAACAACAGACGCAGTCCTTCTCCTTTTATTGCACTGTGCATCATGACCGGGGGGCAGGGTCAGATGTCTGGCTGAAACCCGACGATTCGGATGACAATTCTGATGACAATTCAGATGATGAACATACCGGAGATGCTGATGAAGGAGACATTTCCACTTTTCCACCAGCTTTCCACCCAAATCCGGCCAAAAGTGGAAATAAAACGATGCGCTTACTGACGATAAATCCGGTAAAGAGGGTAGTAGTATAGATATATGTACATATAGTACGGGAGTTTTCCACCCAAATCGGATATCATTCAGCGACCCGGTTTCCTGTGCAGGCGGAGACAGAGGTATGTGTGATCCTGCGGAAAGTGGAAATGAAATGGATCAAACGTCCTATCACACCCTGATTCCTGTTTCAGCACCTGAATTGACCCGAATCGGGTGGAAAATGAAGTGGAAAGAAGGTGGAAACGGGTGGGAATGTGGAAACAAAGACGGCGGGACACCCCCTCCCCTCCCTCCCGCTCGCGGGGCATCCTCGACCGCTGGGACTTCCGGCGTTCACCACCACCGTTGTCAGCGACAACCCGGAGACGCTTGTCGTGGGACTGACGCCGGTGGCATCTGAAATAATGAGCCTGCTGCCCCATCCTCCCAATCGTGCGTTGGCGGGGATTATCGAGGCGACGGTGCATGCGACGCGGTATGTGATGACGGGTGTTCCGGCGTTGTGGGCGCTGATTGAGCAGGCGGCGGGGACTATCAGGAAGTGCGGCGGGAAGGAGCATGGTGCGGCGCTTGATGCACTGCTGATGTATTGTGAAGAATAATAATTACAACCGATTTTTTCCGTTTTTAAGGCATTTTTGGTTTTGGTGTCGTAAATTGTGCTTTGGTGACATCACATTTCCAGTGATACAGCCTAACAATTGGGGCAAGGGTGATGGGTGCCAATCCTCTTGCGACTTGTCTTTTTTGCGGATGGTTAGAAGGAGGGTATTTTCCTCCCCTTGAAATTAATTGACTGAGGTGTCGGACTTTGACTATCTTCAAACGATATTCTCGCTTAAAATTGATCAATATCTTTGGCTATCGCCGTTTGAAACTGTGAAGAATTGGAACAATCCTTTTTCCTCGATATTCCCATCCCTATTTCCCAATAAGTGTTTATTAAATTCATTGCAAAGCTGGAATTTCGATGCAGCAGATATATAATTACAAATATTCCGTATCTGATTATGTGTGACTTGGAACAATAGTCGTTGTTTTTGTGGTTTCTGGGTGAGTGTCGCCAAATACAGCAGAATAAATCATACTAATGCAAATGGTGCATTAATGAATAATAAGATAAAAAAAGATTAGAGCAGTTTGTCAAGCAGTACCTGTGTGGTACCGTCATCGAAATCTGCTGTGATGAGAACACGTTCCTGAGCAGCACTTCCATCACCAATGAATGTCGTTGTATAACCAACCTCAGGATATTCAGTTGATGAAGAGTTGTTGATTTCTACGCCTGATGAGCTGTAAACAGTTGCATTTATGAATGTAACTTTTGATGCATCGGGACCGCCCTGATAGGTCACAATTATATCTGTACCAGACTGCTTTGCAGTTGCTGCAACAGTCTTTGTTGTCTGAACGTCGCTTGCCATGCCGAAGACAAACACCGCGATGACTGCTGCCAGAATCACGGTGATTGCGACCATAAGGATCACACCGATGACGGGTGAGACCGCTTCTTCATTGTTATTAAATTTCATTTCAATTCACCTCTCCCAAACAGGGCGACGCATCCCCCCGCGGTGGGTAAGTATACATAATATTCATCTATATAAATGCTTTGTGAATGTGTTTTTACTGGAATGAATATTGGGTATTGTGGGCCCATTTTGTGAAATATTATGTCAATATATTGTCGTATATGAAATATTATTTCCCTATTTTGGATTTGATTTGAACCTATTGGTTATCAATAGTGAGTTTTATATCGTTATACAAAGCGAATATTATTTCTTTTGGTGCACATTGCGCACATTTTTATATCGTGACCGGTCGGGCCAGTCTTTTTCCTCCGGCGTTCGTATCAGAAATGAATGAGGAGAAAATTCCCTGAGCGTGACACTGTGGCGGCTCCGGCAACCGCCTGTACAAAGCCCGCCACATATGCGGCGGCAGGCTCCGCCATCGTAAAGGGGTAGTCAAAGAGGCCGGTTTCATCCAGGTGCACGGTGATGACGAGTCCGTCCTCCCCGCTCCCTTCTTCCTCCCGCTCCATCTGCACACCTGCGACAAGAAGCGTGCTCTCCAGAATCTCCGCCGGCTGCATGAAAGGGGGCATCCGCTCTTTTGCCTTCTCCCCGTCTTCAAACCCGATGTCACGGATGACGTGGAGGATATCCATCACCGCCTCCGGTGCGCCCTCCCGCAGCACCCGTTCGATCACCTCGCCGCCGATGTCACGGGGCTCCCAGGTGCGGGCGAGCTTCAGAAGAGACCAGTCACGTGAAAACTGCCCTTTTTTCATTCAGGTATCATCCCCGCAGCACCGCGAAATTCATCACGCCGATGCCGATTATCTCAAGAATTCTTGAGGCCACTTCCCCCCAGTAGACAACCGATATCTCCGGCCCGGCCATCAGGATGAGGTCCGGGAGGACGATGCCGATGACCAGCGTGAACAGGCCGATGGTGAAAAACAGCAGGGTTGGCTGTCTGATGACCTTGTATGCATCATAGATGAAGATGATCAGGGCAGCCCCCAGAATCAGGGTGATGACCGAAAGGATCTGCTGAATTAAGATAAACTGTGACTCAATCATAGCGGCGGACACTCCAGTTCTGTTCTTTTATGCGTTTTACCGTGATAAAGGGTTTAATCTCTTTCACCCCCGCAAAGCGGGATAACGGGATGAGAATCTCATTTTTCAGGTCTGTGATGGACGATACGACCACCTTTGCCATGAAATCACTCGGCTCCAGCGTCTCATACAGTTCGAGCACGCCGTTGTGGTCGGCAAGAAAAGATGCCACCTCATCCTTGTCGTCCGGTGTTACCGTGATCGTCAGAAAGGAGATGAGGCTCTCTGCAAAATAGCTCGGGTTGATGGAAATAGTAAACCCTTCAATAACCCCCGAACTCTTCAGCTTTTCAATCCGTTTGAATACTGTTGAAGGCGCAATATCCAGCTGCTTCCCCAGTTCTGCCATGGAAACCCTGCCGTCCCTGGCAAGTTCGGTTAAAATGGCGTGGTCAATGTCATCCATACGTTCCCCCAATCCCTCTATGCTGAATATTCATTCATAGAGCTGATATATTTTGTGCAGGTACATTCCGATTTTGGGGAATGGGTGAATATTATTCGTTCATTGAATTTTTTTATCTGTTGAACGCTGTTTTGGGAGGACGGGTGTCTGGAAACGAAAAATCCACTCTCCTGCGTACGGAATCGTCCATTTCTGTCACAGAACCTTCATTTTTCTTTGATTAAAGGCAAGGGAGGGGAAACCCCTCCCTGCCAGACCCTCCCCTGACGATGACAGGTCGCAATGGGGGTGGGCAGGCACCCCCATTGCTCCGTTTTTCGTGCTCCAATTGATAAAAATATGCTAAATATTAGAATTGAGAACTATTTTGGAATGTCAAAGATGGTATTTGCATTCCACCCTTTTACCAAAGTCCCTGGCAATACCCGAAATTACCATTGCGTCCGTTATGAACTGATGACGATTGAGTATAATTCACCCACACCAATTCCCGGAGAACCATATTTTCCAACCCGCCCAGAATAGCGAAGACCCCATTATTTCCTGTTTTTGTTACCGGCTCCGGAATTCCCGAGTCCCCGAAACCATCCCGCTGGGATTCACCATGCGCCTCCCGGAAAGGGCCGGCACTGCCGTCCGGATAGCTGCTGAGACAAACACCTTCGCCTTTCGGCAGGCATCGGGGAGGGTGTCGCCCCGCACCAGATATGCGGTGATGGCCGCGGCAAGGCAGCATCCCGAGCCATGCACCTCCCACGGGTAGCGGGGGCCGTCAAGGACGAGCGTTTCATCCTGACTGATATACACGTCCGGCGAGCGGTCTGCGGTCAGGTGGCCACCTTTGATGAGCACCGCCTGCGCTCCCGTCGCAATCAGCTCCCTTCCGGCTTCAGTCATCTCGTCAGTGGTGGTGATGGCAGCTCTGCCGGTCAGGGCACACAGCTCCGGGATATTCGGGGTGACGAGCTGAGCACGGGGGATGAGCAGGTCAGAGAGGGCGGCACTGCATTCAGGAGAGGAGAGGCGTTTTCCGGAGGTGGCAATCATCACCGGATCGAGGACAAGCGCGATCTCCGGGGGAAGGTGCTCTGCGACCGTCCGGATGGTGGCGGCGTCCGGGAGCATCCCGGTTTTCACCGCTGTGATGGGAAAATCCTGAAAGACCGCCTCCATCTGGAGGGAGAGCGTATGCGTATCGACCGTCAGGCTGGAGAGCACATCGCGGGTATTCTGGGCCGTGACCGCGGTGACAACCGTACACCCCCACACCCCAAGGGCGGAGAATGTCTTGAGATCTGCCTGAATCCCGGCTCCCCCGCCGGAATCAGAACCGGCAATCGTACAGGCGCAGGGCAGGTGCGGTCGTTCCATATTCATAGTATTTGGCCTGACTCAGATTGAAGTTTCTGCCGGTTTTAAGTGGCGTGGTGGACAACACTTCTCTATGGATATTGAAGAGCTGACACGGAAATGCCTGTCAGCAGGAACGGATGAGGAGGCGTGTGCCCGTCATCTCCGGGAACAGATTCTTTCGATGAAGCCGGGCGTATCAGCTGACTATGCGCTCGCTATGGCCCGTGCCGTAGTGGAAGAGGTTAAAAACAGCAACCGGGCTGTTTCAGATATCATCACCTATACCAAAGCCGATGTGACGATGGGGGAGTTTGGGGTCGGCTCCCGCGGCGCCGGGGATTTCTTTGCACACCGGCAGTTCCCGAAGATCATCGGCGGCACGGACGCCTCGGTAGGTGTCGATGAGATGGACGATGCGGGTGCCGTTGAAGCAGGCGGGAAATATATCATCACCACCGTGGACGGCATGCATTCACGCCTCTCGGACTATCCCTTCCTCGCCGGGTTCCATGTCACCCGTGCCACCCTGCGTGATGTCTATGTCATGGGTGCAAAACCGGTTGCCCTCTTATCCGACATCCATGTGGGGGATGACGGCGATGTGGCAAAGATATTTGACTACACCGCAGGCATCGCGGTGGTCAGCGAAGCGATGGCAGTCCCGCTGGTGACCGGCTCAACCCTGAGAATCGGCGGCGACATGGTCCTTGGCAGCAGGATGACCGGGTGCGTCGGCGCAGTCGGCATCGCCGATCACCTCACCGCCCGCACCGCAACCCAGCCCGGCGACTGTATCCTGATGACCGAAGGGGCCGGCGGCGGGACCATTGCAACGGCCGCTATTTATTCCGGCTTCCCCGAGGTCGTGGAGCGGACCATCAACCTCCAGTTCCTCCGGGCCTGTGAAGCGCTCCTGAAGAGTGACGTCCTCACCCGTATCCACACGATGACCGATGTCACCAACGGCGGCCTCCGCGGCGATGCCTACGAGATGGCAGAGACGGCCGGCTGCCGCATCGTCATCGAGGAAGAGGAGCTGCGCTCCCTCGTGGACCCTGACGTGCTCAGGATGCTGGACGCCCTCGAGATTGACTACCTCGGCGTATCCCTTGACGCCCTCCTCGTGGTGACCCGGCCGGAGGATGCCGATGCGGTCATCGACATCGTGCGTTCCACCGGCGTCACCATGAAGAAAATCGGCTATGTCACCGAAGGGCCGGGAGATGCGAAACTGGTCTCCGGCGGTGAGATGACAGATTTCATTCCGCGCTTCCGTGAATCGGCATATACGCCGGTGAAAAAAGTCGTCGATACCACCCCGCATGACCTTGAGGCGATGAAAAAGCGGGTGGCACAGGCCGCAGACGCCGCACGGGATAAAAAAGAGAAGATCCTTCGTTCTCTTCAGCGGGCAGAATAACTCATTCTGCCGAAAATACTTCTTTTACGATGCCGGAGAGGAAGGCATCCATCTGGATGAATTCGTTGCCCGCATCCCGCATCATCATGTCAGCATCCGCGATTGCGACCGTGATGCGGGGATCATTGTACTCCTGTTTTCTGGCCCGTGAGAGTTCGTCCAGCACTTCCGCACCGGAAAGCCCATACTCCAGCATCAGAATCTCGATGACCGATTTCGCCTTCTCGATATCGCCGTTCCGGAGGATCCGGAAGACGGAGCGTGCGATATTGCCGGTCTCCGATTCCAGGTACTCGTCAAAGCCGCCTTCAATTCTTCCGTCACAGTTCATCTGGCAGAAGAGGATGGCCTTCCGGGCATCCCCCCGTGCAGCGGCGGCGATCAGCTCAATCTCGTCCCGGTCAAATGCCGTTTCCGGCACCTGCTCGCTTTCAAGGATCTCCGTCATCAGGGCAAGCACGGTCTCATCCGAAAGCGGCCGGAAGAAGAGGGGCAGCGCACGGGAGGCAATCGCGGGAATGATTGCACTTTGGGTCCGCGTGATGAAGATGAACCGGCAGGTCCCGGAGAAGCGTTCCATCATTCTGCGCAGCGCCTGCTGCGCCTCAAACGTCAGGGCCTCCGCCTCGTCAAAGACCATCAGCTTAAACTCTGCATCAAGCGGCTTCACCGAGGCAAACCAGCGCACGATATACTTGAAATTTGAGATGACGCTGGCCTCTTTTTTGTAGAGATGGGAGAACTTCTCCTCGTTCTCCAGATAGGCCCTGCCGCCGCGGAAGAGCGCACCCGTCTGGATGACCGTCATATTCTCCCGCCAGAACTCGCCATAGAGCTCCTTTGCGATGCATTCAACGGCTGCGCTCTTTCCTGTTCCGTGGCGGCCGCTGATCAGGAGATGCGGCAGCATGGAGTCGGACGAAAACGCCTTCATCATGGCGATGACCGCATCCTGTCCCCGGATCTCCTCAAACGTCCGGGGGCGGTATTTCTCAATCCATAGCATCGGTCAGATGCTCCTGCATTGTCTGTAATGCGGCATAGAGAAGGCGCGAATTGTCATGGTCTGCAATCAGCTGCTCCCCTGCCTCATGGGTCAGGGTCCTGCACGCCTGCGTGATGTTCGGCAGCGCCCGTGTCAGTTCATCCACAATCGTCAGGGTGGCGGTCTGTGCGGTGCGTGAGAGGGGATTTAGGTCGATGGTGATGACCGTCTTGCCCATTTCGACCAGTGCCTCACACCGGTCCCCGTCTTCGAGCGGGACTAAGACCACGTCTGCTGCATAGATGCCGTCCCGCAGGCAGAGCGCCCGGTCATGCGAGAGGGGCAGAAGGCGTTCAGCGGTGCCTTCGAGGACGGTGACCCCGTGTGCCTTCAGGTGTGCGGTGATGGCCGCCATCCGCTCTTCGGTGCGGTGGAAGAGGTTGACCTCCACCGCGGCGCCGGACGCCTTGGCAAGGTCACGGATCTCCTCTGCGGCAAGGGCGGCGGTGTTTCCGTTCACGGATATCACCGGGCGGATCGCTGCCAGAAGGAATGCGGCAGCGGTCTTTTCCGCACGCTTCGCCGACGCTGAGGTCTGTTCCCCGAGGAGATAGTCGAATGCCTCTCCTCTTCCGTGCGCACTTGCTCCCTCGACAACGACAATGCCTGACCGGACGGCGTCTGCAATCCGTTCGCGTGCCACCAGTGACCGGTAGCGGGGATGATCTTCGGGTATCATGGTATCACTTCAATAAGTCTGAATCCCTGCTCTGCCACCTGCAGGTCAACAGGGATGCCGAACTCTGATAATACAGAGAACGATTTGTCGCCAAGGGCAAAAACACCCTTGCCGAGCATGGTCATGGAGGCAGGTATCCCGTGATCATCACATGCCTCCAGCACCGGCCGTATTTCATCCGACACAAGCCCGCTCTTCTCTGCAAACCGGCGTGAGATGCGGAAGAAATCCTCCGGGCTCTTCGCGCATTCCGGTGTATATGCCTCTTGTACGCGGGCCATCTGCACCGGGGAGGTGATGACATCCGCGGTATGGAGCTCCCCGAAGCTCAGTGCAGAGATTCGAACGCCTTCCCCCTTCATCCGGATGATATCCGGGGTGATGCCGGGATGCATCCGGCAGACGATGCCGCCTCCGGTGCATGCCGCCACATCGCCCAGTCCGGTCTGGTACTCCAGTTCGGACTCATGGGCAATCCGTGCAAGCGCCTCCTCGGAAAGGCCGGTCTCAAAGAGGGCATTTGCCGCGGCAAGGGTTGCGAGCAGTGCCGCGGCGGAGAGGCCGAACCCGGCGCCCGGCGGCAGGGTGGTGACCGTCTTCACCGCTGCACTTACCCCCAGTCTTTGGAGTGCATACTCGACAGGGGGTGAGGTATGGGCGATGCAGGTATCCTCATCCGGGCTTCGCGCCACATGAACGGAAACTGAAGTCTTCTCTGCCGGTGTCACCAGCGCATGGACCCCTTTGTCGATGACAATGCCCCCGCCGCAGCTTCCGGTCAACTCCGGGCTCTCCCCGTCCACTCTCCGGAAATATCCGGAGATATGGCCGGGAGAAAATCCTACTGCAGATTGCGCCATAGAATCTCTGCCACCTCGGCCTTTGTCCCTTCCGCGTGCACGGACGTCTCTGTTGTCATGAGTTCGTATGCTCCGGTCTCCGCGCCCAGTGCATCCGGGGTGTTTGCCGCCACCATGTCCGCCCCTGCATCCAGCAGGTGCCGGGCTTCTTCACGGCTGTTCCATCCCAGCTTGAATCCGACGACCTTTTTCGGCCGGTTCTTTGCCTGCATCACGTCCTGAATGATCTTCGGCCGGGGCAGCAGGTCGATGGATATGGTCTGCCCGCTGGGAATCTTCCCCTCGTAGGGTGCCGGTGCGAAATCGGAGATCGCGGCAGCACTGATATAATAGTCAAATGTCTGCTCTGCACACAGGCTGAGGATGCTCTCCCGCATCCCGCCGGCAGACTCCGCATATACATTCCGGACGTGCGGCACGGAGAGGGTATCTGCGTGCACCAGCCATACCTCAGCACCGAGGCGGGAGGCCTCCCGTGCGAGTTCCTTTCCCATTCTCCCTGAGGAGCGGGTGGTCAGCACCCGTACGTCATCCAGACGTTCCCGGCAGGGGCCGCTGGTGATCAGCACGCTTTTCCCCCGAAGAGGCATGCCGGAGAGGACCCGTTCGGTCTCATGCACGATGGTATCGATATTGGCAATCTTTGCTTTTCCCTCTTCAATCCGGGGGTCAACAACGGTGATGCCCCATGTTTTGAGGGTTTCCAGGCAGGCACAAACACCCGGATGGCGGTACATGCTCTCGTGCATCGCCGGCACGAGAATCACCGGCATGCCGCTGCCGATGGCGGTGGTGGCAAAGGTCGTCACCGGCGTGTCATCAATGCCGTGGGCAATCTTGCAGATGGTATTGGCGGTTGCCGGGGCGATCAGGAGCAGGTCAGCACTCCCTCCGTCGCCGCAGTAGGTGACATGCTCAACCAGCCCCCCGCACCGGGTCAGAGTCTCATGGCCCGTTGCGTAGGTAATAGCATCCGGGTGCAGGATACCGCAGGCAGCGTCGGTCATCACGCCCTGTACATCAGCACCGCACCGGCGGAGTGCATGTGCGAGCTTTACCCCGTCAACCGCGGCGATACTGCCCGTAATGCCCAAAACAATCTCTTTTCCTGCCAGTGTTGTCCGTATCGTATTCATTGTATCACCACATCGTGCACCATATGCCAGACACCCGGTGCATATTTTTTGACCCGGTACGGGATAATCTCTGTGGCATATCCCGCCTCAGCACAGCACCGGGAGATCTCTTCTGACTGCTCCCCCACCGTGTGGACACAGAGCACCGTCCCCGTCCGCACATGGGCGCAGGCATCGGAAAGAAACGCGGGAGCGTCAAAATGGCCCATCAGGATGTGGTCATAGACGCCCTTCAGGGAGTCCCTGCAGTCGCCGAGCTCCGGGGTGACCGCAGATGAAACGTTGTTTGCAGCGATATTTTTCTTTAGATAAGAGAATGAGTCCGGATTAATCTCCATCGCATGGACCGTTGCACCACTCATTGCCGCAGGGATGGTGAAGTATCCGATGCCCGCAAACATATCGGCACACCGGATCGTCCGGTTTTCGGTGGATTTCGCGATTATGCGGGAGATGCGGAGCTTCTCCTCTCGGTTCCCCATCGCAAACATCACTTTGAGCGGATGCAGATGAAAAATGAATCCCGCTTCATGGTGGCAGACCTCCCCGCATTCGCCATACACCAGAGACGCCGCAGGAACCCGTTTCTCTCCGTGGTACCCGGAGATGTAGACAATCCCGCGGGGATGGAGCCAGTCACGGATTGCCGTTATATCCTGCCGGGTCGGCCGGGTGCCGTGCAGGACGGCAATGTCCCCCAGCAGCTGGTAGCCCCGTCCGGAATAGGGAGCCTTCTCTGCAAGCTCCTGATCCGCGTCATATCCCTCTCTGACCGGAATGAACGCCTCATCTCCTTTGACATACGGGCGGCGGAACGTATCCACCCATTCCGCATCCTTGAGGAGAGGGAGCATATCACGCGGATATTTCCGGACCCTCATTGTTATCCGACCAGAATGAGTTCGCCGCCTTCCGGGTCCCGAAGAATACGCACCTTTTCGTGATCGGTGAGTCTCAGCCATGCATGTGCCTTGACTTCCCGTATCTCGTAGGAAACCGGGTCAAGGATGCCCGCCATATCCTGATCAATATAGGTGACGTCCGCCGTTTCTGCTTCCCGGACGTTGCCAATAAGCCGGTACCCGGAATCGTCATGCAGCACATTTGAGATCCCTTCCCTGAGATCAAATACCCTGAGGAGGCCCGAATCGGTTCCCCTGACCTCGTAGTACCGGTCCTTATGGGTGATCACGTCGCCTTTCCGGAACTGCGGCAGGCGGAGGAGGAGGGTGATGCGGTATAATTTTTTTCCTTCCCGCTCACCCACCAGTTTTGGATGGCGGGTGATTTTTCCTCCCATCTCGGTTACGATCTGGCGTGCAATGGTATCGCCGATATTGTGGCTGGATACGACGATGTCCACCCCGTCACGAATATCATCAATCCGGGTGATGAAGGAGAGGCGCTCTCCGGACTCCTGCGTACTATCTTCCACCTCGTGGGCAATCTTATCCACCCGCTGGCGTTCATAGAGATCCGGCCGTCTGCCGGTTGCCCGGACCTGAATGATGGATTCATAGTACCCCCCGGATAACCGGCTGCAGCGGTCACACTGCTCTTTCCTCCAGACAATAAGCACTTCACAGGTCTTATAAACCGGTTCGCCAAACAGCGTCCCCCGTATATACACCGTACAGAGGGTGCGGTTGGGTGTGGGTTCGGTCATGGTGATGCCCAGTTCCAGATCCTGCACATCGTTATGCACGGCGACTGCCTCGAATGCCAGTTCTTCTGCCAGTTTCATGCGCTCATACGGCACGTCAGTCCAGATGCTTCCCTTTCGTATCGAGCCGCAGGTAGGGCAGAACACGCACTGTACCCGTGGCTCACAGACCAGCCATTCGACAGATGATCTCAGGCATTTATTGCAAAGCCCTTCATTTTCAGTTTTGCCCCCGCATTTCGGGCAAAAATTTTCCTGTATTGACATAAATCCTGCGTTCTCTTTTGTGTTTAGGTTCGGTATATCTGGGCGTGGGGCACGGTCCCGATTCTCATATATCCGTTTTCTTTCAGAATTCCACACTCAATTGCTGCCTGAACCGCTTTCTCTCCGAGAAGGTTGCAGTTTGAGGCATGCTGAATTGCTGTTTTGACCTCTTCCGGTGTGCAGGGCGTATTGCCGTAGAATCCTTCGGTTATGTGTATCGTAAGGTTTCCGTCTGTAAGGGTTGTGTTGAGAAGTTCTGTGTCGCAAACCGCAACAATTTGACCTACACCAGCATACCGGTGTATCTTCATGTACATTAGGTATACTATTTGGCGGGAATGAATAAAAATATGGGGAAAGCACTAGGAAAGTGTTATTTCCACACCATATACCTCTGCGGGAGTTTCGGCATGAATTTTCCATGCGTCATCTTCCGTGAACGATCCCTCTTCGAGATATTTCCGGGTATAGCGGGGTACTGATTTCGGGCCGATGACTGCCCCCGGGCGGGAGGTGTCATCCATATAGTCGCTTTCCATCGTGAAGGTAAGGCCGCTCTGTGCACAGGACGGGATATCCTCACTGCGTGCAAGCAGGGAGGGCATCAGGGGCGTATCCGGCGTGCCAAAATGTTTGATCACGCGTTTGACCGGGATGCCGGCTTTTGCTGCCATCTCAGCAACATCGGCGCACGGCCCGGTCTCTGCATGAATCTGCAGGGCGCAGCCGGTGTCATGCGCAAGGGCAAGGGCGTGCGCCAGAATACGGTTCGATGCCTCCCAGACCTCCGCGTTAACGGGGTAATGCGGGCGGCCGGATTTCAGTGCGACGGCTTTTTTCTCCTCTACATATTCCGCTGCGATGTCAAGGCCGCGTTTCATCACCGCTTCTGCCTCAGCCAGCGGCATCCGTTCAGTCAGCCTGCCGATCTCCGCCGGATGAACGCCGAAGATCGGAAAGACGACCACGCCTGTCTCCCGGATGGCCGCTGCGGTCTTCAGGGTTATTTCATAGACGTCCCTGAACTCGTCACCTGTTACGGGGTGGACGGCATGCGACCACGAGGGCTTGGTGACGAGGAACATATGGGTGCCGCCGGCCCGGAAGAAGTCCTTCGCTGCCTCTGTTCCTCTCCCGTTCTCCCGGTCGATGTGGATGTGGTCGTCAGTTACCGGTATGCCCAGTCCGGTCATCTGATATCAAGAATTTCCATCAGGGGATATTCACCGTCAAATTTCAGGGATGCGGTGCATGTCGCGTCTCCTGCGGTGGTCTGAATCTCAACCTCGAGCATCTTTCCTGCCAGTTCGCTGTACCCGAAGGGATTTCTTTCCATCATATCGGTGTTGATGGTGACAGAAACCGAGTCCACACAGGGCTGCAGGGCGACCGCGTTTGCGATGGCCGTCTCAACGGATTTGGCCGTATCCGGGGATATCGGGGTGCCCACCCACTGGTGGTACAGGGCACCCAGTTTTATTCCTGCCTCGAAGGCAGCCTGAATATCATCTCTTGTCATAAATTGTGGTTTCTCCGGTGAATCAATTAAACCACTGGTTCGTATGCTCTAATTGAGAAGCCGCAGGACCCCGTGCCGCGGTTCGAGCGCCTCACCGGATTTGGTCAGTTGTTCGATCATCTTTTCAATGTCATCCTTGTTGTACCCGGATGCCACCAGATGGCTGGTGATATCAGAGGTCTGGGCAAAGCCTTTGTCGTCCGCCAGTTCACGGATCGTCTCTTTGAGTATCCGTGCAATATCACGGCGTTTCTTTGAGACCCCGGTGACCAGCTTGTCAATATCATAGGTGCCGGTCTCCGCGTCATACGCCACTTTCTTCAGGCACCGGTCGGCAATTGCGATGACCCGGTCCGCATCAGAAAAATCAATCTCATTACTCAGACGGATACGTGCGCTTGCCTCTGCCAGACGCACCAGTCCTTCCAGCTGCCGCGCGGTAACCGGGACCGGTTTGCTGTTGTCGTCTGCAAGGGCCCGCAGATTCAGGTAATACCCCATGATGTGTTCGCGGGCCTCATCCGTGAGGATGGGGAAGCAGTTCCTCTTTGCATAGGCGATGTATTTCCGGAACAGCAGGGGTTCAATCTCCGGTGTGACCGGTGCAAGCTGCCGGGTGATGTAGTCCTCATCGATGCCTTCAATCGGGAATTTGCTGTTGTGCTGAATCAGCTCACCGACACTGTGGGACTTCAGGATATGCTCACCAATGGCCCGGTCCAGTTTCTCTTCCGGTTTGTCCTCCATGATGAAGATGAGGTCAAAACGCGACAGCAGGGACGGCGGCATATTGATCTGCTCTGCGATAGGGGCATACTCATCGAACCGCCCCATCTTTGGGTTTGCCGCTCCGAGAAGGGCGCACCGCGTCTTCAGGGTGGCGGTGATGCCTGCCTTTGCGATGGATACAGTCTGCTGTTCCATCGCTTCGTGCAGTGCACTGCGGTCTTCTTTTGCCATCTTGTCCATCTCATCGACCGCAGCGATACCCATGTCCGCAAGGACCAGCGCACCTGCCTCAAGGGTCCAGCGTCCGTCACCAAATTCGTCTTTCACCGCAGTTGCGGTCAGCCCGGCAGACGTGGACGACTTGCCACTGGTGTAGATGCCACGCGGGGAGAGTTTGATGACATACCGGAGTACCTGCGATTTTGCAATACCCGGATCTCCCACGAGGAGCATATGGATATCCCCACGGAGGTGACTGCCGTCCGGCAGCTCTTTTGCAATGCCGCCAAAGAGCACGAGGGATATGGCCGTCTTCACATCCTGCATGCCGTAGATGGAGGGTGCGATGGAGTGGGATATCTTCTCATATATTTCGGGATCCTTGCTCAGATCCAGGATCGTCTTCTCCTCCTGTTCTGAGATGGCCACCTCTTCGAACTCCTTTTCGCCTATCTCAATCGAATTGGCTTCGATATAGATGTCAAAGAGCGTGCTTTTCTGGCCGTGATTCATCCGCTGTACCGAACGGAGGATGCCGTTGACGATGATGCGGTCACCCGGAGAGACGGTCCCCGTCAGGTCGTCGGTGACGTCTACGTCAAGCGTCTGCGGCTGCTCCCCGCCCCGGAGCCCTTCGGGTGACTCCTGAATGCGCAGCTTCTGTGCATCGACAAAGGTGGAGAGGGCCGGTACAAGGTCCATTTTGGTCTGCCGCTCACACTGGGCGCAGGGGCGGTAGGGTTCCGTGAACCGTGCATACTCCTGCCGGTAGGGTGCGGTCATGGTGCCGCACATCAGGCAGCGGAAGACCGCATGGGTCAGCCGCGGACGCACTTCGGTGGTCTTCCTGAGAATCCCCTCCACCGAGATGAAGGTGTTGATGTGGTGGGAGCGGATGTCACGCACATCGATTTTGCGGGGAAGGCACCGGAACCGGATATTGATCGTATCCGTTTTTCCCTCCTCATCCTTTGTGAAGATCAGGTTGTAGTTCCGGATGGCATCCTTCACATCTCCGATCACCTTTCCTGGATTGTTCAGGAGTTCATCGGCGATTTCAAGCCCGGTCTTTCCCCACTTGGAGATTTCACGGTAATCGATCTCAAGGGATTTCAGGTGCGGATACTGTGCGCTGATCTCGCCTATCTCTTTGCGGTAGTGTTTCTTGAGAAATTTGTTCCAGTCGGCTGCCCGGTCGGTAATCTCTATGTCGTCAATCTCGTCTTCCACCCGGTTGTGCCTCCTCACTGTTTCATGGAATCAGCACTCAGGACAATATTTGCTATCAGTGCTTCCATCTGTATCTCGCTGTTCGCCCCTTCACTGAGGCGGAAATCTGCTTCGCCAAGGTGCGATATTAATTGTGTCTTCAGCCGGCGTTCAAGGGGAAGCCGGATAATGGACCGGTACATCTGGTTTATCAGTTCATTGGGCGCAATGCCGCGTGAATAGAGGAGTTCATGCACCAGGGCCTCTGCCCCTTCATAGTCACCGGCAACCGACGTCTGCATCAGCCCCTCAATCTCCTCCGGCCGTGCGGTCGATGTGATCTCATACACCATGTCGCCTGTGATCTGCGTGCTGACAATTGCCGCGCCCTGCAGTGCATTGATGGCCTTTCGCATGTCGCCCTGTGCGACATAGACGATGGCATCCAGCGCCTCCGGGGAGCATTCCAGGCCTTCTGTCGTGGTAATCCGGGAGATTTCAGTTGTAATGGCTTCTTTTGAGAGGGGCCGGAAGCGGTATATGGCGCATCTGCTCTGGATGGGGTCGATGATTTTTGAGGAGTAATTGCAGGAGAGAACAAACCGGCAGTTTGGTGCGTAATTCTCCATCGTGCGGCGAAGGGCGGCCTGTGCATCCGGGGTCAGTGCATCCGCCTCATCGAGGAAGAGGATCTTGAACTCCGCTCCCCCGAGCGGTGCTGTCCGCGCAAACTGCTTGATCTGGTTTCTGACGACATCGATTCCCCGCTCATCCGACGCATTCAGTTCCCGGAAATTCATCTGCCAGGTATCGCCAAAAAATTCCCGTGCCAGAGCAACGGCAGATGTTGTCTTTCCGATGCCCGCATTGCCGGTGAACAACAGATGCGGGAGGTTTCCTGAAATGACATATGACTTCAGGCGGGAAACGATCTCGTCCTGCCCGACAATATCATCCAGCACCATCGGACGGTATTTTTCAATCCAGATTGTATTTGCAGTCATATATTCCCCTAACCTGTGTACTCAGATACCGCAGACAGTATACATTTGTTGCTAACATATTCTGCACATAAAGAGTATAAGATAAACCGGTTGTTGTCTATTATTTTGTATCTGCCTCATATTTTTTATGAATGGTGTGTTTGCCCCCATCCGATAGCATATAGGATTGTCCGCACAAAGAAATAGAACAGGATACTTGCATGGAACCGTACCAGAAACTATTCGCCGGCGATCTGAATTCCGGGAGGGCCACCATAAAGAATAATGGGATTCGTGCTCTTTCCGGGAGAACAATAACCAAATGCCTTTTTTGCGGCGCACTTACGGAGGTTCCGGATACGAATAAACCTGTTGTCCATCTCACGCTCTATGACCCGACGGGCATGCTTGTTGTGGGGTATCATACCGCAAATAAGGATATCTCTGCTGTTCTGAAAGAGACTGCCCTTCCGGCGTTTGTGCTCTGTGCGGCAGGCATTCGGTGCACGGCAGGGGAATGCATGCCCATGCTCGAAACGCTGGTGCCGGTGTCCCGTTCCGTCCGGGACACGTTTGTTCTTGCAGCAGCAGACGACCTTATCACCCTGCTTGAGCAGCCGGATATGGAGCCGGACCGGAAAAAACAGCTGTGCAAAATGACTGAAACGGCACTTTCCACCGTGCTCACCGGAACCCCGGCCCCTGCAGCGCCGGAACCGGTGGTGGACGATGCTGTACTGATAGCCGTTGTTCAGGAGATCCGGAACGGCTCCGATGAGAAAAATACCGTACGTCTCGATGCACTGATGGCCGCACTGGAGACCAGGGGCATCACCCGCGAAACAACCCGTGCCGCTCTGAAGACGATGATCGAGGACGGCGACTGTTATCAGCCAAAACCGGACCTGATACGACTATTGTAAGACGATGACCCCGGAGTTTATTCCCGGCGGCCCTGCGCTCCTGATGAAAAACCGGTGCAGGCTGCTCGTGATTGCTGATGCCCATTTCGGTGCCGAATCCGGCTTCTCCCGGAACGGCGTGCACATCGCAAGCAACAGCAATGACCGCCTCAGTCGCATCTGTGCGTGTATTGACGAAACAGACCCGGATCTGCTGCTGTTTCTGGGAGACCTGAAGCATTCGGTTCCCATGATGAGCCGGCAGGAGTTTGCAGAACTCCCCGGTATTCTGGAAACCATCCGAAAACGAATTGCGTTCCGGCTGATACCGGGGAACCACGACGGGGGCATCGAACGGTTCTTACAGGAGGCGGAGCTGCTGCCGAAGAGCGGCGCCATGCTTGACGGCACGTGGTATGTGCACGGGCATATGCACCTGCCTCCCGAATCGGCGGGGAACCTGATTGTATGCGGCCATCACCATCCGGTCGTGAGCCTGTATGACGAGGTGGGGTGTGCACTGCGGGCACAGCCGGCCTATCTGCTGGCAGAGGTGAAGGAGGCGTGTGCCGGGATTGTTTCCCATACCGGCGGCCGGAGCACCCGCATTCTCTTCATGCCGGCCTTCTTTGAGTACGCAGGAGGGATTGATGTCCGCACCATTCATGCGAGCAGACTGAGCCCGGTGTCCCGGTGTTTTGATACAGAATCTGCCGAAGTATTCTTAGGCGACGGGACATACATTGACCGACTGGGAGCACTGATGTCAGATGCCCGTGCGTAGCCTGCTGTCTCCGGAAATTCAGGAGACCCTGCTGAAGCGAAATTTTCAGGAGCTCTCTTTTACCCAGCAGAAGGCCATCCCGCCGATCTGTGAAGGGCACCATCTCCTGCTCATCGCACCGACGGGCACCGGCAAGACGGAGAGTGCGATGCTCCCGGTATTTGACCAGCTGCTCCGGGTGCCAGGGAGCGGGTTTAAGGCCATCTATATCACCCCGCTTCGCTCCCTGAACCGTGATATTCTCTTTCGCCTGCAGTGGTGGTGCCATGAGCTGGGGCTCTCCGTTGGCGTCCGGCACGGGGACACCTCGCAGTATGAACGGAGAAAACAGGCGCTGAACCCGCCTGACCTGTTGATCACCACGCCGGAGACCCTGCAGGCGCTTTTCATCGGCAAACGCCTCCGGGAGCATCTGCCGAATGTCCGGTATGTCATCATCGATGAGATTCATGAACTCGCCGGAAGCAAACGCGGGGCGCAGTTATCCATCGCCCTTGAGCGCCTTGCCGCATATGCGGGGGAGTTCCAGCGAATCGGCCTTTCGGCTACGGTGGGAAATCCGGAAGAGGTGGCGGCCTTTCTGACGGGGAACGGACGGCCGCATGCGATTGTCAATATCCCCGCCGCACCGCATATGGATGTTTCGGTCCGGTTTGCCGGGGAGGACTTTGATTCGCAGGTGCGGGCGGTGGAGCGGTGCATCGACCATGAAAAATCGTCCCTGCTGTTTGTCAATACGCGTTCGACCGCCGAGGCGCTGGGGCACCGCCTGTACGAGCGGGGCGATGTGGAGGTGCATCACGGTTCGCTTTCGAAGGAGATCCGTATCGACGCTGAGGACCGCTTTAAACGGGGGGAGATCCGGTCCCTCATCTGCACCTCGTCCATGGAGCTGGGCATTGATATCGGGCACATCGAACGGGTCATCCAGTTCGGCTCCCCCCGTGAGGTCTCGCGCCTTCTCCAGCGGGTAGGGCGGGCCGGCCACCGTCTGGACACCGTTTCGCATGGCACCATTCTTTCCACCGGATTTGACGACCTCTGTGAATCGCTGGTGATTACCCGCCGGGCGAAGGAGAATGAGTCCGAGGATGTCAGCATCATCCATGGTGCACTGGATGTGCTCGCGAACCAGATTGCGGCCCTTCTGGTGGAGTATGGCGAAATCA
This sequence comes from Methanogenium sp. S4BF, assembly GCF_029633965.1. NCBI lineage: Archaea > Methanobacteriati > Methanobacteriota > Methanomicrobia > Methanomicrobiales > Methanomicrobiaceae > Methanogenium > Methanogenium sp. S4BF. The sequence continues at coordinate 815,577 of NZ_CP091277.1, read as the reverse complement.
CCCTGGAACGGGTGACGGCCATTATTGAGCGGGCCTACGGGTTTTCGGACACCGGTGCAATCCCTGACGTATGTCGGCAGATGGCTGAGCACCGGCTCATCCGGATGGATGGCAGTCTCCTGACCCGGACGGGGAGGTGCCGGACCTACCTGTACGGCAATCTCTCGATGATCCCGGATGAGAAGAAGGTGCAGATCTTTGATCTGGTCTCCCGCCGGACGGTGGGCACCCTTGACGAGTCCTTTGTTATCGGCTGGATCAACACCGGTGCGACCTTTATTGTGAAGGGCCAGCTCTGGGAGGTCGTTGATCTGGATGACGGGAAGATCATCGTTGAACCGGCGCATGCAGCCCGCGGCGAACTGCCCTCGTGGGAGGGGGAGCAGATTCCGGTGCCGTTTGCCATCGCACAGGAGACCGGGCGCCTCCGCCGGACCCGCTCCTTTGCGGCGTATGATGCCGGAGCCCTCTCCGAGGCCTATGCCGAGGATATCCTCATCTCGATGGATGAGAGTGGTGCACCGGTCGGTTCGGACCGGCTGGTGACGCTCGAACACTTTGATGAAGGCGTCGTGATGAATATCTGCGGGGGGCATAAGGCAAACGAGGCCCTCTCCCGCGTTCTCTCCATTCTGCTGACCGCCCGGTACGGGTCAAGTGTGGGCATTGAGGTGGGTGCTTACCGGATTTTGTTCCGCCTCCCATCATCCATACGGGCCGCAGACATCCGTGATCTCTTGTATTCCGTTGACCCGTCCCATATCGAAGGGCTGCTCCGGCTGGCGATGAAGCGAACGGCTCTGTTTAAGTGGAAGATTGTGCAGATCGCAAAGAAGTTCGGGGCCATCGATCCGCAGGCCGACTACGAACGGATCAGCATTCACCGCCTTTTGGACACCTTTGAGGGCACCCCCATCCAGACCGAAACCTACCGGGAGCTCTTCACCACCATCATGGACGTGCACGAGGCCGCAATGCTGGTGCAGCAGATCCAGTCCGGGGAGACGGAGGTGGTCATCGCACCGCTCTCGGCCATCGGGCGGGAGGGCCTTTCGTCGTCCCGTGACCTCATTCCGCCGCCCAGCGCCGATCATGCCATCATCGCCGCGGTCCGGCGCCGAATCGAGGATGACAACATCCTTTTGTTCTGCATGAACTGCCGGGCATGGAAGAGCCTGACCAAAGTGTCCCGGGTAGCCGATCCGCCCCAGTGCCCGAAATGCGGGGCACGGCTGGTGGCCGCCCTCAAACCGTGGGAGGATGAACTGATACCCGCGGTGAAAAAGAAGCAGAAGAACGAGGATGAAGCGGCGACGGAACGGCGGTTCATGAAGAATGCCAACATCGTGCTGTCCAGCGGGAGAAAAGCGGTGGTGGCGCTTGCCGCACGCGGTGTGGGGCCGGAGAACGCCTCGCGCATCATTGCCCGGATGTGTGACGGCGACGAATTCTACCGGGAAATTCTGAAGGCTGAACGCAATTACATCAAGACCCATCGGTTCTGGTGAACGGGCGGGAAGGCGTTATTGAGAAGGAAAAACTATACCCGCGCACATCGTACAAATACTGATTCTATGGCAGATGCAGAGTATAACATGGTGGATTACGATGAGACCTATCGTACATTCTCCATCGATGTACCTGAATTTTTTAATTTTGGGTATGATGTCATCGACGACTGGGCACGGCGTGACAGAAACAAACTGGCGATGATCTGGGCCAATCAGGAAGGGGATGAGAAGAAATACACCTTCCGGGACCTGAAAAACCTCTCCAATATGGCAGCAAACATCCTGCTGAAATTTGGCATCAACAAGGGCGACCGGGTCATGATCATGCTGCCCCGCGTTCCTGAGTGGTGGATCTTTGTCATTGCCATCATCAAACTTGGTGCCGTTGTCTGTCCGGTGCCCACGCTCCTGACCCCAAAAGATCTCCATTACCGGATTCACGCGGGAAATTTCCGGCTGGTCATCACGGACTTTGAAAATTCGGATAAAATCGATAAGATATACGAGGAATGCCCGTCACTCCAGACGCGGCTCCTTATCGACGGGGAGAAGGACGGCTGGGTCAGCTATGAAGAGGAGCTGCTGTACCCGGCACCGGTATCCCACCGCAAGGTCAGTATGCCGTATACGAACCGGACCCGTTCGACCGATCCGATGCTCATCTACTTCACCTCCGGCACCACCGGGGAGGCAAAGATGGTGCTGCACAACAATGCGTATCCGCTGGGCCACATTGTCACTGCAAAGCTCTGGCAGGATGTCCGGGATAATGACGTGCATTTTACCTATTCTGATACCGGATGGGCGAAATGCGGCTGGGGAAAGATCTTTGGCCAGTGGATTCAGGGCACGTGTCTGCTGATCTATGATGTCTGGGGACGATTCAAGGCGACCGAACTGCTCCCGCTCATCGAGAAGTATGAGGTGACGACATTCTGCTGTCCCCCGACTATCTACCGGATGCTCATCATCGCCGATCTGGCAAAATATGACCTCACCGAACTGCGCCACTGCTGCAGTGCCGGTGAACCGCTCAACCCGGAAGTCATCAAGGTATGGGAAGAGGGGACGGGCCAGACGATCTACGAAGGATACGGCCAGACCGAGACCTGCTGTGCCATCGCATCGTTTGCCTGCATCCAGAACAAACCCGGCTCCATGGGGAAGCCGTCGCCCGGATGGCATATCGAGCTCCACGACGACGACGGGCACCCGGTCGGCGACTACGAAGAGGGGCGTATCGCGATCTCCCTAAATCCCCGGCCCGTCGGGCTGATTGTGGAATATGTCGGGAATGCAGAGGCCAACAGAGAGTCCTTCGTGAACGGATTCTATTACACCGGCGACAAGGCCTACCGCGATGAAGACGGCTACTTCTGGTTTGTCGGAAGGGACGATGACGTCATCAAGAGTTCCGGATACCGCATCGGGCCGTTCGAGGTGGAAAGCGCCCTCCTTGAGCACCCGGCTGTGCAGGAATCGGCGGTTGTCGGTTCACCGGACCGGATACGGGGTATGGTGGTAAAGGCATTTGTTGTCCTGAACCAGGGATTCGAAGGCTCGGAACCCCTGATCCGCGAACTGCAGAATCACGTGAAGCAGACCACTGCACCATACAAATATCCACGGGTCATCGAATTTGTCGATTCGCTCCCAAAGACTATCTCCGGAAAGATAAAACGCAATGTGCTGCGCGAAGCAGAACTGAAGCGTGCGGCCGACTCCTGATCGGCCTCTTCTTTTTTCACGCACGTGGTGCGTCTGACCACAATTTTTTATTATGATGTGCACCAATGTGTGGTGTAATGGTGCGCTATTCTATTTCGATGGATGACGATCTGGTACAAAAGATCGACAAAGAGACGAAAAATCTGGGTATATCCCGTTCAGACTGGATATCTGAGGTCTGCACCACACGGTTTCCCGAACTCATGGGAAGCGGCACACCCCAGATAATAGATGAGAACGGCGATGCCGCCCGGCACAATATGGTGGATTACGATGAGGCCTACCGGTCGTTTGCCATCGATGTGCCGGAGTATTACAACTTCAGCTTCGACGTCATCGATGCATGGGCCAGGCGGGACCGCAACAAACTTGCGATGATCTGGGTCGACCAGAAGGGCAGGGAGATGAAATACACCTTCCGCGATCTCTCGCGCCTCTCCAATCAGGTGGCCAACATGCTCATCAAATACGGCCCGGCGAAGGGGGAGCGGGTCCTGATTATGCTGCCGCGTGTCCCGGAATGGTGGTTCTTTGTCCTCGGCATGATCAAGATGGGTGTGGTCTATTGCCCGGCGCCGACGATGCTCACCGAACAGGACTTAAAATACCGGATTAATGCTGCTGACATCAAGATGGTCATCACCAATGCAGAGAATGCGCATAAGGTGGATGCGATCTTTGATGAGTGCCCGTCTCTGGTGTCGAAATTCATCGTGGACGACGAACGCGAGGGCTGGATTAGCTACCCGGTCGAGCTGGCCTATCCGGCGCCGGTCTCCAGCAAACTGGTGGCGTTCCACGGGATGGTGCGGACGAAAGCCACCGACCCGATGCTGATCTTCTTCACATCAGGCACCACCGGGGAGCCGAAAATGGTGCTGCATGACCACAGTTATGCGCTGGGCCATATCGTCACCGGGCGGTTCTGGCATGATGTCAGGAGCACAGACCTCCATTTCACGGTGGCAGACACCGGGTGGGGAAAGAGCACGTGGGGAAAACTCTTCGGCCAGTGGAATGAGGGTGCGGCCATCATGGTCTATGACATCCGGGGCAAGTTCAATGCGACCGAACTGCTGCCGATCATCGAGAAGTATGGCGTCACCACCTTCTGTGTCCCGCCGACCATCTACCGGATGCTGATTCTCGCAGACCTCGAAAAGTATGACTTCAATGAACTGAGGCACTGCTGCAGTGCGGGCGAGCCGCTCAACCCCGAGGTCATAAAGGTCTGGAAGGAGGCGACCGATCTCACGATTTATGAGGGATACGGCCAGACCGAGACGGTGCTCTGCATCGGCACCTTCCCCTGCATGAAGCCGAAGTTCGGGTCCATGGGCAAGCCTGCGCCGGGATGGCAGATTGAAATCCTGAATGACGAGGGTAAACCTGCGCCCCTGCACGAGGAAGGGCATATCGCCATTAAGACAGACCCGCGGCCCGTCGGCCTCTTCAGGGAGTATGTGAACAATCCGGAGGAGAATGCCCGCTCGTTCTCCGAGGGCTATTACTACACCGGCGACAAGGGATACAAGGATGAGGACGGGTATTTCTGGTTTGTCGGCCGGGACGATGATGTCATAAAGGCGTCCGGATACCGCATCGGCCCGTTCGAGGTGGAGAGCGCACTGATTGAGCACCCTGCTGTGCAGGAGGCAGCGGTCGTCGGCACACCGGATGTCATCCGCGGCCAGGTGGTGAAGGCGTTTATCGTGCTCTCACCCGGATATACGCCATCGGAGGCCCTTATCCGCGATATCCAGAAGTATGTCAAACAGGTGACTGCCCCGTATAAGTATCCGCGGGCCATCGAATTCGTGGACAGTCTGCCGAAGACGATCTCCGGGAAAATAAAGAGGAAGGAGCTGAAGCAGCGGGAGATTGAGAAGACGGAGAACAGGAAAGAGGCCAGGGGCGAGGTGAAGGTTGAGAGTAAGGCTGAGATGAAGGCTGAGATCAATACCGGCGTAAAAGCTGAAGGCAAAAAAGAGAGCAAAGCTGAAAGCAAGACCGGAAGTAAGAAAGGCAGCGAAACCGCACCATCAACGGCACCGGCCATGGCTGAGAGCAGGAAAGATGGGAAACCTGAGGAAAAGACCGGGAAGTAAGGACGCCAAATCAAACTCCAAATCAAACTCCAAATCGTAACCCGGATAGTTTCCAAATCCTATCCAAAACCTATCCAAAATTTACCCAAAATCATTTCCCCCCATTCCGAAAATCACTGCCCGACGAAGGGAAAAAGGAATCTCAAATACACATCTTTATTTTGTTGAACAACGAATAGCATCAGGCGCGAGGGTTGCCGAGCCAGGTCAAAGGCGCTAGGTTCAGGGCCTAGTCATGTAGATGTTCGAGGGTTCGAATCCCTTCCCTCGCATTCGGTTCTTTTTTGGGTTGTTTTCGTGTCGTTTTTGCGTTTTCGAGCGTGGAGCTTTGAACCTGGTTTGGAATATCGCAGGTTCGAATCATACCACCTGACCACAATCTCGGGGAAAAAAATTGGTATCTTACGATTTTGCAACTATTTTTGTGAGAGAAATGACTCATTGAAAGGCATGATCATATTTTTTCATTCCGGAAAATGAGGCAGTATGCAAACCAATCTGGTAAAAAGGAATACCACCCACACAAGGCAATGGTGGGGTGGGAAAGACGCATCCTGCTGGTGCCCTGGGAATGGCAGCCAATCACGCAGGAGTGCAGATATATTTCATCAATGCGTCCATCCTGACTGAAAAACGGCTCAACGCATACAATCAGGGCAGAATACAGGGGTATCTGAATTCTCTTTATCTCCACATGGCAATTGTTGATTGTCGATATGGATTGGGTATCTGCCGTTCGATTCCGATGCTGTATACTGTTTCTTTCAGCTGATTTGCACCCGGTATGAGAAACGGTCCACGCAGCCTGCACCCCCAATAAGTCATATACAGCCAGTGTGGCGGAATATTTCGGATGCCGTCAAAACACTGCTTCGGCAATTTTTAAACAGGGTTTTGCATCACTGCACAACGGTGAATAACAGAGGTGAGTGCTGCCGTATGAAAGAACGTCAGAAGGCCGGGGGAGTCCCACCGGTTTGTGGTGTATTCATAGGGAAGTATAATTATAATTGTGGTAAAATATTATGGCATACTTGGGGAAAAGTAACCCGACGTTGATAATGACGTATGAATGGCATTATTGATGGAGAATTAAACGGACATTCGAAACAGAATTTGTACAAAATGATCACGTCCATGGCTCTACTATGAAAAAAATTATTGTTGTCCAGCGAAATGATCAGAATGCTGATCCTGCTACAAATTCGCGGAAGCTCTCGGAGCTCAAAGAGTTAGCACATGCTGCTGATTATGTGGTTGTTGGCACATTTGTGCAAACAAGATATCCTGACCGGAAGTACCAGATAGGTCGCGGTAAGGTGGATGAGCTTGCGGAGCTTGTGGAATCTCTGGATGCTGAAAAAGTAATTTTTAACAACCCGCTGTCAATGCCGCAGATCTATAATATCTCTGAGATGTGCAAATGTGAAGTAATAGACCGATTCCAGCTTATCCTTGAGATATTTGCTGCAAGAGCCACTACAAGGCGTGCAAAACTGCAGGTGGAGCTTGCGAGATTACAATATGAGCTTCCGAAAATACGGGCTCTCAATTTCCTGGTAAAAAAGAAGGAACGGCAGGGGTTTATGGGTCTTGGTGGCTATGATGATTCTTGTGAGCAGGATATAAAGGGTAGAATAGCACGCATAAGGGCCGAACTTCTTCAGGAGGGAATTGGGAGCGAGTCACAACGCATTTTCAGGCATGAAAGGGGATTCTCCCTTGTAGCTCTGGCTGGGTATACGAATGCGGGAAAAAGTACTCTTTTCCAGTCACTTGTAGAGGAAGAGACAGTGGTCAGGGACATGCTCTTTACGACACTCTCTCCTACAACACGTGCTCTCACCGTACATAATAGAAAAATGCTTCTGACAGATACGGTGGGATTTATTGAAGACCTCCCACACTTTATGGTGGATGCTTTCCGGTCAACGCTTGATGAGATATTCCTGGCTGATGTCATTCTTCTTGTGGTGGATATGAGTGATCCGGTGGATATTATACGACAAAAACTGGCTGTCAGCCATGATATCTTCTGGAAGAGAACAGAGGGTGCTGTGATAGTTACTGCTCTTAATAAGGCCGATCTTCTTCCTGATGAAGAACTGCAGGAAAAACGGGAACTGATTCGTGATCTTGCTCCTGCTCCTGTCATGATATCTGCACAATCAGGAGAGGGTCTTACCGAACTGAAACAACTTCTCTTTGAGATGCTTCCTCCGTGGGAACAGTGCAGGATATCCATCCCGCTCTCTAAAGAGAGTATATCCATGGTATCGTGGCTGTATGATGAAGGCATTGTGCACTCAATCGAGTATGGGGATTCCATTCTCATGGAAATAGAAGCACGGGATGAGATCATTCAAAAGGTGAAGCCTTTCGCCGTGTCTTCCTGATGATATTGGCATTTGGATTATTTCGGTAAATTTCGGATAATTTTGGTTATTATCGGTAAATTTCGGATAATTTTGGTTAATTTTTGTTCGTATACGTGCGAAATGTCGATTTTCAGGCATTTCCGAAAATGAAAAACCGGATGCATGCCCGCCCTGATGCATGCCTTGATTCATGTGAACGCAAGGGGCATGCTGATATTCCCGCCGTATGGGTTTTTCCACCGTAAAGCACCTGTTTGCAGGGATCATCATATCACGGGACCCGACAATTGGGTTTATTCCATACCATACCATACTGATAGATACTCAGTCAAAGGATCTCTTAGTGTGGCGGGAGCTTCTCTTTGCCACGAATGCAATCCCTAGTGGACTTTTCAGCGTATCGGAGGTCACAATTCGGATCATTTCTTCCAGACTTCGAGTATACCATAAAAAATTCCCTGAAAAACTTCAGATATACCACACGTTGTATACTGTTACCGCTCACCGTAGTAGGATCATACAACAGCTCATAAAATCCGTGATACCAATGATCCCAGAGTCCCTCAGCAACCTGAATAGTCTCCATTCAATCCAAAACACTCATCTTTCCTGAATCCAACGGATTATGTCCGTCAATACCATTGATTATGTCTTCCCCAATATCCTGCATGCCGGAAACCGGGTCGGTCTTGCTGAACGCTGGGATTTGCAAAACAGCATAATTGCCGCTATATTGAGGTGCCTGCACCGTTTATCCATACTTACACCGAAAAAGATTTGACCGGGCAGTCATATGGCGAACTGCTGACCACAGACTCACTTTCCCTCCTTTATACCAGAGGGTCAGTCCTCCCGGATGATTTGAAATATATCCTCCACACCGATCCGGGATTTGATAGCACCGGAAGCGGCAACACTCCTGCATATCTCAAATGGTACGACCGGACGTGGGTCGAAGCATATGCCCGGATGCTTACCGAAATTTCCGAACACCTTGGGAAAGTCCCGTACACCATCGAGATCCATCCCGGTTCGCCAAAGAGCACTGCCGGCTATTATGTTCTCGCAATGAACATTCTCAGAAATGTCTTTGAAGAACGTACCGGGCAGATGCCGGATATTGTGCTGGAAACCTTATGGTATCACGTGTTCATTCCGGTGTCCATCTTGCAGAGATTGGTGAATTGCTTGAGGTAACGAATCCCGATCTGGTGGAATCCTGTGGATTTGTTGTTGATATATCAGGCATCCGGACAGCAGACAAACAGAAAAAAGAGGAATACCGGGTTTCATTCGACGCTGTCCCAACAGGAGCGGTGAAAGGGCTGCATGTTCACCTGAAGCACCAGCCTTTCAATGAAGCAGATGTCCCGGCGTTCTGGGCATATTTCCGTGAATGGATGAGAACCATCGATCATCCCATATTCATCAACCCTGAGATCCATACAATGGAGAACTTCTTCACATTGTATTCGTATTGTCGGGGACCGGCGGTGAAGGGGGTATAAGTGACGTATTGATTATGCTCCTCATCTACAGAAAAAATTCGTCACATAATCCAATTATTCCATCATTTAATCTGTGCAATTTCAGGCAGGTATCAGTGTATCGTGGCTGAAGAGTCCGTAAATGTTTGAAATGATATTCGTGGAAATGGTGATAGTATCAGAAAAGTTATACAAAAAAGAAGATGACCCGTATCCAACATTGTCGAAGGGAGATAGATGTTCATGTGTGGATAGGAGGGATATCTCTTTTACAGAACTTTATTCACACTCTCACTCTGTGGTGAGTGGGAGTGAAATCAGCATTGGATAATTATTTAACATGCACGAGACAGGCACTGGATCGAAAAGAGACAATCAAAATCGGGAAAAGCGTTATCAAAAATGGGGATTAAGATGAATATGAAAGGTCAATATGCTCACAGCAGAGAATATCCTTAGAGAGCTGGCTGGAAACGAGATGCGGATCAGAGACCTTGGGGTTCGGCGAATTGGACTGTTCGGTTCCTTTGTTCGTGATGAGGCACGGGAAGATAGCGATATTGATATTCTGGTCGAATTTGATGAGGGGAGGCGTTCTTTTGACTCATATATGGACCTCAAATTCTTCCTTGAAGATCTCTTCAGAAGAAAAGTAGACCTTGTTGACCGTGATGCGATAAAAACGGGTCTCAGACCATATATCCTTCGGAGCGTCAGGTATGCCCCGGGATTATAGCCTCTATCTCCACGACATTCTGGAATCCGTTGAAAGAATACAGCGGTATACACATGGGATGTCCTATGAAGATTTCAGGGAAAATGATCTTGTGCAGGATGCGGTGATACGAAACCTCATGGTTATCGGGGAAGCTGTTAAACTCATTCCCGTGTCCCAAAAAGAAGAGCATCCGGATATATCATGGAGGAAGGTTGCAGGACTGCGGGATATCCTCATTCATGCATATTTTGGAGTGCATAATGAAATTATATGGGACATCATCCGTAACAAAATACCCGAACTGCAGATAGTGGTAAAAGAGATGTCGGAGCCGTGAGAATGCGACAGGAGTAATTATTTCAGGAAGATCACGATAAAACAGAACGGAAATAAATCATCTTCTGTCTGAATTGGGAATCTCTGCAAACCACATCAAAAACAGGGGATGGAGGCTACCTCTGTTTCTGGTATTCATCAGGCTGTTTTCAGGCCAGTTCAGGTTTCCCGTCGGCCTACGCCTCAACGGTGATCGAGGATGTTGGGCAGGGGAAATGTGGTCCCTGCCTTTTTCATTCCCACCGTTCCACCCATTTCCACTATGTTCCACTTTGTTTTCCACTCATTCCGGGTCGATTATGTTGATGGATTTGAAATCTGACTGTAAATTGGCGTTATTTCTATTTCAGTTCCACTCTCCGCGGGATCACACATACCACCACGACCATCCTTACAGGAAACGGGATCGCTGAATGATATCAGAATGTGGTGGAAAACTCCTGTTCTATCTGTACATATATCTTTTATATTGTCCTATTTTCCTAAATTATCAGCAAAATGCACCTTGTTTATGTTTCCACTTTTTGCCGGATCCGGGTGGAAATGAGGTGGAAGAGTGGAACTTCTGTTGCAATTCCTATCTCCCGTATGCCTGCCGTTACCATAATGGGCATACGAATCGTCCCGGAACCAATCCTGTCCCGGGGTCACAATTCGTATCTTATCCCCCAGGTAGTTCGGGTATACCTGAACGAATCTCTCAAAAAAGTTCAATTCTACTACACGCTCTGCGGCCTGCTCATGCTATTGTCTATCATGCAGGATTCCATTCCACACACCACAGAGAGTCCTTGTTACTCAATGGTACCGGTGCGTATGTTCCTCTTTATGCATCCGATGCCTGCAATGCACCAATACCAACAGCCCGCTGCCCTTATCCATTCACCTCTCTCCGGTCGTAAGAATGCGATGAACAGAACCAGTCGCATTATCATCTGCCCTTATCAGCACCACAACCTCCAGACCTCCCATCATTTTTATCTCCCACTGCAATCTATCACTATCAGGGGGAACCAAACTGCGCTCGCCATTCACGATACTTGCAGATATCATTGACACGACACCCTGGGCGGTCGCAGCGGCCGTTATCCTGCTTGTTCTGGTCTCACTCTATGGCGCCACCAATCTCTCCATGGAGACCGGCATCGAGACCTATGTGGATATCGAGACCCCTCAGGGCGCCGTGCTGAACGAGTATCTGGACATATTCAGCACATCGGCTGTCATCATCATCGTTGAAGGAAATGACATCACCGACATTGATGTCATCGAGTACATCTACACGCTCCAGCAGGACCTGAATAATGAAATTTATATCGCGGGGACATCCAGTGTCGCTGACCTGATGGTTCAGATGAACGGCGGGCGGGTGCCGTCAGGCAAGGCGGAGATATCTGCTGTCCTCTCCCGAATCCCGGCAGAAGCCGTCAGTCAGTACCTCTCCTCCCAGCAGCTGACCCTTATTTTTGTCCCGCTGGACGCCGGCCTCTCCAGTGATTCCCAGCGGGTGGCCATCGAAAACATTGAACGGGTCATCGCGTCCTATCCGCCTCCCACAGGCGTATCCCTTACCGTATCCGGGTCGCCTGCCTACGAACAGCAGATGCTCTCCGAGATGAGCCAGTCAATGGGGGTGCTGATCATGACTGCACTTGCCCTCATGGTCATTGCCGTCGGCCTCCTGTTCTCTCATGTCAGATACAGTCTGCTGCCGGTGGCGGTCGTCTTCATCGGGATGCTCAACACCTTCGGCATCATGGGCCTCTTCGGCATCTCCATCAGCATGGTGGTCATCGGTGCATTCCCGGTCCTCATCGGTGTCGGTATTGATTATGCCATCCAGTTTCATTCCCGCCTGGATGATGAGTCACAGCGGCGCGCCCTTTCCGAATCCGTGCGGATAACCGTCGAAAAGACCGGGCCGTCCGTATTATACGCAATGACTGCCACTGCGCTCGGGTTCATTGCCATGTTCACCTCCACCATCCCCATGGTGCAGAATTTTGGGAAGGTCTGTGCCATCGGGGTGCTGTTCTGCTATATCTCGGCCCTGCTTATCGTACCGACATATGCAAAACTGGTCCGCTACACCCCGAAAGCGAAAAAGAACAATCATGCCCGAAACCAGGCGTATATGCAGCACTATAACAATCAGCTCGGGAGCATTGCACGAAAGATTGCAGGAAACCCGGTGCCGGTTATTCTTATCTTTGGCATGATTGCCGGTATCGGCTACCAGATTGACAGCGAGATACCCATCAATACCGATGAAGACACCTTTGTGCCGAAGGATATGCCGGCCGTTATCGACATGAAGAAGATCACCCGTGTCATCGGTGCAACCGAGACTCTGCCGGTATACATCCGGTCTGATGACATCTACCACACCGACACCCTGCGCTGGATCCGGGATTTCCAGGAATATGAACTGCAGGAGAATCAGAAGATCATCGGCGCAAGCAGTATTGCGACACTCATCGAGCGGTATAATGACGGGCACCTCCCCTCATCTGATGCGGACATCGCCGCAGTCGTTGAAGAGATCCCTCCATCCGAACTCAGCCGCCTGACGTCCGGGAACATGATCACAATAATTGAGTTCTCCCTGGTTGAAATGTCGCCCGATCAAGCCCTTGCCATGGTAAATACCGTCAAATCCGACCTTGCGTTTCATCATCCCCCGGCCGGGGTGACCGCTGAGCTGACCGGGAGCACGGATATGTTTGCCCAGCTTATAACCGATATCCAGAACACGAAAGTCACCATGACCATGCTGGGTTTTGGCCTGATAACAGGATTTTTGCTCCTCCTCTACCGGAAATTCTCTGCGATATCCCCCATCATACCGATCGTCATGATCGTCGGGTGGAACAGCCTCATTATGTACGCCCTGAAGATAGACTATACGCCGATGACCGCCGTTCTTGGCTCCATGACCATCGGCATTGCCTGTGAATATACGATTCTTATTATGGAGCGGTATCACGAAGAGCGGAAGGCCGGGAATGATGTGGATGCCTCCATCGAGCGTGCGGTCAGAAAAATCGGCACCGCAATCACCGTGTCAGGATTAACGACCGTCTTTGGTTTCTCCGCGCTCATGATGTCGGCCTTTGAGATCATCAGCAATTTCGGGACGACGACGGTGATTACGGTCGGTTTCTCTCTCATTGGTGCGATTCTTGTCATGCCTGCCGTGCTGAAACTGATCAGCAGATTTGAGTGCGATGCCCCGGTTCAGGCCACCTGATCACCGGGGTATATGGATGCATCCTATTCGGGGAGGGCGCATCTGCAGCGGGCAATGGTCACGGTCACGAGGAGGCATAATATGCCGTTTACCAGAAATGCCGCACCATAACTGAATACCTCGGTGAGGAGTCCGGAGAAAAACGGCAGCATCGCCATCCCCCCGTAGGATGCGGCGGTCAGCAGGCCGATCGCGGTGCCCTGCAGTTTTTCGCTGACGGCAAGATAGTTCATCTGGGAGACAAAGACAAATCCGATTGAGCCTCCGATTACCATGAACAGAACAAACACCCCCCCTATTCCCCCATAGGCGGGTGCAATGAAAGAAAGAAGTACAGCAATGCCCACCAGAGCGGATGCCAGACGTATCGTCTGAATCGGCTGCAGTGATATATTCGGCGCAATCAGGGATGCACAGATGGTTGCGCCATTCATGGCGGCAAACAGCAACCCCAGGATGAACGGGCTCTCATCGGTGAATTCCGGGTATAACGAAACAAGGACACCGGAAATTCCGACGAGGATAAAAGAGGAAAAATACAGCCACTTGTTTCTCCAGCCGATGGCATGCACCGGGGGGAGAACATTGGTGAGCACACCCGTCGTATCTCTGATAAAAAAGGAGAGAAGCAGGGGTATTACGGCTAATCCGGTAAAGAGCATCACCCCGCTGTTCTGGCCAAAATGGGAGTTCAGGATGCCGGTGCCCATCAGTCCGGCGATAAGCCCCGCGTTCAGGCCTGCAAAATACAGCCCGGAGAGGCGGGTATGGTCCGGCTGCATATTCACCCATGAGAGTGCACAGGACACAAAGAGCCCTGCACCGATGCCTTCGACAATCCGTGCGAAGGTTATTGCATACGGATTTGCGGCAAGCAGTATGATCCCCCCCGACAGGAGGGTGAGAAGAAGCCCTGCCGTGATGAAGGGTGCACGCCCATACCGGTCGCCGAGCACGCCTGCCGGAATGACCATCACAAAGGCGCCAAAGAAATATGCCGAAAAAATAATCCCCTGAAGTGCGGGCATCTCACTGGCATACTCCGGGAGCACCGGCACAATCGCATTGGAGAGTGCCATGACGATAAAAATCCCGATGATCAGTGACAGGCGTTGTTTCATTGAAGTAGTAATAGTGAGCGAAAATAAAAGAGATTCCTGTTATACCAGACGGTATGTTTCAAGATTCATGGGTGAAACGGTCTGGATATGGTAATTTTTGTAAATGGAGGATGCAAGGTCGATAGTGCTCTTTTCATCGCCGTGGATGGTAAAGATCCGTTCCGGCCGGGGCTGGAGGTGCTTCACGTACCGCATCAGCTGGCTCCTGTCAGAATGGCCGGAGAATCCGTCGACGGTCTGAATCTCACAGTTCATCATAATAGTCTCGCGGCGTCCGATGGGTATCTCCTTCCATCCCTTCTGGATTCTGCGTCCGAGGGTGCCGTCCGCCTGGTAGCCGACAAAGACCAGGCAGTTCTTCTCTTCCGGTGCAAGGGTGCGCAGATACTCCATGACCGGTCCGCCGGAGAGCATTCCGCTCGTGGTGATGACAATACAGGGCTCACCGTCGATGACCTTCTGGCGGAGGTCCGGTGAATCAACCTGCTCAAAGCATTCAGCAAGGAACGGATTCATCCCTTCCTTGAATATCTGTGTTCTGAGGTCCGGGTTCAGGTATTCCGGATAGGTCGTATGAATGGCCGTTGCCTCTTTGATCATGCCGTCCAGATAGACCTTGACTTTGGGGATCTTCTCCAGCCGTATGCCTTCTTCGAGGGTCAGCATCACTTCCTGCGAACGTCCTACGGCAAATGCCGGAATGACAATCTTTCCTCCCCGGTTAATGACGGTATTGACAATCTCGTAGAGTTTCTCTTCCGCATCCTTTTTGGATGGCTGATTGTCATGGGAGCCGCCGTAGGTGCTCTCCATGAAGAGCGTCTCCAGACGGGGGAACTGCACGGTGGCAGGGCCGAAGAGACGGGTCTTGTCGTAGTTGAAATCGCCCGTGAACGCGACATTATAGAGACCGTCTCCCACATGGAAATGGCTGATGGCAGACCCCAGAATATGGCCTGCGTTGTGGTAAGTCAGTTTTACATCCGGGGCGATATCCGTGACCGAGCCGTAATTCAGGGTGATGGAATGCTTCAGGTATTCCTGCACTTCTCTGGATGAATAGGGGGCAACACCGCCGTCTTTATTCACGACATCGATGTAGTCGAGCTGGAGCATGGCAGCGAGGTCGCGTGTTGCCGGTGTGCTGTATACCGGGCCGTCAAAGCCATATTTGTACAGCAGGGGGATCATCGCACAGTGATCAAGATGTGCGTGGGTCAGCACCACGGCATCCAGTGAACTGAGGGGGGATATTTCCGGAACGCCAAGATAGGGGAATCCTTCGGATGAACTGCCGGGTTTTTCCCCGCAGTCAATCAGAATCCTGCTCTCCGGCGTGGAGAGGAGGAATGCTGCTCTTCCGACCTCACGGCAGCAGCCGAGAGTGGTGACACGGACCCATTTGTCCTTGCTTCTGACATCACGATGGATTCTCTTTCCGATCCGCCGGAGAAACTCCTTGCGTTCATCCTTGACGGATCTGAGATACTGGCGGATGTCTTTTACCGTCTTGCTCTCAATGGGTGGTGTCCTGACCACTTTTGCCGTCCATCCGATCTCTTTGGTGATGTCCCGGAGTGTTGCTCCGTTCTTTCCGATGACAACCCCCGGTTTTTCTGCTTCAACCAGCACTTCTCCCGTGTCCGGGTCAAAGAACAGGTCCGTTATGCCGGCACTCTCCGGGACCACCGCCCGTACTTTTGTGGCGGCTTTCTCCGGGTCCTCCAGAATATTGGGGCGGACCACAATCCGTTTGCGCAGTTCACGGGCAAGGATCTTAATTAAATCCGCCTGTTCGGCAAACAACTTGGTATCATCGGTGTAGATGACCAGTTCCGGCCCTTCAAATTCAACTTCTGATATTGAAATACCCGCAGGTACTTTGGAATTGATCTTCTTCCTGAGATCTTCTAAACGCTCTTCAATTAACATTAAAATCGTCCTAAAAAAGAAAAATAGCGGGATGATAAAAGAGTTTAAAGAACCTCCTCACTCATCTCCTCGTATTTATCTTTGGTAATTACTACAATACTCATGGACTCGCCGGACGCTGAATCACGCCGGATGGCCGCCCTGAGTGCTCGTTTTGCAAGGTTGACTGCTGCTGCTTCATCCATATCCGCTTCAAAGCGGTCTTCCAGTACACCATATGCAAATGGTGATCCGGAACCGGTAGCAACGATATCATCTTCCTTTGACGCACCACCCATCGCATCCACCGAGTAGACGCTGGGGCCGTCGATATCAAATCCGCCGACAAGCAGCTGGACATAGTAGGGATAATACCGGTTCTGGTTCAGAACATTTGACAGAAGCGACGATGCTGCACCCACCGTCATATCACGACCGCGCCGAATCTGATAGAGGTTGCATTCAACCTGCATCAACCGCGCAAGTGTCTGTGCATCGCCCACTCCTCCGGCGGTTGTCATACCGATTCTGTCTGCAATCTGGTACACCTTTTTTGCTCGCTTGCTTGCAATCATTGTACCCATCGTGGCACGCCGTTCGGTTGCAAGCACTACACCATCATGAAACACAAGACCTACAGTTGTAGTACCTTTTGTTACCCCTTCTGGTAGTTCTGACATTTATAATCCTCCAATCAAAAGTACGCTATATAAGGGAGTAAAAGCGCTTAGATATACAAGGCGCCATTCTTTCATAAAGGTATTGGATATATTTTCAGAAACGGATCTGAAAGTATTTGTGAAATGAAGAAGGTGTTACGCTTCTTCAAGAATTATGCGGATTAACTCGCGGTCATACAGCATAGAAACCATTTTTCGGTCCCCGTTAATGACCGGAAGCTGATCGACCCGTGCCCGCTTCATCTTAAGAGCGCATTCACTTACCTCTGCATTCAGGGGGACGGCCACGACTTCCTTGACCATTGCCTCTTTGACCGGTTTATTCGGGAGCTGCACCTTGGAGATGCCATAGGATATGGTGTAGTTGTCGCGGAGGGATTCCCAGGTCCATTCATCGTCGTCCGTGCCGTTTGAGAAGTCACTCACTTCAACACTGTCTTCAATGCTTGAATGGCGGATTAAGTCCCGTTCTGATATGATGCCGGTCAGCTGACCGCTTTCATTCAGAATAGGCACGGCATCATATCCGGACATCTCCATGATTCTGCCGACAAGCGGCAGGGGTGACTCCTCCCAGATGGCAAATGTATGGGAGCTGAATTTATTGCGGATCTCTTCTGTGATCTTCATCCGGGCAATCGTTCCCACAATATCTGATATACTGATAAGGCCGACGAGTTCGCCTCCTTCCACGACCGGCAGACGGCGGAAATGATTATCAATCAAAATTTTCGCTGCAGCCTGAATCGTTACATCCGGCGTGATCGTGACCGGGTCGGGTGTCATCAGAAGCCCAAGCTGCATTTCGTCAGCCTTTCTGAGCAAATCTTTTCGGGTGATGATCCCTACCAGCACTCCCTCTTTCAGTACAGGCACGCCACTGATCCCTGTTCGTTTCAGAATCCTGAGGACATCGTCTCTGTTTCCGGGGATTTCCACACAGACGACATCCGTTGTCATCACGTCACGAACAGTTTCCTGTATTATGCTCTCACCACCAGTGTGCTGACCGGACTGTGCCGTACGACGTGTGTTGTCACACTGCCGAGCAGAATCTTTTCGATATCACTTTTTGCGTGGGAGCCGAGAACTATGAGATCAGCATTCATATCTGCTGCTGCAGCGATGATTTCGATACCTGCATGGCCTTTTCTAAAATGCGTATTCAGGGTCACGCCTTCTTCTTCGCACCGTTTCTCTGCATAGGAAAAGACATTCAGCCCCTGCTGTTCCAGCAGGTTTCTGATATATTCCGTTGTTTCATCTGCAGGAATATCGTCAAAAAGACCGGTCTCAAGAACATAAACTACATTGAGCTGTGCATTCCACACTTTGGCTTCGGACAATGCCGTTTCCAGAGTTTTAATACTGATTTCTGATCCGTCTACGGCGACGAGAATATTTGTAAACACAGGTACACCTCTTAGAATTGCCTTATTAACTATTACAAATGGCAATTTAAAAGACTTCCTTCCAGGTCAAGTGGGTTTAGTCGGTTTATTATAGTATTTAACATGTTTTTCGAGTATTTTGCATTTGAACGCGCTATATTGCACCGGATAAACCGTGCATCATTTCCTTTGGCAAGGGCATACTTTTTGCCTGTTATCCGGCTTCCTCCGGTTGCCATCCGGAGCAGTTCTCCTGCCTCCACGCCATATACATAGTGGCAGAATGCCATCTCTGCTGCGATGTCCGGCTGGACAAACATGACGTTGTCGGTCCCCAGCCAAAGCTCAATTCCTGCCTCAAGCATCGTATGAACCGGCGGATACTGACTGGATGAGGTTACTCCCAGCCGCCAGTTGGAGCGGGGGCAGATGACAACCGGTATTCCTGCATCCGCAATCGCTCTTATCTGGCCAGACGTTATGTGGGTGCAGTGAATCAGCATGTCCGGTTCAAAGGAGAGGGCCGTATCCACATCCCTGCTGTCCTTTTCTCCTGCATGAAAGGCGATCTTTTTCCCGTTTGCCCGGGCCGCCTCGATGATTCCGGTTAACTCCTCTCCGTAATGGCGGGTGCTGGAGATGCCCAGGCCGTCACTGATCACCTCACCGCCGTCCCGTCCAAAGATGGCTGAATCAAGGGAGCAACCAGCGTTGGCCTCCTGAAGATACTGAACGCCCGGTATGCCGCCCTCCCGGAAATCAGCAAATCCAAAAACGCCGGTCCGTGCCATCGTTTGTATACTGGCCTGCATCGCTTCCACACAGGTCCGGGGGGGTGCGGCACGAAGCAGACGGTGTTTCAGGCCGTCAGGGGGTGCGACGAGCTCGCCGAGAGTGCCGGGGGCATCGACGTCCATTGCAATGGTGTCGCCCAGGTGCGTGTGAGCGTTAAAAAAACCCGGAAAGATCCAGATGTCGGGGGCGCGGGAAATCTCTTCGATTGCGGAGATTTTACCGTCGGTGACCACAATCCGGACATTCTGCTCCTCAAAATCCCCGCCCAAAAGAGCCTTTCCCTCATATATCTGTTCAGCGTTCAGTGTTGGTCACCTTCCAATTTAAATATGCCAAAATTCAATTGTACTGCATGGCAAAAAAGAGTGGTGGAAGGCTTGTATCCTCAGCCGGTCTGGTTACGTATTATGATAGTGAAGATCGCAGGGCCGTGCATATTGCCCCGACAACGGTAATGATTGTTGCCGGAGTAATAGCTGTTATTACAATCGTTCTGAATGCATTATACTAATATTATTTTTTCATTGCTTTTCGGGTGATATCTTCTTCCGCCCTGAAATACAGGTTGTCATGCCCCTCCCAGTAGGGAGCATTTCTGCAGACGACCGCAGGGACGCCGCGATTGCTCTCACCCATGACAAAGTTCGCAATGCCTGCGATCTCGTCAACAACGGCTTCTTCGGTGATTTCAAGCACATGGCCGAAGAGATCCGTATCCCCGCGGTAATCCTGTATGGCGGGCATGCCGCTCCATCCAATAGCCGCTCCGGTCTGCCCTCTCCGAAATGAACGGCCGCAGGTATCGGTGAGAATGACACGGATATTTTTGCCGGTTATTCGCAGTATCTCCTGCCGGATTTCATCTGCGGCCTCCATGGGATTGGGGGGGAGCACAATGATGAGACCGTCTTCCACATTCGAGTGGTCGATGCCTGCCCGCACACCCACATGCCCGTGCGGCAGAGAGCAGAGAATGAATGGATAATCGATGATGATGTCATCGGCTTCATCCAGCACGGCCTGAATGAAACGGGGGTCTTCACCGCATTTTCCAGCGATCTCCTCTGCACGCTCCGTCGGCTGAATGTCTGCGAGACTCCGCATATATCCCTTTGATTTGGAATATGCGGAAGATGCCACACAGAGGATGTCGCCGTCTTCAATAGCGAGGCAGTCTGCGATGAATGCAGGGAAATTATCTCCTGCCTGAATGATGGGTATTCCTTCGACCGGAATGATTTCAATTGTCATTACTCAATAATATTCGCCAGAAATAAAAACCATCCGCAAACGTTCTCTCTCCGGCATCAACGGTCATCTGTCACAAAGATTAATAGTCTGGCGCATACATTAGCGATATATAAGATGTACCTTATTATCCGCTGTCAGAACTGCAGTACATTCACCTATATTGACCCGTTCCAGAAGTGGAAACTCTGCCCGGTCTGTGGTGAAACCATGCAGCGAAACAGTGTTCCGGAATATCTTGAAGTGACGGACCATCACGAAGCCGATGCCGTGATTGCTGAACTGGAGCGCTATCTGCAGCAGAATAAAAGAACGGATCTGACCGTTGAAGAGACCGAAAAACTGCGTGCGGCGTATGCACGCCGGGTCGGCAGCAGTATACTGAACCGCTGATCACCAGGGTTTTCCGCATCCGGGGCAGATCATGGTGACCTGACGACCACAATAGGGGCAGTACAGGCCGTTTTTCTCCCGCTGTATGAGTGGCCTGCCACAGTTTTTGCAATGAATGGGAGCAGTATATCCGCAACTATGTTTCAGCATTAATCCATATATTTGCAGGTTCCCACATAAAGTGTTCCCAATCCACGTGAGGTATAATCCCCGGAAAACCGGGTGACCGGCATTGCGTCTATTGTTGTCGCGCCCTCGTTTCTGAATGTCGGAAGCATATCATATGCCGTGCCGAATACGCGGCACTCGCCCCCGGACATATTGCCGCAGGGTCGTGAACAGTCGCCCATAATCGTCAGGCACCCGTCCCTGATGTCAACGCCGGGCATGTCCCCTGCGTTTCCGTGGATAATTATTTCTCCACCGGCCATGGTTTCTCCGGCAAAATCCCCGGCATTTCCCATTATCTCAATGATTCCGCCCCGCATGCCCTGTTTTTCGCCCCGATATCCGGAACCGGCATAGTCCATTGCATCGCCGTGGCAGACGATTTTTCCGCCCTGCATCTCACGGCCCAGCCAGGAGTCTGCATTGCCCAGAATCTCAATACGTCCGGCACTCATGAAATTCCCGCAGTGCATCCCGATATCCCGTTCAATCAGGATCTTTCCTCCGTCCATGTATTCTCCCACGCGCTTGATATGGGAGCTGTCACCGCGGATGGTTATCTCCACCTGCTCGGCGGATTTGGCAGTGCCGTCTTTGCGGACGTGAAAGACATCGGTCAAATCCAGCTCTTTATTGCCTTTCCAGACGTGAAATTCACGTTCCGCATCCAGAAAATTTTTCGGGGTGATGCATTCCGCCTCAATCGGGAGATTCGGTTTGTGGCGTTCTTTTACTTCAAGGATGACACGCATCATATGGATGCCTCCGTCTCAATGCAGACATTCCGACCGATATACTCGTCTCCGACCGGATAGTTTCCGATTCTCATGGAGTAATACTTGTTAAAGCCGTCAATAAATGCCGTATCCGTACTCATATCGTATGCCGGGGATACGTGGGGTTTCACCCAGTATGTCGAATGGTTTCCTTCCAGCGTGCACGTGCCTCTCCGGCAGACGACTTCACCCCGCTTAATGGTGTATTCCGTGGTGGAAAAGCCATTGATGATACGTTCATAATCGTGTGCCGGGTCGGTTGTGTCGACATGGATAGGATAGATGGCAATATCTGCCTCCGCTCCTTCCGCCAGGTGCCCTTTCCCGTAATCGATGATGCCCAGTGCACGGGCCTGTGCCGAACGGGTCATGACCGCAATCTCATCCCAGGTCAGCTCACGGTCAATTGCAGGCAGGGCCACCCGTCTGCCGGTTGATTTGTGGAGGGTTGCAAACTCCTTCTCCCGGTACTCTTTGCTCATGAGAAGCGCCATCACTTCGGGATATTTGACAAACGGTGCACCGTTGGGGTTGTCGGTCGCCAGAATGCACTGCCATGGGTTATCCACCAGCAGTGCAAGTTCAAGGCCGATTGACCACATGATGGCATTTACCAGGTTTTTCTTCCGGTAATGAACAGGAATGACCCCTGAGCCGGTCTCCATTTCCACATCATGATTGCTCCACTTGTTGTGGTACAAACGATAGAGGTTAAACTCCATCGGGCCGTCGGCCGTCATGGTGGTCGTCTTCCCGAACATCACCTGGCCGGTGTCGATGACGATCTGTGGTTTGTCATTCACCGATCGGGCAATATCGTCCGCTTTTGAACAGAAGTCATTCCATGAAGTGCCGCCGTAGGAATGGAACTGCACATGGGTTGAATAGAGGGACTGGCGCTTGTCATTGAGGTCAGGGATGGCATTGTAGGTGTCCAGCGTGCACATATAATTGCCCGGTTTTCCCAGGTTGTTGCAGTGCAGATGTACGGAATGGGGGAGATTAAGCATCTCGTTTGCCTCAATCATCCGCACGATGATCTCGCGGGGCGTGATGCCGAACCGTGGAATCGGCTTGTGAATGCAGGAGATGTCCTGTCCGAACCCCCATGCTTCTGTCCCGCCCGGATTGGTCAGTTTGACGCCGAATCCCTTTGCCGCGGACAGGTACCATGCCAGAATTCCTGCAAGCCGTTTTATATCCTTGTCCTGAATTGCCTCCAGAGCAAACCAGTTGCCGTCAAAGAGGGTATTTGCGAGGCAGTCCTGCATCGGCGTATACCGGAACTCCTCATGGGTGTGGCGTGCCTCCATGGGCGCCATCGCCCCTTCAAGGAGGGTTGTGTATCCCATCCGGGAATACCGGTAACTGTTCCCGTAGGTGGTCGGGACACTGTACCCCGATGTGGCATGCATATCCCCTTTGCGGGATGTCCGTCCGGCACGCATGTCCTCCGGGCTCATGTATCTCCCGAAATTCACCTTGGTTCCGCAGATATGGGTGTGGGAATCGATGCCGCCGGGGAGTGTCAGCATGCCCTCTGCGTCAATCACCTGATCCGGGTTTTTCACATCATCGACGATTTTCCCGTCGCGAACGGCAATATCCATCATCTCGCCGGATATCTTCTGAACCGGATCGATGACGAAGGCATTTTTTATCAGAAGCGTCTTCATAGCCCTTTCACCTCAAGCATCCTGTCATAAATCCTGGTGAGAATCTCTGTGTCGGAGGGGTAGTCGGAGTCCATCGCCTTTTTGACCTTGATGGGGATCCCGTCCATCCGGTATGCCGTCCCTTCCGCGTCGATGCCTGTCACTGCGGCCGGTATCTGGAGGTCTGCAAGGGGGGTGGTCAGTGACTGGAACGGGTCAATCACAATCAGGGGGATGTCACGCATCTGCTCCACACAGGCACGGGGAAAATGTGCGCCCGGATCGCTTGCAATGACCATACAGGCATCACACTCTTTTCGTGCAAGCACATCGACAGCTGAGGTCTCTCCGGGATTATAGAATGCAACACCCCGGCAGAAGTCAACCGCAAACGGGTAGCCGGTCATCCACGAGAAGACTTCATTTGCCCCGTAGACGTTCCAGTGCCCCCGCATGGGGGTGAGCGTAAATTTCGTGTGGCGGTTCAGGTCATCGACGAGTTCAATCGCATTTCTGATGTTTTTGTACTTCCCTTTCGCCATGGTCAGGCCGACGCCAAAGAACAATGCACCAAAGGAGCAGGTCCTGCACATCTCGGCGACCTGCATCAGCTGTGTCCTGCTGACGCCTGCCACTGAATCGGGAATCATATCGCCTTTGCCGCGGATGATTGCCCGCAGGGAGGAGAGCACCGCATAATCGCCGCCCGGTTTAATCCGGATGAATTCATCGGCGACATTTGCGGTCTCCGTCTCCCGGACATCGACGACGATGACTTTGCGGTTCCGGAATGCGTTGTCCAGGAAATATCCGTCTGCATAGGTGGTGTAGCGGCTCATATGACGGGGATGGGCCTCGATGGGATTGCATCCCCAGTAGATGATCAGGTCTGCACGGTTTTTGACCTGACCTAACGTGCAGCCGGGATGGCCTACTTCCTGGATGGCAAGAATGGACGGGCCGTGGCAGACCGATGTCGTGCTGTCAATCACGCCGCCCAGAATTTCGTTCATATGGACACCGACACACTGCGCCTCTCCGTGGGTGCCGGACCAGCCAAAGAGAAGGGGCCTGTCTGCATCCAGGAGAATGTCGACTGCGGTGTCAACGGCTTCGTCATAGGTGATGTCCACCCATTTACCGTTGACCTTTTTTATCGGGTTCTTCAGCCGGTGTTTGCCCAGGAACTTTGCGTTTCCGATGGTGCAGCAGTTGTCGGTCGATACGATTCTGTCACCGTCTATTTCCAGGGTGACATCATCGCAGAGGCACCCGCAGAAGGGGCAGACCATATCCTTAATTTCCTGCATACCTGAGACCTCCTAATTGCTCCAGCAGCTCAACCGGCGTTTTCCGGTCTTCTGAAGTCGGGACAATTTCCACCTCATGGATCTTATAGTCAGGCATCCCTGTGCCATGGGTGCTGGCTGAGATGATTGAATTACAGTGAATGCCGTAGGAGACAAAGACCATCCCTTTCGGTAGTCCCTCATCGGCAACGGCGACCAGCACAACCTCACCCGCCTCACTTTTCACCAGCACATTTTCCCCTTCTTCTACGCCCAGTTCAAGGAGGTCAAGTGGATGGATCTGGCACCGGGAGGTCTCTTCGGCATATCCCTTCCCCAGTTTACTCTCAATATATTTCCCCTGCCGGATGGTCCGTCCGGTATTCAGGATAAATTTCATACGCCTGCCTCCTGTACGCCTTCCACTACACGTGCAACCCTGATTGCATGGTTCGGGCAGGTTTTTTCACAGGTTTTGCACCCGGTGCATTTCTCGGGGTGAATGACACGCATCTCACCGTTGAAGATGCGCATGATGACCTCTTCGCTGAATGCGGTCCCTGTCCCGCCCAGATAGGGATCGATCTCTTTATTGACCGGGCATGCAACCGCACAGTTTCCACACCGTCTGCACAGAACGGGGTCGATGGAGAGGTGAAAGGTTGCCTGAAATGACGTCCTGTCGGTTTTTTGCACCGCGAGAATAACGCCTGTTGTCAGGACATCCTCCGGGCACGCTTCAACACAGAGTCCGCACCGGATGCAGTGGCCGGGATAGATGACCGGATTCCATACGCCGTCTGTCTCCAGCACCTCGATGGCGTTGGGCGCCGGGCAGATCATCATACAGGCGAGGCAATGGGTGCATTCCTTCTCTGTGAGTGTGGGAAATCCCCGGAAATAAGGCGGAGTGTCCAGAGGAGCGGTTTTGACGGTGAAGAACTTCGTGAGCCACTCTCCCCGGACAAATTCTCTCAGATACCAGATTATTGAAGATGCCATTTCATTCACCTCTCATTGCATGCGATGCATGGATCCGAGCTGATGTACGTGGATGTCACATCCGCAGAAGAACTCACTCCCTTCAGCATGTAATGCACACAGGCCTCGATATTCATGATGGACGGGGTCCGTATGCCAATCTCCTTCACCCGTCCGTGTTCATCGGTGCTGATAGAATACGAGAGTTCACCGCGGGGGGCCTCCCCTGCCCATTTGAATGCGCCTCCGCCGATGGTGCCGCCGCCCCGGATGCTGCCTGCCTCCATCTGCGCCAGACAGGTGCGGATGAGCTGAGTGCTCTGGAACACCTCCAGAAACCGGATCATGATGCGTGCATAATTGTCGCCGTCATCGAGAAGAATCGGCTCGAACCCCAGTTTCCGGTAGGTCGGGTGGAATCCTCTGCAGTCATTGTCCAGGTTGCTGGCACGGGCAGTCGGGCCCACGGCATGGGATTCGATGGCCTCTTCACGGGTGAAGGTGCCGACATCTTTGCTCCGGAGGGCGATCAGTGAGCCCCCCTCAAACATCCGTACAAACCGGGTGAGTTCGGCATCGATGTGATCAAGCATGGTGCGAAGGCTGCGCTCTTTCTCCGGGGTCAGGTCAAACCGCACACCGCCGGGGATGATGAATGAACAGGTGACGCGTGCTCCGGTGATCAGCTCCAGGGCGTCCATCGCAGTCTCCCGCAGATTCAGAAGATACATCGCAAGGGTTTCATGCTCGATGGTGTAGCAGTAGGAGTAATTGGCCAGCAGGTGACTTTGGATCCGGTCCAGTTCGTTCACCACCGCCCGGAGATAGGCCGCCCGGTCCGGTACCGGGACATCACTGATGCGCTCCATCCCTTCGATGCAGACATAATTGTGGATGACAGAACAGATGCCGCAGACCCGTTCTGCCAGAAACATCACTTCCTGCCAGGGCCGTCCGACCATGATGCGTTCAATGCCTTTTTTGACATAGCCAAGCTCAAGTTCTGCCTTGATTACGTATTCACCACGTGTTTCACATTTAATCCGGCAGGGTTCCTTAAAGACCGGATGCACCGGCCCTATAGGAAGGGATACATCAACAGTCTTCTTCATTCCTCTCTCCTCTCATAGTCTTTGAATACCACAGGTGCCAGTGACAGCACAGCTGCAAGAATCTCTGTCGGCCGGGGCGGACAGCCGGGCACTTCTGCCGCAATCGGGATGTGCTTTCGTACCGGCGGGTCGAGGTATGTCCCTTCACGGTTAAAGACACAGCCGGATATCGGACAGTTCCCGATGGCAATTGCCGCCTTTGGTTCCGGAATCTTTTCCCAGAGGCCTATCAGCTTATCCTCCCACTGGGGGGAAAAACCACCGGTAACTAACAGAATATCCGCTTCCCGGGGGTTATTGTGCACGTAAATCCCATATTGTTCAATATCATATCGTGGGGCGAGACATGCAAGAATTTCAATATCACACCCATTGCATGATCCTACATTGACATAGCAGACATGAATGGAGCGTGATCGGACCGCGTTTTTCAGGTCCTGTAATGGTTTCATGAAGAGAGTACCTCCCGTATCATTGTGAATCCTTCATTAAGCGCCTGTTCTCTTTCAAGACCGGCGTGAAGTTTGTCGTTTGTCTGTTGAATGATTTTGTCCATCTCATCGTCGGTGAGGAGGGGTATCTGCCGTGAGATCAGGGATGCACCGAATGCCGATGCCACACTGTTCTCCGGTTCCGGAGGCGCTTTTTCCCAGACTTCGTATCGTGCAGGGAGATTTTCCAGCAGGGACATGTCAAAGAGATCGATCATCTTGCGCCGGAGAATCTGGCGGCGAACCCCGTATTTGTCACACAGGGCGGCCATTATTGCTTCATGCAGCGGGCTGGACAGGATGATGAGCTTCATCTCCCGCAGGTCCTTTTCATAGAGATAGGTAACCATCAGACGATCCCTCCGGCCACAAGGACTGCATACAGGGCAAAGAGCCCGACAGCCACCCACAGGATCACCATCTCTGCTTTTTTGAGTGTCTCTTCGTCTGAGATCCAGGCAATGACGGTGAGCAGGATAAAGATCAGCCCAAGGGCGACCGCCTGAACAGCAATCTCCGGATGGGACGTCACCTGCCACACGGCGATGAGCAGGTATGCGGCCAGACCTCCGGTAAGAATTGTCTTGATTTGTGTCATGCGATCACCCCTAAAAGCGCCATCCATGCTACAAGAATGACGATGGTAACGAGCTGCACCGTCACACTGTCATACGGGCCCAGCATCGGGGTTACCGCACAGACAAAGGAGAGCGAAATAAGCAGGATGAGCATCGCGACAAAGAGCAGTACCGGGGACAATGCCCCCCAGAATACCAGTACAAACGCCATCAACAGCACGAAGGTTTTGATCGCATCTGATACTTCAAGCCCTGCACGCCAGGCGCCAAAATGCTCGGTCTTATACCCGCTGACGATCTCTTTTGCCTCGACGATGGAGAACGGGCCGTAGTGCATCTTTGAGAGGATGACGATATACATCGCAATTGCCGCCGGGAGAAGACTGAAGAGCAGCGGTCCGTGTTCTGCCTGGTACTGGATGATATCTGATATCATCAGGGATCCGGTGGTAAAGTAGATGCCTGCCACCACTGCAAAGAGCGGTATCTCGGACGACGCGGAGATGACCGAACGGACACCGCCGAATTTCGCATAGGGGGACCCGGGTGAGAGCCCTACCCCGTGCTCCACCATTTTATGCACCATATAGATGCCAAACAGGAGCAGGAGGCTGCCGCCGAGCATGACGATGTAGAGCGCCCCGACCCAGATGGCAATGGCAATAATAACGATGCCGATGTAGAGCGGTTTACTCGCGGTGCGGGGAACCCAGGTCTCCTTGAAAGAGAACTTCAGAGTGTGAAGAACCTCCTGCCAGACGGGAGGGCCGGGCCGTCCCTGTATCCGTGCAATTGCCTTCCGGTGTATTCCCATGAAGAGAAGGCCGATGAATGGTGCTGCAATCAGATAGCCTATCATTTTTCAGTACCCCATAAACGGATAGTCTTCTTCCCCATCCCGGTATTTCCAGGAGAGCATGATTCCCACGACAAAGGCCGGCACTGCGATGATGCAGATGACCGCCTGCCCGATGTCAGAAAGAAAACCGAAATACGGTCCGATTCCTCCTATAACGAGGGCAATGAGCGCGACAACGGTCATTATCTGAATACTTTTTCCTTTCATGGTCTATCACACGGTGAGCATTATCTCCACAACTCTCAGGAACATCAGCAGGGAGCTGACATGGATCATGATTACATACGGTGCACCCGGTGCACGGAACAGTTCCGCCTTTGCCGCATAGAAGGGGGCGATCCCCTCTCCCATGACTCCCACGAGGATCAGGGCCTTGGCGATCCACGGCATGGCGGGTGCGATTGCGGCGAGCTCCCAGATGGAAAGGGTGCCGGTCGCCGCCAGCGTGATGGCCGCCCCGCCAAAGAGGGGGACGGTTGCAAGCATCGAGATGATGCCATAGTTAAAGGCTGCATTCAGCACATGTTTGCTTTTCACCGCAGCGACAATGCCGATGATGCAGACACCCACCAGACTGACAAAGAGGGTGAAGTTAAACACGTCTCCGCTGGTGACGGCGCCCATCGTGGCAAGGCCACAGGCGATTGCCATGAACCGCCTGAAATGCAGTTCTTTCCCGGTGACTTCCTTGGCGTATATCGCGTCGGTCCCGAAGACCACGTCCAGCTGCTTCTCCGGTTTTGAAAAGATGCAGATGAGGGTGAAGACCAGCGCAAACAGGAAGAGCGCTCCGGTGTACGGGGTGAAGTAATCGACAATATCCCCGAACGGCAAAACAAAGAGCTCCTGTCCACCGACGCCGGATGATGAGAGCTCAAACATCTTTCTCACCCCGCATGGTGCCTATCAGTGACATCTTTGCGGTCACTTTGGCAAGGATTGCTCCGCCTGCTAACATAACTGCAAAGAACCAGTACTCGGGCATCACCATAAAGATGAAGAAAGCGACAATCCAGAGTGCCCATGCATAGCCGGATACGGCTTCAATGAGGGCAAAGCGTTCGGCATGCCTCTTCCCCATGAAGTAAAAGATCACACCCGTTCCTGCGACCGCACCTCCGGTAAATCCGGAGAGCACAATGCCGTAGAGAACGAGGATGACCGCGATGATGGTGGGGGCGGTGTCAAGCACTTCAATCCTGAACGGCTTATGCACCGGATTGTTCAGCCCTTCCCGTGTCAGATAGATCTCGGAGAGCGCCATCAGTTCCGAGATGCCGACGACAAGGCCCGGAATGATGAGGGCTTCGGCAAGGTCCGTCGCGATGAGTGCGATGACGACCAGAACCGAGACCTCTGCGAGGTCTGCAATGATGAGCCGGTGGATGTCATTTTTCTCCCGGATTGCCGCGACAAAGGTGATGATGACGGCAATGAATGCGACGGCAAGGCCGATTGCGTATTCCTCCATCATTCTTCATCCCTCCGGTACAAAAACGAGGCGATGGCAAAGGCGGCAAAGAGGATGCTTGTCTCCACGATGGTATCCAGTCCACGGGTGTTGTAGAGAATTTCATCGATGATGCCGCCCGGGTGGGAGACAATGGTGGTGCCGAGATAGAGATTGCTGGCAGCCAGAAACGCCGAGAGGGGGGTCAGGTATGCGGTGACATATCCCAGGTACGGGGAGTTATCCGGGTATTGTGCATGCACTTCGGTGGTGCCGAATGGCTCTCCGCCCCGGTCGTAGGGGTTCAGGGATGAGGAGGTGTTGATCTCTTTGGGATACAGCTGGGTATTCTCATATCCGATGGGCATCACGATGACGAAAACCAGAGAGATGCAGACGATGGCCGCCACAATGAATGCGTAGATGGCGATCAGATTGTCGACATCCGCCATATACCGGGAAAGTTGCTTAATCACTGGGCTCACCCCGTTCAATCACCCGCACCAGGACAATGGTGGCTATCGCTGTCACCGCAACAAATGTCAGCAGCGCAATGGTCTCATTGTATGCCAGCATAATAAGCATCAGGCCCGTTCCTGCAATCTCCACATGGATCAGGCGGGATATATAGTCTCGTTCGCGGGGGAATGCGGCGGCAGCAACGCCTGCCAGCAGAATGATACAGCCGAGGATGAGTTCAGGATTCATCGGTGTTCCTCCCGGTGGCCTGAAGAATAAAGATCGTCGTCAGGGGCATGATGATTGCAACAAGGATGGCCACATCCAGGTATCCCTTGAGGACAATCAGGGGTATCACCCCGCCCATCATGATGGCAAGCCCGATCAGTTTGTCAAAGGGGCTTTGTTTGATGTAGATGGATACGACGCCGATGAGTGCAATCACGCTCAGGATGAGGATATAAAATTCATTCATTGGCTACCCCTCCTGCAAAGGTGCTGGCGATCGCATTGGCTTCCAGGGTTGACCCGACAAAATAGGCGATGCCTGCAAAAAGCGCCATGATGTCCGGAATGGCAAGCACTATCAGCCCGGTGATGGCGAAGTTCATGACATTTAAATAAACCAGTTTTCTGAGGGTCTTTTTTTCGGTGACCACCCGGATGACCGCATAGACTGCAACAATGCCGCAGATGTATACCGGGATCATGCCCGCATCCCCCAGAGTTTCGTGAGAAGATGGCTGGCATACGGATGGGACATGCCCTGGATGGTGAGGATGGCGATGACCATGCCCGCGATAAAGGCGTCAGGAGTTACGCCGATGAGGCCAAATCCGGTGATGACAAACGTTGCACAGAGTGCACCGGTTGTGCCTGCATACCCGGGGTCATGGCAGATTCTGTTTCCGATATATACCAATAGTGCCGCAACGAGCCCGCCGGGGATGCCGGCAACGAACACCCCGCAGGCGGCAAGGAGGGTCCCTGCCGAAGCGTCCGGCGAACATACGATATTTCCCATCATATATCCGCCATTGAGTGAACCCCGTTCCTCTGCAATTGCAGTGCCAATAGCAGCAGCACCGCTCACCCCGCCTTTTTCCGGGAGTTTGAATATAATATCAATTGCAATAAAAAGAATCCAGCAGACAAGGACGGCAATGATGATGTTTACAACCACACCCGGCATTTATTAACTCCGAATAATAACAGATACCCTTTCATATGTTTAACATTTCCCATTGTCACAGTAAAATCACCGTTTCCATGACAAATTGGTGAATTGCACGAATTATATCTCTGATAATAGAAGAATACGGCTGATTTGATAAGGTAATGGGTTCTGTTTTGGATTCTGCCAGTATGTATATAGCCGGGCAGGGTGATTTTATACGTAATGAAAAGCGCATTTGCGGATCATGACAAACTCGCACTCCTGATTATAGGGATTGTGCTGATTCTCACACTTATTGCGTTTGGTCCGATTCTCGATGTTGTCATCCTTGCCGTCTCTCTTGCCGTCGTGGTGATGCCGCTGAAGACGTGGTTTACCCGGTTTATCAATGCGCAGGTGGCATCATTTCTGGTGACGTTTATCGTCGGATGCATCGCTATTGGTGCGCTGGCGTTCAGTGTTGCCATCATATATGATAATGCAGATTACCTGACCGAGATCATCACCCAGATATACCTCGCTCTTATCGGGATGCAGCTGATTCCGCAGGGGACGGCAACGACTCCCCCTGTTGATGTGGCAGGGATACTGAATTCCCAGATGGATACCATTCAGTCAGGGTTCTTCTCGGTATTGACCGGATTTACCGCAGCCATATTTAACACCATTATCTTCTTCCTCGCACTGTTTGTCTTCATCTATTTTGGGGAGAACATCTGGCGGGATCTGCTCTCCGGTGTTCCTGATGCCCTGAAGTCATTTGTCGGCCACATGACGGAGATCAGTTCAAATACGTTGTATTCCATTTATATCGTCCATATCTCCACATCGGTCATCACGTTTCTTCTGGCGATACCGTTTTTCTATGTGCTGGGATACGGGCATATCGTATTCTGGTCCCTGATTGTGGCCCTGTTCCAGCTGATCCCTATCGTCGGCCCGACCCTCATTATGATCTTTCTGGGAATTTTCGCCCTTGCCACCGGGGATTACCGGGCGGCCGCCCTGATTGCGATCATCGGCTATCCGGTCGTCTGTGCGGTCCCGGACCTCTTTTTCCGGCCGATAATGATGGGCAAGCGGACGTCCATTCATCCGGCCATCATGTGGATCGGCTTTTTCGGCGGGCTCTGGATCCTCGGGATTGTCGGGTTTGTCATCGGGCCCCTTGTCCTGGCACTGCTGGTTGCAGGCGGAAGGGAGCTGATTGCAATACTGAAGCGGGCAAAGGCGAACGGGTGGCTGGAGAAGCCCCCCGTTTGAGCATATCTGAAATTCAGTAATTCTCTCATTTTTAGCTCGTCCTCACTCAGATCCGAATGTCTCAGAACAGATCGGTACAGGGAGAACAGGCGTCAGCGGTGCCGGGACGACCACAAACTACATACAAACCTCAAAATAAAATGATGTATGGAAAACAATCCTGTTATTACAATTTTTGAATCCTTACCCAGTCTGGGGCCGGGGGATGATGAGCACACGGAAAAGGCATTCTCAATCATTGCAGAACCGCCTGAAGGAGGTGGTGAGATCCTTGATGTTGGGTGCGGGAGGGGTGTACAGACGATGGCCCTTGCCCGCCTGTTCCCGTCCTGCAGGATAATAGCGACAGATATCCACCAGCCTTTCCTCGATGTGGTGGATGAAAAAGCTGCAGCCGAAGGTTTTTCCGGGAGAATCAAAACAGTCTGTGCATCCATGGACGATCTTCCCTTTGGAGAGGAGTCTTTCGACATTATATGGGCTGCAGGATGTGCATCCATTATCGGCATCGAAAATGCCGTCAGGTACTGGAAAAAACTCCTGAAACCGGGCGGATACATGATGATCTCGGATGTGTTCTGGTTCACGGATACCCCCTCTGATGAGGCACGGGAATTTTTCGCCGAATTCCATCCCGCAATGATGTTAGAAGATAAAGGATTTGAGATCATCCGGAATGCCGGGCTTGAGCTGGCTGGATCCTTCCGGCTTCCTTCACGGGTATGGGAAGAGACCTTCTACGGTAAAATGAGGGGGAAGCTTGGAGAACTCGAAGAGGAATATGCAGATGATGAGGGCGCCCTGATGGTAATCGGGGGATTGAAAAGGCAGGCCGAAATCTTTGAGAAATACCCGGATGAGTTTGGGAATACCTATCTGGTAATGAGAAAACCGTTGTGAAGGATATTGGATTACGGTATTTCTCTTTTTTTTCACGGTTCTTTCCCGTTTCATTTCCGGTTCTTTCCCCTGATTATTTCCAGAAGATACAAGGAATTATACCTTTTTAGCGCTAATACTGGACTGCAATTTCTGTATTGCGTGAGCGAGGGTTGCCGAGTCGGTCAAAGGCGCTGGGTTTAGGGCCCAGTCTCGTAGGAGTTCGCGGGTTCGAATCCCTCCCCTCGCATTTTTGGTTCGGGTTATAGTTAGTTGTGAAAAACGCCACTATTTTGTTCAACCCTTTTACTCAAAGTCATCCATTTAGGATGTGACAATCTAAATTTACCTAAACAATCTTTTTTTTGAAAACATGACTGCATTATAATCTGACTTTCATTTAAATAGCTAAGTGAATAATTCATTGTTATGACACCTGATATCTCAAGATATGTCGTCCCCCCAAAATTTGGAGAAATGGGGTCAATTATCGAAGCTTTGATACTGATTATTAAGATTAATGAAAAATCTGAACGTTTAAAAGAAGTTACATTATTCATACCAACCAAACACCAGCTTAATGGAACTGATATTGACGCGGCTTTAGGTGAAAAACCTTGCAAAAACCTCTCAAAAGGTAAAAAATTGAAAATTGCGGATAATTTAGTCTTAAAATGTGAAACAATTAAAACATTCAATTCTTATTCATCATCAGAAATCGTTCTTTGTGTTTATCCAAACAAGAAAATGTTAGATATTTTAGATTCTGTAAAAAATCTTGATCTGGCTGTGGTTGTTCCGTGGTATATGGATGAAATAGGTGAATGGAAGAAAACATGGAACCCAATAATACTTGGAGAAGAACACAGTGAACTCGAAGATTTGATTAAAAATCCTGTTGTCGAAGAAGCAATGAAAACGCTTACAAGGAGAGTTAATTTGTCAACGGGTCTATCAAATCCAAGAGATAAACGAGAAACAGTTGAGTTGTTAAGAATTCTAAGAAACAATGGAGAATTATTTGATCCAGATTCATTAAAAGCATGGGCACTGAGAAATGATTGGAAGCCGCAAGGGGCTGAAGAACTTCGGAGTTGTGCACAGGCAATAATTGAAAGAAAATCTCTCCATGGAAATAAAGAAGCTTGGAACCCAGACATCATTAATGTCCTAAGAGAACGTGCGTATTCAAAAGAAGAAGGGAATTAATTCATTAACCTTTTTGAGTACAACCTTTTAACAGCTGGAGTCTTCAAATTTAAATCGCCTTTCTCCTGAATCCTCTGCTTCATCCTTTGGAACGTCTTCCTATCCACCCCACATTCTTCAGCTATCTTCTGAGACATAGAAAGAATCGTCTTCATGACATCAGCCTTATCGACAAACCTCTGAGCCTTCCGAACTTCCAGTGCCTGATCATCAATATTGTTAGCTTCCTTTCCGATGTGAGTCACATCATCAGCCACAATATGTCTCCTCTCAAGCAGACCAACACCCCCATCGAACTTGTTTTCCGGGTGATTGGCATAATCAAGAATGGTCTGGCAGAGTGCTCTGAAGTAGTGCGAACCCTGCTTGTTCTCCCCTGTCTGATAATCGATGAACTCCCTGTGAACAATTGTCTGCGGGTCTTTGGAGAAGGGACATAGCGGTTTAACAGGCACACCATTCTCATCCTCCGTTTTAAAGCCTGCAAGATAGAAATTGAACGGCTTAATCTGTTCATCCCATGCTTTCCCTTCATTGAAACTATC
Source organism: Methanogenium sp. S4BF (assembly GCF_029633965.1). Classification (NCBI taxonomy): domain Archaea; kingdom Methanobacteriati; phylum Methanobacteriota; class Methanomicrobia; order Methanomicrobiales; family Methanomicrobiaceae; genus Methanogenium; species Methanogenium sp. S4BF. The sequence goes on along the minus strand of NZ_CP091277.1, from coordinate 779,631 downwards.
AAACCTCTTCCATACATGAGAGGTTGAGACCGAAAGACGGGAAACCGCATAAAATTTTGAATACTTCTCATAGATCTCCATCGATGAAACAAACCCATAGTGCATACGCAGGATGTCCTGCCAGACTTCTGCCTGCCAGTCCTTCACGTTGTTCGGGAACGGATTCGCCAGATGTCCCAGACCATGCAGCTTATACGACCGCTCTCCTTCCATGAACCGGATCTCCTGACCGTCAAGATAATAGAGAGCATACCGCTTGGAGGAGATGCCATAGAACCACATATCCTCCTTTTCAGGCTTGAGCAGAGGGATATCAATGCTATACGGGTTCAGTGGCTGGAAGAAGTCAAGGATAGGCTGTGCAAAGTCGGGCGGGACAAAGATACTATCCGTATCCATGTAGGCATGCTGCCCACCCAGCTCCAGCACCTTCGCCTCAGCCATTGCGAGAAAGAGACGTGACCCTGCGGTAATCATTACCGCCATAAGAGGGTGGAAATACTTCCCTTCTTTCTCATGCCGGTTCTCTTCAGTCGTGAAGGAGTAAACCCCATTCACCTCTAAAGCGCTTTTCTTATCTTCGGGATTGAGTTCAATGAAGATGCCATAACTCATCGCATTGACAAGAATCTTGATGGCCTGTGCCTGGCTGGAGAGGTGAAGCTGTTCTGGATCATCTTTGGAGATGGTCTTGAGGTCTTGTTTAATCTCCTGCCGCTTTTCAACCAGCACCTGAAACAGATTGTCCCTGCGAGGATCAATATCAACACTATGGATCTGTGTCTTCTGAAGGCTGGTCTGTTGTCCGACCGGCACAAACCGCACAGCCTCAAGAATATCAGGCACTTTCCCGGTGAGTAGCACCGAGGCGATGACATCCGGCAGAGCATACCACATCTCCTTTTCACTGGAGAGGTAATTGAGTCCGACCACATAGGGAGAGTCATCCCCTTTATAGTCCATCCTCGCCGGAAGGATATCATCATCCGGTCGCAGCTTGACAAGAACACAGAAGTCCTTCCAGATATCCGGGTTCTGCAAATCAGCAAGATTGAGAGAAGAGAGGAGCGCTTGTATCTCTTCAGTCGCATCCACTGATTCGATACGATCTGCAATGAGATAAGGCCAGAGACCCAGAATCATGGTGATGGTCGGATACATGCTTGTAAAGTCAAGCACCGACACCTTGGTCGGCTGTTTACGTATCCTGCACTCCGTTCTTCCCCCGTAATACGCTGACATGATATTACCGAGAATAGCATCCGGAAAGTCAGGGTTCTGCTGATGAAATGGTGTGACACTCATCTGTTTGAGGGCATACTTTCCGATGGATGCTGAGCTGAACACCTTCGTGAGAGGGATATCAATCTGGAAGAGATCCAGTTCCTGCACAAGCCTGCGATAGACTTCATAGGTCGCTTCGACATCCCGGATGTTGTATTCGATATATTTCTCCGTCACCCTTCCATGAGAGATTCCGGTATATTTCTCATGGCTGATGTTGAGCATCTCACCCGCCCGCTGAAGGGAGACACGTTTTGCCTGAAGCATTACCTCGGCCAGTGTCTGCACGTCCAGAAAATACCCGCCAAAAAAGTCTTTTTTCATGTTTTTCTTGGTCGAGCTGAACTTCATGCTGTAAGCGCTTCCCAGCTGTTTTACGATAATGGGAGGCTGCATGCGGTCTTCCGAAAGGGTGAGGGTGAACCCTCCTTTGTTCCGTCCGCGTGAATGAGCTGCCTTGTGAGCAATCCGACTGAGATCAAACGGGAGGTTGAACCCAATACAGAGGGTTTTCAGGTCAAAGACTTCCCGGTAGAACACATCATCAACGAACTCGTTCAGCGAGTATAGAGAAATTGAATTACGCTCTGCATACCGTTTCAGGGTCTTTCGTTCACGTTCGTCAAGATGTGCATTATTGTTGATCAGGCCGTGATGCTGTAAGATGTCGTCCTGATAGATCTGGAAATATCCGATCTTCAGATTCTGAAACCAGTCAATAGTGGTCTCTGTATCAAAGACCAAGACACGGGAATGCCTGAGCGGGTGGTCGGGATATGAGGATGCTTTCCCTTTCCCCTTCCCCTTTTTATTGAGTTTTCGAGTGTATCCACGCACTGCTAACGCCGGCATTCTGCTGAACCTCATGGGCAAATTCGATGAGTGACTGACCAACATATTTCAGAAGTGCACCAAGGCTCAGGAGCCAGAATGCAATCTGTTCTGCCTGAAGGCCATTGGCAGCACGGGCTTTCGGAGGGAAACGGTTCTGCTCCATTGTGACCTTTGCGTGACAGTTCTTGCAGAGGGGAACAGTCTTCTCAGATGCCGCTCTTCCATCGACATGGTGCATCTCAAGGAGGGCTGGATTATCTTCTCCACACATTACGCAGCAGTGTCCGGTCTGCCCTGACCGTTTCATCTTCTCTGTTGTTTTTCGGTAGGTATTTTTGTCCATATGCATCGCTCCTATGACTGATAGATCTCGAAAAATTCCGGTTCTTCTTCTGCATCCTTGATCTCATACAGGCGTTCCACATCGGTCTCAAACCGATAGCGGATACCGGTTGCATCAATAACAACCATCTGCTCAAACCGCTTCAGGAGTGCAGGGTTGTTATCCTCAATTGCGAACCGGACATAGGCATGGTATCGTGCAATCCGTGTCCGGTCTACGGAGTTTGCAACAGGAATCGAAATATGACCCTTCTCACGGTCATAGATCATCATCTCAACTTCTATGCGGTCTGTTTTGTTGATGTGCCAGTATCCACGTTCTTTCCGGAGATTCAGGCCAAGGTGTTTGACAGCGGTGTCGCGTGAAAGACCCAGCTCCCTGAGCTTTGGGGAGAAGTGTTCATCGTTCCGCATGGCACGGAGCAGTTCAAGGGAGAGAAGACGTTCACGCTTCTCTTCAGGGGAGAGATCATTCCACGGGTTATTACTCAGGTCATAGTCCCGGACGCGGAGACCCTTCAGCTCTTTCAGGCTCTTGCCGGGAAACCGTTCGTGGAACCGGATGATACGTTTTGCATACCGTGATTCCCGTGGTTGTGCGTTGAGCCACTCGCCATAGGTGCGATACTCCTGAGAGAACCGTTTGCGGCTCATCTGTCTGCCTCCAGCATCCGGATGAACGCCATCCTGAGGACTTCAGCCTGGGAGCATCCATAGCGGTCTGCGGTCTCAACGATCTTCGCCTTCAGATACGGCGAAACAGAAATGACCAGTTTGTTGGTCTTTTCTTTTGGTTTCATAGATTCATGAAGGAGAGCAGACACTATCGTTAGTAATGATAGCTAATATGATAGCACATATTATATCATATAAAGATAATAGTGAATGTTGGTAGTCAAATGTCAGATGTTAAAAGTGATAGTGCAATACTCCAGTATCTCTCCACTCATCCCCCAACAAGAACCTCCAAACTTGTGAGAGAGATCGTGGAGAATCAAAAAGGTGAAAGAGGTTTTAGTGAACCAAGCCTGTACAGGGCAATTGAATATTTGAACAAAGCAGGCATGATTGCAAAAATTCAAAATCCAGACCTTATAGCCTATGGAATCAAAGAATCCAACAATAGAGCGGTTTATCTCACGCTGAAATCCTTTGCAGAACGGAAAAAGCATCTTGACACATTATTTGACCTGCTTTCCAAAGGTGACACAGCGGATATCAGGATGGTTCTCGATGAGATCCGGCTTTACCGTGACAAATACATCCTCACACCGAAACAGTTAGACGCGATTGTCAACCTGCTGACCAAAGACGCTGATATTGCCAAAGCAGCTACCGAAATTCTCTATGACTATTTCATAATCCGGGAAATCACGCCTTTTGACAAAGACCGGTTCAGGGTTCTTCTGCGTGCAAGCCTTACACAGTTTGACATTAGTGTGCCGCAAAATGCACAGATGCGTAATCACCATATCCGCATGCTCGGAAAGCTGAGGGACGAAAGGGTGGTATCTCAGCTCATTGAGGATGCCCGAAACGCAGATGACTTTGAATCTCTGAAGAACGACTATCTGACACCATTCACCGCCTTTATCATAGAATCACACCGCACGGAACTATTCAATCTGGAACGTGAACTGCGAAAGGGAGACCGGGTGAAAGAGGCTGATACTCTCGCAGAGATACGCAAGTATGCAACAGAGCATGAGAGTGACCCGCTTGATGCAACCGACCCGATGGAAGGCATCAGGGGTGCACCTGAACTGAACGGGTTGTTCAAGGGGATGAGGTCATGAAGTTCCTGCTTCTCAACGGGCATGGCATCAGCATGAAAGTGGATCGTGCACACCTTCATATCACGGACGGACGGTTCTCTACCGAAGAGGAGCCTGCGAAGTATGTCTTCCATCCACAGCGCATTGATATCGATTCCATTGTGATCTACGGGAGGAGCGGCAACCTCAGTCTTGAAGCCATCCGGTGGCTTGTCAAACACAATGTGCAGGTGTCCATTCTTGATTGGGATGGAACGATGCTCACCACAATGCTCCCTCCGGAGAGTGTGCAGGTGAAGACGAAGTTTGTACAATACCATGCATTTGACGATAAGAAACTGCGACTGAAACTGGCGAAGAAGTTCATCGAATCCAAGTTTGACCGCACACAGATCGTCCTTGACTATCTGCACCAGCGGTATCCCGGTGTTGACCCTGTGATTCCCTATGAACCAAAGAGTCTGAAAGACGCAAAGTTGATCCGGGAAGTGATGGGAGTTGAGGGTGCCGTTGCCCAGCACTACTGGAAACAGTTTGCCAAAGTCATCCCTGAGAAGTATGAGTTTGAGAGCCGGACGGGACGTTACCACACACGGCCCTCAGGAGCGGGAGATCAGGTCAACTGCATGCTGAATTATGGGTATGCCCTTCTCGAAGCAGAGTGTCTCAGGGTCATCAACAGTGTTGGTCTTGATGCACATGTGGGATTCCTTCATGAGATGCAATCCGGCAAGAACAGTCTGGCTTATGATATGCAGGAGTTGTTTCGGTTTCTTGTTGACCTGGCAGTTATCAACCTCGTTGAGCGCGATGCGATGACCGCGAAGGATTTTATCAGGACGGAGAGCTATGCACTGAGATTACGGCCCACGGGTGCACGCAAGATGACAGAAGAGGTCAACGCATGGTTCAACAAGACGGTTGAGTATCAGGGCAAAGAGCTGATGTGGAGTTATGTGATGGTGCTGAAGGGCAGGGAGCTGGCGCAGTATCTGACCGGGAAGAAACAGTCGGTGAGTTTCATGAAGCCGGAGTATCAGGTTGACAGGGTTGATACGGATGAGATACGCAGGAAGATACTCAGCATTTCGTATGCTGACTGGAAGAAACTGGGTTTCTCAAAAGGTTCATTGCATTATATGAAAAAGAACGCAGAGTCGGAGAAGCCGTTTTCCCTCAATCAACACGTTGTTGAACGGTTGATGGTATGGGATCAACTAAAAGAGACGTTATCTGTCTGAGTTTCTTTCTCATTTTTCTTTTCTGTTGAGGTAATTCAACCAATTTGTGGTGTTGACGTTGAAGTATTGTTGATATTATTGAGCAATATCAAACAGATTCCATAACATTGATGTATGGTGCCAAACGAGTCAATTATTGACTTGAATAAACTTTTCATTTAATATCTATCCACAATGGAGTAACGCATGGATCTCAATGAACATCAGACGAGGAAACAAAAGATTGATGTCCAACTCAGGGAGCAGGGCTGGGATGTGAACAGTCGTTCGCATGTCATCCCTGAGGTTGATACAAAGCAGTCTGATTTCAATGCCTGTTCCTACAAAACTGTTGATGAAACACTCAAGAATGATCGTGAGAGTAAATATGCTGACTATCTCCTGCTGGACAGTCTGAATAATCCCCTTGCCATCATCGAGGCAAAGCGGACATCAAAAGACCCCAATATCGGTCAAAAGCAGGCAGAAAAATATGCAGACGACATCAAAAGGCAAACGGGCCGGGATGTCTTCATTTTTCTCACAAACGGTTATGAGATCTGGTTCTGGGATCGGCAGCGGTATCCTCCCCGTCTGGTGACCGGGTTCTACGCCCGCAAAGACCTTGAGCGGCTTCGCTTCCAGAACGAGCAGGTTCAGCCGGACACACCAAGAGGAGTCAATACCGATATTGTTGACCGCCCGAAGAGTATCGAGAATGTCAAACGGATAGTGGAGCACATCCAGAAGGGACACCGGAAGGCGTTGATTGTGATGGCAACGGGCACGGGCAAGACTCGTGTCGCGATGGCAATTATCGATGCCCTGATGCAGGAGAACCGTGCTCACCGGGTGCTCTTCCTCGCAGACAGAAAGGCACTGCGGGATCAGGCATGGAACAAAGGGTTTCAGGAGTTCTTCCCGCAGGAGGCGAAGGACAAAATCCTGCACGGCAACTTCAACAAGGAGAAGCGGCTCTATGTCTCCACCATCCAGACGTTTCAGGAGATCTATACCCAAAAAGATGAGAACGGGCAGTATCTTATCTCGCCTGGTGAGTTTGACCTCATCATCTCAGATGAGGCACACCGCAGTATATACAATAAATGGCGGGATGTCTTCACGTATCTGGATGCCATCCAGATCGGGCTGACTGCAACACCGGCAGACCTTGTTGACCGTGACACCTTCCGGTTCTTCCAGTGTGATGATCAGGCACCAACCGCTCTCTACTCATATGAGGAGGCAGTGCGAGACGGTATCCTCTGTGACTTCCGCAAGAATATCATGGGTGCGCAGACGCACTTCCAGATTGAAGGGGTGAAGCCCTCAGACCTGAGCGAGACCGAACGTAACCGCCTCATCGAGCAGGGCATCGACCCGGACGAGATCGATTTCGATGGCTCTGTTCTGGAGAAGAAGATCGCGGTGAAGGGCACGTCTGAAGCAATTGTCCGGGAGTTCATGGATAACTGCCAGATGGATGAGACTGGCACACTTCCTGCGAAGACGATCTTCTTTGCGATATCAAAGAAGCATGCGAACCGGCTTCATGAGGCGTTCAATGACCTCTATCCTGAATACAAGGGGAACCTCGCACGCATTATTGTCTCTGAGGATTCCCGTGCACAGGCACTCATCCATGACTTTGAGAAGGAGTCATTCCCCCGTGTTGCCATATCGGTCGACATGCTGGACACCGGCATTGACGTACCGGAGGTCTGCAACCTTGTCTTTGCAAAACCGGTCTTCTCCAGGATCAAGTTCTGGCAGATGCTAGGGAGGGGGACAAGGGCGGATGCGGCCTGCAAACACCGTGACTGGCTCCCGAACGGGAAGAAGGAGTATTTCAAGGTCTTCGATTTCTGGAACAACTTTGATTACTGGAACATGAACCCGGAAGGGGTGAAGAACGAACCCATCGAAGCTATTACCAGTCGGATCTTTCTCCTGCGGGTAAAGCAGCTTGACCGGTTGATACAGGCGGGAGATGGGGAACGTGCTGCGGTGATCCGGGCAAAAATTGAGGACGATATCCGTGCCCTGCCTTCCGACTCCGTGAGTGTGCGGGAACACGAACAGGAGATTGCAAAAGCACTCTCTCCCAAACTCTGGGACAATATTGCCGTTGACCCGGTTGAATACCTGACATCCCATATGATGCCCCTGATGCGCTACCAGACGGGTGTCAATCTCAAGGAGGCGTCCTTTACGATCAAGACCGAACGGCTTGCGCTTGCTGTCTTAGAAGGGAATGACAAGGAGATAGAGCGGCAGAAGAAGGCCATCGCTGAGATGGTTGACCTCCTCCCCCGCAACCTCGAAAAAGTCCGGCAGAAGGAAGAGCAACTGGATGACGTGCTCTCCCGATCGTTCTGGAAGGGTGTCTCGTTCGAGGATACCCGGATGCTTGTTTCTGATATCGCACCGCTGATGAAGTATATGTCCAAGGAGACGCCCCAGACGATTGTCATCGACATGGGCGATGTGATTGAGGAACGCAGCATCTGGGAGGTGAACGAGGACACCCCTCCCTATGTCACCGCGTTTGTCAAGAAGGTGGAAGAACGAATCCGCGAGATGGCAACCGAAGACCCGGTCATCCAAAAGATCGCAAACGATGAGACAATCACGGAGACCGACCTCTCCCGTCTTGAGGAGACCCTCACCGAGGCAGGGGTGGACATCACCGGGGAAGTCCTGCAGAAAGGCTACCGGCAGCCACGGGGGACGCTTGTTGATTTCATCAAATCTGTGTTGGGACTCTACAAGGCACCCGACCCGAAAGAGCAGATCGAGGAGGCGTTCCAGACCTTCATTGCTGAGAACAACAAGCACTACACCGCCGACCAGCTCCACTTCATCAGGACGATTCAGACGGTATTTATGCGCAAAAAGCATATAGAAATGAGAGATCTCTGGGATGCCCCGTTCACCAATTTTGGCATCAACGCACCGCTGCCGATGTTTGACGAGGGCGATCTCAGGGCGTTCATTGGCATATGTCAGGGACTGGAACGGGAACTGTTTGTTGCGGAGGCGTGATGATTGAATATAATTGAGAATAATAAAGAAAGTATTCAATATTCTATAGTTAACTTGACATCAAGTGAAGGAATTTTCACGGATGGGGATTGGGTTGAAAGTAAGGATCAGGATCCATCTGGTCAAGTCCGATTGATACAGCTTGCAGATATTAAAGATGGATATTTTGAATTTAATTCAAACAAATTTTTAACATTAGAAAAAGCGATAGAATTGAATTGCACTTTCCTAAAAAAGGGGGATATTTTAATTTCTCGTATGCCTGATCCAATAGGACGTGCATGCATCTTCCCTGGAAATGAGAAGAAATGTATTACAGCTGTTGATGTTTGTATTCTGCGTCCGGATAATCCATTGATAGATCCGAACTGGCTGAAATATGCAATTAATTCTCCAGAATGTAGAAAAGAAATTATTCGGCGTTCTAGGGGAACGACACGCAAACGTATTCCCAGAAAAGAATTGGGAAAAATACAATTATCAATTCCAAATCTGGAAACCCAGCGCAAGATTGTCGCCATTCTTGAAAAAGCAGAGGCAACGCAGCGCCTGCGGGCGGATGCGGATGCGCTCACGCAGGAACTGGTGCAGAGCGTGTTTCTGGAGATGTTCGGTGACCCGGTGACGAATCCTAAGGGATGGGAAAAAGTAACTCTGGGTAGTATAATTCAGAAAGTTGAAGCTGGCCCATCACGAAGATTGAATGCAGAAGGAAAAGGGCCTGTCAACATTACTTCAGGAGAAATTCATGATGGAATGTCCATTAAAGCGACAAAATTGAAGTACATTGATGTGCCTGAAGACATCACTCGATATGTTTTAAAGAAAGATGATATCCTGTTAAATTACGTGAATAGTCTTAGCCGAATAGGCAAAAGTGCCGTATATCAAGGAGAATATTCTCCAGCTATTGTCGGTCATAATATATTTCGAATTAATGTCAATAGAAAGCTTGTAAACCCATTTTTTTTGGTGGCACAATTTAAAACCACATTTTTTATGAACCAAATAAAGAGGATCACAAAACCTGCAGTGAATCAAGCTAGCTTTAACACTAAAGACTTGAGGAAATGTGTTGTTGTGTTGCCACCGGTATTATTTCAAGAAAAATTCATTCAATCTCTAAAACACATTGATTCTGCCTTTACAGATCAATCTAAAGCTAATCAGGAAATTGCTGATTTATTTGCATTACTTCAATCAAAAGCATTCACCGGAGAACTAATACCATGAAACTCGCCCCCGAACTTAAATCAAAGATAGACACCCTCTGGGATCGCTTCTGGAGCGGTGGTATGTCCAACCCCCTCCAGTCCATTGAACAGATGTCCTATCTCATCTTCATGAAGCGGCTGGAGGACATGGATGTGGTCGAGCAGAACCGTGCACGGGCACGGGACATCGCCTATACCTCGATCTTTGAGGGACAGGATGAGTGCCGGTGGTCAAACTGGAAGCACTATCCTGCTGAACAGATGCTCGTGCATGTCCGTGATGTTGTCTTCCCGTTCATCAAGAACCTGCACAACGGGGAGAAAACACTCTTCGCACGCCAGATGCGGGACGCGGTCTTCATCATCCCAAAGCCGTCCCTCCTGCAGGAGGCTGTTGCCATTATCGATGAGATGGACATCACTGCACAGAATCGTGATACGCAGGGTGACATCTACGAGTATCTTCTCTCCCAACTCTCCACCGCAGGGAAAAACGGACAGTTCCGGACGCCCCGGCATATCATCCGGATGATGGTGGAACTGGTCGAACCGGATGTCAATGACCGTATCTGTGACCCTGCCTGTGGAACAGCAGGGTTCCTGATCAACGCCTATGAGTACATTATCCGGAAATACACCAGTCCCGATATGCTGGAGGTGGACAGTGAGGGCGAATACCACAATCTCATCGGGGACAATATCACTGAACAGCGGCACTGGGAGAAGCTCTGGAGCGATACGTTCTATGGCTATGATTTTGATTCCACGATGGCCCGCATCTCGCTCATGAACATGATGCTCCACGGGATCAAGGCGCCGAAGATTGAGCAGAAGGATACACTCTCCAAGCTCTACAATGAGGAGGAGCGGTATTCAGTGGTGCTTGCCAATCCACCGTTCAAGGGGAGTATCGACAAGAGTGATATTAACGACAGCCTGAGCCTTTCCACGACAAAGACGGAGCTTCTGTTTGTGGAGCGGATGATTCATCTCCTGACGATTGGAGGGCGGTGTGCCGTAATCGTGCCGGATGGTGTCATGTTCGGGAGTTCACGGGCGCATAAGAAACTCCGCCAGATGCTCCTTGAGGAGAACCAGGTCGAAGGTATTGTCTCCATGCCGTCCGGTGTATTCAGGCCGTATGCAGGGGTCTCCACCGCTGTGCTCATCTTTGCGAAGGGTGGGACAACGGAGAAAGTCTGGTTCTATGATATGGAGGCAGACGGATTTTCACTGGATGACAAACGGACGCTCATTGACGGGAAGGGTGACATCCCTGATATCATCGAGCGCTTTAGGAGCCGGAGGGATGAGGTGCCTGAAGACCGGAAGGGCAAGTGCTTCTATGTGCCGTATGATGAAGTGAAGGAGAATAATTATGACCTCTCGATCTCGCGATATAAGGAGATTGAATATGAAGAGATTGAGTATGACCCTCCTGAAGTGATCATTGAGACAATTGAGGGTATTGAGAAGCAGATATTGGTTAATCTTGATGAGTTGCGGGATTTGTTGAAAAAGAGTTGAATTTCTATATTTTTATCATACTTATGATTCCATCAAATAAACCCGCAAACCAAGCTATCACAGCCAAAACAGTTCCAATTCCACTGATAGTAAGAAGAAGAGAGAATCCGTTTATTGAAATTGATTCAATATTTTCGATGTTTTCTTTTGAATTTTCATCCTGAACATATTTTTCTGTAATTGGTTCGATTGCGCCAAAAAATGCTGCAAGAGCAGCTAGAACAATGAGTAAACAAATTGTTACTCGTAGATCTTCAAAGAAGATGTTAAATAATTTATGCATAACCATGGATCAGAATAATATATTTTAATATTTATCCGCGTGGTGTGAAAGTAATTATTTAATATGTCATTCCAGATGAGTACAACTTAGAGTAATCATGAGGATTATTTTTAATCTTCCTCAGAAAATAGATTATATTTTCATTCTATCGCAGTAATCGCTTCAGTTCTGCCATATTATTGGGGTGGACTAGTACTACTCCTTCATGTGCTGTTGTGGTTTTAATTTTTCCAATATTATCCAGATAGATTAGAATGTGTGATACAATTGATTGCTTGATTCCAGATTCAGCAGCAATTTCAGAATTTTCCAACTTATTTTCATTGACGATGGCTGAAATCACAGATACCACTTTATTGTCATAATCATCAATGCATTGTCTGCAATACTTTTCAAGTAATAATGTTGATATTTTAATTGCTGGAATCTCTCCACCATAACATTGTTCAGCTTCAATATACCCCCGTCCATCCATTATTTCAATAGTATCATAAAATTCATCCTCTGTTATGCCATTTCCACTAACAATTGGCAATATTTGAGTGGGAGTTACAAAAAATGGATAATCATCTTCTAATGCCTTTTCACAAATAATGCCCGCGATGTAGTTGTCAGTATGTGTAAACTTGTCAATGTGCATCTGAACGGCAGTTAGATATTGTGGAAGTTCACCTAGTGGAGGCTTTTTTGTTTCACCAAATATTGTGGAACGAATTTCATTGTATTCAGCATCATAGTTGTTGAGATTTTGAATTTTCACATGTAGTGTGTGCTTGATTGATTCTGGTACAATGCAATCATCAATAATGATTGGAATTATTCTGCATTTACCCTCAATTTTTCTATATACTGCTAAATCAAGCTCTTCTTTAACCCATTTTTTAGTTATACTATATTTTGATATTACTATTGCAATGATATCAGATTGCTCTAAACCTTCATCAAATATTTTCTGGACTAGACTGTCACCCAGCAATATTTCCCATTTATCTAACCAAGCTTCTATCCCATCATAACGCAGTCTTTCTGCAAACTTTACAACAAATCTCTCTTTATCCTCACTAGCATGACTAATGAAAACCTTCGGGTGGTTTGACATACTAATATATTATCGTTTCAGACATTAAATATTTATAATGATATAATATTATAAGTATTGTTAGTAGTATGATGGGTAGTATAATTTCTTGGATGTCCTTATATGCCATAAATTAATTTCATTATATTATTTATGGGAAATATCAAGACAAAGATGAGATGAAAAATAAATTTGCAAATTCAGTAAAAGTGGCGTTTTTCACAACTAACTATAACCCCGCATTTTTGGGTAGGGTTATAGTTAGTTACAAAAAATGCCACTATTGAAAATCACTTTTATCGTGTCTGTTGAACTAAACGCATAGCGAAGCATTCTTCTGAAAAATGATATTGTGTTTATTAATAACAGTAATTATTCCATCATCCCACTGATATGTGCTGCATAAATTCCTGATTCGGTTATTGAAACATACGTAGCTCTCCCCTTTTTGGTTCGAAAAACAAATCCATTTTTTTCTAACCGAGCAATAATCGTTTTATCCAGTTTCATTAATTGCCTGCTCTGGACACTTCTTTTTTTCTTAAACTGTTCAATCATTTTAAAATCCTCCTCGAAACCTTCAATATTTTTATCATGCATCATTTCCAAAATATCGCTCATTCTGGCGGTCTCTCTTTGCGTGAGAAAAAGAAGTATTTCTAAACCTTCAGAGTCAGGCATTACAATTTTAAAATTTGATAATTGAGTAATTTCCTGAGAAGAACAAATGCTTAAACCGTGAACTTCTCTGATTTTTTCATCATCAGGATATTCATCAGCATGGACGTAATACACCTGAACATCATGAGCCATCCCAACAAGTGTTGCTGCCACTGATGTTAGCCTCCCTGCAGCTGACATGTTTACAAAAATTCGGTTATTTTTCGCTTTTTCTTCTACGATTATTTTTGAAATTGTTTTCATTACTTCACGTAAATCGAAGAGGTTCACATGAATACATGTAACAGATATGCCTTTTTCCTGTAATTTTTCTCTTACTTTTTTAGCGTAATAGAGTTGTTTTTTGCTCAAATCAATTCGGGAATTCGTTCTTTGAGCCCGGTAAGGATGTAAACCTGATCAACTGTCGTATCATCAAATGTGATTACCGCACGATCAATTTCATGACCAAGTGGGATAATGTGAATAGTCCTTTCAATTCCAGCCATATTCTTACAATGCTAAAGATGTTAATGATGCTATAATAAAACTTTTATTGATGTTTCAGGTTCCAGGAAAAAACACGTAAAAAATTGAACGGGAGGTGAACATGACTCAAAGTATTTTTGGACTTGGTATGGGAGGAACGGGAATTGTAACCGTCCTTATCATAGCTGGAATTTTATTATGTGCCACCAACGTTAACGCCGCAGCAGGACAACTCGCAATTTGGGGTGGAATTGGTATTGGGCTTATCTTTGGAGGACTTGGTGTTATCGGGATTGTCAGTAGATACGTCTAACCGTCAAGACATGCGGTTAATTAAATATTGACTATTACTCTATTCAAAAGAACACATGACTCTGGTTTTGATTATCCAAGAGTCTTACATTTTTATTTACTAAACATCCGGCAAACAAATTTGAAGGATCTGACCATATTGGCTTTACCCCCAACTGGATTTTTTATAGTCAAGTCCAAATGCACCAGCTATTTTTTCACAACGAAGTTCTGATTTGATTCGTAACATGTCGAGATAAATATCTTTGGAATTTAAATAGAAATCAGCGGAAAATTGGATATCGTTAAGTTCTGATTGAAATTTAGAATTAGTATTAATTGCATCAAAATAATTTCCCATATCCTCTGAAATCGGCCACATATTTCCCTTTGGTTTCATCGAATACAAACCACATTTTCCTACAACACGAATTTCTTGCAATTGGATGGAGGAAGCCGTCATTAAATCATTTTTGCCAAATGATGTGCCGGATGGGTGATTGTGAGTAAGAATGTTTCCGCTTAATTCCGAATCAAATTCTACAGGAATTTCAGTAATTAATTCCCTATTCAAGTTATACTCGGCCTCAAATTCTTTAATCAGTTTTCCATCCTGAGAGAAAACCGCGACTTTCTCACCATCAAAAGGAGTGAAATGACAGATTTCCTTTTCAAACTTCATAATGTTTGGATGAACTGAAAAAATATCTGCTCTGAAATTTAGAAATATTGTGTTCATTTTTCTGCCTTGATTCTCATTAAAAGAGTATTTGCATCCTCATACTCACGCCCCTCCCGCCGGGCCAGTTCCGCCTCGGTTGGCACCAGCTGCCCGGAGAATGCCTGGGCAAGAATTGACTGGCAGAGTTTTGCGGTACGGTCCTTCGCAGCTGCGACATTTGCCTCAATCTGGTCGGCGAGAGAAAAGAGGGCATCGACGCGCCGGGCTATTTCATGTTGTTCGGGGAGAGGGCGACAATAAATAACTAAAGAAGTTACATCTTTTTGATTTATACTCGATTGATTGACAGCATTTTTTGCCTTTTTCAAGATCTGATTTTTTATAAAAGGGCTGCATAGGACATGATTTAGATATTTTTGATTGATGATGTTTGTATTAGGGGTTATCCGCATCATATTCGATTCAAAAACAGTATTTTCTTCAATATTTTCAATAAGGGCGCATTTACCGAGAAAATCAAGACTATTTACTCGGTTAATTAAAATATCTCCATCATATAGTTGGAATTTATTTATTTCTGATTCAGAACAGTCCAATCTTTTTAGTATTATTTGATCCGTAATTTTACCCTCATAAAATGAATCGATCCTAATTATTGGCGTCCCAGCCCCATATTTTGAAGACGGTTTGTATAACCCGTTTTGGGGTGTGCCAACAATTACATCTTTAATTACATATTTTTTTGAGTTTTCAAAATCTGTTAGAAGCCCCCAATAAATGGCCTGTCGGAACTGATGCACAATGCCCGGCACCCGCTCCAGCCGTGCCTCCGCCGCGTCCAGCCGGGCGAAGAGCGCCTCGATGGCGGTGACGATGCGGTGCTGTTCGGCGAGAGGGGGGAGAATAATAGGGATTTTTTTCATTGAACCTTGGTTTAATTTATATCTAGTAGTACCTGTGACATATCCATTATAATCAAAAAAATTGAGATAATATTTTAGGAATTTATTGCTTGTGAGTTCTTTAATTGCCCTAATAACATGAGCATGGTTGTTAACCCATGATTTTCCCTGAATAACATATGCAATCTGTTTTGTTTTGTCAAAGAATGGTGCTCCATCCTCACCAATCAATAGCAGTTCCTCATCAAACAGATAGTCATTTATCCATCCAACTTGACCTGTTGCACCGTAATAAGGAATATCCCCAAAACGTTTCTCCCTCTCTTTAGAATTTACAGGAATCCGTTGATTATCGAGGATGTCAACACATGTCACCAAAGGAGTTTTGGCCCACCCTTCCGGCACCTCACTCGTCTGCTGCATACCCATTCCCCATCAGATCTAGGATCGCGTTCAGCTCTGCCACCGCTGCCTCCAGCTCATCAATCGCTTCTGCGGCAAGCTCCTCCGGTAGGGGGAGATCTTCAGTTGATTCAAGGGAGTCGTCCCGAAGCCACTTCAGGGAGTCAATCTTGTAGTCGCGTTCCTTGAGCTCCGAGATGTGGAATTTATGCCATCGGTCGGCGGTGGAGTCATTCGGGTCACGAGGCGAACGGCCGTTCGGGTCGTCGCCGAAGCACTGCTCGAACTCGGCAAAGTGTTCCCGCGTTAGGGGACGGTCTTTCTTCGTGATCTTCGGGATGTTTGTGCGGCAGTCGTAGACCCAGGTGTGCTCGGTGGGAAGGCCCTTCGTGAAGAAGATCACGTTCGTCTTCGTGCCGGGGGAGTAGGGAGTGAAGGTGCCGTCGGGGAGGCGGAGCACGGTGTGTAGGTCGCAGTCCTCGCAGAGCACCTTGAATATCTCTCCCGCCTGATCGGCAAAGAGCACGTTGTCCGGCACGACCACCGCTGCCCGTCCACCGGGCTTGAGGATGGTCATTACGTGCTGGATGAAGTTGAGCTGCTTATTGGAGGTCTCAATTGTGAAGTCCTCACGGCCCGGTGACTGGTTCGCTCCTTTCGTCCCGAACGGTGGGTTTGTCAGGATCACATCAAAGCGTTGTGCGTCCGGCACCTCATAGATGGAGTCGCCGAGCTTAATCACCGGCTGTAGGTTATGCAGGTAGAGGTTCATCAAGGCAAGCCGCCGCGGCCGTTCGACGAGTTCCTGCCCGTAGTAGGTGCTCTCCTTGATACGCCGTGCAAGGTCGCGGTCAATCGCTCCGCCGCTCGTCACTGCCTTTAGCCACTCATAGGCACAGACCAGAAACCCGCCGGTTCCGCAGGCAGGGTCCATGATGGTGAATTCACGAGTGCCCCGTGGGTCGGGCTTCATGCACCGCACGATAGACTGGATCACAATACGCGGCGTGAAGTACTGCCCGGCACCTTTCTTCCCCTCGCTTGCCGCCTTCTCTAACAGGCCCTCGAAGGCCAGCGCCTTCACATCTATGTCGAGTCCTGTCCACTCTGTCTCATCGATAAGAGAAATGATCTTCTTCAGGCTCACCGGATTGTGAAACCGGGAAAGGGCACCTGCGAAGATATCGCCCAGAAGCCCCTCTGACTTGCCAAGAGTTCGCAGGGTATCGGTGTAGTGGTCGGTGAGTTCTGTTCCTGAGAGTCCCTTCAGTGATTGCCAGTCACAGCATGCCGGAAGTTCGATATCCCGCTCATCTGACATCTTTAAAAAGAGCAGATAGGTGATCTGTTCGATATAATCTCCGTAATCAATCCCTTCATGCCGTAAGGTATGACAAAAGCCCCAAAGTTTCTGCACGATATCGCTCATACTGCTACTGCCTCGTTGAATTCCTGAATAAGAATGGAGAGCTGGTTATTGAAGATCCGGTTTGCACGACCCCATCCCCCGTGGTCCGCAAAGACCGGGATGGTCTCAAAGTCCTCTTTATCTATTGAGAGGTTTTCGATTAAATGTGAGCGTATACGCCTAAGCCATACCTTCTGATCGGGGGTGAAAGTCTTGCCTGACGTCACTGCATCACACGCCCGCCGTATCCGCTCTTCTGCCGTAAGAAGCTCACTTTCCTCAATGGCTGCATGCTTGACCATCGAGATGATATCAACGAGCGCCTTGTGATACTGCACCTTGTGCGCACGTTCAAGGTTCTCCAGAGTGAACCGCTGCGGGGTTGCCGCAAGTTTGTGCTTCAGTTCACTGAGGGCATCGGTGCTCCAGTCCTGTGGACGGTCGAGGAGAATGCGTATCGCCTCAATTCTCTCTGGATTCTCCCGGACAAACTCCGAGAACTGGGTGAGATAGTCCGCCGGTTTGTATTCGTGCCCAGCAGCGTCACGGACAACCCATGTTGAGGATACCTCGTCCTGTGTATCATAGTCGACGATAAATTTCTTCGGTGGACGTGGATAGTTTTGCAGAAGATTCTGCATATCACGGTCACGGAGGAGTTCCATCGTCCCGGTGAAATCATCCTGAAGCCTTCGTTCAAGACTGACGGCGAACTTTTTCAGATCACCCTTCTCCACAAAATTACTGAAGAGATCCCGTGCCTCCCCTGACATCTCCTTGTCGATGCGGTTGAGCCGTTTCACGAGCACACGGGTGTTATATTCCCGGTCACGGTTGTTCCATATCTCATCGATCACCTGCGTGATCGGTTTTGTCTCCCGTTGTGGGGGTTCTGCAGTGATGCCGGTTACCTTGTTAAAGTAGTCCAGCAATGATCCGCCAAAACAGTCGAAGACCACAAAGTGAGACTTGTCGGGATGGTGTTCCCCCTTCCGCGTCCCGCGTCCCAGCATCTGCTCGAAGAGAATACGTGACTTCACCGGTCGGAGAAATACAATGTATTCAAGATCGGGAATATCAACTCCTGTTGAGAGGAGGTCCACCGTAACCACAATTCCCGGCTGTTTTCGGTTCCTGAATTCCCGCAGGTGCTGGAGGGGACGGTCCACCTTCCCGGTGATCTTTTGCACAAAGGAGTCACCCTGACCGAAGACATCACGTGCCGTCTCGACAAGCTGGTCGGCATGGGAGATGTGGGGGACGTCCTGTGCGGCAAAGATCAAAGTCTTTGGAAACCGCCCATACTGTTCTTCATGCTCAAGGGCATACTTCTGGATCTCCTCGATGATCTTCCGGTTCGAATCGATGGACGTGATACTGCGTTCGACCTGCTCGGACGGAAATGCCCGTTCATCTTCCAGCACATCAAGCGTCCGCTGGCCAGTCGTGGGATCGATGACATCAATGGCTTCTCCCTCATTGAGGAAGATACCCTCCATTCTCACGCCGGACTCAATATTCACGACATCATAATCAACAAGATATCCTTCCTTCACCGCCCGTTCGTAGCCGTATTCATACACCTTATGCTTGAAGTAAGCCATCGTGTGGGAGGCAGGAGTCGCAGTAAGCCCTATCTTAATCGCATCAAAGTGTTCAAGCGTATTTCGCCAGACCGAAATTTCCTGAGCTGAATACCCCCGATGGCATTCATCTGCAATGATGAGGTCAAAGGCATGAATAGGGATATCAATCTTCCCGGTGTCCTCTTCCGGCTCTTCATCCGAACAGAACTGAGCAGATTTCCCGAAGAGATTGATCGTCATCCGCTGGATGGTAGAAACATAGACAAAGCTGTGTCCCGGTTGTGGATCAGTTAGATAGACTTCGGGAAGAACATTCACATCATATGGCTCATTTTCATCAAGATCACCCCGATGAAACGCCTGACTGTATACCTCATAGGTCTTGTCGAACTTCAGTCCCTGTTCGGTCTCAAATGAGGAGAAGGCCCTAACGGCCTGTGCAGCAAGAGCACGCCGGTCCACCAGAAAGAGTATGCGTTTGGCAACTCCTGCCTTCATTAGTCGGTAGATCAGATTGACCATCGTGTAGGTCTTGCCTGTCCCGGTAGCCATTGCAACAAGCATGGCCCGTTTTTTATCTCCAATCGCTTCACCAATAGCATCGCAGGCTTCCCGCTGATAGGGACGCATCATAGGATTGTCCGGCACATCAGAGAACCGCATGCAGGCATCATCGATGTCAGCGTTAAGACGTTCCATAAGGGCATCTGGCGTATGAAATGAGGAAATCTGTTGTGAACGATTGAAAGCATGCCGAACATCATGGTGCCAAATCACTTCGCCATTGGTTGAGTAGAGGAATGGCACAAATAGTCCATCAAAATTGAACGAGTTTGTTGACAAACCACGGGCATATCGTTCCGCCTGAAGAAGGACACTTTGGGGACCAAGAGAGAGCCGTTTTGCCTCAACAACACCAATGATGGAACCATTCATACAGAGGGCATAATCAGCAGGGCCATTTTCAGTGGGATATTCTTCGATAGCACATCTATCGTGTGCAGTGAGATCCTTTCCCTCGGTAAATGGAACCACCTTCCATCCTGCCGCCTGTAGTTTTGGATCAATCCGTTTCTTACGGGTTTGTTGTTCGCTCTCTCCCATGCAACTCCCTCATAGTTTCCAAATATTGAATAAAAATAAATTCAAGTCAATAATTGAGTCGTTTGGCACCATACATCAACTTTATGGAATCTGTTTGATATTTTTCAATAATTACCAACAATACTTCAACATCAACCCACAACAACCATTGAATTGACTCAACAGAAAAGAAAGTTGAGAAAGAAACTCAGACCGCCAGCGTCTCTTTCAGTTGATCCCACGCCATCAACCGTTCAACAACATGTTGATTGAGGGAAAACGGCTTCTCAGACTCTGCGTTCTTTTTTATATAATGGAGTGTTCCTTTTGAGAAACCCAGTTTCTTCCAGTCAGCATACGAAATGCTGAGGATCTTCCTTCGTATCTCATCCGTATCAACCCTGTCAACCTGATACTCCGGTTTCATGAAATTCACCGACTGTTTCTTCCCGGTCAGGTAGTGCGCCAGCTCCCTGCCCTTCAGCACCATCACATAACTCCACATCAGCTCTTTGCCTTGATACTCAGGCCGTCTTGTTGAACCATGCGTTCACTTCTTCCGTCATCCTGCGTGCACCCGTGGGCCGTAACCTCAGTGCATAGCTCTCAGTCCTGACAAAATCCTTCGCGGTCATCGCATCACGCTCAACAAGGTTGACAACTGCCAGGTCAACAAGAAACCGAAACAACTCCTGCATATCATATGCCAGACTGTTCTTGCCGGATTGCATCTCATGAAGGAAGTTAACATGAAATTACAGACCAATGCTATTGATATTCCGCAGACATTCGGCTTCAGGAAGATAATGTCCAAATTCGAAAATGCAGTTGACCTGATCACCGGCTCCAGGCGATCCTGTTCGAAAACGATAGTTAATAGATTCAAATTCAGACTTTTCGGGGATGAAATTTCCAAATTCATGTCAGTGTTCTAAGGAACAAAGTATGAGTGCCTGAATTCATCAGAATGTTCTATTTTTCGTTCTAAAAGAATTCGAATGTCTTAACTAAGGACATATCAAAAACGAATATGATAACATGAATATTTCAATATTATTGCAATCTCTTCCCAAATTAAAAAGTGAGAATATTAGAAGTTCCACTCACTTTAATATCCGATTTGAAGAAAGGAAAGATGATGTAATGCCTGATATTGATGGTATTCATAAAATGCTTATAAGTAGTGATCCTGTTGCAATATCGAATCAGGAAGGCGAAAAATTTGAAATATTATTCAATTTAAACGAGGATTATGATCTGGCTTTGGTAGTTTCCGTAAAGGATACCAATCCTGAAATAATAATAAGTTTAATAACCTGTTATAAAAAAGAAAGAAAGAGGAGGGTGAAATAAATGACTGCAGATCAAATTTGCACGGATGTAGATTCTTTTGATTATGATTATGAAAATGACAGTCTTTTTATTTTCACAAAAGGGCCCAATTATTCGCATTCACTGAATTTAGATAATATCATTATTGACTTTAGTGAAGGGAATATTATCAAAGGAGTGGAGATACAAAATGCTTCCCAAAAATTTGGTGTCTCGAAATATGCGCTAAAAAACCCTCATAAAGTTGATGTTGGACTTAATGTTTCAGATGAAAAAATTGAGCTTAAAATAAGACTCACTCTCAGAATAAGAAATAAATATCTCCCCAAAGTCATCGCTACAACAGATATGAACGAATTCAATATTCCATCCGGGACAATGGCCATGTCGTGCGGAATGTGCTGAGAACATATTTTCATTTTTTCAAAATACATTAATCCGGTTACAATGGGTCAATAATCCCCAGATAACGTTTTTATTGAAACCCTGTTGTTGAAAGTATATTCCAGGAATATTCTAGCTGCTGTATTTAGGAATTCAACAGAGTCAAAACAGAGCCTTCCACTCTTATCTGGAAACGGGCGTTTTGCGACTTCCATGGGGATATTTGTTTATTGGCCTATTAAAACAAGAGTTGGGAAAGAAGGTCAATTAAGCCCCCTTACCCCTTCATCCCCATCGCATCATCAAGCCAGTCAAACTTCTCAGCAAACGACTGCCCGAATGCCCCGAACTGGCAGTGCGACCCGGCACCGTACTCATCGGAAAATTCCATGAATTCCCGTTCACCGGTGAGGTGGTCATAGAGTGCCTGTGCCTGCGTCCCGTCCGGGTCCAGGTGATCGGTTGCACCGCTGCAGACCAGCGTGGGGCATTGAATCTGTTCGGCAATGCTGTCGAGGGAAAATTCCATCCATTTCGCCCAGAACAATGCCGGCGAGCTGGCATTGAAGACGAACATGCCGTTCTCGTTCATCCAGCGGGTGCCGGTATCGTGCGCCATGGCTTCGCCGAGGGCATCGTTGAATGCTGCCGGATCCGTCAGCAGCCATTCATGCAGGTCTTCTTCTGTCATGTTCGCGGCCGCTCCCCCGCCTTCTTCCTGCAGGTTCCGCAGGAGATTCTGTCCGACATCGTAGGTGCCGGGGTCCGTGACCAGTGCCGTAATCCTGGGCTCATATGCAGCACCACGGGGGGCAAGGTAGCCGCCAAGAGAAATGCCCCAGAGTGCAATCCGGTCTTCTTCGACGTCGGACCGGCTCACCGCATAGTCCACAACCGGTGTGATCACATGCTCCCAGTCGGGACGGAACGGCAGATGCCGGATACGGATCACTTCGCCCTGACCAGGCCCCTCGAATGTCAGGACATTATAGCCGCGTTGTATTCCTTCCATTGCATATGGATGGAGTTCTTCCTGGCACCCGTCAAAGCCGGTCTGGACAATGAGGAGCGGACGGGGTGTGCCGGAATTGTCGACCATGTAGAAGTACCCGGGGAGTGTCGTATTTTCGTACGGGATCTCTACAATCTCGTACGGGACAACGTCAAGCGCGAGTGCATCCCGGAACGTTTCCCTGCCCTTTTCCCACGTCGCAACGATGCGGGGATCGGCGGGATTTCCATGCAGGAAGAACTCGGCTGTGCGGTAATAGGTTGCGGCCCGGTAGTATGCTTCCATGGCGGAAACCCGGTGCCCGGCTGCGAGGCTCTCGTCACCCGCCGTCCGGAAGGTGTCTGCCGTCCTGTTCCATTCACGGTACCAGCTCTCAAAGTCGCCTTCCGTGATACGTGACGCAGTCGAAAGACACTCCCCGATATCGGCTTCTCCCGAATACGAGGCGCCTATGATCCTCAGGAACTGGAACGCAAATTCCTGATCGGCAAACATGAGCGAAGGGCTCTCAGCCTCAGTGACGGCAGGTGAAGCCGGAGTTTGCTGAACAGATCCTGTGCAGCCTGCAGAAATGGCTAAAATAATTGTGAGCAGGACGGTGAACGTGATTCTGAAGGCTTTCCGGGGTTTCATGGTAGCTCATGGAAAGATACCGTTACAGGAATGATAACCGTTACGATAATTCCGTGGGAGAAACGGGGCTGCCTGTCTCATGCTCAGCCGGTGAACAGCAGGTTGTTCCCCTCATTCTGGTTCTTTTTATGAAGCGATCCCGCTGTGCGGGCGGCGTATGCAGTCCCTCTCGAGGGAAGGGCACAGAGTATCCACAACCCTCCCGTTCTGTGTCTCTCCCCTCTTTGTGGTGGCTTATCCGTTACTGAAGGGCTAACTCACTAATGTACAACCTGGTTTACACAGATCAAATATTTGTCTGGCGCCATGGGAGAATGTTTCTCCGCAGACAAACGTAAAAAGGCAGAAAATCCACGGGGAAATATGACCTATTCTTTCCCATATTCCCCCATCACACGCATACCCAGATACGTCTTCGATTCAACATACATGAATGTCTGCAGCTCTTCTTTTTCGAATATGGCCCGCTTCTCAAGAGACTCTATGGTTGGCCATTCTTCAATTCCAATATAATCCCACTCTTCGTTTGACCACCGGCAGTCAATCGTCATAATGAGTTTCATCCCGCATTCGTCCAGATACCTGCGGTCCTTACGCATGAAAGCAGACTTTTCCTCTTCAGACAGGCTGTAATATGCTTCCCTGATTTTGGCGAAATACATTCTTATGACAGGTTTTTTCTCTGGTATCGTTTCATATCCCCCCTATCTCATCCCCCACTGTTTTTTACATGGAATGTATGACCGATACATGAATTTTTTGACTGATATATGTTCCTGCCCCCTGAATTGTGTGGAACTTCATCCATTCCTGTCCGGATCCCGATTCTTCCCTCGCCGATGAGGCGTTCAGAGGCTCTATCATAAAAATTCCGGAAAGCATTTGCCTCTCTTAAGGATATTCGGATATGTTATACGGTCTTTCTGGCATTTGCGATATTCTTCATGTTATGTGCCTTTCCTGCTCAGGGATTTGTTCGGGTTTACCTCAGGAGGGTCCGGTTTGATGCTCGCAATTGAAGGACTGGCTGTTGTCATTCTGGCTTCCCCTGTAAAGAATTTTACCCGAAAATTTTCAATGCCCACGGTCATCAGTATGGGTTTTACGCTCATCGGAATCGCGCTGACAGGAATCTCATTTGTCCCCTCAGTTATCTGAATTCTTCTCCTTTTAATGCTGTTCGGAGCAGGTTTCGGGCTGGCACAAACTACCATCGATGTACTCATTGTGAAGATTTCACCTCCGGAATCAAGAGGCGGAATATTGTCGATTCATAATTGTATGAAATATGCTGGTCAGAGTCTTTCTCCGGTAATTTTGGCAGTTATTTTTGTCAGTTTCGGCATTAAAACGGTATTACTGATAGCAGGTATCCCTGGACTGCTGATCGCTCTAATGATCTGTCTGATGATACGAAGGTTTGAGAATCCGGTTGGACAGCCTGTTGCAGATGGGAAACCAGCCGTGCTCTGAATATTCCCCATTTTCCTCCCTTCCGTGCCCCCGGATACCTCCGTGATTCGACATACATGAACGTTTCCCGCTTATGTTTTCAAATATCAGCCTGCCTCTCAGGATATTCCTGTGCTGCCCATTCTCCCGAACCCCAACTATTATCCCTTTGCGAAAAGAGGAGGGAGCAATGGAACCTGCCGATCTCCTGAGGGATTTGACCTTCCTCAAGGCCGAGAAGGACCTTGCTGCACGGTTTTCCCTCTCCCCTGAGGCCCTCCTCCCGTTCATCTTCTCGATCCGGTTCGGGGGTGACTGGAGCTACGCTTCTGAGCATCTCTCGGCCATATCGGTGATGAAGAAGACGTCGGTGTACGACGAGGAGACAAAGCTGGGTTCCTCTCTGGAGGAAATCTATCTCCTCGTGAACCCGGCGGTACAGGAGAGTGAAGGGACCGTCCACCGGCTCGAAAAATGTGGCAATCAGCCCACCCGTCTCCTCGTGGAACGGCCGTTCCGTATCAGGGCAAGTGCTGACAGGATCCTGAAGATGACCGTTGACCCCCTCGCCGGAGAGATCAGGGTCGAGAGCCTCAGCAAAAAGGAGATCTCCTTCGAGGGATCCCCGGCATATGGCTTCGCCCACGAAATCGAGCATCTGGAGAAGAAGGAGATCACAGGAAAGGACCTGAGCGAGCTTCGGTTCGTCTGATCCCCGCACATGCCGTCGATATGGTTTCAAATATTCATTCCTGCAGGAGTTCCCGGGTTGTCGAACAGAAACGCAAAATTGCTCATCTGGTGCAGGAATTGAGATCTCCCCAATAGAGAACTGCATTTCCGTATCGAGATTCCCATTTCCATAAATGTCCCGTGTGTTCTCGGGAATACAATTCCGGACTCTTTCTTTCTCAGCTGCCTCTGTCGGGAGAACTCCATCAAACGTCTCATCCGTTACGTATTTCGGTTGCTATTATTATGCAGCATATCATCTTTCAGTTGTTCAAATTCTTCCACAGTAAGATGTCCGTTTTCTTTTAAAGTTGCGATTCGTTCCAAATCGCCAATAATATCATGTGCGGTGTCATCCTTTCTGTTTCGTAATTCTTCAACATATCCGGAAGAGATTATCCCTGTTGGTAAAGCAACAAATCCTATTCCGACTATCGCAATAATGGCGGCCATTAGTTTCCCGATTGGCGATATGGGATAGATATCTCCATACCCAACGGTTGTAAGGGATGCTACTGCCCACCATAACGCATGAGGAATGGAAGCAAAAGCCTCTGGCTGGACATCTCTCTCCACGTAATACATCAGGGATGAAGAAATAATTACAACAACGATCAGCAAAAAGAACGTCAGTAACAGTGCCTCTTTTTCCCGTTTCAGCACCCGAACCAGGATATCAAAAGAATGGGTATATCGTGCGAGTTTAAAGACTCTAAAGATTCTGAAAAGTCTGAGAACTCTTAAAAACCTTAAATCAACGCTCATAAATATTGGTAAATAAAACGGAGCTATTGCCAGAAAATCTATGAGCGCCAGGGGGGTAAATGCATACTTTATCCTTCCGATTATCGGCCGTTTAAATTCCTTATTTTCGGTACATGTCCATAATCTGAGAAAATATTCTATGGTAAAGACGATAATGGACACAATTTCAATAAGGAAAAAAAATTCCAGGGTTTCAAATTCGGTAATGCTCTCAATGATAATTGAGAGGACACTTGCGACAATTAAGATAATGATGAGGATGTTAAAAAAAACAGCCGGTTTTCCTGAGTCCTCGGTTAGTTCGAGTGCGTCATAGACCTTTTTTTTCAGCATTTCATAAAATTATGGCATTGAATGGGATATATTTTGCTGGCATGACCATTCTCAGATTCCGGCAGATGATATTTTCATTCATGTCTGACTTCATTGTCACGCACCCTTCACCAATGAATCCAATGTTATGAACGATACAGAAATTCGATTTAACTGCATCATCCCCTCTCCTTAAAATGGCTTAAACTGTTTTTGCAGCAGAAACGATAATTGCAGGAAATACCGAAAAAATCTTCTTTCTCAGGTTTGATCCCACATAAACATCAAGCCCCACACTGTTGATAACCCGCAGTCACCCGGCCTCGGAAGGGTGAAATAATGCAGCATACAGGTGGCCAACTCTCCAGCCCATTTACCTCCCCGCAATTATGTATTACACCTCATTCACTCTTTTGAAAATCTCACCGTCCGGCTAAGAAACGCTTAAATTAACTCCTAATGTCCCTTATGCGCAGAAAACCCGTCCCCACAGAAGGCCGGAGAAAGCATTTCTCAGCTAAAGACAGTTAATATATCCTCTCAAAAAATGCAGGGGATAGCGCCCCTGTATTCCCCTTGATAATCAGTCAAAATGCAAAAATACTGTCCAGATGGGCATTGTTTTGATGGCATCGGGGGATGGCTGAAATAGCGTTCATTTCGCCCGTTTTTTCGCAAAAAACAGTGTTTTTCCGGGGGTAGTGGACGAAACAAATCAGGGCTCATATTGCACCCACTCCTGAAATAAGAACGGGTTTTAGTCCGAATCCATCACTGCAGCAGATGGATCCGAATTTACTGTTCCATCCGGAACACCGGCCATATCGTATCACATCTGCTCAGCTGAAAGAATGACTCCTGCGGACTCCCCCTTCACAGCCATACTCACAGTATATGTACATCATGCCCGGCCATACTCATATCATCGAGTATTATTCCTCCGGACAAATACACCCACACCACCAAGAATCCCACAGACCATCCCCATCACCAGAATCCCCCCTCCCTCCGGAAATTCATGCATGGGGGCGGGCGGTGCGTCTACGCAGATGCAGTTTACCTGCTCGGTGGTGTCACTCCCGTCCGCGTTCGTGACGGTCAGGCAGACGGTGCAGGTCCCGGTCGTTGCATAGGTGTGCACCGGGTGCTGCTCGGTGGAGGTCGTGCCGTCGCCGAAATCCCAGAACCATTCCTCCGGCCCGCCGGTCGAACGATCAGTGAACGCGACCGTCAGCGGTGCTGCTCCTTCGGTTACATCCGCCGCGAAGGCCGCCGACAGGGCCGGCATGGTCTCCTGCGGTTCATAGAGGACGAGGACCCCTCGTGCCGCGAGCGTTTCGATGGCCGTCATTGCCGCAGATCCCGGCATGAGGTCGAGGCCGTTGTACCGCAGGTCAATCACGTTCCCCGGTCCAAGCTCGCCCGCATCGCTGTTTGCCACCAGCGGGGTGAGGTCGCGCACTTCGTTATGCGATATCACCAGCTCATGGAGGCCGGTCAGCCCGGCAAGGGGCCAGAGGTCGCTGACACGGTTGTTGTCAAGCAAAAGCACCTGCAGGCTGGCCGCGAACTCCAGTCCGGAGAGGGACACGATCCCCCGGTCAGGGGCAGAGAGTACAGAGAGCGTGCGCAGTTCCTCTGCGGAGATATCTCCATCAGGAATACCGAGCGCCTCCCGCACCGCATCCTCAAGGCTGTCATCAGCAAAGAACGCAAAACCGCACCAGTCCGCAGTATCACCGTGCACGGTGCACCGGGTAAAGATATTGTTCTCGGAGAACCGCCCCTGATACACGCCGCATCCATAGCTGGAGATGGTACAGCCGGTGAAAGAATCCATATGGGATGCATCAAGGAATACCCCGTATTCATCTCCAAAAATATCGCAATCGGTGAATTTATTCTCGTATCCACCGTTGAATGCGCCATATTTACCCCCAAAAATATCACAGTTCGTGAAGGTGATATCGTTTCCAATGAGGAACACGCCGTATCCACCCCCGAAAATATCGCAGTTCGTGAAGGTGATCCCGCTTCCGCTCCCGAACACACCGGCGTTCATATAATCCGTGTTTCTCATGCTGCAGTCGATAACGGTGGTATTTGTGGACTCACTGAGGAGGATGCCGTTACCTCGTGCAAAAAATATGCATTTCCGGAAGGTGGTACCGGAAGAGTATATGAGATGGGCACCGGTGCAGCTGTCAATAACTCCGCTACGGGTGAACGTGTTGCCGGTGGTACCATCAATAATAATGCCGGTAGCGGCAGGCCCCAGGTAAAACCCATCCACTATACAGTCGGTGAAGGTGTTGTGGGAACCTCTGACAATAAATCCATCCCTCCCCTCCGGTCCGGCGCTGGTAACCGTCCACCCGGTGAGAACACCTTCGAGGGTATTATTGTCCGACTCCACCCGCACCCCGTAGACCACCATGCATCCAATGAGGCTACATTCGTCCGCCGTCAGGGTGACCTTTCCGTCGATCGCCGTATCATAGCCGCCCACCAGGATGAGAGGCTTATCCACCACGACATCCTCCCTGTACGTCCCGGCACCGATGATGACGGTATCGCCATCGGCTGCCGCATCGATGGCACTCTGAATGGCTGCAAAATCGTCATCCTCATTCGGTCCGACCGTCCACTCATTCGCCCGCACCGTTGGGATGTCACTGACTGTGGCAATTCCGGCCAAAGGGACATCACTGAACGTCGTTTCACCGGCAGATGGGAGGTCGCCGAATGAATATGTCCTGATACGGCCGGTTTCAGGATCGTTCACATAGACATTCCCGGCAGTATCCATCGCGATGCCGTACGAATGAACAGACTCCCTGTCGGCAGGTGCAAATGACCCCCAGATAACCCCATATTCTTCCCCGTCTGCAGGCGATGCGACTGCGGCCGCCGCCGACGGGAGCAGCATGCATCCGAATATCAGTGCCACTACCATATACCACTCCATGTGCTTCACCGCGGACGAATCACGGTTAATACAGATAATGGTATGTGAGGCGCTGTATGGCTCCACGCTGTCGTCCGGACGAAGAAAGCCTCCTTTCCCCTTCCTGAATGTAAATATGCCGGGGTATGACTCCGCCCTTTTCTCAGGTGCGTCACCCCCGATTGCACGGATGAACACCGGTTCAATGAGGGAGGCCCCGGCGATACGGGTCAGTTGCAGTATCTCTTTTCTGCTCTTTGTTCTCCGCCCCGACCCGTTTCATCGCAGCATTGAGTGCAGGCGGAAATACAATGATTTCCGGGAAATACCGGTTTTTGATCAATAACCGTTCGTGACGGCAAAAAAAAGAGAAATCATTCCTTTCCGGATTGTTTATCCCAGAATTCCTCAGCCTCTGTCTCCATCTTTTCGAGCCGTTCGTAGTAGTCGGGGAATTCGTTCAGATGAGCAAGGGCTATTTTTCCGGTCATCAGGGGATCGTCATTTGTCACGTTTGTGCCGGGATCTCTCTGCCCGTGTTCAAGCTCCACGTTCATTCCCGCCGTAAACTCCTCAACGGAGAATTTGTCCCATCCGACGCCGAGTTTCTCTCCGATTTCTTTTCCTTCGGCAGTTGTAAATGTCTTTTTCGCGCTCATAACCGTAATCAATTTGGTGAAATGGCAGTATGGAATGATATACCTATTGCCTCCATCAGTATCCATTACTATCACGGTATTTTGCATCATCAGTATTCTGCTGTGGAAACAGCAGTCATATCGGTTGAAAAATGCATTATAAAATATGATGAATGCATCCCTGGTTACAGGGATAGCGACTCCTGAGAAGAGGAAAAGACTGGTAGTGCGGTACGCGATACAGCGGTTTTGTAAGATCTCTGCACCGGCAGCAGGACTGATATAGCAGTATGGAGTAGTGAACAGCAGGTGTACCATGGAACAGGCACGACTTATTCGTCCGGGGGATGCGGCAAAGAATTTTTCACTGAAAAGTCAGCACGACAAAACCGTGGATCTCTTCGAAATGACAGGGAAACGGGTGATTCTTTCGTTTCACCCTCTCGCATGGACGGATTACTGCGCCGCCCAGATGACATCGCTTGAAGATAACCGGGAGTGTTTCGAACGGATGAATACGGTCGCAGTGGGCATCAGCGTCGATTCCCTCCCCTGCAAACGGGCGTGGGCAGAAACCCTCGGCATTACCGGAACGCCGCTCCTCTGTGATTTCTGGCCTCACGGTGAGGTCGCCCGGCAGTATGGCATCTTCCGTGAAGCAAACGGCTTTTCCGAACGGGCCACGATCATCATCGATGAAGACGGAACGGTTGCCCGGGTGAAAATCTACCCCGTGCATTCGGTGCCTGATATCGGGGAAGTGATCGGCTGGCTCAGCGATATGGATACAACCCGATCAACGATATAAAGAGACATAGAGATGGTGTGGTCTTAAATGCCGGGGGCAACATAGCCCTGACAGGATAGAACCGATCATAAATTCCCGGCTCACTGATTTTTGCAAATGTCTGAAGGGGAAGAATTCTCAGGTCATCGGCACAGATACTGTACCGGCAGATGTGTGGTGGTGCTCAGAAAAACCCATAGGGACGTATTCCTGATGAAGCAGCGACAATACGGTTCTATCTGTCCGGTATCTTACGCATCTGAATGGAATATATGGCCCGCATCACCGGTTCCGGCGCATTCCTCACTGAAATAAGAGGGCACAATAATGGAAGAAAAATCATACTACGACCGAATTTTTGAAGGACTGGATTATGCCGATACAGAATTCTGCGGCAGGGAATTTGAGTCCTGTACATTTTTGGACTGCATTTTTTCAGACAGCAATCTGTCACAGAATACGTTCACGGATTGCCGGTTTCAGAGCTGCAATATGAGCACCGCACTTTTCAGCAATACCAGCCTGAGAAATGTCGATTTCAGGGCATGCAAACTGACAGGCGTTGATTTCGGGAACTGCAATGCATTCCTCTTCTCCGTGACCTTCGAACAGTGTCGTCTGGACTATTCGGTATTCTTTAAAAATGCCTTGCGGAACAGTAGATTTGCAGACTGCATTATTCACGAAGCAGGTTTTATCGAGTCGGATCTGTCCGGAGCGGTGTTTCATGACTGTGATTTACTAAACTCCGTCTTCATCCGGAGCAATCTGAGAGGTGCTGATTTCAGAACCGCGAATAATTACTCGATTGACCCTGCGGGAAACAGAATTGAGAACGCACAATTCTCCTATCCCGGTGTACTGGGGTTATTGGATGCATACGATATTGTGGTAGAGTATTAGCACGGTGCAGCCCGTTCGGGATTGGCCTTTCGCCGTGGATGTTGGACACATAATTCCCAAATCATTTGTTCCGGTATTTCCGGGTAAAACCGATATTTTCGGCGGTTTCCATCATTTATGTGGCTGGTTCCCAGACAATTATTCTGCATCGCTTTAATCTGCGCATCACACCACCGTCCGTGTCCTGATTGTGATATGTGCCATTGTTTAAATAAATGTACAATCATTTTACCTATAATGCCAAAATGATCAGATATCCGACCCGGAAAAGAGACGGATGTCTTGTCTGACAAATATGAATACCGGAATCAGCATCTGGTTGATGAAATGAAGGGTGCTGGTGCAGCAGCCGAAGACAGAAATTGGTTCCGAAAAGCATGATGATGCACTCTGTGATAAGAAACAGGGATGACATGTCTGCCCCCATGTCTGTGAACGACACATCCCCGTGTTTTTCATGCCGGACACCGGCACACGCAGCACAATTCCACTTTGGGAGGAAAAATGATCCATATATGTATCGTATGGGACCGGACGCCTGAATCAGCGTATCGGGGACCTTCGGTAGAATCAGCCGGGTTTATTCAGACGACTTCGGTATCCGCCGATGGTTTTTTGCATCACCCCCACGTTCCGGATTCATGTAATGCTGTCTTCCTGATTGGAACGGTGGCCGACAGCTCATTTTGTGCAACCGCAAAAATTATTCGGGAGCACTGTGCCGGTCTCCCTCTGATCATCACCACAACAGCGGAAGGGATGGAACCCGGTGGTATACGTGCGTTTGGCTGGGATCTCTTTGCCGACCTCTGGCTTGTACGCACACCGGAAGAGGATGTTTTTTCCGAACGCCTCTGGCAGCAGTTTTTCTGTCTCTTTGAAAAAATGCCGGAAACATCTGACGATATATTCAGGACGTTCAAAACAATTGCAGACCATGCAAATTACGGGATTGTCATCACCAGTCCGGATGCGACCATCTTCTATACAAATGCCTGGTTTGCAGCGATGTACGGGTATTCTCAGGAAGAGCTGATCGGGAGAAATATCGGTGATCTCTATCAGTTCCGGCCCGAGGCGTTCGCTGAATTTAAACGCCGCTTATTTGAACAGCACCATCTTGAGCTTGAGGAACTGAACGCATACCGGAAGGACGGGAGCATCGTCCCGACGCAGGCATATCTTCAGGTTCTGAGTGATGAGGAGGGGGCGCCCCTTTATGTTTCCGGCATCGTTGTTGACATAACAGAGCGGAAGAAGGCAGAGCAGGAACTGGAGATTGCCCGGTACTCCATAGAAAACGCATCCGATGAAGTCTACTGGATTCTCCGGGACGGACGATTCTTTAATGCCAACAAAGAGGCGTGCCGGATGCTGGGATACACCAGAGAGGAACTCCTTACGCTTTCTGTGTTTGATATAAATCCGGACTTTTCGAAAGCTGACTGGGAAACGCATTGGCATTACATCAGTGAGAAGAAGAATGTGCGGATAGAGTCCCGCCATCTGACAAAAGACCGGAGGATATATCCGGTTGAGATTTCTGCCAATTATTCCAGGTATGGAGATTGTGAGTTCAACTCTGCCTTTGTCCGTGATATTACCGCACGCAAACAGGCCGAAGAGGAATTGCTAAAAAGTGAGGAGAAACTCCGCCTCAAGCTTGACTCAATTCTCTCACCGGATTATCCTGTTGAGGAAGCGGAGTTTCGCAATATCATCGACAGCGACGCGATACAGTCACTGATGGATGATTTTTACACACTAACGGGCATTGGCATCGCCATTCTTGATCTAAACGGGAATATTCTGATCTCTACCGGATGGCAGGATATCTGTACAAAATTTCACCGGGTCAATCCTGAAACGCAAAAAAACTGTTTTGAAAGTGATGTCGCACTGACAACGGGTGCGACTTCAGGTGAAATCCGGTATTATAAATGTAAAAATAATATGTGGGACACGGTAACGCCGATCTTTGTCGGAGGGAAGCATATGGGCAATCTCTTTCTTGGGCAGTTTTTTTATGACGATGAAGAGGTTGACATCCGCATATTTACTGAACAGGCAGAACGATATGGATTTGATACAGAAGCGTATCTTGCTGCTCTTGAACGTGTTCCGCGATGGAGCCATGAGAAAGTGCAGACAGCAATGGTATTTTACCAGAAGTTTGCCCGCATGATCTCGGATCTGAGTTACAGCAATCTCAAACTGGCAGCCCTGGTGGAGCATCATAAGCAGACTGAAGAAGAACTCACCTTTTCTGAACAGAAATATCGGAGTTATATTGACAGCTCACCGGAGGGGGTCTTTGTCACTGATGCAGGGGGCCACTATCGTGAAGTCAATCAGGCGGCGTGTGATCTCTTGGGGTATACCGGGGATGAACTTCTCGCGATGAATATCACCCAACTTGTACTGCCGGAAGACCTGGACGAAGCACGCCAGGGTTTCCGGATGTTGCAGGAGACCGGTCATTTAAAGTCCGAGACACGCCTGCTGAAAAAAGACGGGAGTATCTGTACCGTCAATCTGAGTGCCATCGTGCTCCCCAACGGGATGTCTCTTGGATTTACATCTGATATCACCGAACGCAGACAGGCGGAAGAGCGGATTTATCACCTGAACAGACTGCTGGCCTCTATCCGAAATGTGAATCAGCTGATTGTGCAGGAAAAAGATCCCCAGGTACTGACAGAAAAAACCTGCGGGGCCCTGACCGGGGTAGGAGGGTATGAAAATGTCTGGATTGTCCTGTTTGACAGGGATGGTAAAACACAGTCCATAGCAGTATCAGACTCCGGCGATACGTTCCGGCCGATGCTTGAGTACCTGAAGGAAGGCAACCTCACCGGGTGTGCAAAGAGGGCAATCGCGACAGGTGAGGTTGTGGTAACCGATGATCCCACGAAGACCTGCACCGACTGCCCGCTCCCCTGGTCCTATAAAAAGATGAGTGGACTAACGAAACGTCTTGAGTCTGACGGCACCGTCTATGGGATCATTTCCACCTATGTCTCCCGTGAACTGGCACGTGACACTGAGGAGCAGGAACTCTTCGCTGAGGTGGCCGGCGATCTGGGATTTGCCCTGTACAGCATTGAACTCGAGGAGAAACGCCGGAAGGCAGAGGAGGAGATTCTGGAGAAGAATAATTCCCTGAAGGCGGCGTATCAGGATCTTGCAGCAGGTGAAGAGAAACTGCGTGAGTATCTGAAGGATCTGGTAGTGAGTCAGCAGGAGTTGCGGGAGACCGAACGCCGCCTTTCGCAGATTATCGAGTTCCTGCCGGATGCTACGTTTGCCATTGATACGAACGGCCGTGTTATCGCGTGGAATAAGGCTATAGAGGCGATGACGGGCATTCCTGCGTCTGAGATGCTGGGTGAGGGGAACTATGAATATGGGTATCGGGTCTATGGAAAACGCCGGCCGATTCTGATTGATCTCATGCTTCATACAGAACTTCGTGATCAAATTGAGTATCCGGTATGGTATGAAGAGGGAGATACGCTGGTTGCAGAAAATTATGTGCCCCATCTCTATAAGGAAAGGGGAGCCTATGTCTGGTTTACTGCGTGCCGTCTCTACGATTCTGAAGGGAATGTCACCGGCGCCATTGAATCCATTCGTGATATCACCTTGATGAAAGAGGCTGAACACCAGATCCTTGAGACCTCGCATGCCCTGGAAGAGCGTGTGAAAGAGCTGACCTGCCTGCGGGAGATCTCAGAAATCACTCTCCAAAAACCCTCTGATGAAGAGTTATTTTACGGAATCCTTCCTGCCATTCAGGCAGCGATGCAGTATCCTGCGGATACGGGTGTTGCGGTGCAGACCGATGGTCATACGTACCAGACGGAAGGGTTTCAGGAAACCGGACCGGTGATCGACAACACGATTTTTGTGGATACCCGTGTGTTTGGGACGATCACGGTGAGGTACCTGCGAGACCATTCTGATGAGGAATCTTTCCTGCCTGAAGAACGTTCGCTCTTAAAGATCATCAGTGAACGTATCAGTAATTATCTGAGCAGGCGGTCTGCTGAAGTCCGTCTCCGGGAGAGCGAGGAGAAGTTCCGGGAGCTCTTCAGCAATATGAGCAGTGGTGTGGCGGTATATGATGTGACCGAAGACGGAAGTGACTTCATCTTCCGGGACATCAACAAGGCAGCAGAAGCGATTGATGATATTCGGCGGGAGGATGTAATCGGGAAAAGTATCTTTGCAGTCTTCCCCGGTGCTGAGGCGTTTGGCCTGCCTGCTGTCCTGCGCAGGGTCTTTGAAACAGGGAAACCGGAATATTTGCCCCTTGCAGAGTATAAAGACGAATCTATTCAGGGGTGGCGTGAGAATTACGTGTACCGGTTGCCGTCCGGAGAGGTTGTCGCGGTGTATGATGATCAGACAGAGAAGAAACGGGCAGAGGATGCCCTTATCGAGAATGAACAAAAATACCACGAGATTTTCAATAATATTAACGAAGCCGTTTTTCTGCATGAGGTGCTGGCAGATAATAGTCGGGGATTTTTTGTGGAGGTTAATGATGTTGCCTGCAGTCGTCTGGGATATTCCCGTGAAGAACTCCTGAACCTTACTGTTGCTGATATCAATACCGGGCCGGTCAGAAAAGAAGATGCGGCACGGGTTATCGCACTTCAGACCGGTAACACGATTTCGTTTGATGCTGAACACGTGCGAAAAGACGGGTCCGTATTCCCGGTGCATGTGAACGCCCGGATGATTGAGCTTCGTGGCCGTCATTTCATTCTGTCGCTCGTTCGTGATCTGACGGAGGAACGTGAAGCCCGGGACCGGGAGGCGACCGCTCTCCGCCAGATAGAACAGAATCTGATGCAGCTTGGGACATTAAATGACGAAATCAGGAACCCCCTTGCGGTTATTACCGGTATCATCGGCTTTTCTGATGAGGAGGTGGCTGAACCCATCCTGAAACAGGTCCGGGCCATTGATGATATCGTGCACCGTCTGGATCAGGGCTGGCTGGAATCTGAGAAAATACGGGAATACCTGAAAAAACATCATGGTATTTTTTAGAGGGTCTGCTTTTTTCGCAGGAGTGATGGTTTGTCGTCCGGTAAGAGAGCAGGCAGTGTCGGATGCTATTACTGCCCTGCCACGATATCGTGAAACGATGCATTCCTGTGCATAAAACGATTTATTTCCCTGTCTTTGGCACACATCTGTAAGCACGTCCCGATGGCTGCCGGGTGGGCCGGAAAACCAAGGACGGGATTCCATCCGGAGGGCCCTTTTTTGCAGCACAAAAAATATGTCATATCCCAAAGATGACCGTGAATGGAACACAGGAGAGGCAAAGATACATGGCGAGGGACACTGAGGAAGAGGCAGGCATGCAGTGGGACTCTGTAAAAATGGCGGCAGACTATGACGACATGACCGCACGGATCGTCCCCGGGATGGAATACTTCTATGGTGCTGTCACCGATGCCATCCCGAAGCATAGCGTCCGGGTGCTTGAACTTGGCTGCGGTACCGGTATCCTCACCGCCCGAATCCGATCAATTCACCCGGAGGCAGCTGTCATCTGCATTGATAGTTCTGAGGCCATGCTTGCGGTTGCCCGGCAGAAAACGGAGCTTGAGAGCGTCATAATGATAATGGGAGATATCCGGGAGCCGTGGCCGGCCGGGCCGTACGATGCCGTGGTGAGCTCCTTCTGCTTTCCTGCCCTTGAATCCCACGAACAGCAGACGGTGCTCAGACGGGCATATCGTGCACTTCGCCCCGGCGGCGTCTGCATCACGGGATGTGTTGTACGGCCCCCGACTGCAGATGAGGAGCAATGCCAGCTGGCCCGCTGGGAGACGTTCATGCAGGATGCCGGCCTTGACCCGGAAGAAGCACAGCGGCAGCGTGCATCATGGGACGGGGCACGGGAACGAATACCCACGCCGGACGGATTCCGGGAGATGCTGGAGGCAGCGGGATTCTCAGAAATCCGGTGCCCGTATCACCGTGGGCTGTATGCTGTCTTTATCGGGATACGGTAGAACTCTGCGCAGACCTCTCCTTTCGTAATAATTCTTCGTGTCCTTCGTCCTGCTAAAACGGAAAGGATCTGTAATAGATCATCGGCCAGATTACGTGCCACAGACTATAGTCAGCAAGCCTCCGGATCACCGGGGCCAGGAATTCGTATTTGCGGAAAAAGGGCAATGGGAATGAGGTTCCCGGCAAATATAAAGATGAAGAGGCCGGATCCGAAAATCGTACCCGGAAGCATTCCCATCTGATACATGCCTGTTATCTGCATGATCGGTTCCCACAGACTTGCGAGAACAGCAACCACGACAAAAACCTCGGCCTGTTTATCACCTTTCAGCAGGACATTTGAGATAAATCAAACCAGAAAACCTGTCGGGATAAGATGATAGAGGATTTCAAGGAAGATCCCGCCGCTGAGATACACGGGAATGGAATACGGAAAGGCTACATGGATAGCGGGCAGGTTCATTGCCAGAACGACCCGAATCTCCACCAGGGCAAACACAAGACCCAGGATAACCGGATACAAAAACGCTCTCTGTTCGAGACGTTGTCGTCCCGGATGTCGGGAAACCGGTTTGTGGGGCCAGTTTTATCACAATATAACCAAAAACAGCTGCAAGGATGGCAGCCAACCAGGTCCCGGTCCGGTTTTGGACGATCGGATGGTCCACACCGGCGTATGTCCAGACACCTTTTCCCGGAAGCATCAGGAAAACGAGTCCAGGAACGTTTTTTCGGATTTCGTTATGGTATGCATACAATCATCCCGGTTTGTTTTCCATGATATCTCCGGATTTTTGAGAATACCGGTTGTTCGGAAAAAATCAGGATACGTGATACAGGCGCTGTTTGTCATTAAGATTCTGTACGAAGTGAGCTGAACTCCTGGCCTCATGCCAGCGAATCCCCGGCCCGACTCCGTTTGCCCCTGTGCACTCCCCCTGATGGTCTCTATGAGTTTCCATCATCACGAATTGCCCGGATTCTGGCCGGTACGGTATCTCTCTCCTCTTTTCAACTCTGCCATCGGCAGCGAAATCGATTCCAAACGATAATGAATATATATCTCTGATCTTTCCCGGCAGAAAGAGCAGGATGTGTCACATGAGCGAAAAAATCGTGGATAACAAAGTGATTGAGAAGATATTGTCAGATGCACCGTATTTACGTCTCGGTCTCTGCAACAATGGGCGGCCCTATATCGTGCCGATGTCTTTCGGATACAGAGACGGAGCCATTTATCTGCACAGTTCAATAACCGGGACAAAAATGGACTTTCTCAGAAGCAACAAACATGTCTGTTTTGAAGTTGATTTGTATTATGAAACACTTCGCGGCGACCATCCCTGTTCATACAATATGAAGTATCAAAGCGTCGTTGGCTTCGGAACAGCAGCAATACTTGACAATGAACAGCAGATAAAAGACGGGATTGCCTGTATCATTGACCGTTATCACGGCGAAGAATATTGTGTCGATGATCTGAACCTGACTCAGGTGGCAGTCATTCGTATCGATATTGAAGAGCTGCATGGAAAACAGAATGGAATGGACAGCGAATAATTCCGGTTGACCATCTCACGCTCCCCGTTATTGTCCATCATCTGGATCCTTTCCCCCGGTTTTTGTAATGATGACTGCCGGACTTCTGAATACCACCATGCCTGCTCCTTCAAATGTCAGAAGCAGGAACGCTTTGTTCATTCAGATTTCATGCAAACTTCAGTTATCTGCCGCCAGATAACAGCCTTCCCTTCAAGGCTCATCCCTGCATAGGCGGGAGAGGTTGACGGAAGGGATATCACCCTCAGTCCCCTGTCTTCATCGTTCAGGAGATCAGAAAAATACCGCTGAAACCAGTGTCCTGCACCCGTCTTTCCGTTTAAGGCAATGCAGCGGATTGAAGGGTGGTCCGCTAAAAAACGGCGAATATCATTTGGTATGGTATCACAGATTGAGCTGTCACTGCTGCCCTTGCGCGAACATGACGCAAGCACATCCCAGATGGCAATGCCATGGGCGGTCAGGCAGTTCAGCCGGTTCTGGTAGGGCAGTTCCGGAAAATCAGAACGGAATGAGAGAACCATTCCCATTATTCTCCAGAACTGATTCCGGGGATTGCCGTAGTACTGATGCCGCTGCAACGACAGTTCACTCGGATAACTGCCCAGAATCAGGACATGCGGATGAGCACCGGAAACCGGTGCAAGTCCTGATGCGAAGTAATCATTCACCTGTCTTGAGAGTATCTCATTCGTAGCGGATAAAATAGCACTCTCCCCAGTCCTTTCTCTCACCGGGTTTCATGGCAATCAGCATCTTCTCGGCATGGTCTTCGCAGACATTCTGAGTTACTGATCCCAGGATCTGCATACCGATTGCCTTCTTCACACAAAAATCACACCTTGCATTCGACGTCGGGGTGTTCATGGATATAAATTTCAACAGGTGATATTTAACTGGTTTGTGTGCATTTTTGGACGGAAATTATCGACCTTAATACCAGATACAGAGTACAGCAGCTCTCCCTTCCGAAAGAAAAAAGGGGTAAACCCGTGCCTCGCCTCCGTCCTCCCCGGCAAGGCAATTACACCGGCTGTAAGGACTCTGTCTGAAAAACGTAAGGATCTGATTCAAACCGATCCCGGCTGGCACTACCGTGGGCGTCCGGAAAGTTCAGCCATTCCTGACAGGGCACCTCCGACGAAACAGTAAAGTCAGGGAGCAGGAATCTGTATTCACTCAAGTCTGTGCCCGTTATTCCGGTTCGGTTTCCGAATTCTCTTCCCCGGATTCAGGTTTTTCGGGGTAGCGGACATAGTAGCATGCCCCCCAGTCCTTTCTCTCGCCGGGTTTCATGGCAATCAGCATCTTCTCAGCATGGTCTTCGCAGACCTCCTGTTTGCAGCAGCCCAGTATCTGCATGCCGATTGCTCTCTTTTTGCAGAAGTTGCACGTTGGCGTGTCCGTCGGGTGTTCCATTATTATACCCCTACCTGTAGGTCTATTTATGCAGTGCGCATATATATCTGGAACGAATTTATGGATCATATTACCATACGCGGAGCACGGGAACACAACCTGCAGAACGTAACACTGGACCTCCCACGGGACCGGTTTATCGTTATTACCGGTGTTTCCGGGTCCGGAAAATCAACCCTCGCCTTCGACACCATATATGCGGAAGGGCAGCGGCGGTATGTGGAGTCACTCTCCGCCTATGCCCGGCAGTTTCTTGGCCTCATGAATAAGCCGGATGTCGACTCCATCGAAGGCCTCTCCCCCGCAATATCCATTGAACAGAAGACAACCTCGAAAAATCCACGCAGTACGGTCGGTACCGTCACCGAAATCTATGACTACCTCCGCCTGCTCTTTGCACGCATCGGGACGCCCTACTGCCCGGAGCATGGCATCAAAATTGAATCACAGTCGCCGGAGCGGATCGCAGATGCAATTGAATCCGACTTCTCCGGTGAAGTGACCATCCTCTCGCCTATCATCCGCCAGAAGAAGGGGACCTACCAGCAGCTGATAAAAGACCTGAACGAAGAGGGATATGTCCGTGCCAGAGTAGACGGGACTATTATCCGGACAGATGAAGAGATTCAGCTGGAACGGTATGTGAAGCATGACATCGAGATTGTCCTTGACCGGTGCATGAATGATGACCGGTCCCGGCTGGTGGAGGCCGTGGAAAATGCGGTGCACAAATCCGATGGCCTTGTCATTGTTGCAGGGAAAGACGGGGAGAAAGAACACATTTACTCCTCCCGGATGGCGTGCCCTGTCTGCGGCATCTCATTTGAAGAACTCCAGCCACGCATGTTCTCCTTCAACAGCCCGTTCGGTGCCTGTGAGGAGTGCAAGGGACTTGGAATCCGGATGGAACTGGACCCTGACCTGATTATCCCGGAACGGGACAAATCAATCGCCGACGGGGCG
This sequence comes from Methanogenium sp. S4BF, assembly GCF_029633965.1. Classification (NCBI taxonomy): domain Archaea; kingdom Methanobacteriati; phylum Methanobacteriota; class Methanomicrobia; order Methanomicrobiales; family Methanomicrobiaceae; genus Methanogenium; species Methanogenium sp. S4BF. Next base: position 737,648 of record NZ_CP091277.1, on the reverse strand, counting down.
GTGGCCCTCTACCGCAATTTCCTGGACGGATACCGGATCCAGTACCTCGCAGCGGTTGCAAAACACTATGGATTCACCATCTTCACGCCGATTGCCGACCTGAGCGACGAGCAGTACCGGGCCCTGATGTATGGGTCTGATGAGAAGATTGAGTTCCGGATGAATATGAAAGGCGGCGAGGGGCACTGGGCGCATAATGGCACATGGGAGGGCCTCCTGCCCCAGGCAGAGCGTCTCTACGGACAGACAAAGTCTGAATACCGCCGCAGGGAACTGGAAAAATTCATGCGGATATCCGGCTGCCCCTCCTGCAACGGACAGCGCCTGAAACCGAAGGTGCTTGCCATCCGTATTGACGGCAAGTCCATCATTGATGTGACAGACCTCTCCATCAGCAGCTGCAGTGCATTCTTCCGGGACCTCACCCTCACGGCAAAAGAAGAAGAGATCGCACGGCAGGTCTTAAAAGAGATCCATTCACGGCTGGGATTTTTGGAAGAGGTCGGCCTTGGCTATATCACGCTCTCCCGTGCGGCAGGCACCCTCTCCGGCGGGGAGGCGCAGCGCATCCGTCTTGCAACCCAGATCGGTTCTAATCTGATGGGGGTATTATACGTCCTTGACGAGCCATCCATCGGCCTGCATCAGCGGGACAACCACCGCCTGATTGAGACCCTGCAGCACCTGCGTGATCTGGGAAATACCCTCATTGTGGTTGAGCATGATGAGGATACCATCCGGCAGGCAGACCATGTCGTGGATATGGGACCGGGAGCGGGCATCCACGGCGGCAGAGTCGTTGCGGCAGGCACCCCGGCTGAGATCGAGCAGAACGCCGAGTCTCTCACCGGGAGGTACCTCTCCGGTGCGGAATTCATTCCCGTCCCGGACCGGCGCCGTATCTCCCATGAATATATCCATCTGCTGGGATGCACGGAAAACAACCTGAAGAATGTGGATGCCCACATCCCGCAGGGGGTATTTACGGTCGTTACCGGCATGTCGGGGAGCGGAAAATCAACCCTCATCTATGACACCCTGTACCGGGCACTGATGAAGACCATCCACAAATCGAGTGTGACACCGGGCAAGTACCGTTCCATCGCGTTTGACACACAGCCCGACAAAGTCATTGTCATCGATCAAAGCCCGATCGGACGGACGCCACGGTCAAATCCTGCCACCTACACAAAGGTGTTTGATGAAATCCGCAAGGTCTTTGCCGGCACCAAAGAGGCAAAGATGCGGGGATATAAACCCGGCCGTTTCTCCTTCAATGTCAAAGGAGGACGGTGTGAGGCTTGCAGCGGCGATGGGCTCATCAAGATTGAGATGAATTTCCTGCCGGACGTATATGTGGAATGTGAGGAGTGCAAAGGGAAGCGCTACAACGCAGAAACACTCGAGGTCCGGTTCAGGGAAAAGACGATCGCAGATGTCCTCGAAATGACGGTCGATGAGGGCGTCGAACTGTTCGAAAATCACCCATCCATTCTGCAGAAGCTCAAAACCCTGCAGAAAGTCGGGCTGGGCTATATCAAACTGGGCCAGAGTTCGACCACCCTTTCGGGAGGAGAGGCGCAGCGGATTAAACTGACCCGTGAACTGTCCAAAAAAGGGACGGGGAAGACCATCTATCTCCTGGATGAACCCACTACCGGCCTGCATTTCCATGATGTAAAGAAGCTGATCGGGGTGCTGAATGAACTGGTCGAAAAGGGGAATACGGTCATTGTCATCGAGCATAATCTGGATATGATAAAATCGGCCGACTACCTGATTGATCTGGGACCGGAGGGCGGTGAGTATGGTGGTGAGATTCTTATATCCGGCACCCCGGAAGAAGTGGCGGCTGAAAAGAGAAGTTATACCGGAGTTTATCTTCGACCCCTGCTGCAGGCATGATTGATTACCTCTCCCTCCCGTCGGACCCCGGCTGCTACCTGTTCAAGGATGATACGGATACGGTCATCTATGTGGGCAAGGCCAGGAATCTGAAGAAGAGGGTGGGCAGTTATTTTTCCCGCACAGTCAGGGATCCCAAGACCGCGGCGATGGTCGCTGCTGCTGTCAGCCTCGATTTTATCGTCACCAAAAAAGAGGTGGAGGCGCTTATCCTTGAGAATTCGCTCATAAAACGTCTTCAGCCAAAGTTCAATATCGACCTGAAAGATTCCAAACGGTATGCTTATATTCACCTGACTGATGAACCGTATCCCCGTATTCACTATATCCGGGATACAACACAGGGCGGAGACTATTTTGGCCCGTTTGTATCCGCAAAAGACCGGGACCAGGTCCTGCACGTCCTGAAAAAGACGTTCCGCATCAGATCCTGCAGAAAAATCCCTAAACGCCCCTGTCTGCGGTATCATATCGGGACCTGTTCCGGGCCATGTGTAGGGGCGGTCACTGAAGAAGAGTATACCCACCAGATATCCCGCGCCCGTGAGGTCTTAAAAGGACATTCTGCCGCACTCATAGAGGTTCTGAAAGCAGAGATGGAAGCGGCATCACAGGTGCAGAACTTTGAAAAAGCGCTTGAACTGCGGGATCAGATAGAATCCGTTCAAAAACTCTCCGAGAGGCAGGCAGTGGAACGGTTGAAAAAGACCGATGAGGATATCATCAATTATCAGATCCGCAACGAGATGGTGTATCTGATTCTCTTTTCCGTCTACAAGGGGGTTCTGGGGGAAAAGCAGGAATTCAGTTTTCCGTATCAGGCAACCGCTATCGAGGAGTTCATGGTGCAGTATTACGGGGAGAATGAGCCTCCGTCCGAATTAATCCTCCCGGAGGCGCCGGATGATGCAGTCGGTGAGTATCTGTCACTCCAGAAAGGAAAGAAAGTTAAAATATCAGTTCCACAGCGGGGAGACAAAAAAGACCTGCTCGAGATTGTGTCCCGGAATATTGAGACGACCTTTTTCGGGGGAGGGGGGAAGGTAGACGCCCTCAGGAAACGCCTGCGTCTGCCGGAACCGCCGGAGATCATCGAATGTTTCGATATATCCCATCATGCCGGGAGTGCGATGGTCGGGTCCATGGTGCAGTTCCGGTACGGGGTGCCTGACAAGAGAAACTATCGCCGGTTCAGGATACGCACCGTAGAAGGAATTGATGATTTTGCCGCAATAAAAGAGGTGGTGCATCGGAGGTACTCCCGCATCCGGGACGAAAACGGGGAGTTCCCCGATCTGATTATTATTGACGGCGGAAAAGGCCAGCTTCATGCAGCAGAAGAAGCCCTGAAAAACCTGAATCTCAGCATTCCGCTGATTTCGGTTGCCAAACGTGAGGAGGAGATCTATGTGCCGCATTTTCAGCATCCGCTCCCCATCAAACAGAACGAAAAAGTATCCCTGTTTATTCAGGAGATCCGTGACGAGGCGCATCGGTTTGCCGTAACCTATAACCGGACCCTCATGAAAAAGAAGATCAGGCATGACCAGGTTTAATCTGAAATCTGACTTTTCTCCCCAGGGCTCACAACCTGATGCGATCAAATCCCTTGTAGAGAGCATTGGTCATAAAAACCGGTTTCAGACGTTAATGGGCGTAACCGGTTCGGGGAAGACATTTACCATTGCAAATGTGATTGCCGCAGTGCAGAAGCCGACCCTTGTCCTTGCCCACAATAAAACACTCGCGGCACAGTTGTATAACGAATTCAGGGACTTTTTCCCGGAGAACCGGGTCGAATATTTCGTCTCCTATTATGATTACTATCAGCCGGAGTCCTACATTCCCCAAAGAGACATCTATATCGAAAAGGACGCCGCAATCAACCCAAAGATTGAGCAGATGCGTCTTGCGGCGACCGCATCTCTACTCTCACGTGATGATGTTATTGTCATCGCATCTGTCTCCGCCATCTACGGTCTGGGAAACCCGGAGAATTTTGAAGGGCTTGGATTTGAGGTGGCGCAGGGAGAACGGGTGAAACGCAATGACATCCTCTCCCGCCTGATTGAGATCCAGTATGAACGCAATGATATTGAACTCCAGCCGGGGCGGTTCCGGGTGAAGGGGGACACCATTGATCTGATCCCCGGATATGGCCCGGACATCATCAGGATTGAGTTTTTTGGCGATGAAATTGAGAGAATTACCGAGATTGACAAAATCACTCATACGCAGAAGCAGGTGCTCCCATATTTTTTCATCTACCCCGCCCGCCATTATGTGATACCGGAAGAGGAGAAGGCCGGGGCAATAATCGAGATACAGAAAGAGCTGGAAGCGACTCTTCCTACACTGGGCCTTATTGAAGCACATCGGCTCCGCCAGCGGACGCTCTATGACATCGAGATGATTGAGGAGACCGGCTACTGCAAAGGGATTGAAAACTATTCCCGGTTCTTTGATCATCGGCAAAAGGGAGAGAAACCATTCTGCCTGCTGGATTATTTCCCCGATGACTTTCTGATGGTAATAGATGAGAGTCACCAGACGCTCCCGCAGGTGCGGGGGATGTACAACGGCGACTTTTCGCGGAAGAAATCCCTTGTTGAGTATGGATTCCGGCTCCCGTCCGCCTTTGACAACCGCCCGCTGAAATTCCCTGAATTTGAAGACTACATGAGGACGGCGATATTCGTATCCGCGACCCCCGGCCCCTATGAAAAAGAGCATTCCTCAGCGATCATTGAACAGATCATCCGTCCGACCGGGCTGGTTGATCCTGAAGTCAGTATCCGGCCGCTCAAAACCCAGATTCCTGACGTATGCGAAGAAATTCAGAAGACCATCGCGGCAGGGGACCGGGTACTCATAACGACCCTGACCAAAAAACTGGCAGAAGAACTCTCGGAATACCTCGCAGAAAAGGGAATAAAGACCCGCTATCTCCATTCAGAGATAAATGCCATCGAACGAACCGAGATCCTCCGTGAACTCCGCCTGGGAATCTTTGATGTGCTCGTCGGCATTAATCTCCTCAGGGAAGGGCTTGATATTCCGGAAGTGAGTTTCATCGGCATTCTGGATGCGGATAAGGAAGGCTTTCTCAGGGATGCCCGAAGCCTCATCCAGACCATCGGGCGGGCGGCACGAAATGACCACTCCCATGTCGTCCTCTATGCCGACAAAATCACCGATTCGATAAAAACCGCCGTTGAAGAGACCGGCAGGAGGCGTGCGATGCAGATGGAGTATAACCGGGTGCATGGCATCAGCCCGGTCACCATTCACAAACCCATCCGGGAGAAAGAGGTGGACATTCAGGATACCAAACATATTCCACGGTATGAACTGCCCAATCTCATTATTCAGGTAGAAACCGAGATGCAGGAGGCGGCAGAACGGCTTGATTTTGAACGGGCCATTGTGCTGCGGGATAAGCTGAAAAAACTGAATGCGGAAGTGCAGAAAGGGTGAGATCGGGGCCCGTGAGGAGTGAAAAACCCATCCACAGCCTTCCCCACATGTGCGACAGGTCACCGGAAAGACCGGAGGGTCTCCCGCCTGTTCCCCAAAAAATGCTATTTCTCTGATATGTCGACCAGTGTCTTCGCCCTCAGAAGACCGGCCGTGAACTCATCGATATATTCCTGCATGGAGAGACTGCCCTCGGGAAACGGGCAGTCGTCGGCATACATCTTCTTGATCATAGGATCGGTGGGATAGATCAGAATGTCGGTATTCGTCTTTGCGGCCGCCCGGACCATTGCCTCCCGGAACACACCAATGCAGTATGCAATCCGCACCTCGTATATATCGGCCGTTTTCTCCAGAAATTCTGTCAGGCGATAGGTCTCTATCTTTAGAAAATCGTCTCGAATTCTCTCGTTCGTGCATTTGCCCAGCATGTAATGGTATTGTGCGTACGGGTACATGCATTCCAGTTCGGCCGGTACGGTCCCGCAGGTGCCGAAGATCACGACATGATATGACGTGCCGGTGGCATACACGGAATCAAATATTTTATGGAACAGGCGGTGGCTTGGCGACGTGCTGTAGGGTTTTCTGACCGCACAGGGAATAAATACCCCGATGTCATGCCGGGGAATCTGATATTCATCGATAATATAGCGAAATGCCTCCTCAAACTGGTTGAGGTAAAACGGGGGATCCAGAATCTGTCTGGAATTATTAGAGTGGGAAGATGCGTTTTTTCCTGAAATATCTCTCACCTTGGTAAGGCCGACATAATCATTAGCCACGGACAGCATAATGTATTTCGATATATGCACACTGCAGTTCACGAGGATTATCTGGAATGGATCCTCGAAAACCGGATTGATACTCTCGAAGAAGATACACTTCAGTTTCTCTCCCAGAAATTTGACCGGAGCCGGGATACGGTTCGAAATGACCTGAACCAGCTCGAAGAAACCGGGGATATTATCCTTGGCCCCGGCAGCACCGTCAGGTTGACAGAAAAGGGACAGAAAACGGCTGAATGTGTCCTGAAAAAACATAAAATACTCGAATGTTTCTTTACGGAGATGCTGGGGATGGATCAGGACACTGCCTCACAGCAGGCCTGCCGCATGGAGCACGAAGCATCCGATGACACCATCAGCCGGCTCAATCAATATCTTTCACGCCCGAGGCGGTGCAGACAGGAGCGTCACCATGTCTGTGCCCAGCCGTGTGAGCTGAAACCCCTCTCTCTCCATAATGAAAAAGAAACCGTCCGTGTAGCCGTCATCAGGGGACCCCGCCGGATGGGACGCCTCAATGATATTGGTGTTATACCCGGCGAGGAGATCACCATCCAGAGAAAACTCTCAAACGGATCACTTGTCGTCACCATCAAAGGAAGTGATATTGCAATCAGCCCGGAAATTGCAGCATCTGTACTTGTGGAGACTATCGAATGAAAGTCGCACTCATTGGAAACCCCAATGTCGGCAAATCGTTGATCTTTACCCAGCTGACAGGGATCGGTGTTGAGATCAGTAATTTTCCCGGCACCACCATCGATATTTTATCCGGCGGTGTCTGTTATCAGCGGGAGATTGTTGAACTCGTTGATTTTCCCGGCATCTATTCCCTTGACGGGACATCCGATGAGGAAATCAGTGTCCGCCGCTATCTGCAGGAAGAAAATATTGATGTAATCGTCCCGGTCCTCAACGCATCAAATCTTGAACGCAACCTTTACCTGCTGTTGCAGATTGCGGAGTATCAGCTGTCCGGTGTTGTCGTCATCAACATGGTTGATGAATCCGAAAAGGCCGGTGTCGAGATTGATTTCGCCCGGCTCTCTGATATGCTCGGATGCACAGTCATTGCCGCAGCTGCATCAGAAGGACGAAATGTCGGAGACATCATCCCCTGTGCACTCTCAGAAGCACGAAAAATGAGCTACGAGGTTCCCTATGGCCAGCACATTGAGGCTGCCATCCGAAGCCTTGTCAAGATCCACGGATGTTCCCGGAGGGAGGCCCTTGATGCCCTTCAGAATCTGGGAGCAGATGCCGATCTGCTTGATTCGGCATCCACCCTTGCCGGAGAGATTGAAGACGAGCACCAGATGTCCGTGCACCAGATCATTGCAACCAACCGGCACAATGCCGCCGCAAAAATTGCGGATGAAATTACGGTATTTAAAGATCAGAAGAAAAAACCCGATCTGGACAGCCTGTTGACACGGTCATTTCCGGGCATTCCGATACTCCTGTTCCTGCTCTTCTCAACCCTGCTCACAGTATTTTTTGTCGGCTCGTTTCTCGAAGAAAGAATTGTCGAACTGTTCGATATCTATCTGATTGCACCCCTCATGAGTGCCGGATTATCGCCGTTCTGGGAGCAGATTCTCTTCTCACTCATTCTTGCGGTGCAGGCAGGACTTGGGATTGCATTCCCCTTTGTCTTTGTTTTCTATATCCTCATCTCGATTCTCGAGGACTCCGGGTATATGACACGGGCGGCATTTCTCGCAGACCGGGCAATGCACCATGTCGGCATGCACGGGCAGGCGCTGATTCCCATGGTGCTGGGGCTGGGCTGCAATGTGCCTGCCATTATGAGCATACGCCAGTTATCTAAACGGGAGCGGATAATTGCGTCATTTCTGATCACGATGGTGCCCTGTTCGGCACGAACAGTGATTATTGCCGGTATTGTTGCTGTGTTTGTCGGTGTTGCGTGGGCCTTCTCCATCTACCTGATTGTGTTTATTCTGATCATCCTTACCGGGTTTGTGCTGACAAAGATTACTCCCGGTGAACAGTTCGGGATGATCCTTGAGATGGCTCCCCTGAGAAAACCGCAGCCGGTGCAGACATTGAAACGGGCATGGCTCCATATGAAGGAGTTCCTCTTCATTGCCATGCCCCTGCTTCTGGTCAGCAGCGTCTTTTTAGGTGTGCTCCAGTATGCAGGAATCATCCAGGCATTTCAGGATATCTTTGCACCGTTTATGGAGACTGTTCTCGGCCTTCCGCCTTATGCCTCTACTGCACTGATATTTGGTATTCTGAGAAAAGAAATGGCGTTTGAAACTCTCGCTATCCTTGCAGGCACCGCAGATCTGGGTTCGGTGATGACCGGCCTTCAGCTCTATGTATTTGCCGTTGTCAGTGTGCTCTTTGTGCCCTGCATCTCAACAATTGCGGTTCTCTACCGGGAGATGGGATGGAAGACAGCGCTCATGGTCTCAGCATACACCCTGACCCTCGGCATGGGTATTGGAACCGTCGTTAATCTGCTGGCAGTCTCGTTTCTCTGAAAAACATCTATATTTATCTTTTTTGGGGTTCATTTGTCCATTAAACAGGCTCATATCAATACCCCCTCTCACCCGCCCGGCATACGCCGGGCTCCTCCTCTCCCCCTTGAGGGGAGAGGCAGTTCATGGGATGGTGGGGTTGATTTGAGAACGCAATAGAATAGACACGTAGATGATTGATTATCTCAAAAAATACCAATAAATCACAGATATCACATAGACTAACCCGAATAGTCCTCATCACATCTGAGGAGGTCTGTCAGGGGGAGGAATCCCCCCTTGACACGGATGACCTACCTAAAAAATAAAATGTCAAGATGACTGTGCTGACCGCTCATATCGATTTAGATATGCCTGAATACGATCGCCGACATTCGTTCTGAGGTTCTCGTAAAAGACTGCATAATCATACATGTGGTAGACACCCTCAGGGAAGGTGACGCTGGTCGCCGGTAATTCCTCCGGATTGGATATGTCTGTTATCACCAACGCGTTGTTTACGACCTGGGCTGCTGCAAAGTTCGGATACCTGTCCGGACTTTCGGGATGCTCATGTTTGAAGAACACTGCTTCACGATTCAGGGAAGCAGGTGCAAACGTGGTATCGGTCTTCCAGGTCAGAGGATTTACCACAAACGTTCCCGGAATGATTGTCGGCCCCTCCTTCTCTTTGCCTTCTTCATCGGATATCGTATTGTAGGTGATGAAACAACCCGTGTCAGTCGCATGTTCACTGATCCTCATAAACGGGTTTAAATCCAGATCCGACTGCGTGATCGAATACCCAATAACATACGCCGCCACCAGTCTCTTCAGTGATTCGGCATCACCGGTCAGGAGTTCTCCTGCCTTTGACAGTTCAACGACCCTGACCGACCCCTGACTGTGGGCCGCGAGGATAATGGGCCGTTCTCCCTTATTGAAATGTTCCAGGAAATAAGCAAATGCAGTAATGAGGTCCTGCTGCCCCAGAACAAAGATGGATTTCGCACGGGTGAGCATCAAAGGATTGATTTTCACATTGTTCTGCCGGTAAAACGGTGCGTAAATATTTGCCTGTCCGTCAAATATGCTGGCCTGCTCCACCAGCGTCCAGTGTGCCTTCTCCCGTAATACCGGATCATTCATATCCATCAGATACGTCGAATTATCAGAGAGAATGGTGGGATACACCCAGAACACATCGACTGGCTGCTCATCCGTGCTGAAATATGCGGGCATGGTGAGCCAGCTGTCGGGATTGGTATAATCCGGAGCGTCCGGGACATCGGTATCGGGATTAAAGGGTGGCAACGTTGTCGGGATGCCTAACTCCTGTCCCCGTAAGTCTTCCAGCGTACGTGTATCCTCTTCTTTTTTGGTAGATGCCATCGTCGTAACTCCGGTAAATATGAACGCTACTGCGCATAACAGACACAGGACGCGTTGTGAGAAGAATGGGTTATCATTTCACGATGATTTGATTCCCTTTCTTCATGTTCTTATTTGATCACAGACATTTATGAGATGCGATTCTTCTTTGGATATCTGCAACGAAACAGCTTATCGCTCAAAAATGTGTCTCAAATGGGTATGTCTGTTCAATACTGATAAAAATGAAAAGGGATTTGAACATCCCGGCTGCTTTCACAGAGCCTCTTTCACTCCGCTCCTGTAATTATGTTCATTCATAATTTCAGAATCAATAAAGAATAGGAGGAGGAAGGGAATGTCTACGACATTAGTTGTCTGACGCTGACTCAGGAGAAGCGACAGAGCATACCCAGATTTTGTACTGGATATCTCTTCCGGCAAACGGATGATTTGCGTCTACAACAACGGTTGTTTTGGAAACCGACAGAATCGTTACATTCGCCTCACGACCTCTGGGCAGTTTCATGGGAAGGATTGTACCCGGCTCCGGGATGGTGTTTGTTGGCAGCTTTTTTCGACTGATTTTTAAGACCAGACTTTTATTGTAGGTGCCGTAGGCTTCCTTGGCCGGCAGCGTCACACAGATTTCATCATCCGCCCTGCATCCGAGAAGTGCCGCCTCAAATGCCGGATTTATTTTACCTGCACCAATGGTGTACGCCTTAGGCGCTTCGTCATACGTGTATTCCAGCATTTCCCCTGTCTGTGCGTCAGCGGAGGAAAAATGGAGGGTGACGATATCACCCGGTGCGATTTGTGGGGACAGATTCTCCGACATCAGACATCTGCAGGGTTAATAGCGACAAGTTCAATGTCAAAGTTCAGTGTCTTTCCTACCAGGTGGTGATTTGTATCGATGGTTACTGCAGATTCATTGACTGCAATAATGGGGAAACTGAAGACCCCCTGTGGTGAGGACAGGTAAACGGATTGACCTATTTCAAAGGTTGAATTTTCAGCAAATTCATTCTTATTGATGATCATGAGTTTATCTTCAGTCCATTCTCCATATGCCTGATCAGGAGACAGTCTGACGGTTTTTGTCTCACCAACCGCCATCCCAACGACCGCGGCATCAAATCCGGGGATCATCCGGCCTGCTCCGACAACAAATTCACTGGGCATTCCCCGTTCATAGGATGAGTCGAAGACCTCCCCGTCATCGAAATATCCTTTATAATCCACCTGAACCGTATCTCCGGCAGCTGCGACTTCCGTCGGCTGTGACTGGTCCGTGCATCCTGCAGCACAGATGCATATAAGGAGAAGACAGAGGAGCCCTGTCATTCTGTTCAATACACGTTTCTTCATATTGTAATAGAAATCACGATGAGAATAGTTCAATTTTTCCCCGAAAGGGGGGTGAAGGATCCGCTCGCGGAATCCGGCGAATCGCCGGGATTGAGGAGAATCGCATTGTCTTCACGTGACAGGCCGATTGCTGCCACTGCCCCGATTCTTCCGTTCCCTCCAAAAAGGCGGATATTCTCAGAATCTGCCACGGTGTCGGCCATCTCTGCTGTCACGACCTGGCCGCGTGCCGCCATACCAAACCGGCGGAGCCCTTCTGAAATAATGAACCCCTGCTTCACCGCAAGTCCCCATTCTCTGGATAACGATTCTGCCTCAATAAACCGCACCGCACGCTCGACAACATGATCAACGGCTTCAGGATTTACTGCTATCTCGATAAAACTACAGGAGTTGCCTGCTGTACATTCGGTTAGATAAGGGTACAGCATTGCAACGGCATGCCCAATCGGAATCACCTCATGCATCTTGGCCAGATACTGCAGAAGGCCCAGTGCAAGTGCAAATGTTGCACCCCCCTCTTTGGTATCAGTATCATCAAGGCCGATGATCAGATGGGTAAGTGCCCGTGTCACGACCTCCCCCTCGGTAATCATGCCGCTGTCGGTCAGGTGCACCTCACAGACCCCGACCGCCATTGCCATCATATCGGTCAGGGAATAGGCAGGCCCTCCCACGCACCGGATGGTCTGAATAATATACTGCCCGTCCTTTCTCACCCGGGTGACACCGACAGCCGGTTTCGGGTACAGGCCAATGTCAGAACCGCCCGTCCCCAGATGGGCATATTCGATGAGTATTCTTCCGTCTCTCCTGACATCATGGATGACGCCCCCTGCAAGACGGTGATGATATTCACAGAACGCAGCACACCCCGTACTCATACACTGGTGATAGATTGTGACCCAGTCTCCGTCAGTTGTGGTAAAAATTCGTCTGCACGAACTGGTCATCATGACATTGGTTGTCACATACTTTGCCGGTGCGCGCCCTTTCTTTTCTTCTTTAACTGCAACACACTTTTCCGTCACCAGACGGTTAATCCAGTCCTGAATCGTACTTCGTGCAATTTCTGTTGCATCTGCGATATCATTGATGGTAAAAAAACCATTCTCGAGGGTGTACTCCCTCATAATGGCAAGAAGTTCACGACGCTTTTCAATCACGCCTGCCATGGCAATCACGAATGAAGAGCAGATCTGAAATAACTGCGCTTGCTGTCTCAGATGAACCCGCACCTTTTCCAATCAGCGTGATCTCCCCGGCGAGATCCGTTTCAATTGTTACCGCATTGAGGGTATCACGGACAACAAGCGGATGGGATTTCGGGATGATGCCCGGAGACACCCGGAGTACTCCATTGGCCGGATCAATCTCACCGATCAGCCGGATGGTCTGGTCCTCCCGTTCGGCCAGTGCGATTGCAGCCGATGTAACGCCGTCAATGCCGATGATATCCACATCCGCGAGGGTTTTCTTCATGCCCCACACCGCGTTTGCGAGAATGACCAGCTTTATTGCAGCATCAATTCCCTTGACATCATAGGTTGGATCCGCTTCGGCATACCCGAGTTCACGTGCTTCAAGGAGCGCCTGCTGGTAGGTAAGCCCCTCTTCTGCCATCCGGGTCAGAATATAATTGCAGGTTCCGTTAAAGACACCATAGAGACGGGAAATCTCGTTTCCTGCAATGCCGCACTCAATGGTATGCATAAGGGGTATTGCCCCGCATACGGTGGCCTCATAGCGGAGTGTAGCGTTATGTTCAGCGGCAAGCGTATGCAGCTCCTCAAATCTGAGAGCAACAGGGCCCTTATTTGACGTGACAACATGTTTGCCGCCTGCAAGGGCTTCCCTGATATATCCTAATGCCGGTTCACCGGTTTCAGCATTGGTGGGAGAAACCTCGACCAGAACATCGTAGGCATCTGAAGAAAGGATGTCAGAAACAGTGATATCAGGAGTGCCGCACATGCCGGTTTCCTTTTTATTGCTGAGAACGGCGGCAATATCCAGTCCGGACGCATCAATTGCCCCGCTTCTGGAGTCTGCAACCGCGGTAACAATCAGGCCGGTATTCTTCGCGGCGATTACCTCTGCAACCCCTCTGCCGACAGAACCGAATCCAATGATTGCAATGCGCATCAGTTCCCCTCCAGCGGTTCGATAATTAAAAATCCTTTCGCCCGTGCCACATCACGGAGGATTGCCAGTGCCCGGTTGATATCCTTCAGACAGTCGGATTTAATGGTCATTTTGGCCGATGAAGGTTCATTGATTGCAGGCATCACCATGGAAAGTTCATGCACTTCGGCATAGCCTGTCGAATCAATTGTGTCGATGGTGTCACTGATATCGGTGTGAATCAGATGGCCAATGAGAATCACTGATCGGCGTACCAGAAACCGCTCTTCACCGACACGCAGCACATTGACTCCCTGTGTCCTGAATCCTGAAAGCAGGGTTTCAAGGGAACCTTCCGGGATCTCACACATGATTTGTACATCAAGAAGATCCCCCCCGGCTTCGGGGTCCCGTTCATGAATAACCGAGAGTATATTGCCACCAATATCTGATATTGGCTGTATAACAGAGACCAGCTGTCCGGGTGAATCTTTCATTTCCAGTTTCATTGAAACCTGCAATTATATCTCCCTCTTGTTCTTTCTGTTGAACGCCAAAAGGGATAAGCATTATACTATTGGATGGAGAGTTGTTTTCAAATTCGGTGGGTGCCGGAATCATCAGGAAGATTTAGATGAGCAATAAACGTGTGCGGGTGATCGGCTGTGGCAACCCATTGATGGGAAACGATGCGGTAGGTGTCCGTGTCATTGACATGCTGCATGAAATCCATCCGGAGATAGATGTCATTGAGGGTGGTGTTGGCGGACTGGGCCTGATCCCGATGATGGAAGGATATGACCACATCATTCTGGTCGATGCAACAACAGGATATGGGACGCATATCGGAGAGATTATGGTCTTTTCAAAACCGCCCTCCAACGAATTTTTCCCGCTCTCGTTATCTGATATCGGGGTGCTTGATGCAGTAAATATTGCTGAAGAACTGGGTATCTGTCCGCAGATAACAATTATTGGGATAGAGGCAGGGACAGTTGAAGAGTTCTCTGATTCGATGAGTCCTGAAATGGAGCGGGCAGTAGAAGATGCATGTGAACGAATTCTGAGCACGATAAAAAAAGAATGATGTATTCTGGAGAGAAATCACATCGTGATCTCTCATCAGAAGTCTGAAACCTGGCCGTTTCATCCTTATTTCTTTGAACCTGCAGCACCCAGAATTACCGGTAAGGCATCTGCAACATCTTTTATCAGTTCGGCAGGGATTCCCATTACCATCAGGTCGTCAGCAATGCCCGAAAACTTTCGTGATCCATCGCATCCGAGTGAAAAATTTACTTCACCGGACATGTACGGATAGGCGCAGGTGTCTGCACACACTGACTGTATTCCCGACATATTGGTATGGATGCGCCCGCCGGTTTTGTAAAGAACTGCCTGCGCAATCTTCAGCATGACGAGAGGCTGTGCCATGATGATGACAACATGCGGGTCAAAGGGTGTTTTCTCCAGAGGTGCATAGACGGTTGCATAGGTGCTGACTTCCTCACCACCCGGCGGATGGACATGAGGCACCGAGTCAATCGTCCGCATGCATCCGGCCCAGGATGCAAATTTGCCCAGTTTGAAATAAAATTCGCCGGATTTCAGGGTGGGAGAGAGTTCCCTCAGGCCAAGGGCCCATGCACCACCCATACACTGGTGCTTGTCTGCACGTGCAAAGAGAATGCTCCCCTCGGTCCGTGCCATACTTACCATCTTACAGTGACGGACGGCTTCTGAGATCTCCTCCACGCCATCAGGAATCCCCTCTTCGGTTTTTGCAAATTTCACCGCGACAGGGGAACCGGATATACCGGCCATCTTAAATGCATCTGCAATTTCCTGATAATTAAGGTCCATTTTGTTTTCATCGATCATTGTTTCACCAGCTATTCCAATACAGTCTCACATCAGTCGGGAGAATGATAAATATTATGTCACTGACAAAAAAAGGGAGAAAGACTCTGGTATCGCTATAACGTCCTGAGTTTCCGGTCCACTTTCGTGAAGAAATTTTTCCTGACATTGATGAAGAGTGCCGGTTCCGGGGATGCGGTAACGGTAATCAGGGATTCATTATGCAATTCTCCTGCATACTGGCCGTCAATCACAAGGCTTGCCGGTTTATCGCTATCCAGCTGAACCGCGAGGTTGCGTTCGCTTGAAATGAGATGGGGGCGCGAAGAGAGCATAAACGGTGCCAGGGGAACGAGCAGAAAGCCTTTCACTTTCGGGTCAACAATCGGGCCTCCGGCACTCATTGCATATGCGGTTGACCCGGTGGGTGTACTGATGATGAGTCCGTCGGAACGGAATTCCTCCACCGGGATGCCATCTACAATGATGGAAAACTGAAGCATTTTTGCCGGACGTTCTGTGACAATAACAGCCTCATTGAGTGCACAGCCGCATATTTTTCCATCCACAGAAATTTCCACGCGCATTCGGGCTTCGGTTTCCATGGTTTCCGGGTGCAACTGTGCGATAAACGCGTATGCCTCATCGGATTCAAGGTCTGCAAGGAACCCCACCCTCCCAAAATTGATGCCGACGAGAGGCACCTGGGGCTTCATCGACTGCACTGCATGAAGAACCGATCCATCTCCTCCGATAACAACGGCAATATCGGCATCCGCATCCGTCAGGGGAGACAGGTGGAATGACTCATTGAGTGGGTTCCCCTGTTCAAACCAGATCGTCTGACCATCATTTAGAAATTTTACCCCAAGCTCTCGTGCATACCTGACAGCACGGACATCATCCGGACGCGGAATAATTTTGATCTTCATGCAGAGTGCTCCAGGCAGCGGATAATTTCGTCCTGCAATAACCCGTTGGTAGCGACCAGCGTTCTCCCCTCTCTGACGTCTTCAGAGAATGCGACCGGTTCACCCACGGCAGAGGTAACCCTGCCGCCTGCCTCCTCGCATATTAGCATGCCTGCGGCTGCATCGGTATATCTGAGCGTTCCGCGCATATCGACAAACCCATCGATTCTTCCGCATCCGATATAGGCAAGTTCGAGGGCAGACGCACCAAGATGGCGCCACCGCCTGACAGTACCTGCGATCTCCATCACCGAATCGATATGGTGCCGCTTACCATACAGACTGAACGTGGCGGTATCAAGCGTGTCAACAGCAGAGACCCGTATGGGTTTTCTGTTCAGAAAGGCACCACCATTTTTCTCAGCGGTAAATACCTCGTGAAATCCCAGATTGCTGATATATGCAGCAATAACCTCCCCATTTTCCATATATCCTGCAGAGATTGCATAATAGGGAATTCCATGGATTGCGTTATAGGTGCCATCTATCGGGTCAAGAATGATGATGCCGTCTGCATCAGAGACACGGCATCTGCCTGCTTCTTCACTGATAACCTCGCCGCATGCTTCAGCGGTACGAAGAGAGGAGAGAATGACATCTTCTGCAATTTTGTCAATTGCCTTTGTCGGTGTACCGTCTGCTCCCATTTCAACAATTATTCCGGCATCCGGTGTACCTGCAATATCGGTGATGGCATCTGATACTGCTGACGTAATCTCGTCGAATAGTGAAAAAAAACTCATACCTGAACCTGTTATTACGTGGACATTACCATTGTATTTATTTAATTTTACCGAGATATCTATTCCGAGATTGATCATCATGAGTAAACAACAGACCGAAATAGGAAAACTGAAAGAAGGCAGATATGTAGTTGTTGATGATGAACCCTGCAAGATTCTTTCAATTGCAACATCAAAACCCGGAAAACACGGCGCCGCAAAGGCACGAATTGATGTCGTCGGCATCTTTGACGGGATGAAGCGCTCGATTGTTCAGCCGGTATCAGCAAAAACCTATGTCCCCATCGTCGAGCGGAAAAGCGCGCAGGTTATCTCCATCGCAGGCAATACCGTTCAGTTCATGGATATCAAGGACTACGAAATGTTTGACCTTGACGTCACTGACGAACAGCTCAAAAGCATT
This sequence comes from Methanogenium sp. S4BF, assembly GCF_029633965.1. NCBI lineage: Archaea > Methanobacteriati > Methanobacteriota > Methanomicrobia > Methanomicrobiales > Methanomicrobiaceae > Methanogenium > Methanogenium sp. S4BF. The sequence continues at coordinate 720,140 of NZ_CP091277.1, read as the reverse complement.
GAAGCAGGAGCGGAGATCCCCATCATTGCATCACTGGGAAAGCGCAAACTCGATATCTAAAGCCTGATATCCAACATGCAATATTTTACCAACAATCTTTTTGCGGATGCCGAAACCCCGTATGAAGATGCACGGTATGTTATTTTCGGGGTGCCCTATGACGGTACCACATCATTTGCAGCAGGCACGCGGCATGGTCCGGATGCAATACGGAAGGTCAGTTATAATTTTGAACAGTATCTCCCTGAATATCAATATTCGCTGAGCGAAGCAGAAATTCATGATCTCGGCAATCTGGAAGTCCCCTCGCTTCCTGAGGATGTCGTTGATGCAGTTTTTGAGATCACTGCTGAGATTGCAGCAGACGGGAAAATTCCTGTTCTACTGGGAGGGGAGCATAGCATCACCCTTGGCGCGTACCGGGCATTTCGTTCTGAATGTTTTGTGGTCTGTGATGCGCATCTTGACCTGCGGGATGAATTTGGGAATACCCCTTATAATCATGCATGCATCACCCGCAGGGTTTCAGAAGCAGGGGCAAAAGAGATCTTCATTATCGGTGCGCGAAGCGGAACCGAAGAAGAGTTTGCCTTCGCACAAAACCTGAATCTCTACTCCGCTGACTATGTCCGTGAACGGGGAATTACCGATATTCTGAAAGAAATTGTTGAAAAGATCAATGGAAGGAGTGTATACCTGTCCATCGATGCGGATGCTATCGACTGTTGTCTTACTCCCGGCCTCGGCACCCCGGAGCCGTTTGGAATAACCCCTTTTGATGTCCGGGATGTCATCAGAACAATCGGACCGCTTGCAGAGGCGTTTGATTACATGGAAGTATGTCCCATTGATGCAGGGCAGACGGCGGCAGTGGCAGCAAAACTCGTACGTGAGTTTATTGCAGGTCACCGGATAAAAAATCAGGGATAGTCCGGAAGAATCCGGATTATCCGGCCTCTTTCATTTGTCGTGGTTTATTTAAGTTTATCCCTTATGGTCCCGTAAAATGGACATATATTATATGTCCGTTTTTGGAATCAGGATCTCTATGGTATATGATTTCAGCAGCTGTTCGTTAATGACGAAATAAAAGCTGCCGGCTTCGTACCGCTCGATAACCCACATGTTCTGTCCTCCCGCCTCCTTGGATACACGGGGGCCTTCATCAACGGAATTGAATGTCTGATAATCAGACCTGTCCTCAGCATTCCGGATCTGGAATTCAAGATATGAGTTGATGGGACTGTCCGTCCATGGATCAAATGTAATATGCATCTCCCAGTATCCGGACGGGATGGCAACAATTTCTGTGACGCCGCTTGCCTCGCCCTGAATGACTGCGTAGGTAGTCATCGTACGATTTTGCTGGTAGGGGGCCGGCTGCTCGCCCATGACGAGCTTTTCCGGCGTCTCGATATTGTATGTTGACGGATCGACATAACTGACCGTTTTCACTTCTCCGTCCCAGACTGGTGTGGGCGTCGGAACCGGTGTCTCGGTCACTTTGGGAGTTCTTGTAGGAAGGACGGCCGGAATGGGGAGGGGTTCATTGGGGTTGACGGAAGGTTCCGCTGATGGCAGAAATGGTATTGGTTCGCCCATCATGAGAGGTTTCCCAATGAGGGCAACGACGATGACAATGACAATCGCCGCTCCAAAGAATGCCAGATCCTTCTTATCCATGCTAAAATAATGGACATGTGTGCATTAAAGCATATTGGATATAACTCTCCGGAAGGCGGGTGATATGTGCCAATGGAGTCTAAGGAGCATACCGTGACTGATAGGCAGATGAGTCTTGCAATTACCCTGTTCGTTTAAATATAGGGCAGAATAATGGGGTGAAAAGCAGGATATATACAAAACTTATATATATTGGACCTGCGAGATATACTTTGTTAATCATCATTCCGATGAACAACAGAAAGGAGGCAAAAAATGCAGAAAATAATGAACCGTGATGAAGGGTTCACCGGTCTGGAGGCCGCAATTGTGCTCATTGCATTCGTTGTGGTCGCCGCAGTATTCTCATACGTAGTACTCGGCGCCGGTTTCTTCACCACACAGAAATCACAGGAAGTTGTCTATACCGGTGTTGAAATGGCATCATCCAGTATGGAAGTTATTGGCGATGTGTATGGGCTTGATACTGCAAGTGCAACTAAAGTTGATATGATTCGATTCACTCTTGGTCTTGCAGCAGGTGGATCGCCGGTTGACTTCAGCACGGTGCAGATGGTATTTGCTACCAGTGCCAATGTTGACATTCTTAATAAGTCTCCAACTCTGGTGAGTACAACCAATCCAGGGACCGGAAACTGGAGTATCTTTGAAGGTGCTACTACTAGTGATGTGCTTTTAGAAGGTGAAGATAAATTTACAATTCTTGCCAAGCCAAAAGTAGCACTGGTAGAAAACCAGGAATTTAATCTTGAAATTAGACCATCCACCGGAGCATCTTTTGGTCTAAAAAGAACAATCCCAGCTAAGATTAATGCAGTAAATCTTCTCTACTAATCTTTTTTTCTTCTCATTGCGCAGTTTTTAGGGCATTCTTTCTTCCTGTTGTATTGAAGATTTTCATCAGGTCGATCTCATTAGAGTATTTATACCTTCCAAAAAAGAAATGGTCATCATAACTCCTCTCATGGTTATGAGATAACGAACACACGGGGGTATAAAATGAAACAAAACAGGAATAAAGATGAGGGATTCACCGGCCTTGAGGCAGCAATTGTGCTTATCGCTTTTGTCGTCGTTGCCGCAGTATTCTCATATGTTGTGCTGGGCGCTGGTTTCTTCACCACACAGAAATCTCAGGAAGTTGTCTATACGAGTGTTGACATGGCGTCATCCAGTATGGAAATCATCGGGGATGTGTACGGTCTTGATGCGGATGATGACAATGACATCGAAGCAATTCGGTTCACCCTTGGCCTTGCCGCAGGAGGGTCGCCCGTTGATTTCAGCACGGTGCAGATGGTGTATGCCACAGAATCGGCGGTAGAAATCCTTGATGGGACAGATCCCCTCAATGCAACGGTGGCCGGTACGAAAGAATGGAATATCACCAATGGTGCATCAGATACGGATGTTCTTCTGGAGGGTGAGGACAAATTCACCATCATCGCAGTATCGACGACAGCACTCGGAACAAACACCAAATTCAACCTGGAGATCAGACCATCAACGGGTGCTGCATTCGGACTGAAAAGAACCACTCCGGCAAAGATTGACAAAGTCAACTTACTCTATTAATAATTTTCTTTTTTTGACAGGCTGTATCGAATAGTATTATATTTAATTGTCCAGAATTTCCATAAAACCGGAACAAAGGGATATTTAGTAGTTAGATTCCCCAAAAAAGGAAAATAGGATTTATCCGGAATTGGGAATATTATAAAAGTATTTATACTATCCTATTTAAATTAAGTATAGTTATGGCTATAAATCAATCGCAGGTGGACCACATTATCAGTTCGGCCTCTGCTGACGATCCGGAGGTTAAGCTGCAGAACCTTCAGGACGAGGTTGATCTTCTCAAAAAATCTATAAAGCGACTCCTCATCGATATCCGGGAACGAATGAATGAAATGGAAAACCCGTTCATTGTCGCTTCTATGCAGACTGAAGTGCCAAAACGCAGTTCTGTGCCGGAGAAACTGACCGAGGATCTGGAAGAACCTGTACTGAAACCTGAGCAGACTGCAGTGCAGCCTGCGATGCAGCCGTCGTCGTCGGCAGAACCAGCGTTGCAGGGTAACCCTGAACCGTGGAATACCGGAGCGATGCAGCAATCCGGCATTCTGGTTCCAGAAGGCATGCCGTCTCACGGGTTTTCCCAGTTATCGAAGGATGAATCCCTGCTTCTTTCCCTGCAGCGAAAGATGGAGGAGCTCGCTCCCGTAGATAAGGATGCACCTCCTGAGAAGGTACGTCTCCAGAAACTTCACCGCCTGTTTGAATGGACCAATAAAATGGTCAAAAAATACGGGCATGACAGACTTGAAATCATGATTGAATCATACCGGACAATGGGGTATATCTCGGATGATTCCTATCAGCAGGTCAATGATATCGCCCGTCTCATGCCTGAGAGTCTGGGTGAATCCCATGAAATAAGCTCGGATGAATTCGTTTCCGAGCTGTATGTGCTCAACAGAATTCTGTCACCCAGTGATTCGTCACTGGACCGCGATATGATCGAAGTCCTCATGGATATGCGGGCCGGGCAGTCGTCACCGGAAGAACAATCCGGAAAAATCAAAACAAAACTGGCAAAAGATGAATGGATTGACATGCTTGACAGGATCTAAGAATGTCAAGTGAAACATTCACCACCGCAATATTTCTTATCACTGCCATTGTAGCTGCGGCAATACTGGTGAATGCTTTTTTTCCGGTTATTTATTCTGCAACCAGTACATTCACCGAATCGTCACAGAGTTCGGACGAACGGTTGCGGACCGATCTGAAGATTGTCAATGCATACTCTGCAGCAGACGGCAGTTCTAAAATCTGGATTAAAAATATCGGTTCAATCAGGATTGCTGACACGGATATCTCTTCATCGGATGTTTATTTTGGCATTCCGGGAGATTTTGATTACATGATCAATACTGCCGGGGTCCCTTCGTCCGGTCAGTGGACATTTACCATACGGGATGTCGGAACAGCAAATGAATACTGGGATTCGGGTGAAACAGTAGAAATCACGCTGGCAGTTGACGCCTCCACATTCTCATCGGGGGAGTATGCATATTTCCAGTTTGTACTGCCTAACGGTGTTTCTGTCTCAACCCAGTATACTGTATCATAAGGTGGAATTATGGGAAGCGCAAGCCTTATTGCAACTGCTATTGCTCTGGTGCTCCTGATTATCACAGCATATGTCGTTGTCGGAGGAATACTCGCCACATCAGATATTGTGACAATGTCACAGGCAGAACGCTTCCGTCTTCAGGAACTGAGGATGCACACATCCATCGATATTTTTGATATCACGGTATCAAATGAAACACATACCCTCGATATGATTGTCAATAATAGCGGGAATGAGAAGATCTCGCAGTTTAAGTACATGGATATATATATGATCTATCCGGGAGCGCAACCAATACTGGTCCCGTACACCGATACGCCGGGAACAGATAATACCTGGTATGCGTCGCAGATAACACCGGATGTCGTCCATCCAAATGAGCTCGATCCGGGGGAGGCAGTGACGATGACCGTGACATATACCGCTGGAATCACTCCGTCATGGATAAAGGTCGCCACTCCGAACGGTGTATATGACTCCGCATATGTGAATACATAATCAACAGGGGGATGCCAATGAGCAGAAAGAATGGACTAGGAGATTTGTTGGGCGGGGATGATAAGAAAATTCTCTCAACCGGGTATCCTGATATTGATAAAAAACTCGCGGATGGCCTTCCGCTGGAATCCCTGACACTTATCGAAGGAGAAAATGATACCGGAAAGAGTGTCATCACCCAACAGATCATCTGGGGCGGTCTGAAAGGGAGCATGAATGTTGATCTCTATACTTCTGAGAATACAGCAAAAAGCTTCCTGAGCCAGATGGAATCCATGAGCCTTGATATCTCTGATTTCTTTGCATGGGGTCATCTTCGTATTTTTCCCATGCATACCATCGGGTTTGAATGGGGTCCGGAAGAGATGCAGGGAATGTTACGGCGAATCATCAGACATATGCGTGAATCAAAGGCAGATGTCATCATCATCGATTCTCTGACACTATTAACCGAATCCACCGATCAGTCGGATCTCCTTGCATTTCTCACCAACTGTAAAACCATGGTTGATACCGGAAAAACGATACTCATCACGCTTCACACCTATGCTTTCCAGGAGGATACCCTCGTAAGAATCCGTTCTATCTGTGATGCACATCTGATGATGAAGCGGGCGCTTGTCGGCCAGAAATATGTCATGGTCATGGAGGTGGTTAAGATTCGCGGGGCACGGAGAACAACCGGAAATATCGTTTCATTTGAAGTACACCCGGGTTTTGGCATGAAGATTATTCCGATTTCAATGGCACGGGTGTAGAAGAATGGGAACATTAAGCGCTTCAATCAATCTTCCGTTCACGCCTGAAGATGCTGATGAATCATTATCCTATGATGCAAAATCGGTTGAAGCCAGTGCATTATTCCGGATGCTTCCGGCGAACGCAAAGGAGTATGTAAAGCAGGCACCCCATCTTCTTGAATATCTCCAGATATTTCCCGTGAATACCTTTGGGATCCCGCTGTTTTTCTCTGAACTTACACGTGATGTCAAGGGGATGGAAAGCCCGAATCTCATCTATCCGGTAAGTGATATGACATTTATTCACATCTTTCCGGATGAAAATGATGTCAGAAATTTCTATATTCCCATTGAGCCGTCATTCCTTCACAGTGTCACCGAAATGATGGCTCATGTGGAGAAGAAACTTGTCGACTTTATTGACAGTTTTGAAGAGGACCCAATCACCGATGAGCAGCGGATTGAAGTGCTGCGCCGGGTGCTGCGGGAAATTACTCATATTGTCGGGCCTGATGAAGATGTAAAGACTCTCACAGCCGGAGATACCGCAGAAAAAGGACTGAAAGAAAAGATCATCGCATTTCTGAATACTGATTTTACGGAGAAAAATGAGTCAAAAAAAGCGAAACTGCCTGAAGTGCCCACAACGCCGGAGGGAAAGCTGATCCTGACCCGGATGGAATTTAATTCCATTGAATATCTGCTTATCCGGGACAAAATCCGTATGGGAATTCTGGAGCCGTTCCTGAATGATTCATATATCGAAGATATCACCTGTGATGGAGTAGGGCCAATATTTATCGAGCATAAAATATTTAAAGGCCTTAAATCTGCCGTCGAATTCAGACAATCAAATGAAATTGATGATTTTGTAATTCGTATGGCAGAACGCATCAAACGGCCGCTTACCTATCGTGATCCAATCGTTGATGCGACCCTCCCGGATGGGTCCCGTATAAATATCGTATATGGTACTGAAATCAGTAAACACGGGTCTAACTTTACCATCCGTAAATTCAGTGAAGAACCGGCAAGCATTCTTCAGCTGATTGAATGGAAGACGACAGACTATATGGTTGCTTCCTATCTCTGGATCTGTCTGGAATACGGGATGTCGCTCTTTGTCAGCGGCGAAACAGCATCCGGAAAGACAACGAGTCTCAATGCTATCACCACCTTCCTCGGGCCGGAAAATAAGATTGTAACCATTGAAGATACTCCCGAACTGACTGTTCCCCATAAAAACTGGACCCGTGAGGTATCCAAAGGAAAAGGGAGCGGTGAAGGAGAGGGCGGATCGGTTACCATGTTTGATCTCCTGCGTGCAGCGCTGCGACAGAGGCCAAACCAGATTCTTGTGGGTGAAATACGAGGTTCCGAGGGTGCAGTTGCATTTGGTGCGATGCAGACAGGCCACCCGGTCATGAGCACATTCCACGCCGCTTCTGTTGAAAAACTGATTCAGCGTCTCTGCAGTGACCCCATTAATATCCCTATCGCCCATGTCGACAACCTGAATATCGTGATTATTCAGAGTGCAGTACGCAGGCCAAACGGTGACATGGTGCGCAGAATGCTCTCTGTCAATGAACTGGTAGGATATGACCCTGAAACAGGTGGTTTTTCATTTGTGGCGATGTTTGTCTGGAACCCGGTTACCGATACGTTTGATTTTCCGGGGAACGGAAGCAGTTTCCTTCTGGAAAATAAGATTGCCACCCTTCTCGGACTCCCCGAAGACCGGAGAGCCGAAATCTACCAGGAAGTTGAAAAAAGGGCTCGGATATTAGAACGGCTTCATAAAGCAGGATATACAGGATTCTGGGACCTGTATCATATGATCACGAAGATCAAGAAACAGGGCCTGCTGAAAATTGAGATCTGATATGTTTGAATCGTTTACCAATAGTGTCCGCGAAAAATCAGGAGGCAAGTTACCCTTTGCAGATACGGGAGTAAAAATAAAAGCATATTTTAACCAGATCGCAGAAAATAAGCGAATGGGGTCAGACCTCCTTTTCATGGTCACCTATATGGCCTCGATTATCACTGCTGATATATCACGCCCGGAAATCTTCGCATTCACCGCAACGAGAAAGGAGTATGCCACTTCAAAGTATATCGCGAAGGTTGAAACATTCGTCAAGCGGTGGAATTATAATTATGCAAAGGCGCTGGAGATGGTATCTGACCGGACAAAAAACCCCATGCTCTCCAGCATGTTGTCCCGGTATGGAAACTCAATAAGCTCCGGTGTTCCGGATGATGAATTCCTTCTGCTTGAATTATCCACCGTACGGAGTGTGTACCGGAACTATTTCGAACAGGGTATCGAGATGCTCAAGAAATGGGGAGATGCATACATCGCCCTGATGCTTTCAGCGACCATTGTCAGTGTCATTATTATGGTGTCGATTGCCATTTATGCACCTGATGATTTAGACACTACCCTGAATACATCGTATCTGCTGATCATCGGAATTGGCATATTTGGTATCGGTACCATGTACCGTGCAATCCCCGGTGATCAGAAATGCCATGAAATTCCCGGTCAGGGGAGTTATGAGCAGAAGATGATTCGCAGAATGGAACGGTTTATTCTGCCCACAATTCTGATTGCCGCTCTTATTCTCATGGTGGGAGGGTTTAACACAGGCCTGATTTTCCTTATCATTGGGATTCTCCTTGCACCCCTGGGAATATTTGCGGTTATTGATGATACCAACATCATTGGACGGGATGCAGACTTTTCCGTTTTTATCCGGAGTATTGGTACAATTATGGGCGGCAAAGGCCTCACCGTAACCTATGCCCTTGCCGAGATTGATATCAAAACCATGAAAGTCCTTTCTGAATTCATCCAGTCAATCTATTCAAAGATGAATCTTGGTCTGGACGAGAATCTGGTCTGGGAGCGGTTTATCGATGAATCCGGCAGTAATCTCATCTCCAAGTATCTGAATATTTTCCGGGACTCCATTAAACTTGGGGGAAAACCGTCAGAGGTTGCACGGGTAGTCAGTTCATCAATGCTTGAACAGACACTGTTGCGCGAAAAAAGGGAGATGCTTGCGACAGGATTTATTGTACTACTCATTCCCATGCATGTGGCAATGGTTGCAATTTTTATCTTCCTCTATCAGATATTACTCTCTATGTCACATGCCGTTACCGCGGTGATGGCTTCATTTAGTGAAGCCAGTGCAGCAATGAGCGATTCGACAACATCCGTCGGAGGGTCAATGTCAGGCATGGTGAATATCTTTGTTAATTTTCCGGAAGAAAAAATGGGAACGTATGTAGCTATTGTCGTTCTTATAATCACTATCTGTAATATGATGGCTGGAAAAATAGTCAAAGGCGGCGCAAATTATCTGTATTATGCATTTGGAAGTATATTGTTCACCCTCACCGGAATAATATTTATTGTGACGCCATTTATCGTAGATATGCTATTCCAGATTCCTGCTATGGGAGGTTTACCATGAATGAAATTGTACGCCGTTTAATAATGATGATTGGAATTGTTTTCGTTGGAACAATTTTGATCTTCTTCAATACATCCGTTTATATTACCATCACTGCTGCACTCGCGTTTGGTCTCATCATGGCAATGGCCCTCGGATTGCTTAAAAAGGAAGATTTTAACCGGTTAAAGAATCTGAAGATGCCTTCGATAAAAAAAGTGAAAGCAAAAAAAGAAACCAAAAAGCAGGAATCAAAGAAAGAAACAAAAAAAAAGGAATCAAAACAGGATAAAAAAATCACCAAATCCGGTCCGATATTTTCACGATTCCGTAAAAAAGAACAAAAAAATGCTCCGGCTGATGAACCCAAAAAAACAGAAAAAAGCAGATTGTCAGCTGGTGTGAGTGCAGCTCTTGGCTCTTTTAATGCAACCGTAAGCAAAGCCAGGGATAATAGACACTCAGAAAAAATCAATTCGCTCCTGAATTCGACGATAGATGAACCACTTGCATCCTCTCCTGGTACAGGAACAGATACGCCTGCACCAGTATTATTGGATGATACAAATATGTCCTCTGATGAGATGGATTTCTTTAATGATGAGGATTTTGCGAGTCTGGACTCTCTTGAAATTGAAGGTGAGGAGATGTCATTTGATTTTGACAGGGAACAGTCAACGGTGTCTCCTGCCGAAAAAGAACAGGATTCCGGACTGAACCTTGATGATGAAATCAATTCTATCCTGCTTGCTGAAAATGCATTTGATGATGATTATGATGATACTGATCTAACACCAGAATCTGCCAGTGCTCCTGTCTCTTCTAAAACCGAGCCTAAAGATGCAGACGATCAGGCCACACGTCCGGAAGAGGGTTTATTTAATTCCGAGGAATTTTTTGTACAGGGCATTGAAGACGGACTTGATGAAGAATCCTTTATCAGTCTCCCTGATTCGTTCAGTGAGAGTCGTATTCCTGCAGCCACGCTGAATGATTCACTGGATGAACTCAGCAGCATTAAAGATTTTGAAAAATCAAACCCGGAAGATGATCCATTTTCAGATTTTAATGCGATCAATCTTGATGAACTTGAAACTGATGATCTCTCTCTCGAAACAGATGAAATTATCATTGAAGAAGAAGAAATTAATGAAACTGATATATTCCCCGATGACTATCTCCCATCTAAGGATTCAGGCGAGGCTAAAAGTGGAAGCGATAAGGATTCAGAGGATAATAATTTTCTGCTTGAAGATTCCGGTCTCAATACTCCTCAAATTGATGCTCCAATATCATTTTCCGGAAAAAATGAGTATGATGATATCCTGAGTGTTCTGAAATCAGACATCAAATTAACAAAAAAAGCACCACAGGCAAGCCTTGTGCGTGATATGAAGGATGTAAATGTCACAGCAGTTGATCTGGCAGAAGAACTCGAAATCGTTCTTCATGCGATGGGTGGAAAATCCAGACCGATAAACGATCTGAATGACAGGAGTGAATAATGACAATAATTCCCGTTAAATTTGAAGCAGAGGGTAAATGGATATCGGCCAAAATTGGAATAGATGAAACGGTCATCCATCTGCCTGAACCAATAAATGAACAGGTTCTGATAAAAACCATTGACGACGTCCAGCAGAGAAAAAATGTTCTTACCATTTCTGTTGCAGATAAAAAATACCGCATTGCAACCGTACCAAAAGCACTTGTCGTACTCAAACGAGTGATCCTGATGGGATGTTCGGGGTATCGTCTGATGGCCTATTTTATGTCTCCGGCCATCAGAGGCGGTGTGATGGTAAAATCCGCTGAATGGGAAAAAGGGGCAATTATTATCCTGAAAACAGGGATCTGGTTTGTCAGTCAGAATAATCAGATCTGTATCCCGATATCTGATGTCTCAGCAATTGAGCAGACCAAACGGGAAGTACAGGGAAGCGATAAAGAAGTTGTAAAGATTGATCATGTGGAAACAGGTGAGGTCTCAACAAGTTTTGTCCTCTGCCCCCCCACGACTCTTCAGGTGCTCTATAACTACCTGACGGATGCTACCAAAGAAAGTTCAATGGATGGAGAACTGGACCCGCTTTCAGGACAGGTTGCAATGCTTGTGTATAGTGGGATGGATACGCATTCAATTGAGGGGATGCTGGAAAAATCTCAAAAGGAAATAGATATGGTGTACAGCAGAATGCTGGAGCTGGGACTGGTTGAGGTTGTGCAGACACGCCGTGAGGTGAAACTGACAACAAAGGGTGTCAGGTTTGTAACAGAGGCTGTGAAACCTCCGTCACCATAGATGAATTCAATAGTTATATACTATTAATTGCATAAAAATTTCTGACTGATTTTCTCCGAAAATATCCCATTAAGAATATTTATTACATATGTGGCATAAGAAATATTTGATCACATATGGGAAGGATTCTGGTCGTTGATGATACTCTCTTTATGAGAACACTTCTTAAAAATATCCTGTTCTCCGGAAATCATGATATTGTGGGTGAAGCTGAGGACGGAGAGGATGCAATTCAAAAATACACATCACTCAAACCCGATCTTGTTACAATGGATATTGTAATGCCGAAAAAAAACGGGATTGAAGCACTGAAAGAGATTATGACGATTAACCCGGGAGCAAAAGTAATTATGTGCACTGCTGTCGGACAGGAACAGATGGTTAAACTTGCCATCAAAACAGGTGCCAAAGGATATATTGTAAAACCGTTCCAGGCACCAAAGGTATTAGAAGAGATAAATAACGTATTGAAATCGTAAGACTGTCACTATGCTCAGGGTTCTTATCGTCGATGACTCAGTATTCATCCGGACTGTTTTATCAGACTTACTTAACCGTGCTCCGGATATCGAAGTAATCGGAACAGCATGTAATGGTATCGAAGCACTTCCGATGATAGCGGAGCTGAAGCCGGATGTGATAACGCTTGATATTCAGATGCCTCAGATGGATGGGATTGAAACCCTGAAGGAGATAAATAAGCAGTCATACCGGCCAAAAATTCTGGTCTTAAGCACACTTACTTCGCGGGATGCTGAACTGACATACACGGCTTTGCGTCTGGGTGCTGATGATTTCATGCTGAAACCACGCAACATCTCGAAGATGCGGGGTATTGAGAATGAATTGACAGCCAAATTACAACAGCTGATCAGTATCTCAGAGACAAAGAAATGTGTGCCGAATACGGATATTCCTGCAGAGAATCTGGTTTTAATCGGTTCATCTGCAGGAGGCCCTCCCATGCTGGACCAGCTGTTTTCTAATCTGAAAGGAGAACAGAACGCGGCATTTGTAATTACGCAGCATATGCCGGAAGGGTTTACCGCAGCTCTTGCAGAACGGCTTAACAGAATCTGTCCAATGCCTGTTAAAGAGACAGAAAGCGGTGACATCCTTACCAACGGACATGTCTACCTCTCTAAAGGCGGCTACCATACGGTAATTTCACGGCATATTGATGGGAGGGGCCACCAGGGCGGACAGATAATACTGACAAAATCAGCTCCGGTCCATGCCGTTCGTCCTGCAGTAGATATTACCTTCTCTTCGGCTGCAAAGGTATTTGGAAAGAACTGCCTCTCGGTCATTCTCAGTGGTATGGGAAATGATGCAGGAGAGGGAGCACTTGCAATAAAAAATGCCGGAGGGAGAAATATTGTTGTTCGGGAAGAGGACTGTCTGGTATATGGGATGGCCAGATCTGCATTAAAGCGGGATTGTATTGACAAGGTCGTCCCACTTAACAGAATGCACCGTGAAATTATGAAATCTATCGCACAGAAGGAATAAAATAATGGCTGAAGATGACACATACCGGAAACTCTTTGTGGCTGAATCCATTGAAAACCATGAGAATATTGTAAATAATCTCTTAATTCTTGAAAATGGTTCCGATGATACCGCAATAGATGAGATCTTCCGGGCTGCCCATACCCTGAAAGGAATGTCAGCATCAATGGGATTTGATGAGATGGAAACACTTTGCCATTCCATGGAAGATGTTTTACATCTTATTCGAAGTGGTGAGCGTAGTGTCGATAAAGATCTTATTGATATACTTCTTGCATGCACTGACAGAATTGAAGAGATGCTTGAGGATATTGAAGCGGGTGGAGACAGTTCCTCTTTTGATTCCCGTGAATTAGCCGGAAAGCTGAAATTACTGATATCAGAAGAGAATGAGATCCACGAAGAGGAACCTGAACCGCATTCCCAGACAGATGCGACTCCTCTGGATAAACCACAGGAATATTCTTATCACATTTCTCTGACCGTTGATGAATCCAGTCATATGAAGGATATCCGTGCACTTCTTGCTCTTGAGAATCTCAAAGAGGTTGCAGAGATCATCAGTTCCAGTCCATCTGTTGAGATGCTGGAGTCATCGGACTCAGATTTCAGCGGCATACTCTCGCTTTATATTCTGACGGACTCTGATGAAGAGATTATCCGGAAGGCAGCGATGGTTTCTGAAATAAAAGAGATCACCATTGTGCCATATTCATCAGCACAGGAAGGGATTTCCGGTGAGGGGATGCGGTCAGATAATGCCTTAAAATCTACAAATAATCTCTATAAAATCACGGTTATGGTCTCTGAAGACAGTGACCTGGGTGATGTACGGGCATTGATTGCATATCAGAACCTCGCTGACATCGGGCAGATTATTTCCTCTGAACCATCCCCTGAAGATCTTGATGACGGAAAGTTTTCCGGAATTCTGACGGTCATTCTTCATTCAGATGCCGGTCCGGATGCATTGCATGATGCGGCATCGGGTGTTGATATTCAGAATGTACGGGTCGAACCATTTGTACAGGAAGAAGAGACCAAAATGAACATTTTCTCAGGTTCTGAGAGCAGAGATCCGGAAGAGAGTGACCAGATAAACCCGGAGAAAATGCCGAAAAAATCAAAAAAGAAAGAGGTGCAGAATCTCAGGGTTGATATTCACCGGTTAGACCAGATGATGAATCTGGTAGAGGATCTGGTCATTACCGGAGGCAGGCTTCGGCAGATTGCCCACCAGTATAACAGCAAAGAGATGGATGAAGCACTCAATATGGTCAGCCGTTCTGTTTCTGATTTGCAAAATCTGATGATGAATATCCGTATGATTCCTCTCAACCAGATCTTTAACCGCTTTCCCCGTGTTGTCAGAGACGTTGCGGTGCATGATGGCAAAGAGGTGGAATTTATCATGACCGGAGGAGAGACTGAACTGGACAGAAGCGTTATCGACGGACTGGGTGATCCACTCCTTCATCTGATTCGAAATGCGGTAAACCATGGTATTGAGACTCCCGAACAGAGAATCAAAGCAGGGAAAGATCCAAAAGGGACTGTTGTTCTCTCTGCATGGAGAGAAAAAGGGAATGTCCTCATCAGACTGAAAGATGATGGAGGTGGGATCTCCCCGGACGCAGTTCTGTCGAAGGCCTTATCTAAGGGTCTTATTGCGCCTGAACAAGCGAAAGGCCTCTCCCGGGAAGAAATTATTAATATCCTCTTTCAGCCGGGTTTTTCCACTGCAGAAGAGATTACGGATATCAGTGGGCGGGGTGTCGGTCTGGATGTGGTTAAAAGCGCCATTGAATCGTTGAAAGGAACAATCAACGTCGAAAGTGAAGAAGGGAAGGGATCGACCTTCACGCTGGTTCTTCCGCCTACGATGGCAATAATTGAAGTGATGATGGTCCGGATTAACGGAAAGCGGTGTGCAATTCCCATTGCCGCGGTTGTTGAAGTGGCACGCATTGACCGCAAGGCGATTAGCCGGATCGGAAAGAGTGAAGCCATCCCGTTCAGGGGAGATGTGCTTCAGATTCATCATCTGAATGAAATGTTTAAAGGAGAAAGCAGCGGCGATATTGTTGTCGTGATACAATATCAGGACACAAAATGCTGCATCCCGGTTGATGTAGTAGAAGGACAGCAGGAAGTCGTTGTCAAACCGCTGAGCAATGTAATCGGATCATGTAAAGGGGTAAGCGGAGTCACAATTCCAGGTGATGGAGACGTGGTTCCCATTCTCGATGTAAATTCAATGATATAAGGTGCGTAAAAATGGATTTAAGTGACCAACAACTGGATATGCTAAAAGAAATGGGAAATATTGGTGCCTCACACGCAGCGACGTCTCTTTCCCAGATGCTGATGAGTGAAATTGAGATGACTGTACCTGAGGTAGCTGTTATCGATATTTCTCAGATCGATCAATACTTCAACGAAGAAATTTCGGCTATGGTGGTATTCGAGATACAGGGAGAGATTGAGCCTGCAGGCTATATTGTCTACCATGTACCACGGTTATCAGCTATTCGGCTCACCAATACGATGCTTGGTTCGACCGATGAAGACCGGGAATTTAGTGAACTTGATGAAAGCGCAATCATTGAAATTGGAAATATCATGATTTCCCATTTCCTTGATGCAACAGCTGAACTCCTCGGTGTTGTCATGCTGCCTTCACCCCCTATGATGTCAATTGACATGGCCCTTGCAGCCTTTGAAAATATTCTTGCGCAGGTGGCAGTGGATATTAACGAAATCATCCTCTTCTCGACAGAACTGAAATCCAAAAATAACGATATCAGCAGTACGATTATTATGCTGCCTGAAGAAAAGACTCTCCGGCATATCCTCCAGCTTCTGAATAATCTTATTAACCCAGAGATATAGAGGCGGCACTGATTAATGGAAAAAATAAATGCAGCTGATTCAAGGGGAATAAATGTTGGAATAGGAGAATACATAATAAAAAATACACATATTTCATCAATCGGGCTTGGATCCTGTGTTGCATTTATTCTGTATGACAGAAAATTCAAATTAGGCGGCCTGGCACATGTGATGCTGCCTGAGAGTAATGGCAGAATTGAACGCCCGGGAAAATTTGCTGATACAGCAGTCCCGCATCTTATCCGTGAAATGGAAAAATGCGGCTCTTCAAAGAGGAGTTTATCCGCATCTCTGGTCGGGGGGGCAAGTATGTTTGAGCAGTTCAAAGGGAATCTGGATATTGGAAAGAGAAATGTAGCTGCCCTGAAAAAATATCTTGACGAAATGCATATTCCCATTGAATCCGAGGATACCGGTGGAACGTCCGGAAGATCTGTGAATTTTTATCCGGAAGACGGGGGTAAAATAACCGTTCGAAGGGCAGATGGCAAATGTTACGAGCTTTAATTTTTTGTATCATTCTGTTTTGTGTAATCACTCCGGTATCCGGCAGTGTTATCACATATATACCTGCAACCGGGTCGATCTCTTCAGTTGATGTCACCGATATTGCAGAAAGCCATGATGGTATGATTGCCTTTGCAACAACGAATGGCCTGTCTCTGTTTGATTCGGGATGGGTAGCCATCCAGTCTGAGCCATGGAAATATGATACCGGTTTACAGGACAATTTTATCAATACCATCGAATTTGATGAAAATAATTATCTCTGGCTCGGTTTTTCAGCTGGTGTCCAAAGATACGATGGAATAACATTTACCCGGGTTGGATCAGATGAAATTTTTACCACAATGGATATCCATGATATCCTTCGCGATGGTGATGCCATTTGGATAGCAAACGGGAACTCCGGGCTGAATTACTTCTCTGAAGGAAACTGGGAATGGATACGCCCGTTTACCCGGAACGGGCCTGATGCCTATTACATTCCTTCGATGGCAAAGGATCATGCAACCGGAAATATTATTCTGACATCCCGTTTCAATGGTGTGTGGAAAGGCGTACAGGATGAAGGGGGATTTACCTTTTTACGCATCCCCATCGATGAAGAGCAATATGGGAAAATAACGAATGTAGTGGACTATCCGTTTGGAGGGATAATTCTTTTTAACCGTGATACTGTCCTGCATTACTCTGAATCCAATGGTATTGCTGTAATCACCGGTCCGAAAGCGCTGGGCCCTGGCGTTACCCGAATCAATGATGTGGCAGTGACAGAGGAGGGAGTATTTGTAATCGGTACGAATAACGGGCTGTATGGAGTATACAACGATGAAATTATTGTCCATATTACCCGGAATACCGTTGGTGTTACCCGTGATGAAGTAATTAAGGTCTTTTCCGACTCAAAAGGCCGCTGGTGGTTTGTTACAAAGGGGGAGGCAGGATACTATCTTCCGGATGATCTGAACGAAAAAATTCCGGTTACGTTGGTGAATGCATTCATTCCGGAGAATTCAGACGGGTCAGAAGCTTCCAATCCTATCCGGATCCCGGTTCATTATGTCGGATAAGCTATGCAAGGACCTTCAGTACTTTTTTGGCATAGAGATCAATCGAATCAATGAATAGTATGCGGGCCCGTTTTGACTCTTCTTCATCGGCAGAAAAAATATTCTGGACAATATAATCCAACGGGATGAAATAGTATGATAATGATTTAAATCTGCGTGATAATTCCCTGAATTGCATGTTTGCTTCTTTTTCCTGTTCTTTTAACACATAAAAGGCCCAGTCGAAAATCTGGATCAGGTAGACAGGCATTCCTTTCTCTGCTGCCATCGAGCGATATTGTGAATACGAGGTCTTGCCGGTAGCTATCAGAGAGAGTTTCAGGCCATAATACACCGGTTCAAGACTGTCAGGATACTGCTGAATCATCTGTTTGACAATGCCATTTGCTCCAACCCCGTCTCCCTGTTCAAGTCTGAACATGAACGATTCACGGAGGAAATCAAGGTCATTGAAGAATTTTACGGTTGCAATATTAAGAAGTTCAACCCGTTTTGCCTCATTATTATCTTTTTTTGCTTTTTCCAGGCCAACCTGAATGAACCACTTCTCATTCGGGAACCACCAGAGAGACATCTTCACCATAAACCATAAGGCGTTATCAACCGCTTCATCTTCTGAAAGGTCCAGCGGTTTCAGGCGATACAGGGGAGGCTTAACCCGCACCATTTCCAGTAACTGCTCCCGTGCTGCAAGCTCCGTTTCCTGCTTCTGACGTGAGATATCCGAACTCTCCTCCCCTTTCCTTGATTTTGAAATG
Source organism: Methanogenium sp. S4BF (assembly GCF_029633965.1). NCBI lineage: Archaea > Methanobacteriati > Methanobacteriota > Methanomicrobia > Methanomicrobiales > Methanomicrobiaceae > Methanogenium > Methanogenium sp. S4BF. The sequence continues at coordinate 701,575 of NZ_CP091277.1, read as the reverse complement.
GTATAATAACAATATGCAATGTAGAAACCTATTCGTGCATCATGCTTCCAGTAGTCGGCAAAGTACGAAATCGCATCCTGACAATGCCCTGATGAAAGGAGCTGCAGCCCACCGAGTATTTTCAGAGAAGCCTTTCCGGAAGATCGTTTAGAGCGGATAGCTGTCAATATTATCCGTTCAATATACTGTGTTGAACCCCCCTGACTGCTCTTTGTCATCAAACGGTACGCTATACTGTCAATAAATTCATCGTAGGTTGCGCCATCAATATCCGGAAATCCATTATCCAGTGCAGATACGATATGGGCAAAAAAAACAGGGAGATTTATATCAATTTTTTCCGTATTATTGTCGATATATGAATAGAGATCCTGCCGCAGATTCTCAATTTTTTCATACCGGATTGCATCCCCGAGCTTCTCACCCCGTGCCATATCTCAACCTTAATACTACTATAGATTTTTTAAAATGATAAATCCCTATGATTTAGAGATTTCTGCATAATAGTAGGTACCTTTCGCCCGCTGTTCTCTGTCAAGATAGGATCCCGGTTTATTGATCCGCGGTCGTCCGGACTGGTCTCTCCTGAACGTTATCCCCAATCCTTTCAGGAAATGGTTCATTCCGTCCTCCATATCATAGGGTCCATAAGCAGCACCTTTGACACCGGGCGTGCCGTCAAACACAAGCATTCGCTCACTGATCATATCAATGAGGTAAATGTCATGGTCGATGACAATGATGCCGGCCTCTCTGCCTTCTGCATGCCGGCGCAGAACCCGTGCCAGTTTCACCCTCTGTTCAACATCCAGATGAGCACTCGGCTCATCCAGAATATAGAGGTCGGCATCCTGTGAGAGGCAAAGGGCAATAGAAACCCGCTGCAGTTCACCTCCACTCAACTGATCCACCGGTGACTGCAGAAGGGGGATAATTGACAGGGGTTCGATAATTTCATGCTGATAATATGAAGAATCAAATGAACGGCAGGCCTGTCTCAGAAGGAATTCTACGGAAACGGAGGAATCACCTTTTACATACTGCGGTTTGTATGCAATCTTCACATTTTTATTCATCTCACCGCGGTCAGGTTTTTCTGCACCGGCAAGCAGTTTTGCAAATGTACTTTTTCCGATACCGTTTGCACCGACAAGGCCCAGCACCTCTCCCGCCTGAATTTCTCCGGCAGCAATGGTTAACGAGAAGGTATCGCCATAGCTCTTCTCCATCTCGGGAAATGCAATGAGAGTCTGACGGGCGGTATCCCGCATGTGCGACCGTGTCTCAAAGGTGACCGCATAATCCCTGAACCGCACATTTTCTTCCGGTAAAAATCCTTCCAGATACTGGTTAATACCAATTCTCACCCCTTTTGGCCGGGTAATGATACCAAAGACACTTGGTTTACCGTAGGCGACATGCACGGTGTCTGCGAGCATATCCAGAATGGCAAGGTCATGCTCAACGATGACTACCGGACGTGTCTCTGCCAGTTCCCGGATGAGTTTTGCAGCGGTCATACGCTGGTAAATATCGAGAAACGGGGTGATTTCATCAAAGAAATAGAAATCTGCATCACGCGAGAGGCAGGCAGCAATAGCAATACGCTGCAGTTCACCACCACTCAGTTTCCCGATCGGACGATCCAAAATGGATTCCAGACGCAGTTCCTGAATATAATAATCCAGCATCCCGCGTTCATCCGTTGATGACAGAAGCTCAGATACCGTTCCCTTAAATGCCTTCGGGATATAGTCGATGTACTGGGGTTTGAGCGATGGCTTTATGGAAGACTTTGAAACCTGCTGGAGGTAATCAAATAATTCCGTTCCTGTATACTGCTTTAATATCCCTTCCCAGTTGGCCATGTCCTCCGGGTTTCCCAGATTCGGGACAAGCTGACCACAGAGAATCTTGACTGCCGTACTTTTTCCGATACCATTTGCTCCAAGAATCCCGGTTACTTTTCCTTCTACCGGAATCGGCAGTCCATAGAGGGCAAACCCGTTTGTTCCATAGCGATGTGTCGGATTATCAAGTTCTTCAGGCAGGCTCACAATGTCAAGTGCATCAAACGGACATTTTTTGATACAGATACCACAGCCGACACACAGTTCCTCTGAGATAACCGCTTTTCCGTCCTCTCCGATGATGATCGTTTCATCACCGGTCCGGACCCGTGGGCAGTACAAAATACATTCGGTGCCACATTTTATCGGGTGACACCGATCACGATGAACAACAGCAATTCGCATAGTATATCACAAAATTATTGAATTGTCAGGAGAATGGTCCAGGAGATAAACCAGAACGAAAATGCCATAAAGCTCTGGTAAAACCAGTCTTTTCCGCCCAGTCCGGATATATCCAGCTTTATGAGCATGAATATATGCTTCTGGAATACCATTGCTCCAAGGAGAAGGAGAAATCCAATAACACCCTGAGTTTCATTATGAACAAGGAGAAATGAGAGAGCTCCGGCGATAATACCCATAATGCTCGCAATACCAGTTCGGATGATCCGTTCATTATGCTCTTTCCTCTTCTGTTCTTCGGACTTGACTATTTTTGCCTCAGTTCCGTTGGATATATCTTCTTCAGTCATCCTGACACCAGTCATTATAATTTTGTCGTAGGACAATATGTAATTTGGTATAAATGGCGAATTTAAAGGGAATGAGTGGGCTTGATATTCATGCCATGGTATCAGAAGCCCAGGGTTTCCTCCCTTTGTGGATAGGAAAAACCTACCAATATGATACAGGGCTGTTTGGAATTCGTCTCAATGGTCAGGATAAGCAGAAATATTCACTTATCATCGAAATCGGAAAACGAGTGCATTTCACGTCATCCCTCCCTGCAGCAACACCAAATCCATCCGGATATTCAATGTTTCTGCGGAAATACTGCAATGGCGGAAGGGTGCTTGGCATCTCACAACCCGGAATCGAACGGGTTATAGATATTGAAATCGGAAAGAGTGATAACCGGTTTCACCTGATTGTAGAACTCTTTGATGAAGGCAATATCATCCTGACGGACGGGGATTACACCATTATTCAGCCACTGAAAAAACATCGGTTCAAAGACCGGAACGTTTTCGGTGGTGAGACATACACCCTCACAGAAAGTTCAGTCCCGGCATCTGAAGAGGAATTTGCTGCTATTCTTCAGGCTTCTGATGCCGATACGGTCAGGACGCTCGCCACACAGTTCCTCATGGGTGGTAAATTTGCGGAAGAAGCATGTAAAATGGCCGGAGTCAGCAAATCAGAACCGGCCCTCAGCGCCCCCGCAGACAAACTGTTCGCGGCCTATGCAGCGATTCTGAAAAAAACAGAAGATGAACGCAGCCCCTGCATCACAAAATCCGGATGCTGGCCGTTTCTGCTGGGAAATGAAACCCCGGTTGAGACATTTGCGTCCTTTACGCAAGCCCTTGATCAGTATTTCCCCCGCGGGAAAGAGCTGATCACCCCGCCAAAACCCAAACTCACCCGTGAGGAGAATATCCGAAAGCGCCAGCTGGATGCGATCGCGTCATTCGAAAAGAAGATTGAACGGTATGAAACGATTGTTGATGCGCTGTATCTGCATTATACGTTTGTTCAGGACGTCCTCTCAACCCTTAAAAATGCCAGTGCCTCTGCATCCTGGCAGGACATCGAGAAAATCCTGAAAGAGAGCAAAAGCGAGTCGGCTGCAGCCATTAAGACGATATACCCTGCTGAGAGTGCGATTGACCTTGAAATTGACGGAAAGATTGTCAAACTTTTTGTTCAGGAGACTATTGAAGTCAACGCCGACCGGTATTACGAACTGGCAAAGAAATTTAAGAAGAAGCGAAAGGGCGCATTTGCAGCGATGGAACGCATGATCGTTTCGCCAAAAAAGCAGAAAAAAGTGATCCCTCTCCGGAAGAAGAAGTGGTACCACCGGTTCCGCTGGTGCTATACATCAGACGGAATACTGATGGTCGGCGGGAAAGATGCCGGGACAAATGAAGAGGTCGTAAAGAAATACCTCCAGGGGGGCGACACCTTTGTCCACGCCGATGTGCATGGCGGCAGTGTGATCATTCTCAAGGGCGATACGGATAAAATGAATGAAGTCGCCCAGTTTGCCGCTTCATATTCAAATGCCTGGAAAAACGGCCATTTGACAGCGGATGTATATGCTGCGTCTCCGGAACAGGTGAGTAAGACTCCGGAGTCCGGAGAATATGTCTCACGCGGTGCGTTTGTCATCAGGGGGGAGCGGACCTATATACGCAACGTGGGCCTTGGTGTGGCAATCGGCCTGCAGACAACGCCGGAGTTAGGTGTCATCGGGGGTCCGGTAGATGCAGTGAAAAGCAGGGCAGAACACTATGTTGTTCTCCGGCCGGGACGATTTGAGCCAAATGACGTTGCCAAAAAAATACTCCGGATACTGCGGGATAAATACGGAGATGACTGGAAATCAATGAAAAATGTGCTGAATTCGGAAAGTATTGCTGCATTTGTTCCGCCGGGCGGGTCTGACATTACTGAAGAGCTATGAAAGCGGAATATGACGGCCTCAAAAATTCAGACGGGGAAATACGGCTGTTCCCGGAATCAATCGATGATCTCTGGCATATCAAACACCTCATCAGAACCGGAGATCTCATTTTCGCTGATACCTTCAGGAGCCTTGATTCCCAGACAGACAAAACCCGTCCGGAAAAGGCCGAGAAGAAGCCGGTCCGTCTTGGCATACGGGTGGAAAAGACAGAATTTCACCCCGATTCTCTCAGGCTGAGAATCTCAGGGGTGATTGAACAGGGTCCTGACACCGGCTTTTACCATACCATCAATCTTGAGTCAGGGCGGGAAATATCTGTCATTAAAATCTGGACGCCGGTGGAACGGGAGCGAATCGAGCGGGCAGTCACCGTATCGACAACCGGTATCGTACATATCGCAGCCATTGAAGAAGGAGAAGCGCAGATATTCCGTATCCGCCAGTACGGGCCTGAATATGTGATGAAAATAACCGCAGGAAGCGGAAAACGTGAGGGCGTGGATGCCAGACGTGCGTTTTTTGAAGAGATATACCAATCACTCTCCTCTGTCACCGGGTCGATTGTTATCGCAGGGCCGGGTTTTGTAAAAGAGGATTTTCTGGCATATCTCACCAGAACCGATCCTGATATGGCCGGTCGTATGCTTACGGCTGAAACACGCAGAACCGGTCGGGGTGCTGTACAGGAAGTTATCGGGCAGGGAATACTGGAACGGATAACACAGGACCTTCAGCTGGGACGGGAGGTAACCCTGATGGATGAACTGCTCAGCAGGATGTCGGGGACAGGCCCTGCTGCATACGGCATCGATGAGGTTGCCACAGCCGTTCAGTATGGTGCTGTTTCAGATATTCTTGTTGTGGACATCAAAATAAATGAGGAGGCCATCAACCGTCTGCTTGAATCCGCCGACTCAATGCGTGCAAAGATAACCGTATTCTCCTCAGAATTCGAACCTGGAAAACAGCTGGGAGCGATTGGGGGAATTGCCGCACTGCTGCGTTTTCCCATTCAGTAAAAAAAATTATTCTTCGGATGATTCTTCAGGTGCTGAAGATTCATCTGCTTCTTCAATCTCTTCTGTTTCTTCCGGCATTGCGGGACGCTTGTACGATTCTTTTAAGACGACCTCGTTGATACCATCGATGAATTCAAAGATCTGGTGGATGAGGATGCCGCGAGCCATTCCCCATCTCTTGTCATAATTGATTCCGGGAGGGAGAAGCACGGTGAGAACGCCATCAGCGAGTTCAACATCCATGGTTTTTCCGGTATACAGATCAATCAGACCCTCTACCTGTTCCTTGGGGTCCTCAACAAGAGCCTCAATCTCATATTCGTAGGTAAGCGTTTTTCCGGCAAGAACATGGTTGAAATCAACGACCGCACGCTTTCCAACAATACTGGCAACGACACCTTCCTGACCGTCAGAGGAGATCCTCATGCCGACCTGGGGTTTCTCCGCAAAGTTTTTGATGGGAGCAGACCGGATCATTGATTCGTCACGGGGGCCATATGCCTTCTCCGGAGGAATTTCAACGGTGCCCTTTTCGCCAACCTCTTTGCCGATTAATGCCTCGTCGAGGCCGGGGATGATGTGCATACCGCCAAGGCGCACAACAATTGGCTCATAGTCTTTCTTTGGATTGAAAATACCTGCTTCTCTTGCTTTGTCTTCTTCAGTTGTATCAAAAACGATACCATCTGATAAGCCGGTAAATCTCAGTTTAATAAAACTTCCTTCATTAACTGCCATTCATTTCACCTGTCTATATTTATACGGTGTGCCTACTTAAAATAATGAGCTCTGTAATTGAAGTTGAAACCAAAATTGCGGTATCAAATCTTTCTGAAATCGCAGACCGTCTCCTTTCTCTGGGTGCAACCGACCTTGGAGGGTCTGTTCAGCAGGATACCTACCTGAATGCACCGCACTGCGATTATGCACGCACCGATGAGGCGCTTCGTGTCCGTGAGACGGAATGCGGCACCGAAATAACGTATAAAGGTCCGAAAACTCAGGCCAGCGGGTTAAAGGCACGCAAAGAGATTACCCTCTCCGTTGCATCCGCACAGGATGCTATTGCTCTTCTGACTGCCACCGGTTTTTTCGTGAGTGCCGTTGTCAGAAAAGAACGGAATGAATACCAATACGGCGGCACAACGATTTCTCTTGACAATGTTGAAGGGCTGGGCACCTATATGGAAATTGAAGTGCTGACTGATGCAGACGTCTCTGCTGCAAATACAAAAATTGAATCCGTAAAAAAAGAGCTGAATATTTCCGGGGCACACATACCGGAATCCTATCTTGAACTGCTGCTCGCTAAAGGGTGATGAACTCAACTTCAATCTCTTTTGCTTCATCCCCCAGCGTAATCAGCGCACATTTTCCCTCTGATGCAGGGCCGGGATTAACAACCAGCGTGCCTTCGACTTCAATAGCACCGGTATGATCATGAATGTGGCCGCAGCAGACGAGATCAAAATCCTTCAGCTGGTCCCGGAAACATTTACACCCGACATTGGTACCGCCTATATCATCAAGGGTACAGAAGGGGGGTGCATGGGTGACCAACACATTGTGTACATTCTGCCGTGCTCTCTGTTTTGCCTTCTCAAATACTTCAGACAGTTCTTCCTCAGAGAGTTCAAACGGAGTATTAAAGGGTGTGGGATTTGAACCTCCGACTCCCGTAAACGTAACCGGCCCGAGTTCAAGGGAAGTCCCATGGAGGCTTACCGCGTCAGAATCCTCGATGATTTCCAGGATCCGGCGGGCATCACAGTTACCGGGAATTGCAAAACACGGGACATCAATCTGCTTAAACACCTCCGTTGCTTCCTGCGGATCGCCGCAGTCGGTGATATCCCCGGCTATGAGTACCACATCCGGAGCAAGCTCCATAAAACCGGGAATAGTATCATACTGTCCGTGGATATCTGTCAGAAGCAGGATTTTCATCATGGTAACTGGTCTTCATCTTCCTTAAAAAACCTTACCTCAGCATCGATCCATGAACCCGTTGCCTTTCCATTGAGCGCCATCCGCCCGAGCTCGCGCTGTACATCCGGAAGGATGGTGCGTGCCGCCATCCCGGCAAGGGGTGTGCCGGGAAGCGGCGTGAAATGATGCACATGGACCTTGCCGCCACGGGTGATCTCTTTCATCTGCGCAACAGAAAGCCGCTGCTCCTCATCTGATTCATATGGAAGGCCCACGATATAATCAACCACCGGAGTCATGGCATGCGCTCTGCAGATGTCATATGCCCGCATTACATCCTCTGCAGTGTGGCCGCGCCTGAGCAGCTGTAAAACCCGATTACTGCCCGACTGCGCGCCGAAATGGATTTTCCGGTTTTCACAGTGGCTCTCAATCAGGTCGAGTGATGCATCGGAGATGCACTCCGGCCTCACTTCACTCGGAAACGTTCCGAAAAAAATTCGTCTTCCGGTCAACGAGCGGAGCAGTTTTTCAACCTTGTCAAGGCGCAGGTGGATGCCATCCGATCCATAGGCAAGAGCATTCGGCGTAACAAACCGTACGTCGCGAAATACACGGGTGGCACGCTCAATATCATCAATTCTGCGGTGGCGCATATTCCTGCCAAAAAGCTGCGGCGTCTGGCAGTATCCGCACCCAAACGGGCATCCGCGGGTGATCTCGGTATATCCCTTCACGATAGTAAACGGCGGATAGGAGGAGAGGAGCACACAGTGATTGGGCATCACGGTCTGCTCTTTTGAAGCCACACCGGCAGGCAGGGTATGGCTGCCGGACGCAATCATATCGATAAGGGCAGGGAGGGTGAATTCCCCTTCACCAATCACCACATAATCTGCATACTGGCGTACATCTTCCCAGCAGGCGGATGAATGCGGCCCTCCAACAATGGTGATGCATTCAGCACGGGAGATTTCTTCACGGAAATGTGGTTCATTGACAGAATTCAGGCTATAGCAGGTGATATCATTCTCTGGTGCACTTACTTCATGGAGCGTAATGCCGGAACATTCGCATGCTGCGCTTAACGCAGCAAATGAATTTTTTGCCCAGGGAATGGAGCGCCAGTTAACCTTCATCTGCACTTACCTCAGGGGATTATTTCGCACCCGTTAAATTTAGGATGATCAAACTGCTCCGGTGAGACCGTATGGTCACGGATGCATGCCATCACGCGTGGCAGCGCCTGACAAACAGCCTGATACAGGGCATTGACGGTGCGGTAGATATCAGTGCACCCTTCATCCGGCCAGAGATCCATTACCTTGGAATAGAGGCACCGTCCCCCACAGAAATCAAAAAGGTCGCATTCAATGCAGTCGCCGTCATACACCACTTTCCGCAATGTATCGGGCGTGTCATTTTTGATGTCACCACAATAATACTCGGTCATCCCAACCATGCAGGGACAGGGTGAAACCATGCCGTCAGGGGTAATTGAATAATTGGCGAACCCGGAGCCGCATCTGAGAACAGACAGCCGCTTACCGTTCAGTGCATCCTGCATGGTATCAATAAACGGATACCAGCGCAGCACCTCACCTGTCTCCTCCATATGGGACACCCACCGGTCCATAAGCCTGAAGAGTCCGGGAATATAGGAGTTCTCTACCCAGGTACTGTAGGAATCACGGCAGTAGGTTTCAGAGAAATTTGCATCAAGCTGCCAGTGAACAGAAGGAAACAGCCCACCGGTATCGAATGCAAGGTGGGTAACATCCCGGTAGATATCGGTGTCTTCTGTCACCGTCATTCTGCCAATGAAATCGGCAGGCAATTCCATTGCCTGAATCTTTTTACAGTTCTCTATGATCTGTTGATATGTGCCTGCCCCCCGGTTTTGGTCATGTGTTGTTTCACGGCCGTCTATTGATACGATAATTGTCTCCAGACGGCTGAGGACGGTCTCAGGCACCTGATCCAGAAGGGTGCCATTGGTGTGAAGCATAAACCGGCATGTTCCGGATAACGATTCCATAACTGACCGGATTGCATCAATCGAGAGGAGGGGCTCACCGCCATAAAAGGTAAGGCAGGGATTCTCATCCATCCGGATAAAACGGCACAAATCATCAATCGTATAGGTAATATCCGTTTGAACCTGCCGGGGGTGGGTGTCCCAGCAGTCAGTGTCCATCTGGGGAAATATCCGTCCTTTACAGTATCTGCAATTCAGATTACAGACATCATTTAACAAGATATAATAATACACACTGATACCCGGATTCAATCATCAGTAATTGTTATGCTGCCGGAACCGCCATCAACGGATGCGGATGCGCCGTCTTCCAGATCATTGATTGCTGTCTCAGGACGGTCGACCATCGGGATTTCTGCGATTATTGCACCGACAGCGATTATGGGTTCGGCTTCGGTATTGATTATCGCAGAAGGTGCCACATTGTTCCGTCTGAGTGCATAAATGACATACGAACCAACCGTAGATCCTTTTCCATAAGGGAACGCAAGCACTTTTCCTGCTATTGACTGCCCTTCCAGAGGGTGACCGGATTCAATCACAACACCAGTTTCCGGGTCTACTCCTGAAAGAAAAGAGATCGGTTCACTGCTGACAAGAACAGCACCGGACCCGATCCCTGCTGAAATGCCACGTGCCTGAATTGTAATGGACATACTACATAAATGTGGTGAGAACAAAGATAAATATGACATGGATGAGACCATCATCGACAATACTCATACCGAACGAAATCTGACCAGCCTGACCGATCAGGAATACGAGGAAATAATTGACGATCTGCAGGGAAAGATTGAAATCCAGACCAAAGAAATCTTCAGTCTGAAAAAAGAGGCTGAACAGCTGAGGAAGGAGAATAATCAGCTAAAACGGACGCCACTCTTCGTAGCAGCTATTATTGACATTCTCGATTCAGGAGAAGTGTATCTTCGCCAGCAGGGAAATAACCAGGAATATATTACCGGAAGCACGGATGAACTGAGGCCCCAACTGAAACCCGGCATGAAGGTTGCTGTAAATAATGCGCTTTCCATTGTGCGTATCGTTGCCAATTCTGTTGATTCGCGCGTCCGGGTGATGGAACTTGTTGAATCTCCGGATGTATCCTTCGAAAAGATCGGGGGACTCAGAGAGGAGATTGAAGAAGTGAGGGAAGCAGTTGAATATCCATTGACAAAGCCTGAGGTATTCCGCAGAATCGGTGTCGAACCACCCAAAGGAATTCTGCTCTACGGTCCGCCGGGTACCGGAAAAACGCTGATCGCAAAAGCAGTCGCCCATCAGGCAAATGCCACCTTCATCAGGATGTCGGGCAGCGAACTGGTGCATAAATTCATCGGAGAAGGTGCGCAGATGGTGCGGGAGCTCTTTACCATGGCACGGGAACGGGCACCATCCATCGTATTCATTGATGAAATTGATGCAATCGGTACAATGCGGATGCATGACGGGACGTCCGGAAGTGCTGAGGTCCAGCGCACCCTGATGCAGCTCCTGGCTGAGATGGATGGATTTGACAACCGGGGAGATGTCAGGATAATGGGGGCAACAAACCGGGTGGATATGCTTGACCCCGCACTGCTGCGGCCGGGACGGTTTGACAGGGTCCTGCTGGTTCCGCTTCCGGACACCGCGGCCCGTCTTGAAATCCTGAAGATTCATTCCGCAAAGATGCAGCTCAGGGGCGTACCTCTTGACAAACTGGCAGCGGAGACAGAAAACACCACTGGTGCAGAACTCGAAGCAATATGCCGTGAGGCAGGAATGATGGCTGTCAGGCGTGATTCAGATGCAATCACCTGGACTGATTTCGAAGAAGCCATGCGGAAAGTCAAGGATAAAACCCAGAATCCGGACATCATGTTCCTTTAGATCATGAAGGTCCTGCTCATACAAAAGGAAGGGACTGACCTCCATTCCACCCTTCTGGCATCCGAGACCAGCCGGGAAGTCCTCCGTTTTTATCACCCGAAAAAAACCGACTGGGGCGTCTGCATCGAAGCATCAACCCTGGGAAGTGCGTTATCGGTCATTTCAGAACTGAAATGGTACATCCAGCGGTATGTATCACAACCGCTCTGTCTGCTCTCAAATGGCGTTATCTGTACTCCCGGATATGCAGGAATTATCTATGGGCGTGAGGAATCCGTTCATGACAGCTGGGACTGGGAAATCCTCTTTGGCATAAAATACCACACGGTCATGGACCGTATTGCCATCACTCCTGATTCCGCGCTGAATGATATCACTGAATTTACATCAGGAATGGACACCACATTCCGTGCCCGGTGTTCTGAAGAAGAGCTTGAAAAAATATGAGAGTTCAGGCAAACATCGCACTGTCGTACGGGCTGCACTTCGGGTGATGGGAAAGATCGAAGGTAACTTTGTCAATTGCCTTGATGAAATCTGACTGATACACCTTTGTCCGTTCAGCACGAATAGCAAACATTCCTGCCTCGGTGCAGACCGCACGGAGTTCAGAACCGTTTTTCCCTTCTGTCAGTTCAGCAACTTCACGGAGATCAACACCACTGTCAAGAGCCATATTTGCTGAATGAATTTCCATTATTGACTGTCTGCCATCACAGTTGGGAAGTGGTATCTCAATGATGCGGTCAAAGCGCCCGGGACGCAGCAGTGCATGATCCAGAATATCAATCCTGTTTGTGGCGGCCACTATCTTGACATCGCCCCGGGACTCAAAACCATCCATCTCAGCCAGGAGCTGCATCAGGGTCCGCTGCACCTCCCGGTCACCGGACGTGGTGCTTTCACTGCGCATTGCCCCAATCGCATCAATTTCATCAATGAAAATAATTGATGGGGAATTTTTCTTCGCCAGTTCAAACAGTTCCCTGACAAGACGTGATCCCTCACCGATGTACTTCTGAACCAGTTCAGACCCGACTACGCGGAGAAACTGTGCCTGTGTTTCATGTGCCACCGCACGGGCAAGGAGAGTCTTTCCCGTTCCGGGTGGCCCATACAGGAGTACTCCTTTCGGAGGCAGAATTCCCACAGAGGCAAACAGGTCCGGGCGTGTTAACGGCAGTTCAACAGCCTCTTTTATCTCACGGATCTGTTCTTCAAGTCCGCCAATATCATCATATGTCTCATCGGGAGAATCGACGACTTCCATGCCATATATCTGGCTGTCAAATGCTTCCGGCAATACTTCAACAACAGTCAGTGACTGCTGATTCATCGTGCACCTCAGCCCGGGCTTCAAATCTTCCGGCTTCACAAAATTTGATACCCGGACCATAAAACGCGGACCGGCACTGCTCTGCACGATCACGCGCTGTTCATCAATGAGATCAGAAACAGTGCCGATAACCAGGGGGGGGCTTCTGAGTTTTTCGACTTCACTCTTTAGTTTTCTGATTTCACGTTCATACCGGATTTTTTGGTTTTCAATGTTCTTTTTTTCAATATCGAGCTGACGCACCTGCTCTTTGTACTGCATATTTTTAGATTCAAGTGCTGCAATCCGGTTCAGAAGATACTCTTTCAGGTCTTCATCGCCGATTTCCGGATTTGGCACAGAGTAATCCCCCATTTGATACCTCAATTAGGTATATCTGTTCATATGACTATAAATTTGTTTACGATTTGAAATGTCCGAATGTGAAGTGTGTGGCGCATCTATCCCTGGCGAACCAATTCTCGTTCAGATTGGTGGGGCTAAGATGTGGGTGTGCCCGAAATGTGCAAAACTTGGTACAGAGATTAAGAAACCGCCAGGAGCCAGAGTCCCTGGAGCAAAACCAAAGGTCAGCTCAAAAAAACCACAGACAAGCAGACCCCGTGATGTCTTTGATCTGATGGTAGGGGATATTGTCGATGATTTCAATGTTGAAATCCGTGAAGCCAGGATGGCGAAAGGATGGACACAGAAAGATCTCGCGCTCGAAATCAAAGAAAAGGAAAATCTCATCAAAAAAATCGAAACAGGATTTATCCCGGAAGATCAGGTCTTAAAGAAGATCGAGAAGGTCCTGGAGATTCAGCTTATAGAATCAGTTGATGGGAACATGAAAACATCCGGAACCTCTGCAATGACAACAACGCTTGGAGATGTTATACGGATAAAAAAGCAGGGAAGATAAAAAAAAATAATAACAGAAGCGTAACAGAAGGTAAACAATATGACAGTTCCATTCATTCTCATAAACCTGAAGTCCTATGCAGAAGGATTCGGGCATAATGCACAGAAGATTGCACAGAGTGCAGAACGAATAGCACATGAGAATGATGTCAGAATCGGTCTTGCACCCGGATATATGGATATTCACCCATTCCATGTTCATTATTCGCTGCCGGTTTTCGCCCAGCACGTTGATGGCGTTCTTCCGGGGGCGCATACCGGTCATATTGTTGCAGACGCCCTGAAGGCAGCAGGTGCCACAGGCACGCTGATAAACCATTCTGAACGCAGGCTGACCCTGGCAGACATTGAATCCGCGAACCGTTCAGCACAGAATGCAGGTCTTGAAACGGTCATATGCACAAACAATGTTGCAACGAGCGGTGCCGCAGCTTTTTTCCACCCTGACTATATTGCGATTGAACCCCCGGAACTGATTGGCAGCGGGGTATCTGTTTCAAAAGCAGACCCGGGAATTATTGAAAAATCCGTCGAAGCCGTCCACTCCGTGAATGCGTCGGTAAAAGTGCTGACGGGAGCAGGCATCAGTACCGGTGAATGTGTCAGAACAGCACTGGACCTTGGCACTGATGGCGTGCTCCTCGCATCAGGTGTTGTGAAGGCAGCGGATCCTGAAGCGGTTCTTCGCGATCTTATATCAAAAATTTAAGGCAGGTGCCGTATACAGTCGTGCTTGGTGATTACACCAACCACTTTCCCTTGCTCCATCACAAGAACGGCATGATGGTTTCGGAGACTGTGGACAATGGCATCTATTTTTTCAGACGGCGGGACGGTGGGGAATCCTTCTTCCATGATGTCCGTGACAGCATTTTTCATCGAACGCTGAATCGTTCCGTTCTCCATTGCCCCGATGATTGCTGATTCTGATACACATCCAATCGGGACGCCGTGTTTTATCACCGGAACCTGTGAAATACCATACTTTTCCATCACATCCACGGTATTTTCAATCGTTTCTTCCGGAGAGATGCTGATGACAGGCGTGGTCATGATATCACCGGCCGATGTCCGGGATGTCTCGGATTCATTGAGAATAGCAATAATCCGCCGGAGTGTACTTGCCCGCGGATCAACGGTCCCTGCCTCTATCCGTGCAATCATTGACTGGGAAAATCCTGCCCGTTCTGCAACATCTGATTGCGTCAGACCTGCCTTGATACGTTTTTCCCGAATCTCACCAGATGTTGGAATCTGCATATTATTATTAGAGGTGATAATCACAGAAATAATATATGCCCTTAGAGGATATTCTGCCGCTCAATTGTCAGAGAGCCTCTTCTGCTTCCTCACGGTAGAGTCCAAGGCGCTGAATGAGGTAATCATAAAGGTGCTCTTCCATCGCCTGCTCATCCATCGGCGAAGAACAGACAGCCACCCCATATAAGAGCATCAGAGCGGTATCAAGCATATATGCATCACGGATATCTGCCTTTTCTTCAGGGAGTGGCACAGCCAGCCACTGAATGCTGTCTGTATCGAATGCATACTCCGTATCATCACCGGATATGACCGTTGTCCCGTTGTGTGAGGGGCCCTGCCCTTCCCAGTCGAAACTCGATTTAATGGTCACCTGATCAGGCATCTTTTCCCGGGCATCACTCGTTATGATTGTAACCGCCTGTAAAAGGGCCCCGGGAATAGTGTTCTCCTCTTTGAGAAGCAGCAATGCCTTTTCCCCCTGTGCAACAGCCCGGTCATATAATCCCATCCGGTGTCCGATGAGCATGGAGGCAATCGCATGTCCGGCCATTTCATCAGGAAGAGGGCATGCAGTCTTTATTTTCAGAATATATGCAGAAAAGTAATCGGCATTTTTCATAGCTACCATTTCCGTACTGATACCTTATGGTACACCGGTATATACCTTTTTAAAAGTAAAGGATGAGTGGGAGTAGTAAGCCCCATTCTGTTTCTCTGCGGCATTCAGCTACGCGCCATACCTGGGCAGGCCCGGACGACCCTGATGCCCTGTTCTGGCTTGCACCCGTAGGGTTTCACCGTTCCATCGAATCCTGCCGCTGTGCATCAGCGAGTTAACTCAGCACCGAAAGTGCCTTCTCGCCACCAGTATGCACCGATGGCTCAGTCGCATCATCGCTAACGGCAGGCCGTGTCGTTTCTGTGTCAGAGCCGTGACTCTCGCCACCCGCACTTGCATGCGGCTACGTATCCGGCTGGTGTGGGGACTTTCCTCAGCAGCATTTTCTGCCACCGTCAGCCGCACACTCCCTCTCCTATTAATATCGTATCTCGCAATATATATGGGCATGGACGGGATCAGCAGTGAAGAGGGTGCGCTGGCGGTAAAGCTCGCACGAATGGTTCTTCTGGAAAACATTGGCGGTGAAACAATGCCGGAAGTTTCAATTCCGGCTTCGTTCCATGAAAAACGGGGTGTATTTGTCACTCTGACCCTCAACGGCCAGCTCAGGGGCTGTATTGGATATCCAAGACCGGTACTTTCACTTGCAGAAGCAATTCCCGGGGCCGCACTCTCTGCCGCACTCGAAGATCCACGTTTTCCACCCGTACGCGCCGACGAACTTCCCGAAATTTCAATAGAGGTAACGGTACTCACACCCCCCGTTCTTATTTCATCACCGCCTGCCTCACGTCCGGAGGCGGTAATCGTTGGAAAACACGGGCTTATCATTGCAGGGTACGGAAGAAGTGGCCTTCTCCTTCCGCAGGTACCGGTCGAGTATCACTGGGACGCACGCACATTTTTAGATCAGGTCTGTGTCAAAGCAGGCCTTCCTCCCGGAACATGGAGAAGTAATGACACTGAACTATACACATTTGAAGGACAGATATTTTATGAGGAGGAACACACGTGATCACCTTTGAGAGCCAGCATAAAGACATATGGGCGAGGACGGGGAAACTCCGGGTCGGGGATAAAACCGCAAAAACACCCCTTCTTCTTCCGGTAATAAACCCCCACATCCAGTTAATCCCTGCTGAGGAGATGCAGAAGATGGGCGTTGAAGCGCTGATCACCAATGCATACATCTTCAGTAAAAGTGAGGAGTACCGGGAACGGGCAATCAATGAAGGTCTTCATTCCGTTCTCGGGTTTCAGGGGATCATCATGACGGATTCCGGTGCATTTCAGCAGTCTGTATACGGAGATGTGGCATTTTCAAATACTGATACCGTACAGTTTCAGCGCCGGATTGGGAGTGAAATAATTGTTCCCATGGACCTTGCTACCCCTCCTGACCGGGACCATGAAGGAGCAGCTGAGGAACTTGCTGTGACCATGCAGCGGATTCGCGAAGCGATGGAGATCATTGATGATGGTCATCTCGCAGCCCCGGTGCAGGGAGGCATCCATCCCGATCTCCGGAGGAGGGCAGGAGAGGAAGTCCGTGAAACCGGAGCCATATTCTGTCCTATTGGTGCTGTGGTGCCACTCATGGAGTCATATCGCTACCGCGATCTGGTAACGGTTGTGATGGCGGCAAAACAGACTCTCTCCCCCGGCTCATGCATCCACCTCTTCGGGGCAGGTCATCCGTCGATGTTTGCCCTTGCAGCAGCGATGGGATGTGATGTCTTTGATTCTGCCGCATATGCACTCTATGCCCGCGAAGGCCGATATATGACACCATCCGGGAGTTTTAAACTTGCTGAACTCAGTGAGCTCCCCTGTGCCTGTGAAGTCTGCCGCGCCCATACGGCACGTGAACTGCAGGCATCGCCGGATAAAGAGAAACTGCTTGCCAAACATAACCTCCTCGTGAGCCTTGCAGAGATTGCCCGCATCCGGCAGTGCATTCAGGATGGCACTCTCTGGGAGCTCGTGGACGAACGCTGCAGAAACCATCCCCGCCTGCTTGACGGCTACCGGGAACTGCTGAAATATTCAGAAGAACTCCTGACACGGGATTCGGTGACAAAACGCCGGTTTTTCTATCGGGGAAGCGAATCCTGCAGCCGGACTGAAGTGATACGATATCACGGGATGATTCCCCGGTTTTCCGTCGGAGAAGCCATCCATATCAGCCTGAATGATGAGGAAGGCCCTGCCGGTGCAACAGCATTCCGCTTTAAGCCCCCTTTCGGTCCGTATCCACCTGAACTGAGTGAAACATTCCCGATAGGTCAGAGCGAGATTCCGGAATGGGATGAAGATATGGTCAGAAGCGGGTGCAGGGGAATCATCGAACTTATTCATGCAAACCCCGGCATTCCGGTCACCATCAATGCAGGTGTGCGATGGAAACCGGTCATCGCAGATGCACTGCAGAATATGGAGAAATGCTATGAGTTTATTTGAGCGTATCATTCGTGACGGTCCGGGCCGGACGGGAAAATACCGTTCCGGAGACACAGGTGTGGCGACACCTGCTGTCATCAATCCACAGGAGATGTTTCCCGATTTATACAACCATCCGTTCGCAAATACCCCTCCTGAATTTCCGGATAAAATCCGGTGGCCAAAGCCAGTCCAGTATGAAGGTGTCCTGAATGCATTCGTCGGGGAGATGCCGGACGGCTCAGAGGAGTCAGCGGTAATCGTTCCGGGATGCCACATCCTCTTTGAAAACCCACGCCGGTTTACGGATCTTATAATTGACCTGAAAGAACGGTTCCCGATGGACACTGCCTGGTATGCACCGGCAAGTGCGCTGCCGTCGAATGTGTCCGTCCTCATCTACTGTGGATTTGATCTCTTTGATTACCGGGCAGTTGACCTGATGACGGTACGGGGAATGTTCTGCACGCCGGACGGTGAGTTTTCGTATGATGAGGTGCGTGATTCCGGTATCTGTTCATGTGATGGCTGCAGGAATGGCGATCTAAAACTGCATAACCGGACTGCACTCGATACAGAGATTGCATCCGCACGCTGGTTCATCCGCTCACACGTGTTCCGCGAATTTATAGAGAAACGGGTTCGGAATGCTGCCTGGCAGGTGGCTGTTATGCGCCTCCTCGATGCCGCATCCGCATACTCTGAACCGGTCATACCGATTGTACGGACCACACCATTCTCGGCAAACAGCGCAGACTCCCTGAAGCGAACAGAGGTCACGCGGTTTGTCAACCGGGTGATTGACCGGTTCATCCCGACCCGGACAGACACCGTGGTGCTTCTTCCCTGCTCTGCGCGCAAACCATATTCCCTCTCACAGAGCCACCGCAAATTCACGTTTGCCATCCAGAACAGGGCACATGAACTGATTCTGACCTCCCCTATGGGGATTGTGCCACGGGAGCTGGAGGCCATTTATCCGGCAGGCCATTATGACATTCCGGTCACCGGCTACTGGGACCGTGAGGAGCGGGAATTTATCTCGTCATCTCTTGCACGCTACTTTGAAAAACATCAGTTCGGAAGAATCATCGCGCATCTTGATGAAAAGACGCGTATCCTTGCAGAAGATGCGGCGAACCGTGTTGGTATGGAGATTGAATCCACCTGCGTCGGCGACCGCACGACATCTCCGGAATCCCTCAGGCGGCTCGAGGAAAGCCTGAAAGGGAACCGCAAGATGGGATCTGATGTTATCCGGGGAACACTCTCCTGGCAGTTTGATACAGATGTGGATACCAGCCGTCTGATGCTGAAGGGCCGCAGGGGCCGCCGGAAAGTGATGAGCGGACGTACCCAGCTATTCAGTATTGATGAATCCACCGGGCTGATGCGCCCCACAATGGAAGGCTGGGGTCTGATTGGTGACCGGTATCAGGTTCACATTGATGACTTCATCCCGCAGGGCGATGTACTTGCTCCCGGTGTACTGGATGCAGACCCTGCAATACGGGAAGGGGATGAGGTATTTGTCACCGGCCCCCGTGCGCAGGCAACCGGCAGGGCAGTCATGGGTGCCAAAGAGATGCTGCATTCAACTCGCGGTGTCGCAGTAAAGTTGCGTAAGGTAAAGAAGGGGTAACTCCCAATAATATTCACATTATTTGTATCTCCTGGAGATGGCGCTGTGTACAGGATAATTAAACGGAACCAAATAGCGGATAATATCTACGAATTCTGGATCAATGCACCCCATGTAACAAAAACGGGTCGTGCAGGACAGTTTGTCGTACTTCGTATTGATGAACACGGGGAGAGAATCCCCCTGACCATTTCGGCCACCCGCGGGGATGACGTCAGGATTGTCTTCATGACAATCGGCAAAACAACCCAGCAGCTGGCTGCTCTTCAGGAAGGAGAGAGTATCCGCGATATTGCCGGTCCCCTTGGCACACCGTCAGAGGTGAAAAAATGGGGCCGCTGTGCAGTCATCGGCGGCGGCGTCGGTATTGCCTGTCTCCCTATTCTCGCACGGGAATTAAAAGCTGCAGGAAATGAGGTCACCGGCATTATCGGTGCACGAAATGCAGGGCTTCTCCTGCTGGAAGATGAACTCCGCGAGGCATGTGACGAACTGGTCATCTGTACGGATGACGGTTCAAAAGGGCATCACGGATTCCCTGCTGATATCCTGAAGGAGAAGGTCGCTGCAAATGCACTGGATGCCGTCTGGATTATCGGCCCTGCTATTATGATGAAAATAACCTCGCTTGCAACACTCGATACCGGCATTAAGACCTTTGTCAGCCTGAATCCGATTATGGTTGACGGTACCGGCATGTGTGGTTCATGCCGGGTGACCGTCGGCGGCGAGACGAAATTTGCCTGCGTCGACGGCCCGGAATTTGATGCGCATCAGGTTGACTGGAACGAACTGATGAACCGTCAGCGCACATACAACCCACAGGAGAAGGAATCTTTGGAGCATTATCATGAACACAAATGCCGGTGTGGTGAGCATCAATGAACCGAAGACCTCCGGAAGAACGCATTCACGATTTTGAAGAGGTGGCGACAGGCCTTCCGGTACAGACCGCAGTATTTGAGGCACTGCGATGCATGGGATGCCCCCGTCCCCTCTGTGTAAACGGGTGCCCGGTCTCAATCGATATTCCCGGTTTCATCAATGCAATAGCCAATGAGGACTTCAGGACTGCTGCAAGAATTCTCAAACAGGACAATATGCTCCCTGCAATATGCGGCCGGGTCTGCCCTCAGGAGGCACAGTGCCAGGGCACCTGTATTCTCGGAAAGAAAGACAAGCCGGTGCGCATTGGAGCGCTTGAACGGTTTGTTGCAGACTGGGAGAGAGAGAATGGTGTTGAAGCGCCACAGACCGCACCGGCAACAGGCAAACGGGTGGCCGTTGTCGGGTCCGGTCCTGCCGGTATCACGGCAGCAACAGAATGCCTCCGTGCAGGCCACGAGGTCACCATCTTTGAGTCCCTGCATGAAGCAGGCGGGGTACTGACCTATGGCATTCCCGCATTCCGGATGCCAAAGGACATCGTCAGATTTGAGATCGACCAGGTCCTTGCCCTTGGTGCCGAACTGCGCCTGAACCATATCGTCGGAAGAAGTGTCCCGGTTGATGAACTGCTGGCCTATGACGCCGTATTCATCGGCACCGGTGCCGGTCTTCCCTACTTCATGGGTATTGAGGGCGAGAATTTCAGCGGAGTGTATTCGGCCAATGAATTTCTGACCCGCATAAACCTGATGCACGCCGATAAATTCCCGGAGTATGACACCCCGGTCATCCGCGGAAGCAGGGTGGCCGTGGTCGGCGGCGGCAATGTGGCAATGGACTCTGCCCGTGTCGCCCGCAGGCTCGGGGCAAAGGTATACCTCATCTACCGGCGGCGTGAAGAGGATCTGCCTGCCCGGCAGGAGGAAGTGGAAAACGCCATTGAGGAAGGGGTGGAGTTTGTCTGCTGTGCCAACCCGACCCGGATTCTGGGCGGTCCGGAAGTGCAGGGAATCGAGTGCAACCGGATGGACATGTGCGAGCTGGATGAGAGCGGCAGACCGGTTCCCCGTGCCTGCACCGGAGAGGGCAGCACATTCACCCTCGATGTGGATGTGGTCATCGAAGCAATCGGCCAGGGCCCGAACCCGCTTCTCGCAGGACTCATCCCCGGACTGAAACGGGGCAAACGCGGCAATATCGAAGTGGATGAAGACGGACGGACATCCATTTCGCATGTGTTCGCGGGCGGCGACATTGCAACCGGGGCCGCAACGGTCATCTGGGCGATGGGATCTGCGAAGAAGGCGGCGGGTACCATCAACCGTATGCTTGCCGGAACTGAGTAAGAATATTCATTTCATTTTTTTCGGAAAAAATAGGTTCTCCTGACTCTATTCACAGGACTCTTTGCTGTATTTTTTGGATAGATGTCTCCGTGTTTCTCTAATGGAATGGAGCGGCATAAAATAATCGTGCATTTTGCACGTACATTTGATTCTGCACTGAAAATTCGGACAAAAATTGTCCTTAATCCTTACAAATAACAGGACTGCCACATTCATTCCGACTATTTAGAGATCGGTAATTATCTCAGATCAACATACCCCCTCTCACCCGCCCGGCATACGCCGGGCTCCTCCTCTCCCCCCAGAGGGTGAGAGGCAGTTCATGTGACAGAACCCTGATTTAAATGTCACACATAACCCACAATATAAACAGGGGGATCAAATAACTGGAACATACAGAACCAGTGGACTATTTTTGCCCATCTCTCCTGCGATTCCATCGTACCTGGGGGGTGAGTCTTGCAGGGAAGGGAGCCATCACATGCGATTCTTCATAAACCGGCACGGACAAGAGTGAAAAATGAATTATTATAAATGGTGTTCTCTGCTCGACACAATCCGGGGAATCGTCCTGTGGAACAGGATTGAGGAATAATAATTCCTCAGATTACTTTGATTCCCTCATTATCCACTTTGGTTTCAAGGGCAATCTCTATCCCCAGTGGTTTCAGGACGGCCTCAACCTCTGCACGGGATGCTTCGGTTACAACAGCGATGGTGGGGCCGACTGAACTCATCGCCACAAACTCAAATCCTGCCTCCCTGAGATGACTCATATACTGGTAGATCATGAAACTGTTGTGCTCCACTTCCGCACGTTTTGAGCCCCGGAACTCGATCTCCCAGACGACATCTCCCGCACGCCGCAGGTCGTCATGAATCAGGGCGGGGATGAGGTCCATTAACACCAGATATGCCTTGAGTTCACGGTCCCGGTAATCCAGTACACGTGCCCGGTTCATCAGTACATTGAACTCACTCTCTCCTGCTGCTTCAGCCTCCACCGGAGGGATGATGATGAACACATTCTTGTCTTTGGCAAAGGGATGGCAGCAGATCAGGGTCAGTTCATCTCCCAGCACGGCCATTCCGCCGTAGGCGACAGCAGCAGGCCCGACGCCGGTCTCAAATCCCTGGACGACTTCGCCGGTCGCGGTCTCCTCAACATAATTGTGACCCACCAGAAGGCGCAGCTGTTTTGTTGTCAGAGGAGAGCCAATGGCTGTATTCACTGCATGCGCAACCGCCGTCAGCACGGATCCTGTTGATCCGAGGCCAACATGCTTTCGTTCATGGTCAACCACAGTGATGCTGAATCCGCCGGTATAGCCGGTGACCTTCTGGAGCACCGCCACCAGATGACGGAGCATCGGCACACGGGTATAGTGTATTTCCACACCGGATGGAATGCATTCAACGGTTGCGGTGGAATAGAGCTGAAGGGCAAATCCAAATCCGCCTCCTCCCGGCCTGTTGGGTGCAAACCGGTTCATATCGAGTACTGTCAGATGGATACGTGCAGGCACGCGGACGGTCACGGGTTTCTCAGATATCTCAAGTGGGTAGTCCTTCTCAAACCCTAGGGTATTGATGTAATCCCCTGGTGAGAACGGGGCGAAGTCATACTCGACAAGGTCGAGGTCTCCGCCCCGGATGGTCATTTTCGCCATAATGCCTCACGCCTTCCTGTCAAAGAAAATATTCTTCCCTGCCGCCCGGACGGGTATCGCGTATGCCACTGAACACCCTTCCAGCCAGCCAAGGCTCAGTGCCGCCACACCCGCTGAGTACATGATCCGGTTATCGAGGTTATGGATGGATGCGGTCTTCACGGCAGAGCCAACGGCAATACCCAGGTCTGCCATCTTGATGACACAATTTGGCCCGGAGAATGGCTGATTCTGGTCTCTTTCTGTCCATGCATCGGCCATCTCTTTGCAGGTGGCATAACCGCATCCGCCGCAGTTGAGGCCAAGTATGGTGCCCCCGGCGCATCCAAGGATCACGCATGCATCAGCGGACGTAACATTCCCGGCATCACGGATGAAAAAGCCAACGCCGTCACGTTCCCCAATCCGTTTCATCTCATCAGAAAGGATTGCCAGTTCATTCCCTGTCTTCACAACTGCTGTGACAGAATCAGTTCCTTTCCCTTTCGGGGCGGTCCGTGCAGAGAGGACCATCAGGTCTGCGACCATTCCTGCCGCACGGGTTTCAGGATTCATATCAGATATGAGCAGAACCCGTAATAAAAAGCCTCCTATCCGGAATATTTTCGTTTAAATAAAGAGACTAAAAACCATGATGCATTGTATCCATTATTTTCAATGATATCTTTTGGGAATGGCGGGAACAGAAAAGTCCAGATCAAAACAATGGAAAGGGGGTGAAAACAGAAAAATTCCCCCTCTCACCCGCCCGGCATACGCCGGGCCCCTCCTCTTCCCAGAGGGAGAGCCAGTTCATGGGATGGAACGGGTTAATTGAATGGCATTACAAATCGCAAAAAGAAAATTGCAGTTTGTGTCAGATAATCTGATGCCAGAATAATCTCAATAAATATTTTTGTATGAGGTAAAAGCAGGATATTTACTGGTATTCACGTTTTGAATACTGGCACTCATCGGAGTCCCCGCCCTTTCGTACGATATGTATCCATTCACGGAGGGATTTTATGGTCCCGAACTGATCATATCGGCGCATGGAGAAGGCGACCCGCATCTTTGGACAGAAACGGACAGCTCCTTCATGGACAATCCGCCGCGCAATCTCCAGGTCGTCTCCTGCGTCGCAGACTTTGTACCCGCCAATCTTCAGGAAGGCTGCTTTCCGGAATGCCGTGTTACATCCCAGTGTGTAATAGAGCATCTTTGTGTAATATCCAAGCCGGGAGAAGGTATTCGCGAGGCCCAGATTGATCTGGTTCTTTATGCCTTCCTCAAGCGGGTAGACGGTCCCGTAAATGGCTGCCGCTTCCGGATGGGCTGCAAATTCGTTATAGACTGTCTCGATCCATTCCGGAGGCAGGACGCAGTCCCCATCGGTGGTGGCGATGATATCAGCTGTTGCAAGGTCGGCGCCGTCATTTCGTGCACCTCCTACCTTCGCACGGGTCTGGATGATTACCTGGTCTGCATACTTCCGGGCAATATCACGCGTGCTGTCCTTTGAATTGCCGTCAACCACGATGAGTTCGTAATCTGTTCGGTTCATCGTCTGGTTACAGAGTGATTCAAGGCACCTGCCGATATTTTTCTCTTCGTTGTATGTCGGAATAACTACTGAAACTTTCATGGTCAGCCACCGGTGATATTGCAGAATTGCAGAATACCGTGGGTATATATTGCCGGTAAAAATACTTGAACGTGTGGAAGGGGTTATATTACGGGTGACAGGCACCAGATGTACTATGCTGTTTGCTCTTTCTCTCCTGAAACTGCGGTGAAACGATCCACGTTATTTTTGGTAAAATCCCGGAATATGGTTAAACAACGCATAAATAACCCATAATATGCTCTTCGTATTGGAAAAACACGTCCACACAGAAGCCCTGAGGTGGCAGATCTCAACCGGAGAAAGCCTGTAGATCCTCTCAAAAATATCTGCCAATGGCGACCTTCAGTAGTTCGCAATTATTCATCATTTTAGCAAATAGGCGGCATTACATCCGTATTTTTACGAGTAGGAAAAGAGGGCTCTAAATACGTCCATTCTACCCCCAATTCTCCAAAACATGAGTCTAAAAGGGGGAGGCATATAATCCGGTTCCAGCTGTGCCTGTGGCATTGCTGACCATGTCTGCAATGATTTTGACGATGCCATCACTGGGCAGTTATACTTAAATATTACCTCTTTAAATTAAAGGCACAGCTAAACAGGGAATGAGCCGGCAGAACCAGACAGAGGATACCAAAAATCCCGGAGATATTTCACAGAAGTGTGGAATCTGGATGGAAGCCATTACCCACGGATCACCAATCCCCCAGTTTGCTATAGACAGCAACCACCGGGTTATCTACTGGAACAAGGCCCTTGAAATATACAGTGGGATAAAAGCCGAAGAAGTGGTTGGAACAAAAAGCCATTGGAAAGCGATTTATCCGTATGAAAGACCATCAATGGCGGATTTACTGGTTGACGGGCTGGAAAGCCGGATTCCGGAATTGTATGACGAAAAAAAGAGAAAAATACCCTTTATCAAAGGCACCCACGATGGAACCTTTTTTTCCCGGGCATGGGAGAATCAGGAGTCTGGCTCCACCTCACTGTCTCTCCCATCAGAGATGAAAGGGGCAGGATAATCGGTGCCGTAGAAACGCTCGAAGACATCACCGAACTCAAAGAGACAGAGGGGAAACTCAGGGAGGGCGAGGCTTATATCAGGAAAGTCCTTGATAATCTGCCAATCGGTGTCTCAGTACATTCTGTCGATCCAAATGTTTCATTTAAGTATTTCAATGAAATTTTTCTGAAAATCTACCGGACTACTGCAGAGGCTCTTTATCGCCGGACTTATTCTGGGATATGGTGTATGAGGACCCGTTCTTTCGTGAAGAAATAAAGCAAAGAGTTCTCGAGGATTCTGCCAGCGGCGATCCTGACAAAATGCACTGGGAAGACATCCCCATTACCCGTTTGGGAGATGAGACAACCTTCGTCAGTGCGATGAATATCCCTATTCCGGGAAAAAACCTCGTTATGTCAACAGTATGGGATGTAACCAAACGCAAAATGGCGGAGAATAGACTAAAAACAAGCCAGCTCAGGCTTGAGGAGGCGATGAATCCGGCACACATCGCGAACTGGGAATTTGATGTCACAATGGGTATGTTTACCTTTAATAACCTGTTCTACGCTCTTTATGGCACGACAGCGGAACGCGAAGGCGGCAACCGGATGTCATTAGAGGATTATGCCCAAAGATTCGTTCACCCGGATGACAGGCACTTCATGACAGAAGAATTACAAAAAGCCACAGAGGCCACAGACCCCGGATACATATCAAAATTAGAGTACCGGATCATCCGCAGGAATGGTGACATGAGATATACTGTCGTAAGTCTGGGAACGATACAGGACAAAAACGGCAGGACGATAAGAATCCACGGTGCGAACCAGGACCTCACTATACGCAGAAAAGCGCAGGAAGCTCTTTGTGTGGCAAATAAAAAACTTCAGATGCTCTCCTCCATAACAAGGCACGATATCCTGAACCTGATTATGGTAGTCCGTGGCTATATTCAATTGTCAGAGGATACTGAGGACAAAACCGTTCTGAAAAAATATATTTTAAAAGAGAAAGAAGCCGTGGACGCTATTCATCCGTCAGATCGAGTTTACGCAGTATTATCAGGATATCGGAATGAAGGAGCCGAAATGGCAGAATCCCGGTGAAATTGTTGACGAGGTTTCAGGATCTCTGAATATAGAAGGTATCCGGCTGAATAATTCTCTGAAAGGAGTTGAAGTCTTCGCCGACCCCCTTATCGGGAAGGTATTTTATAATCTGATTGAAAACTCAGTCCGCCACGGCGAACACGTAACCGCCATCTCTCTCATACTCGGAAACTGATGCAGGACTCATGATTACCTATCTCGACAACGGTGTGGGGATTACAGAAATTGACAGGAAGAATCTTTTTCAAAAAGATTATGGCAAACATACCGGGCTTGGCCTGTTCCTTTCCCGTGAGATCCTGTCCATAACCGACATCACCATTCCGGAAAACAGCATTTCGGGAGAAGGTATCAGATTTGAAATTACCTTCCCGAAAGGAAATTACCGGTTTCATTCGGATTACGATTGAAATTATTGTATATACGGATTATACATCCCATTCGGAAGGATTCGGGGCGGATAGTTTAGCTTATATCATTTTTCCGGAGGAAAGTTTGACATGATTATCCCATATTTCCTGATGCACAGAATTTTAGTTTCCGGAAAACCGGCTAATATCGTAATTGTGCCCGACGGCATTCCAACTGATATCATTTGGTCATGCAGGCAGAATGTACGAATTCTCATTGAGGAGGGTGGGTGGTTTTTATTTGTCAGGCCGTTGTGACCCGCTGATCCGGATAAAAGATAAACGGATATTTTATCGCATTTTATTCCTTCTTCAGCGTCATAACAATAACAATGATAAACATCAGGATAACAAAACAGGAAACATACAATCCGGTTCCTGTAGCACCGGCTGCAATATTATAGATACTCGCAATAATTGCAACAAGACCTCCGACAAAAATAACAAGCTCTCTTGCTGTATACGTCATAAAAATTGTTTCACACAGAATTTATTTATGCATACCGTTATGAATGGCTTTATAGCGACCTTTTTTTGAAACGGTGACAAAATGGGAGTTCACTCCACAAAACCTGTGGTTTTTTGGTTCTCAAAAAAGCGCTGCGATTTAGCCACAACCTATAATGTCACACCAATCAGAAATGGATGCACGTGACAATAGAGCAAAAAATTGCATCCCTTTTTCAGATGGATGATGAGACATGGGCCCGGCATGCAAACCCATGGAGTCATCTGGACGTGGATAAACCCGCGTCTCTTTAAAAAGCCAGAATCAACGGATAACTGGGCGTCCATGGCTGTGCTTGGCGAACGGGTCTGGATGAACAGAAAAGAGATCCCCATACCAGAACATCATAGGCTTGCGCCGAATATTCTCTCGTCTCTCTCCGGCATAGGGGCATTGTTTGTTATCTGGGGCGTATTTAGCCTCGAAGTCTGGCCAACCCTGTTTGGTGCGGTTGTCGTTTATCTGAGCAAACTGTGGTTTTTGGACCGGATGGCATGGCTGTATCAGGATATGAAGGACGCGGCACCCGAATACACCGGCTGGATGTATGGTTCGGATGCATAAATACTGTTTATACAAAAAAAGAACAAAAAATTTTAATCCTATTTTCTAAATAGATCCGGGTTTTGCCTCTGGATCAACCAGCGCCTTACAAACAATGCCCCTATGATAGTGATAATCGCACCGATAACTCCGACAACAATCATCATCAGAGGCATCCCCCCATCCGGAGATGTAACTGGCGTAGGTAGTGCTACGGTCGGCGTCAGGGTTGTAGTATTTGCAACGGGTGATGAGGAAACGGGTGTGGGTGTATTTGTTACTGAGGCCGTTACCGCCGCCAATGTGGTTGGAATGGGAGTAACCGTTCCCATATCCGTGCCATCTTTCTGGTATGCAATCGCAAAATACGAGAATGTCGGCGTTGTCGAACGGTAACGAACATTCCCACCGATCTGTGATACAAACTGGGTATTGAGTGTCTGCCACTGCCCTTCCACATTATGCATCATAACGATATCTTCAACGGAAAACCCATGCTCGGTAAGCCATGATAGCGGGATATTGAAATCCAGAGTCGTCTGGTTGACGACTCCGGTTATCGTACTCGAGGTTATTGACATGTACTGGTATATGGTCGTGGGTGGGGCAGCCATTGTTGCAGGCAGGGTACTACGGGGGATGGCCGTGATTACAAGGTTCTTTCCAAGATCAGTTCCTGTCATCTCAGCGCGGGTTACTGCCGATCCGCCACCGACATTGATGATTTCTGTCCGGGTTGGACCAGGAGGTCTGACAAAGGTTTCATCACTGGAATCATAGTATGGAGTCGGAATCGGCACACTAGATTTTACTTGTTTGACCAGTTCTGCATTGTATGAACCATTCGGCAATGGGGACAGCGGATTGTCGAATATCTCCTGGGCGGCGACACCATAAAAACGCGATTTCGCCGCAAGTGACCCGTCACTAACCGCCGGATCAACGTTGGTTATAATGATTGAAATTGTCTCATCGCTGTTGCGGAAAATCTCAAACGTGCGGTACTGCTGAGGATAATCCCGTAATGATGAAGTCTGAACCTCCCAGAACCCGAATTCCGGATAGCTTGGATCCGGTGATGGAAATGCGGATACCGTATTCTGATGAAGATGTCCAGATATCCACAATATGAAGTTCGGGTAGGTATGAAGTTTGTCAATTATCTCTGTTTCGCTTTTATACGAATAAATGCTCCAGCCTGCCATTTCACCCGGATCTAAGACTCCTATCGGTACATGCGCAGCGATTATCATGAGCTTCCCTTCACGCTGACCGTTATCAAGTTCGTTTACCAGCCAGTCATACCGTTTCTTATCAAGAGTGCCATGTCCATATCCGAGAGAATTGGGATCTTCGGGATCGCTATCGGTCTGGGTATCATCAAGCACAATAACCTTGATCGGTATGTCCGAAACTGGTTCGAACGAATAGCAGGCAAATCCTGCTGCTACATCAGATTGATTGAACCCGTGTCCCTGGGGACTTGTTGTGGTATTAAAAAATTCGTTCATCCATTCGGATACGGTGAATGAATGGCGGTTCGGATCGGCTGCAAGTACCTTCGGAGGGGTGATGGGAAAGGTACTGTTCGGGCCAACACCGAAAACCGTAGCATTGGGTGTGGAACCGTTGATGGAACCCATATAGAAACCACGGGAGTTCATGCCGTGAGAGTTGGTGAATACATCTCCCAGGTTGAGGATATCAAGGCCGATCATCGTCTGTCGGGAATAATCATCCTGTGGCAGGAAACCTGTCCAGAAATGATCGTGGTTGCCGAGCGTCTGGTACCACTTGATTGATGGATTAATTCCCGCCGCCTGGAATTCATCCTGGTAATCATTGTGTGTTCCGTTGACCGGATCATCTTTTACACCGGAATCGGGGTCTACCAACTGCCCGTCGATGACATCGATATACCATCGCAATTCGTTGTACTGATTGCTGTTGGCTGCATCGCCAAGTGAGATACCGAAATCAAACGGCTTTTGCAGGTGCTGGGCGTTTATTGTCTGAACGGCTGCGTCTAAAACCTGTGTCGTTAAGGACATAACCGGTGAATATCCCGAAGAAACAGTGCCGTAGATGCCAAAGAATATCGCTGAAGCAGCAGTTTCTTCATCGGTTATATGGATATCGGATATGGTAAAAAAATTGAGAAGTTTTGCCGTATGGTTAACTGAAGATCCGGTATATCCGGATGGCATAAGATCCAATCTTTTTTCATGGCTCAGCTTCGGGCCATACTGCCAGACACCATAACCATACGAAGTATAATTTGCAATATCATCACTACGAAGAAGTGAGGGAGAGTCCGTAGGAACGGGAACAATGTCAACAGTCCTGTTGGCAGTTGTTAACACCGTGGAATTTATTGGATAACTGGGTGTACTCGCCGCAACGATTGTCACGGATACCAACATACATAAAATAATTACCGAGAGAATTTTGCGTCCCGCCATATAATAAAGATCTGTTAGGAAACTGGATATATATTCGGAATTGGTTCTTCGTGAACCATTTGAAAAATTTTTAATTTGCTTCATTTTTTGTTCCAGGTGTTTTGGATAAATGCAGGTGCCAGATAATCCCGGAGTAAAGCCGGATTTTTCGCATTTCTTCTTTGCCCATTCGGGCACCTCACTCTGGACAGCCGGCAACCATGGTCCCGTTCTTTCCCCATCTTTGCAACATTTCCCGACCAGGAGTATGCCCGGAAGATAGGAAAGGGAAGGAGGGGGCAGGCTTTCGTTAAACGAACAGGGGGAGAACGAAGCAACAGAGAGAGCTGTTGTGAGATATATACAGAAAGGCTAGCAGTGATCCTGTCGTCAAATTGCGGCAGGTACATAGCATTAAACCATTATAGAGTGATATTCACAAAATTTCTATGGTGTATATACCCGGATGAGATGGAGATGAAATCGTATGCAAAAAAAGGGTAAAGTAATACGTAATATTCTGGTAATCTGCGTGGTCCTCATCGGATGTTCTTTTCTTGCAGGATGTACCCAACAGGAATCAGAACCCGATGTTGTAAAGACTGACGCCGGATATATTTCAGGACTACAGCAGGACGACCTCCGGATTTTTTTAGGTATCCCGTTTGCGGCTCCTCCGACCGGAGACTTGCGGTGGAAACCGCCTGCACCTGTACAGCCATGGGAAGGCGTTAAGGAGACAAGGGTGTTTTCACCGGCCTGCCCCCAGCCGGCCGCTGCGGATTCCGGAGTTTCTCTCAATATGAGCGAGGACTGCCTGTACCTCAATGTCTGGACCCCGGCAAAGAGTGCTGATGAAAAACTGCCGGTAATGATCTTTTTCTATGGAGGGGCATTCGGAAAGATTGCCGGCTCCATGCCGCTGTATAACGGCACCGCCCTTGCAGAGAAAGGAGTCATTGTCGTCACGACCAATTACCGGGTTGGGGCTCTTGGGTTCCTTGCCCATCCCCAACTGACACGTGAGTCACCGAATAACAGTTCGGGAAATTACGGGCTTCTCGATCAGATTGCCGCTATGCAGTGGGTCCGGAAAAACATCGGGGCGTTTGGCGGCGACCCGTCCCGCGTGACCATATTCGGGCAATCAGCAGGAGGGGAGAGTGTTCTTATCCATCTTATCAGCCCGCAGAGCAGGGGGCTCTACCAGCAGGCAATTGTCGAGAGCGGTACATTCTGGACAAACGGAGCGGAAATTGATTCTTTCAATACAAAAGCCGATGCCGAGCAGCTCGGGGAGACATACGCACAAAGCCTCGGGTATTCCGGCCCGGATGCGATTACACAAATGCGAAAGCTGAGTTTCCAGGATGTCGCCAATGCAACCCCCTGGCCGGCATCCCCTTTCCAGATGGTGAACAGCAGGCATTTCGAGCCAACGATTGACGGGTGGGTAATCCCTGATTCCCCGGACAACCTGTACCGTCTCCACCGTCAGAACCCGGTCCCCATCATCATCGGAAACAACGCTGATGACGGAACCACGCTTGCCGCAGATGCAAACATGACCGTTCCGGAATACCGGACATATATCCAGAACCGGTTCGGTGAGGATGCAGATAAGGTTCTGGTACAATATCCTGCCAGTTCAACCGCAGAAGTCCAGCTCCGGCTTGAGCAGATCATGACCGACTATGACTTCACAGATGCAGCGAAGTTTGTGGCGGGATCGATGGCAGATATCGAACCGAATACCTACCTGTACAGATATTCTTACGTACTTCCCGGACAGCCCTATGGGGCATTCCATGGCAGTGAGACCCTGCTGTTGTTTGGGGTTCCTATACAACGTGATCAGGCGACTGACTCGGTTGCCGATAACATGATAGATCTCTGGACACGATTTGCAAAAACGGGGGACCCGAACGGCGGTATGAATGTAACCTGGCCACAATACACCCGGGATGGAGGCCTGTATCTCGATATAGGGGATATCCCGACGGTGAAGAGCGACAATTAAGTCATTCTTTTTTCACATATTTTTAACAGCCTCAAACGGAAAGGAAAATCCTGTACATCCTGATGAAGAAGGTTTTTCAGAACGTCAATTGGAACGTAATTAATTAAACCTCCGTAGAATACACGATCGAAATCTGCCGGAGAATTTCATTGTTCAGGAGAGGCTGTTGCATGAACTGTTTGCTGTAGACAATGAGGACAATTGGAGTGCAAAATGACATCTGTTGTGTGTTTCATTGTCACCGAAGTATACCTTATTGCCATCATTTGCCAATAAAATTCATTCGTGCAACAGCCTCAGGAGCAGACATAAATTGGATTTTCTGAAACGAAGATCAATGAAAGGTATTCCATTAAAATACCAATTTATTCAAAAGAGGAAAAGGGAGCTGCCACCATGGAAGAAGAGATCATCAGATATGAGAATGTGTCCGTTGTATTTGATGGAAAGACCATCATCAAACAGTTTTCCCTTCCCGTATGCAAAGGGGATAAAGTCATACTCCGGGGACCATCGGGTTCCGGGAAATCAACTCTTCTGAAGATGGCACAGGGATATGCCAGACCTAATACCGGCACGGTTACGTACCGGACGCATGAGATTGATGCTGAGACAGCATGGAGAATACGGCAGGAAACCGCATACATATCACAGGATACCGATATCGGAGAGGGAGTTGTCAGGGAACTGATTGCAGGTGTCTTTGCATACGCTGCAAACACAACAATCCCGTATCAAAAATCCCTGAATCAGTATCTCAGCCTGTTTTCCTTGGACAAAACCATTCTCGACAAAGATTTCCGCTCGCTTTCCGGTGGGGAAAAACAGAGAATCGTCATTATCATCTCACTCCTGCTTGGACGAACGATATTTTTCCTTGATGAAATCACCGCAGCACTCGACGGCCGGATGAAACAGCAGGTTGCGGACTACTTTCTCTCCCATAATGAATGGACAGTCATTGCCATCTCACACGATGATGCCTGGTACCGGGAAGGGGTCCGCATCATTCCCATCGGAGGCACGAAACCATGACAACCCCTGTCATCCACCTCTCGGGCATTCTTTTCGCATTTCTCCTGCTCACAATTCCCGTATACATTATGTACAAAACCCGGCTTCCGATGATCCGGGAGACGGTCTGGTCATTCCTCCGGATGTCCGTTCAGCTTGCTCTTGCGGGAGTATTCCTGACAGTGCTCTTTGAGTATAACGACCCTCTTTTAAACGTCCTCTGGCTGTGTGTCATGATCACTGTTGCGGCATATGAGTCCGTGCGCAAACAGGAGTTAAATATCAAAAAGCTCTATCTGCCGACCTTTGCCGCCTTCGTCATCGCAGTCACACTATCGCTCATCTATTTTGAGACACTCATTCTCCAGGACGGCGGAATTTCCGAGGCACGGTTTCTAATACCCATCGCCGGCATGCTGCTGGGCAACTCGCTTGGAGGGACGATTATAGCGGTATCCCTCTTCTATAATGACCTGCGCAGAAATGAAAACCGCTACATCTCGGCACTTTCCTTCGGCGCCCAGCGAACAGAGGCGCTCCTTCCGCATTTCAGAACCGCACTGAAGTCCGCCCTCAAACCCTCTCTTGGGAATGTCGCTGTTATGGGCATTGTATTTCTCCCCGGCATGATGACCGGACAGCTGCTTGCAGGGCTCTCCCCGATGACTGCCATCTCATACCAGATTGTTTTGATGGTCACGATTTACTCGACCACAACCGTCTGCGTTACGCTTGCGATTATTCTTACATCCTTCATCAGCTTTGATGGGTATGGGATGCTCAAAAAAGAGATCTTTCTCAAAAAATAAGAGCCGGATTTTTGCCTTTCAATCAGGCCGGATTCTTCAAATCCAGGAAATCAAGGACACGACGGATACAGCCGTCCATATTCAGGTATTCAAATTCTCCAAACCGTCCGAGCGGTTCGATTCCCTCATCCCGGAGATAGGAAAGAACAATCCCGATATTTTTCTGATAGGCAAGGTCATACACGACATAGGCATAGTCCTGCCGCCGGACAGCAGCATACACCACATCATCCGGCGATTCCAGAATATTCATTTCTGTCAGTCCTTTCACCGTGTGGGATATTATCGCATCATCCGTCATCCGGGAGACCTCATCTCCTTCATTAAAGGTAATTTCCGCAAGAACCGATGACTGTCCTGAAGGGGCAACGGCATCCGAGTAATTGGACGGGAAGGAAATGCGGTTGAACATCCCAAGCTCCTTCTGGGGCACATACAGCCAGGAATAATCAAACACCTTATGGGATACTCCCAGACAGACGGAAAAGAGGGAGTTATACCGGAGGGCAGTGATGGCCTCACGGACATTCTTCGGCACATCGGAGAGGCATGGCAGCAATTCCTGCGGAGGAATCGTCGATATGCACCGGTCCGCCACAATTGTTTCTGTGCCATTGCTGATTATAAATCCATCAGCAGTTTTCTGAATGGATGAAACGGAAAAACCGCATCTGATTTTATCTTCAACAGGTGCGGCAATTGCACGGACAAGCGCCTCGATGCCGCCTGTCACCGGATAGGTAAAGACTGACTGGTGGGTATAGCCCTCTGTTTCAATCCCTATCGCGGATTTGATGATATCTTCCACCGGAGGGCGGGGGATGCGACCGTCCACCCAGTGCAGTGACATCTTATCTGCCGGATAATTCCATATTTTCTCATTATACGGAATCATATAGAGGTCGGCAATCCCGGCGCCGAAGGTATAGAGAATCCATTCCCGGAAATTTTCCGGAGGCAGCAGTTCTCCTTTTTCAAGAGCGATGAGCGTTTTGATATACTCATTGATGCAGTAAAACCGGTCTTCCGGGGGAAGCCCGGCAAGGCCGTTTTCAAACGGATACTTGACATATGCTCCCTTAAAAAAGATCTTGGTGTTCCGGTTCCGCTCCGCTTTGTTATCCTGCAGCACATCACGCATAAATGACTGGACCTCAGCATCACGCGAGAATATAATATGGGAGCCTCCGTCATCAAAGGTAAATCCATTTTCTGTATGGGAACGGCAGAGCCCTCCGTATGTGTCGTCACGCTCCAGAATAACTACTTCCTCACCCTGTTGGGAAAGGAGTCTGGCAAGCGTGACACCGGTAAGTCCGCCACCGATTATCGCTGTCGTCACAATCTAAATTATTATGCCGCCGGGGCATAAAAAAGGCAGGGAAAAATTATTTGGGCTGAATGAAAGGACCGGTCAGGGTATCATTCAGCACATCTTCACTGTTCTTCGGTGTCATCAGGCTGAACGCAATCATCGCAATGATAGAGAGCGTCAGTGCATAAAGACTGAAATGCACCGGCAGCGGTGACACAAACTTGTGGTAATATCCAAAGATGCCGGACCCGATGAGGCCTGCAAGCATACTTGCAATAGCACCGGCACCATTCGCCCGCCGCCAGTAGAGTGCTGCCAAAAGCGGCACGGCAAAGGTAGCAAGCATGACGCCAATTCCCATCCAGATGAGCCATGCAAGCATTGCAGGCGGATTAATTGCAAGGAAGAGTGACACTGCTGCTGCAATAACCACACAGACCTGACTCACTTTCAGTACCTCACGATCGGAGGCTTTGGGCTTCAGCAGATTCCGGTAGACATCCCAGGAAAACAGGGTGCCGATGGTAAGCATCAGCCGGTCCGTTGTTGACATGACCGCCGCAAGCACAATCACCGCAAAAAATGCCCAGACCAGCATGCTGGGCATGGCATACTCCACGCCATACATGAACGCAAAATCCTGGGTATTTACGGTCGCAGGCAGTACCAGTTTTCCTTCCTCAACCAGCGTCCGCACGGCAAAACCGGTAAATTTCACCAGAAACATCACAACCAGATAAATTCCGAATGCCACCAATGGAGACCACCGGAAGAATCTGGTCTCTTTTGCAGCGAGAATGTTATTGATCACATGCGGGGCGCAGGCAAGACCTACCATCAGAAGAATGCCAAATGAGAACAGAAATTCCGGTGTACAGTAAGCATATGCCGCGTAGGCAGGGGATGGGTAGAAGGGCTGCACCATATTCGGATCAATGGATGACAGCACTTCGTTGATATGGGTCAGACCGCCGGCAGAGATAATGACAAGAGGTGCCATGATGAGGACCCCGGCAATGAGAATGATGCCCTGAATCAGTGTGGTCCATGAGACTGCGTACATCCCGCCGATAACCGTGTATACCGTAATAATGATGGCTGATATAATCAGTGCTGTTGTATGCGGAATATTAAAGAGCCATACTAAAACAAGGCTGATTGCCGTATACTGGCCAACAAGGTAAATCAGGGAAACCACAATGCCTGACACTGCAGCGAGCCCCCGCACCGTCCGCGGGCTCTCATACCGGTGTGCAAGGTAATCCTCGACCGTCATGTACCCGGTTTTTCGCGAGACCGCATGGAGTTTTGCACCAAAGACAATGATGGCAAAGGATGCAGCAAGCGGGACAAATATCTGCTCCCATATACCCGGCCATCCGGATGCATACCCAAACCCGCTGACGCCGACGAGCGTCATTCCGGAACAGACCGATGCCACCATCAGGATGGTGAACACCCAGAACCCAAGAGAACGGCCCGCAAGGATATAGTCTTCAGTGTTATGAATTTTCTTTGAGGCCCACCCCCCGATACCGATGAGCATGATACCGTAGAGGGCAATTATTCCGAGAGTAATGATATCAGACATCGGGCTCGTCACCTCTGAAATGCAGGCCCCACCAGATGAGGAGACCAAAAGATACTGCAAGCGCACAGCCCACAGACACCATCGTTAATACCGGTAATCCAAACATGTAACTATGCTAGTATGTAGCATGCTAACATATAACATGATTGGATATTTTTCCGGATGCCTCCGGCGATTCCTGAAAAAAAGAAGAATAGTTATTTCCTGGGGGAAACGGTCTTTGAACCGCGCGGCATGGCAATCTTTCCGGTCCGCACCAGTTCTTTGATGCCATACTGGTGGAGTAATTTCTCCAGTGCGTCAATCTTAACTGTGTCACCCGTCACTTCGAGAACGACAGTCCGTGTCCCGACATCAATAATACGCGCACGGAAATTATCTGCAAGCTGCATCACCTCAGCACGCGATGTGCCGGGTTCGGCTGAGACCTTTATCAGCGCAATCTCCCGGGCCACGTGATCGATATAGGTGATATCGCTCACCTTAATAACATTGATGAGTTTATTCAGCTGCTTTTTCACCTGCTCAATAATCTCATCGTCTGCAATCACGACGGCAGTAATTCTGCTCATTCCCGGCTCTTCGCAGGTCCCGACGGCAAGACTTTCAATATTAAAACCCCGGCGGGTGAAAAGACCGGCCACACGGGAGAGAACACCCGGTCGGTTCTCTACCAGAATCGAGATCGTATGCGGTTTCATCTTTTATCCCCCAAAATCATCTCATTGATGGCAGCGCCTGCCGGGACCATCGGCATGACATTCTCTTCCCGCTCAATTCTGAAGTCAAGCAAAAACGGCCCGTCACAGGTGAGTGACTGCCGGAGTGCATCCTTTACATCGGCCGGGTCCGTGACACAGATCCCCGGCACGCCGTATGCCTTCGCAATACCGACAAAATCAACCGAAGGCAGTTCGGTGTAGGAATATCGTCTGTCATAGAACAGTTCCTGCCACTGACGGACCATGCCGAGGTACTGGTTATTCAGGATCATGATCTTTACCGGAATATTATACTGGACAACGGTTGCAAGCTCCTGAATATTCATCTGGAAACTGCCATCCCCTGCAATATCAACAACCGTCTTATCAGGGCATGCAATACTTGCGCCGATTGCTGCGGGGAATCCGTATCCCATAGTACCCAGGCCGCCTGACGTAATCCACTGGCGCGGACGGGTAAATGAATAATGCTGTGCAGCCCACATCTGATTCTGGCCAACCTCAGTCACGATGATCCCGGAGTCTGTGAGCAGATCAGAGAGCGTCCGGACAATATACTGAGGCGTTAAAAGACCGGTATCAACTGCCGGAGGCTGTATGGATTGGCTCTTCCATTCTGCCAGCCGGTCATTCCATGGACTCTGAACGCGTTTTTCCGTCAGTTTCAGGTTAATCTCTTTTAGGACCTGCCTGACATCTCCCACAATCGGAAGGTCCACGGCCTTATTTTTACCAATCTCAGCGGGATCGATATCGATATGGATAACCTGTGCATTGGGGGCAAATGACTCGAGTTTTCCGGTGACCCGGTCATCAAACCGTGCACCGACCGCGATAAGGAGATCACATTCGGTCACTGCATAGTTTGCACTCTGGGTCCCATGCATCCCCAGCATTCCCAGGTTCAGGGGATGATGGGCGGGAATAGCCCCAAGGCCCATCAGGGTGGTGGTGACCGGGATCATCATGGTTTCTGCAAAACGCATAAGCTCTGCATCGCCACCGGATGCAATCACACCGCCTCCTGCATAGATAACAGGGCGGGAAGCCCCGGATATCATACTAACAGCCTTTTCAATCTGTTTCGGGTGCCCCCGCACCGTCGGCTGATACCCCCGTATCGAAACCTTCTCCGGCACAGTTTCCGGATCCGCAACAACATCAGTCTGTACATCCTTGGGAATATCGATTAAGACCGGGCCCATCCGTCCGGTGCCGGCGATGTAGAAGGCTTCATGGACAATCTTTCCGAGTTCACCCGCATTATTCACGAGATAACTGTGTTTCGTGATCGGAAGAGTGATCCCCGTGATGTCTGATTCCTGAAATGCATCATTTCCCAGAAGGGTGGTGGGGACCTGCCCGGTAATTGCCACGACCGGTACAGAATCCATATAGGCAGTGGCAATTCCGGTGACCAGATTACAGGCACCTGGTCCGGAGGTGGCGAGGCAAACACCCACTCTGCCGCTTGCCCGTGCATATCCGTCTGCAGCGTGTACCGCTGCCTGTTCATGGCGAACAAGGATGTGCCGGAGTGAAGAATCATATAATTCGTCATATATCGGCAGAACAGTGCCTCCGGGGTATCCAAAAATGGCATCCACCCCTTCGTGCAGCAGGCTCTCAATAAGTATTTTAGCCCCGGTTTTCATTCTCTTCCCTCATTAATCGGTTCATCCCGGCAATTACTGCTTCAACACTCGCGGTGATAATGTCAGTCCGCGCGCCCCGGGATGTTATTACTTTACCGTCTTTCCTTAATTTAACAGTTACATCTACCAGTGCATCTGCACCACCGGTAATCGCATCTACATGGTAATCCTCAAGCCGGATATCAGCAACACCGGAAACCGAGTCCTGCAATGCCTTAATGGCTGCATCAACCGGCCCGTTGCCTGTGGCAGCACCGGTTTTCTCCACTCCGTTCACTGCCATTGTTACCGAGGCAGTAGGAATTGACCGGTTGCCGGAAACAACGGTAAACTGGCGCATACTGATCACCGGAGTGCATACCAGCTGCAGGACGGTATCTGCTATTGCCATCAGGTCAGCATCCGTAACCCGCTTTCCTTCATCTCCCAGCTTTTTCACCCGTGTCAGGATCGCTGCAAGCTGTTCGGATGTGGCCGTATAGCCCAGTTCTGTCAGGGACGCCTCAACAGATGCACTCCCGGAATGCTTTCCCAGGACAATCCTTCGGGTTCTTCCGACCATCTCGGGCGGCACGGGCTCATACGTTCGTGCATTTCTGAGCACTCCGTGGGCATGAATTCCACTTTCATGGGTAAATGCCATGGAGCCGACAATGGCCTTGTTTGCCGGAAGATCAATCCCGGTAAGGCGTGACACCAGTGTCGAAAGGGGATATATCCGTTCCGTCTTTATGCCGGTGTCTCTTCCATAGAGTACTTCAAGCGACATCACCACCTCTTCGAAGGGGGTATTGCCTGCACGCTCACCAAGACCATTCACCGTAACATGCGCACACGAGGCACCTGATTTTAGTGCGGTGATGGTATTCGGGAGTGCAAATCCGAGATCATTATGGCAGTGGATACTGACCGGTGCAATGCGGGTTAACGGAGGAATATACTCTGCCGTGTGTTCCGGTGTGAGAATACCAACAGTATCACAGAAGCAGAGCCGGTCGGCTCCATGGGCAACACCATCGGTAAACAGATGGGCAAGAAATGCCTGATCTGCACGGGACGCGTCCTCACCGGAAAGTTCAACCACAAGCCCCCGCTCCTTTGCATACTCAACAGCGGACATCGCCATCGCATATACCTGTTCACGGGTCTTGCGCATCTTTTCTGTTATATGCAGATCACTTACCGGAACTACAAGATGAACGGAATCGGCACCTGCGTCTGCAGCGAGGTCAATATCATAGGCAAGTGCCCGCACATAGGTGCAGCACTCAGTGCCAAGACCTGCATCAGAGATCAACCGGATTGCAGTAAGCTCCCCTTCCGAGGCTGCGGCTGAACCTGCTTCTATAACATGGACTCCAATATCAGACAGGGCACACGCAATCTCCATTTTTTGTTCAGGAGTCAGCGTAACACCAGGTGTCTGTTCACCATCCCTCAGGGTGGTGTCAAAAAAACGGGGCTTATCGACAAATAAAGCAACCACTCATAGGTAATACACCCGGACAGAAATGTACCTGAAGATATTATAATCATTTGCTTCCGTGCAAAAATAGAATGAAATAGGTTTAATGTCTGAAATGCCGGACTCCGGTAAATACCATCGCAATATTGAGGCGGTTTGCCGCATCAATCACTTCCTGATCCCGAATGGAGCCGCCCGGCTGAATCAATGCTGTCGCGCCTGCCTTTGCCGCTTCTTCCAGAGCATCAGGGAATGGCAGGAACGCGTCAGAGGCAACAGAGGTGCCTTCAAGGGAGGAAAGTGCCTTTTCGACAGCAATCTTTGCTGCATCAACACGACTCATCTGACCTGCCCCGATGCCAACGGTGGCAGTGGAGTTTGCAAAAATAATCGTATTGCTTTTTGTGTGCTGACAGACCTTCCATGCCATCTTCATTGCATCAAACTCTCCGGCAGTTGGTTCACGTTCGCTCACAACATGCCAGTTGTCGGTTATG
Source organism: Methanogenium sp. S4BF (assembly GCF_029633965.1). Lineage (NCBI taxonomy): Archaea > Methanobacteriati > Methanobacteriota > Methanomicrobia > Methanomicrobiales > Methanomicrobiaceae > Methanogenium > Methanogenium sp. S4BF. Next base: position 659,346 of record NZ_CP091277.1, on the reverse strand, counting down.
GATTCGGGTGATACCTGAATGAGAGCTCCGCCGCTGATGGAGCGAACAGCAGGTGCCGTCTCTTTTTCCGGTAATATCAGAACACGCATGTTCTCTTTTCTCTTCATGATCTCCCGTGCGGAATCAGTATAGCCTGGTGCAATGACGACCTCGACAAAGGTTGACGCGAGTTCTTCTGCGACATCATCCTCCACCATGCGGTTCAAGGCTACAACAGATCCGTATGCTGAGACCGGGTCCACATCACGGGCACGGAGATATGCAGGAAGCAGTGCGTCTCCCGTTGCAACGCCACAGGGATTGTTATGCTTCACAATGACTGCCGCAGGTTCATCAAATTCATACAGAAGGGCCGTTGCGGAATCTGCATCAAGGTAGTTGTTATACGACATCTGTTTGCCCTGAAGCGGTGTCTGTCCCGCAATACCGCTGGTGCCGTAGACTGCCGCCTTCTGATGAGGATTCTCACCATACCGGAGTTCACGGCCGTTTTTCAGCTGGAATGAGTATATTTCCGGGAATTCGCGGTCAATATTGTACAGATAATTAGAGATTGCCGCATCATAGGAAGCGGTCCGCGCAAAGACTTTCCGTGCAAGGTGGAGACGGTCTTCTTCTGAAAGGCCCCCTTCTTTTATTTCTTCCATGATTGCCGGGTAATCCGACGGATCAATGACCACTGCTACATCCCGGAAATTCTTGGCAGCGGAACGAATCATTGCAGGCCCGCCAATATCGATAAATTCAATCAGTTCGGGGAGAGAGAGATCTTTTTTCGCCATCTCTTCAAAGGGATAGAGATTCACAACAAGGAGATCAATAGGTCCGATTCCCTGTTCAGCCATCACCTGTTCATCTTTCCCTCTCCTGCCCAGAAGTCCGCCATGAATCTTTGGATGCAGCGTTTTTACTCTCCCGTCCATCATCTCAGGAGAACCGGTATATTCAGATACTTCCGTAAACGGAATCCCTGCTTCTGCAAGGGCCTTTCCGGTCCCTCCCGAACTCAGAATTGCAATGTCGGACTCAGACAGGAAACGGGCCAGTTCAATAATTCCTGTCTTGTCCCACACAGAGAGAAGTGCAGTTTTCATGCGCATATTATCAGCGTAAGATATTAAGAAACTAATGACCAGCGTCTGCCGCAGTAACACGTATTTTTGCGTCAGAACAACACACACTATAGCATTATATGAGAGAATCTATTCGAGAACCACCATTTCGAAAAAGCCTGTTCTGGTGTCCGGACTGTAATGTCCCGCTTGTTGCATCTACCTGCGGATGCGGAAAATCAGGGTATGAGATACCCCTTACCCGGCCGCATGATGTTCGCCCTGTGCTGGAGCATGACAGAAATATCATCACAGAATACCTGAATACCAGATTCGGTATTGAAACGCTTCCTCAAATCCTTCTCCTCAATAAATCGGGGGGCATTGACCGTACGGATACCATTATTGCAAACGGGGTTCAGTTCGGCCGTTTAACATTTGATCCGCTTCTGCGGGAATATACCATAGAACTCACCCCTGATGCCCTCCCGTTTGTCATTAGCGAAGTTTCCAAAGGAATTGTTGATATCACGAATGAGATTGCAGAAGGGGCAAACCGCCATCTGGGTGGCAAAAATATTCCCTGCAAATCCGATCTCACAGACGGACCGGTTATCGTTCACGCAAACGGGCGATACGGAACCGGATGGCTGCGGAACAATGTGGTGAAAGTAAAAAGTATGGGGAGACCCCGCCCTGCAGTATTTCCGGACCCGGACCGTGAACAGGTGATACGCTGCAACAAACCCCATCTCAAAAATCTGGAACGCCATGCCATACGGTTTATCAAAATAGAGAAAAACCGGCGTCCGGAGTGCAATGTTGCATTCTCCGGTGGTAAAGACAGTGTTGTTGTTCGTGAACTCGCGCGGAAGGCAGGTGTCACCGACTGCTACTATGTCGATACCGGACTGGAATTTCCGGAAACAACCGAATTTGTCCGGTCACTTGAAATTCCATTGACACTCCGGGGTCAGGATTTCCAGGCGGGACTTCGCAAAAATGGTATTCCTGCAAAGGATCACCGGTGGTGCTGTGAATGGCTGAAACTTGAACCCGTCCGTCAATGGAGAGAAACCAGAGGGGAGTGTGTCACCGTTCAGGGCAATCGCTGGTATGAATCATTTGCACGGGCGGGACTTCCCGGCGTGGCTGAGAACCCCTATTATTCCGGACAGCTGAACATATCCCCTATCCGGGGATGGCGGGCGCTTGAAGTATTCCTGTATATATGGTGGAGAGAGCTTCCGGTAAATCCATTATACGAACAGGGATTCGAGCGCGTCGGGTGCTGGATGTGCCCTGCCATGCTCGAATCAGAATATGAAATAACACGGGGACTTCACCCGGAAAAGATAGCAGAATGGGAGAAAATTCTTGCAAAATATGCCAAAAAAGAGCATATTTCAGAAGCAGCGATGAAATGTGGATGGTGGCGCTGGAAGAGCCCGCCGCCAAAAATGGCAGAGCTCATGAAAGAGAGTGGCATTCAAATAAACACCCAAAGATCAATAAAAATAAAAAATAAGCGATAAACTCCCATTTTTTTAAATTTAGGCCACATAGGCGGGACTAAATTTTTGTTTAAAGAGAAACCAATATATAGAACCCCTAGCCATAAAGTAGGTATATCGATCAGAAAATGCCAGTTGGCAGAGGTAATCATGACTGATAATCCGGACCTGAAAAAAGATGAAACATCTGCACCTTCGGATGGCACCTCGTCCTCTGATATGGCAGAAAATGACCAGACCGAACTTACAGACGCTGAACGACTGGTTGAACTCTACAGAGAGTGTGATGAGCAAAACAAACGATATCTGCGGCTTGCTGCTGATTTCGAGAACTACAAAAAGCGTGTCGGACGGGAATCAGAAGAACGCTCAAACCGTGCTGTGGAGCAACTGGCCCGTGAAGTGCTGGTTATTGCCGACAACATTGAACGGGCACTCGTATCGGATGAAAGTACCCTCCGTGAAGGTGTCGAACAGATTCATAAACTGCTTGAATCAGTGCTGGATCACCATGAAATTACCAGGATCGAATGTCTGAACCTTCCATTTAACCCGGAAACACAGGAAGCGGTGGCGTATGTGCCTTCGGACTGTACTGAAGGAACAGTCATTGACGAAATTGAACCGGGATATTGCAGAAAAGGAAAAGTAATTCGCTGCGCGAGAGTCGCAGTGTCACAGGGAAACACAACAGAGGAATAGGAATATGGCATCAGAAAAAATTCTCGGAATTGACCTTGGTACAACAAACTCATGCATGTCAATCATGGAAGGCGGAAAATCAATCGTTATTCCAAATGCAGAAGGAGGACGGACAACACCGTCAGTTGTCGCATTCTCCAAAGAGGGAGAGCGCCTAGTTGGCAATGTCGCGAAACGGCAGGCAATCACAAACCCGGGACGGACCATCATCTCAATCAAACGTGACATGGGGTCTAACCGGAAAGTAAAGATTGATGACAAGGAGTACACACCACAGGAGATATCAGCAATGATTCTTCAGAAACTGAAGACAGACGCTGAAGCATACCTTGGTGAGAAAATTAACAAGGCAGTCATCACCGTGCCTGCATACTTCAATGATTCCCAGCGCCAGGCGACCAAAGACGCAGGGAAAATTGCCGGCCTTGAAGTAATGCGTATCATCAATGAACCAACAGCAAGTGCTCTCGCATATGGCATTGACAAAGAAGAAGAGGCGACCGTCCTTGTCTACGACCTTGGCGGCGGTACATTCGATGTCTCCGTGATGACCCTCGGTGACGGTGTCTTTGAGGTGCAGGCTACAGCAGGAGACAATCTCCTCGGTGGCGACGACTTCGACCAGTGCGTCATTAATTACCTCGTTGATGAGTTTAAAAAGAAGGAAGGTATCGACCTGACAAAGGATCCGATGGCCATGCAGCGTCTCCGTGATGCAGCAGAAAATGCCAAAAAGGAGCTTTCAACGGTTCAGAAGACAAATATCAACCTTCCGTATATCACCACTGATGCAGCAGGCCCGAAATTCCTTGATATCGATCTTACCCGTGCAAAGTTCGAACAGCTCATCGGAAGTCTGGTTGACAAAACGCTGGGCCCGGTCAGGCAGGCCCTTGACGATGCCGGTCTCACGGCAAACGGAATCGACCATGTCCTTCTGGTTGGTGGTTCCACCCGTGTTCCGCTGGTACAGGAAAAAGTCAAAGAGATCCTGAAAAAGGACGCAGATAAAGGGATCAATCCGGATGAATGTGTGGCACTCGGTGCTGCAATTCAGGGTGGAGTACTTACCGGTGAAGCAAAGGACATCGTTCTCCTTGATGTTACGCCACTCACACTCTCCATTGAAACCATGGGTGGAATTGCCACAAAACTCATTGAACGCAATACAACCATCCCTACACGAAAAAGCCAGATCTTTACCACTGCCGCAGATAAGCAGACCAGTGTTGAGATTCATGTGGTGCAGGGTGAACGGGCGCTTGCCAAGGACAACTTCACCCTCGGCAAATTCCAGCTGACCGGCATCCCGCCTGCACCCCGCGGCATCCCGCAGATTGAAGTGACATTCGACATCGATGCAAACGGCATCATCAATGTCTCGGCAAAAGATCTTGGAAGCGGAAACCAGCAGGCCATCACAATCTCCGGTGACCGTCACCTCTCGGATGAAGAGATTGATGAGATGGTCAACAAAGCCAAGGAGTTTGAAGAAGAAGACAAACGGAAGCGCGAAGAGATTGAAATCCGCAATAATGCTGATACTGCCATATTCTCCTCTGAAAAACTTCTGAAGGATTCTGCAGACAAGATCACCGATGATGAGAAGAAGTCGGTTGAAGACGCTGTTGAAAAGGTCAAATCTGCCCTTGAAGGTGATGACACCGAGACCATTAAGACGGAGACCGAGGCACTCACCGAAGCAGTCTATGCAGTAACCATACGCCTGTACCAGGAGGCTGCGGCTGAAGCACAGGCAAGCGGTGAAACCGGAGAACCTCAGGCATCTGCACCGAATGATGATTCAGTCGTCGATGCAGATTATGAAGTTCACGAAGATAAGAAAGAGTGAGCAGGATGTCCGGGAAAAATTACTATGACATCCTTAATGTTCCGCGTAATGCCGATGAAAAGGAACTAAAACGTGCATACCGGAGTCTGACAAAGAAATATCACCCGGACATAAACAAGGACGAGGGCGCAGAGGATAAATTCAAAGAGATCAATGAGGCGTACAGCGTCCTCTCTGACTCCCAGAAACGGGCCCAGTATGATCAGATGGGCCACGACACCTATACCAGCGCGTCAAAAGGATCATATCAGGGCGGCGGATACGGGTCAGGTGGATTTAACGCAGACTTCGGTGGATTCGGAGATATCTTTGATTCCTTCTTCGGCGGCGGTGCACGGGGCCCCCGGGGCCCCCAGCGCGGGTCTGATCTCTTAATGCGCATCCAGATCACCCTTCAGGACACCGTCTTTGGCGTTGACAGGGACATTGATGTGATGCACAATGAACCCTGTACGGCATGTGACGGAACAGGAAGTGCAACGAAAAAGACGAATGTCTGCCCCAGGTGTGGCGGAAGCGGCCAGGAACGTCGCGCAAACAATACCCCATTCGGTCAGTTTGTCAGCATGGCAACCTGTTCACAGTGTGGCGGGTCCGGACGAATTCCTGAAGAACGCTGCAAAACATGCAATGGCAGCGGTCACTCACGGGTGAAGAGGACAATTACCGTTAATATCCCTGCGGGGATTGAGAGCGGCATGCGCCTGAGGATGGAGGGATACGGAGAAGCAGGAGATGCAGGCGCTCCGAATGGTGACCTCTTTATAGAGGTGCATATAACCCCGAATCCACAATTCACCCGTATCGGGGACAACCTTGAAACGACAGCCGACATTTCTCCTGCCCAGGCGGTGATTGGATCATCGATCACCATTAAATCAATCGACGGCAGGAAGATTGATCTGAAAGTCCCTGCAGGCGTTCAGAATAATACCGCACTCAAGATTCCGGGAGAAGGCGTTCGCCGGCGCGGCAGACCGGGAGACCTGCTTGTCAGAATGAAGATCATCATCCCGAAACACCCGGGTTCACAGGAGAAAGAACTCTATGAAAAGATTCTGGAACTGGAAGGGAATAAAGAATCAGGACATGGTTCAAAGGGATTCTTCCAGGATCTGAAGGACAAAATCAAATAATTCTGAATAATCATTCTTTTTTCTGTCTGAAGCGCAGCTGTATATACTCAAATAATACTTCCATTACCCATTCCAAAGGAGTTATCACTCCGGATGGAGTAGAACTATACCAGTATATGAAATGTATCTTTGAGCTCTCCGGGGAGCATCCTGAACTTCCGTTTGCAGAAGTTGAAACCTTCGCCTGCATTGAAGAACAGGCAACACAGGTGGCTGTCGCTGAATGCTCCGACCCTGAAGCCTGCTGCAGGCTGGCCATGACACATACCGTCATGGAATATCTGGGCAGATGTGATGCAGATGAAGCCAGTATCACGGCCATGCTTCAGGCACTTTCCATTACAACCGAACAGACGTTTGCCGCACGGGTACGGAAAATGGAGGATGCAGGTCCAGGGATATCACAGCTTTCACTGGAGAGGCTGATTGGTACCAACATAAAAGGCCCGGTCTCGCTTGATGCACCGGAGACGGAATACCGGGCGATTCTTACCGGCAACACATGTTATTTTGGCCGGGTCATCCTCCACATCGACAGGGGGAGTTACCAGTACAGAAATCCGATGCGCAGGCCGTTCTTTCACCCTGGTGTGATGATGCCGATTACGGCCCGCACGCTGGTGAATCTTTCTCAGGCAAAAGCGGGCGATATCATCTGTGACCCGTTCTGCGGAACCGGCGGCGTACTGCTGGAGGCGAAACTCTGTGGAATGGAGATCATCGGAAGTGATATGGATCCGATGATGATTGACGGATGCCGCAAAAATCTCCCGGACGCTGATCTCTTCCTGGCAGATGCAACAGCTCTCCCGCTAAGCGACAACTCTGTTGATTCAGTGGTAACGGACCTTCCTTATGGCCATTCCGTGTGCATCATGGCAGAATCAATGGATCAGTTATACACGGATTCGCTGCGTGAAATCCGCAGAATTGTCAAACCGGGTGGACGATGCGTCATTGTAACACATGTGGACATCCAGACTCTCGCGGAGAAGGAATTTACGATTGTCAGAAAATTCTCCCAGCGAATACACAAAAGCCTGACCCGGCAGATCATGATTCTGAAATCTCCGGAGAATACTCCGGCCGAAACGCATACTGCATAGTGTGGAGGGTTTTCTTTCGGATAATGCAATACATATTTTTTGTTTTTTTGAGGGGACGATCCAATCACCAGACGTTCGCCACTATAATATAGTATTCAGGTAAAAGTACTATCAGGCAACACGGATAATAATATCAATATCATTATACTGTATTCCGCATTGCCTGGGCGAAAAAGGTTATCACATGAATACTCTCAGGTGGATAAAGGAATCCTTCAGATCCTGTAATCCAAATAAAGCAATTGCAAAGCGGGCAATCCGGCATCTGAAAAAAATCGAGAAGAAACAGCTATTTTCAGATGATATTTCAACCATGCGTGCAGCGGAAGGACGATGGTATGAATCGCTGATGTATGAAATGCTGCTGGAATTCTCATGCAGATCCAGCAATCTTCAGCATATCGTCCGAAAAGGAGCAGATGCACCCTTCCCTTCAATTCCTGCAAAATTTGGCCAGAATGGCCTGTACTTCTCCAACCGGGGAGATATAAATATCCGCGGAAACGGTCAGGATATTGCTGAAGTTGATATGCTCTTTGTCGGAGGAGACGGAAAAATCGGATTTGCAGAAGTAGTTACATCCGGAACCGAACTCAAAGAACTCAGAGAAGAGGTCCATTACAAAAAGAAACTTCTTGGATACCTCTATGGACAGATTACCGTGCCATTTGTTCTGTTTTCCTCCGTTGACATCTCACGCTCTTCCGTCGTGAAAAAACTGATGCGTGAAACAGAGAGCGTACTGATTGTCACGAAATCCTGTGATACGCTGAAACATCTTCTCAGCAGTGCTTCAACCAGAGGTATTCCGCGCAAACCACTGAACCATGCAAAACTCATTGATGTGAAAGATCTTCAGCCACGGCGGCCCTTTGACTATAAAAAAATTCATGACTACCGAAGGGACAGAGTCCTTTCAGAGATTACTGCAGGCAGACCAAAAGAAGAATTTCATGAGAAAGATGAACTCCCGCCTGTCGCCAAAAAACTGCTGCTGGGTGCCCTCCATGAATCGGGCTCACGGGAAATCTGGGATGGAAAAAAACTGCTCATTAAAGGAATAGCATATGATCAGGAGAAAATCGCAAAGGAATTTTCAAAAGTAATTATTGCACTGGATATCCCGGAATTTGAACCCGTCATTTACCTCCGCTCACGAAATAAAAAGGAGTACCTGAAAGTCGTTGTGCGAAAATCGGGCGGTTTCCGCGTTGAAAGTAAACGGACCCCACAGATGACCGGATTTTTCCTCTGGCTTGAATGTCTTAAACCGACAATCGGGGGAAAGGTTGCCCGTAACTATGCAGATATCTTCCTTACCCGGGCCTGATATCCGAAAAAAAGTGGATTACTGTTCTGACTTCTGTTCGCAGGATGCGTCTGATGCATACCTGCACTCCCGGTTTCTGCAGCAGCATTCTTCTTTTTCTGAATCAGCACAGCCTGCCATCTCAAGACGCTTGCCTTCAACGAGAGTTTCTACAACCTTTCTGCGGCCTTCATGGAGATCACGCCACAATGTTTTCCGGGAAATTCCCATCTTTACAGCTGCAGATTCCTGGTCATAATCCAGCAAATCAACCAGCCTGAGAGCCTCAAGCTCCTCAGGTTCAAGGACATTCACCCTCCCCTCAGCATCAGGATGGCAGCATGGCTGAAAACAGCGGTACTGTGAATCTTTATTCAGAAATCTTCTTTTACGGGGCCTCCCACGCCGCGATGGGGTTTCTTCCCCGGAATTGCACCTTCTCATCTGTACTGAATCTTCTATTAGCAGATTATTTATGCATACGTAATATGTTCACTCAGAAGAAAGGGTTGAATCATGCCGGACATGGGCAGAGAGGAACCGCTCCACCACCCATGTATTGCGCACTTCCGGGTGAAACATGACGCCATATGCAGGGTTATCCTTATGCCGAACCGCCTGAACGCAGGCGTCTGATTCTGCAAGAGGAATAAACTCACCCCCGGGGACTGTACTAAACCGGTGCAGTTCATATGCGGTCCATCGGTTTTCACGGAATATCGGATCACCGGTTGCTGTGCAACGGATGGCAGTCATGCCAATTTCAGGGTTTTGCTCAATGCTGCCGCCATATGCAAGGATGAGCGCCTGCATGCCTGCGCATATTCCAAGAACCGGCACCGGCGATTCCGGGATCCATGTGAAGCATTCAGTCATTCCGGCAAAGCGATTGTCTCTGAGCGGTGTTCCGCAGAGGATCGCTGCACCAGCTTTATCCATGGATGCAGATTCCCATTCGGTAAAATGACAAATTTCAGGCTGATACCCACAACCCTTTACAATATCTGCGATTGGACGAACAAACTCATCCTCACCAAGAGAATGCGGTCGATAGCAGAGATCTACGAGGAGGATCATTTATCAGTCACTTCCGCGGCGTGTATCTGATACCGACCGTTATAATTTGCATACACTGACTCTGACTTCAATACGGCAATTTTTTTCTTAAAAAACGGTGCATTAGTCACCAGGGTTTCCAGTTCGCCCCCCTCTCCGGTAAGGGTGATGCCATATTTTGCTGCATAGAGCCGCAGAAGCCTGAGGGCTTCATCATCAATACGTCTTCCCAGCCAGGTTTCGTCAAAGGGAGCAGAGAAAACACCGGAGATAATTACTTCAAAGCCCTCATCAATCAGAGTCTGCATGTACCAGTCCTGATCAATATGCCAGAGCGGGTTATAGCACCAGAGACCAAGGGCATCACAGATCTTCTGAATACGGGTCGCCTGATACACAGAGAGAACGGCTCCGGTCACAATACCCTCAATACCGTACTGCTCAACAGCAAGGGATATCGCACGCTTCAGGTCTTCCAGTTCTTCTTCTTCTATACCTGTGGTAGTATATTCCAGTATGGGGAGGCCCATTGCCTCTGCCTGCAGTGATGTGAGATGAATATTCGGCGTATGAAACATGTAACTCTCGTCATTTTCAGATACAAGCGAGATCAGGCAGGAGACCTCTTCTTTCTGCATTGCCCGGTATGTGGCATATACTGAATCTTTGCCGCCGGAAAATAGTACACCAAGTTTCATATTTCTTTCCAACACTCTTTTGTTTTCAGATATCAGGTACACCTGATCGTGCTTAGATAACTCTCAGTGAATAGATAAAAGGTAAACGGCATCACGGCGGTTAGAGAGAACGATAGTATGACTCTTATCAGAGTAAATATTTTGTGAAATAATCAGAATCAGCACTCAGAAACCTAATCATCCGGTCGCTATTCGGCCTGTCTCTTCTTTCCCGTAAACGAAAAACCAAGATGACGGGTAAAGAAATAATACCAGAATATGACCATCCAGGCAGTAAACAAAATCCAGCCGGTATGAATATGCACCTGTTCAATGATTCCCTCAGGCCCGTAAATATAGCCACTCAGGGAAATGATTGCAATCCTTCCGATATTCGATGCATACGTTCCGATATATCCAATGAGTATCAGAAGGGCTCCCCGCTTTGAGATCGCCTCAGGAAATGTTGACAGAACAATTATGGATGCAACAGTGAACGTTCCAAGTGACCAGATGCCGGTACAGTCTGACACCACGGCAAGTCGGATTGTTTCACCGGAAATGGATAAAAATGAGATGATATTTCCATTCACACTAGGATCAATTCCCATCAGGCGGATGATACCGGTTGTAAGGGTGATTGTCGGGGGAATCAGGGGGGCTATCAGCCAGTCCTCATGGCGAATGAAAATTTCGTACATTTCAAACCCAAGAACAGCAATGATTGGAAAGAATAACGGGAATATCAATGTTCTGAATGCAAGCAGTCCAAACACTACTATACTGATTCCTGAGAGTAAAAGAGAGAATTCAGCAATGGAAAACGGGGGATTGCCAAGGCCAAGAGGGATATTGAGAAAACTGAATATACAAATCCCGAATCCTGCCAAAACTACAGCAATCTGTTCTCTTTTTCCGAGGTACTTCTGGGTTTTGGTAGAGAAATAGATCATTGAAATGCAGGTCAGTATCCAGATACTGACTGCATCAACTTTTGAGTAGGATAGGGAGGATAACACAAAAAAGAGAGAGAGGGCAGCAATCGCAAGGATTACCCAGATCTTCGCAGCCTTTTGCGGAGTTGTGATATTGATTGAATTACTATCCATGATTCCCCCGGTTATGATTCCATAGAGTATTGTTAGTTTCTACATATCTAACTGAATATATATTTGTTGTATAAAATTCCGGATTCACTCAGGTTTTATGTTCTGAGTATTCATTATTTGTACCTCAGGATTTCGGTCCTGACAGGACCGGTAACTGACTCTCCCCCGGAACAGATATGCACAGAATACCATCCCTGTAATTATCGCCTGAGATAAGGCAATTCCCGGAAATTCAGGGGCGAAGGTAACTTCATTCATGCTGCTGTCGCCATAATAAATTGAATTTATTTGTGGATATCCATTCATACCAACATCTGTTTTTCGGATGGCAATCTCAATAACATAATTATCAAACCCGTTATCTGTACGGGTCAGCCAGCTATTGGTATATGATATCTCTGCCTTTCCCACATAGGAACCCGTTCCCGACTGAATGAAATCGGGTTTGGCCGGGGAGAAATAGTCTGACTTTTCCCATACCGGACTCCGAATAATCGATCCCTGAAGTGAGTCTTCCCGTATTTTCACTCCATATTCATATCCAAGATCATCCAGTACCGGATTATTGCCAAAGTTGAGCGCAAGATCCATGGGACGGGTATCCCCCTCCCCATCCGGTTTCAGAGAAGTTACAATGGCCAGGTAAATGAAATCCGGGTCCTGATCAAAATAGTATGCTTCCATATCATACTCTTCTCCGCCGTATGGCTCATTCAATCGTCTTTTGGTTATTGAATGAATTCTCTGCTGCTCATTATAGAACTTCCATGATTCAGCTGTTCCTGATATATGTACACCACGATAATCAGACAAAAACCAGGGATTTGTATTATCCTCAATAATAAATGATACACCATCGGCAGGAATCCATGTTTTATTTTCTGACCAGTCACCTGTATTTAATCCGGAAAGACCCCAGTCACTCAGATCTCCGTCTATTGTATATGCCATTGCCGGCGTAAACAGAATCAAAGCCATTCCAACCCAGAGAATTCCCATCATGATTCGCATATTCATTGAACCGCCAGACTGTGCAGAAAATACACGTGGTAATAACAAGTGCCTGCAACAGCCACTCTGATGCCAACATATTCATACCAGCATATAACCAAGTGCCAGTTAATAGTGCCCAACGCAAGTGCCTGACATTGATACGCCCCAAAAAAATTCAGACCCGGCTCATTTTGCATTAAAGTATCATTCAGCCACGGGGGATAAATCGAAAAAAATACTGCTGATCTTCAGTTCAATGCGAAGATCGCATCAATCCCTCCCTGTATTGAAGACTACACATTACCGATGCAAAATAATCGTAAAAGAGAGAATATGAAAAATCTCCTCACATCTGAAATTTATTCTTGTTTCGTTCTACCGATTAAATCCCGAATAATGGATACATCCAGATATCGGGTGGCAAAAATCAGGCCTCCAAACAGTAATGATGACACAACAATCCCTGGAAATAACGAGAGATTCCCAACAAACAGTACGAGATACACTGCAGCGAATGAGATAATCAGATACACAACCCTGTGGAAGAGTACACAAAGAGGCTCAATATCCTGGGATACCAATATTGTAGCAAGAGAATAGAGGACAAGAATTATAATAAATGCCAGATATGCTCCCTGAAATCCAAAATACCCAATTAGTATATGGCTAAAAACAGGGAATATCAATAAACTGATTACGGTAATGAGAACAAATGGTTTCGTTGATTTCTCATAAAATGAAACATTTACATAGGCACTAAACTGTTGAATAAATATGAAAACATATCCAATTGCAATAAGAAGAATGTAATCACCTGCAGGTGCATAATCGGCGGAAAATAACAGGACAATCAGTTCTTTTGCATAAAATGCAAGAATAAGCACACAAAACAGGGTCATAGCAAAAAGAAGTCTCCCAATGTCCCCCAGTCCTCCGGGCCGGTTCAGGAGAAGAGATTTATCCTCTGCTCCTGTGGATTCGGGAACTGATATCAGATATAATGCCGATGAAAAAAAGGTGATTACCGCTGCCAGTGTAAGTGATACATCAAAAAAGGCCTGAAATTCAATCCCAAGATCATGGCTGATAACGATTTTATTAAGATTTTGGCATAATGTAAGCCAGACGCCAATAATATACACTGAAAAACCAAAAATCAGAATTTTTCGGGACGGAATCTGGATAGAATGAATTGAATTAATAATTGTCTTTGCCTTCCTGAGAATTACTGCAAGAAGGACGATTAGTGGCGGGATGGCAAAAATAATGAATATGATATCAAAATCGGTTATTCCCAATACTGACACTGCCAAAAATATCAAACCAAGCCTCAATAGACCCGGCGCTGCGGAGATGGCAGCAGCAATTGAATGGTTTTTCTTTCCCCGCAATAATCCCATGATGTCCACACTTAACGTAACAGAAAGCAACACAATAATTAATATTGAAAACAGGAATGGCCACATCTCCACCGGTATATTCAGAAAATTACAGATCTGAACCGGAAAGGCAAAGAGAAGCAGCCCCACACCAATGGTTGCAAGGATCCCATATGCCATAGAAAAACCAAAATATTTTCGTCCCTCTCCCGCATGGCCCAGAATATCAAAAATGCAAAAATTGGTCATCAGCTGGAAGATAGCAGGCAGGGAAATCACAATAAGCATAATGATTCCATATTCAAAGGGGGTAATCGCACGTGCAAGGATAATTTTGGTAATGATCCCGCAAAAACGCATGAGAACAAGTGAACCTACATAAAACAGGGTATAAAAAGAAAGATTACGATCCATTATCTGTCCTCACTTTGGGCAGTGGATGTGCAGGATTTTACCAAATCCATCTCCTTTCGCAATGCATCCAGGTCATTAAACCGACTCAACGCGTCTTTAACAGTGGTTAATGGTTTTGCCGGAACACCTGCCACAATCGTGCCTGGCGCAACATCCTTTGTAACAACAGCTCCCGCTGCAACAATGGCACCCTCCCCGATCGTAACACCCGGCAGGATAACCGCTTTTGCTCCGATATACCCATTCTTACGGACTATTACCCGTCCAAAAAGTATCGGAACTTCAGGACTGATGCAGTGAAAACTTGAATCATGGGCTACAATCACAGCCCGTGGGCCAATATTCACTCCATCCTCAATCTCTATGAGGTATGGGCGTGATTCCTCAATGAAAACCCCATACCCAATCCCAACATTGTTCCCGATTTTCGTTCCCCGCCATCGGTAGAAGGTATTGCGTAGGCGGTCATTGGGGATATTCATTGCAAGAATATGCAGAAATCCTTTTACAAGAAGACTGAACCGAATTCGTTCGTACACTTCAGCAATATTTCGCAATACCCCCCCTCCTTCATCAGAAATTTTCTTTGACGTTCAATCCGGCGTTAAACGGAGATCTCATCAAATTTTAACATGATACCCGGTTTTTCGGGATGCCGTCCTTGCGAATCCATATATCGGATGAGAATATTTCTCTGCAGAATACCAGATGGACAGCTCAGGATTAAATTTCGATTTAAATCGTCTCAATCGTGGATTATCTCCCCCATCCATGATATCATAATATCTCATCCCCATTTCACGGCCTGACTTTATGCTTTCCCAGACCAGCAGATCATTTGGTGAGATGCCATCGATTTCTTCTTTGGGAAGTCCCACCCATTGATACATAATGCCATTATAATTCAGATGAATAACACCGCTTACGGTTTCCCCCAGATATTTTGCCACAAATATGTCCAGATTGCGGCCATTATACTGATGAAAAACCTCATCTAAATACAATAAAATATCATCTTTTTTTCTGCCCTGTTCACCGAATCTTCGTTGTATTTCAGAATGAATGTAGAAAAGATCATCTTTATCCCCCTTTTCAATGACGATTCCTTTATCCTGAGCATTTTTGATATTTTTTCGAACCGATCTGTGCAGGCTGGTCCATATATTATCAAGCCCCGTATTCAAATCCAATCGATAGGAGTATAATGGTTCAACGTGGTAACCTGCCCATCGAAGAGACCGTGAATCCAATAATCCCGGTGCTGTACGAAGATTTACATAATTGCATCCGAGGTCAGAAAAGAGAAACTTATCAATCTCAGACTGAATACCCATTAGATACTCTTCTTTTTTAGGTTGTTTAAAGGATTCATAATGAGATATAACAGGACCAAGATATAGTATGTCTGTGTTATAAGGAGGAGAAAGGGCAACTTTCACAAACCCTTTTTTCTTAAAAAAAATCGGATAGCTGGCAATATGCGTCGTTCCTTTGAATATCTGAAGGGGATACAACGTACTATTCGTGTGTTTTTCCATAATTTTCAGCCATTGCCATGTATGGAAAATTGTACCAAAGGATGAAGATTGGATATAATCATCCCACTCTTTTTGATGATTATCATCAGCAATCTGTATATAAAATCCCATGTTACCAAGCACCAATAAGTCCAGCTACTATTTAGATATTTCCTTGAAAAAATTCAAACGTACCTGATCTGTCTTTCTTAAAAGATAATATTCGAATATTGAGATAAACGGGCGAATATCTTCGGATGAAAAGATAAAATAGGCATCATCCTGATAAAATTTAATAAAATCACTCATCGTTTTCAGTTTATATGGTAACGGAAACCTTCCCCTGAGAACGGTCAGCAGGTGCCGAAGATCATTACAGAAAACATTTCTCCCCGTTATTCCTGCCCGATAATCATACGAAACAGCAATAGAATTATCTGTAGCGATCTCATACAGCAAAAACGGAAAGTCAACTCCTGCGGAGATTGCGCACTGTACTGAGCCCCAAAATCGGGGATTTATCTCCAATAACTTAGGCTTTCCATCACGTTCGTCGATAACAAAATCAAGTTCGGTTACGCCCCGGATTTTTAAAGCATTCATGATATCAAATGTCAGATTCATAATCTCTTCATTGGCAACAGTCTCAACAAAACAGCCTGGACCGGTATTAAGCGGATAGGTTCTCTTTTCCTGTATGATACAGATCCTCTGAATCTCAAAAGTATTATCTGTCAAAACAGCAGAGGAATACCGCTTCGTAAAAGGGATGTATTCCTGAATCGTTGAAGGTCCGTACTGAAAAAGGATGTTTGCATACGTTTCCTCTACCATATCAGGACTGTCAACCCGTACGATGCCTCTCCCTCCTCTCCCCCGGTTTGGCTTAATTATGGCAGGATATGTCAGACTATGGGCTATTTCATGAAGAAAATCAGGATCATCAATGAAAAATGTCTTTGGAGCAGAAATATGATGCATTTCTGCAAACCGCATCAGGTGTGATTTATCAATGATGGTCTCAAGGGTTGCATAATCAGGAAAAGCAAGTGAATAGTCATACAAAGGGGCATTCTTTGCAAAAAAAAGCATTTCATCTTCCCCGTTGGGCATTATGATGTCATTTTCTGTTAATTCAGAAAGAAATTCGTCGTTATATTCGGCAATTCGTTTTTTTGTGCAGTATTTCGAGTAAAACGGCATTGATCTCTTTTCATTCGAGACAACAGTGGTAGAAATTTTCTTTTTTCCAAGGGAGCGTACAACAGCAAGACCAATATGATCTCCAACACCCGTAGGCACAACAGCATTCATATTTTTACTCCCCCTTTTACAACACTTCACGAATTAAGAATGAATAATAATGAGCCATATAAATAGATTCTCAGGGAAATCCTGATTTTTTAATATAGGATTTCGCAGGTTTGTATGCATTTGCATATGCCGATTCAAAGCATCCGATAATGGAAGAGCATTTTTTCGCTGAAAAACGGATATCCAAATCCGGGTTGAATTTCGAAGAATAATAGGTATGGAGACGCTCATTGCCGGCAGCCCCCATCGTAACATATGAGGTAAACCCATGTTCACAGCAATATTGAATTTCCTCCCACAAAAGGAGGTCATTTGGAGATGGTGAAATCTCAGTCAGTGGTTTCGGATTTCCAATCCAGCTATATAATGAGTTGTTGTAGAGAACATCAATCAGTCCGGTTGCTATCTCACCTTCATATTTTGTAACAAATATCTTAATCTGATCACAGTACGCGTCATATATTTCGAATAAGTATTCCTTCGGAACAAGTACTGATCGGCCCTGTTCCCTGTAGCGGTCAACCATCAGATTATATATTACTTCGAGCTCTTCTTTTCCACCCATTTCAACCGTGATACCCCGCTTGTAAGCCCGGCTAATATCCTGTCGCTTCTTTTTTGGAAGGCTTTGTATGAGATAATCAGCCCCGGGACTCAGGTCCGTTACATAGTTATATTCGGGTTTAACGGTATACCCTGACCACGTAAAGGGGCGGGGATCACATAATTTCGGGGGCAAAAAAACCTGCACATACTGAGCATGCAGGTTCCGTTTGATATAATCATTGATCCCCTCCAGAAATGAGCAGTATATGTGTTCTCTTCTGCTTTGCTGCATCTTCTCATCAAATCGAAATACGGGTCCAAGGTAAAGAAGAGCCGTGTGAGGCGGAGGAGAGAACACAAAGTTCAGACCGAATTTTTTTCTATGAAAAAGAGGGAACAGAGCTACTGGTTCATTGTTCACATATCCTATAAGCGGATGCAGAGTGAATCCACTGTGTTTACCAGCGATGGTAAGCCAGTTCCAGGTATGAAATATCGTCCCCTGAGGGGATTCATTGGCAATTCTGTTCCATTCGTCAGCCTTCTCTTTATCCACTCTGCATAATTTCACATTCATCGTAATCGCACCACCATTTTATTCGGCATATGCCCATTTTCAGAAGATAGTATATAGTGCCCGTTTTCAGCCATAGAAAGTGTTGCATTTTCTGAAATCAGTTCAGCAGAACGGTTTTCCGGAACATACAAATCATAAGAGCATTCGGCGTTGCCGTCGCAGCAAACTGATAGTTCACCGTCTGAATACAGGCATTCATATGCAGTTGCCTCACGTGAATGCCACCACGAAGCAATTTCCCCACCGGTTGTCACCCATCCGCCGTTTTCTTTGCATGCTTCAATAATCTTCCAGTACCAGCTCCCGATTTCGGGGTATTCCAGATTATTAAACACTGCAGGATGCCAGAGCAATGTAAGGACACCCCTCACATTTCTTACCTGCTCAATCATGCTGTTGCAGATATCCCATCCAGCACCCCCATCCTGAAGAGTAATATCCATGAGAGAGAGAGGGATCTCAAGAAGCGGAAGTACCCCGGTTGCACCCTGCGGATGGAAGGGAAAACAGGTTCCCCACCGAAAACCCGTACCATTCGCTGCCTTGTATCCCAGAGAAGTATCATAAACAAACCCGGCATCTGACTGAAAATCCCATGTATCAGGGATTGTCAGATTCAGACGATGCTGTCGGATTCCTCTGACAGGTATGCCCAGAAGTGTTTCAATTTCTGCCTTCTCGCAATTGAGAAGGATGGGGTTATTATGGGAAAATGTAGACCCATGCACACCAATCTCATGCCCTTCTTCAGACAACTTCCGGATTAACCCGATGACACACGGTTTCTGCAAAGAATGAGAGCGACCGTACAGATGCCAGGATTCCGGTCTGAAAAGGCTTTTTTTTCCGGACTCCTTCAGGAAAAAGTATGTTGAACAGACACCCTGTTTCTTTTCATTTTGCATAATCTCTTCAAAAGTCCAATATGGTTCATGCCCTCTGATCTTTCGGGAAAAAGACTTCATTTGGTTTTTTAATCCATTAAAATCCCCTCCTTTCAGATATCTCAGCGGACGGGTAATCCATTGATAGGTCTTTGTAAATTCATCAACATCATGGGTGAGGCAGACCGCAAATTCCCTGCCGGGAGGCCAGTATGATTTCCTGACGAGAGGCATCCCGATTTCGCTGCATCCCATCAGAATAGCTTTGAACAGCATATCTTCATAAAAATCAACAAGAGGTTGTGATATCAGGTGTGGATAGTGTTCATCATCAGATCCGGCTCCTGTTTTATCCAGATAACCGGATAAGAGAGATCCTGTCAATCTGAAAATATCAAATCCAATGAGTATCCCTGAATCTGAACCGGATATGCAGGGGTATTTCAGGTTCTCTGACCTGAATTCTGCAATACACCGATTTCCGGCATCATATGTATCAATCGGAACCTGAAACAGGGGGTATTCCAGATTATGCGTCGCAATTTCTCCGGCATTTACTTCAATAGCTGTATTTCTCACAACGCTGACTGAAAATTGGCCCATCCCCTCTGTTTCATACCCGATGCATACGCCGGAGTCTGTGTTGCCACCCGGCAGAACAGACAATCCGGCGGTATGGATAAAATGATCAATGCCATACCGGGAAACCGGATCGTCCGTATTGCAGACAAATGATATCATTTCCTGCTCTCTCTCGTTGTAAGATATTTTTGGTAGCTTTCCGGATAATCTGCGATGAAGTCCGTCATCCAGGCGGAGACATTAATTTTATCCACAAGAAGACGCTCTCGTTTCTGCTGCCATTCCTTTTTCGAATCGGTATTTTCAAGAATCTGAACTGCTTTTTCAAGAGCGGCATCTTGATCCGGGAAAAAATACATCAATTCATATTTATCCCGTATCTCCAGGAAATTTCCACTGGTATTTCCCGTTGCTTCCCCTTCGGAATTCGCTTCGATATGAATCGCAGGTGTTCCCAAAACTGCGGCTTCAGTAGTGATAGTTCCTCCTTCCCCGATGTATAATGTGGCGTAGGCCAACAGAGAATGGAACTTATCCGGAGAAATATGGAGAATATATTTCTCAAGTTCAGGATCAGGAGGTTTCTCAGAACTTATGTATACAGTTCCGTATTTTTCCAGTGTTTTCACAACTTCTATCGGGTTTTTCATCCCTTTTAACCCGACATCGTGAGATGCTGCCCAGGAGATGAATCGTACAATGATGAACCGGTCATCCACCGACAGATTCAGTTCATCCAGCACGGAACGGTCAGGCTGAAACACTTCCGGATGGAGATATGCGAGTTCTTTATACCCGTCAAACCGAACCTGGCGTTCACCAAAATCCCTGAGAAAACAGGACGGAGTACAGATAATATCAGTGAACGGCGATGTCAGTCTGATAATCAAATTTGCATCCTCAGTATCCCAGAATGAAATATAGGGCTTTTTTATCAGCTTTGAAACATGTGCAAGATAGGGGGAACCCAGTGCTATAAGAAGATCTGGTCTGAATTTTTGTGCAATCCGAAGTATCCGGTAATCAAACTGTATAAGCGCAAATGCTTTGCCGGCCATACTCGTTTTATGCTCACCGACATTAATATAATTAAATCCCGATTTATTCAGAAGGTCTAAGGTCATCTCTTTGTTTCTGGTTACGATCAAAATTTCATGGCCTTTACTCAACAGAGCCGTAATCGTTCCCTTAAAAAAGTGAACATGTGCGGGATGTCCGATATCAATTAGTATTTTCATAATGCCCCCTACCTTGTGAATAGTATCTTCTTAAACTCATCAAAAATCACTACAGTCCCCAGCCTGATATCTCTCTCCTCACCGGAAGGGAAAAGAGAATTATCCACGACAAACACAAAATCACTCACCGCAACACCCATTTAATTACCTCAAAGGCCTCTGCATACCGTTCTTCAATCTGGGTCCCCCTTGTTAATGCAAGGCCCCGGATAAAGTCGCAATTAAAGTATGACCTCTCCTTCTGAGTTTCATAACAGCCCAGTGCATCAATTTTCATCTGGAGATATTCTTCATTTAACGAAACAAACGCAAGGGTATTGAAAGTAATATTATTCCATGGCTGT
Organism: Methanogenium sp. S4BF; assembly: GCF_029633965.1. Taxonomy (NCBI): domain Archaea; kingdom Methanobacteriati; phylum Methanobacteriota; class Methanomicrobia; order Methanomicrobiales; family Methanomicrobiaceae; genus Methanogenium; species Methanogenium sp. S4BF. The sequence continues at coordinate 638,045 of NZ_CP091277.1, read as the reverse complement.
TCGTATCCAAGGATAGTACACTGTTTGAAGGCGCGTAAGGTCTCTTCACGGGTCACTTTATGATCCTGATGAGTGTCAAAAGAAGATGGCGTAAATACCGTAACCGGCTTTATTTCTTTTTTTAATTCAATTAATGCATCGAGAATCTGCTGACGATACTGAGGGAATTTCCGGACCTCATATTCAAGCAGGATCGGATCATCTATTCCAAGTCTTTTTGTTGCAGCCTTTACTTCAGTTCGGAGAATATCTCTCGGATATTCTTCAGGGACTGATTGTTCGCAACAGGAAAGTGCCACATATTTAACATCATATCCTTCACGAATAAAACGGGCGATGCTTCCCCCACATCCAAGTTCCCCATCATCCGTATGCGGACTAATGATTAGCATCCGTTTTGTCATTTAGTTTTTCACACCTATAGCAGACATATTTCCGTATAAAACCGGTATTTCATCCGGAGAAAATCCTGATTCTTCTCTTCTGTCATATACAACATCCTGTGAAATGATACAGGTGGAGCCATACTTTTCCTGAACAGAACAGTCCAGAGCTTTAACCCAGCTCTTCACAATCTCCTCTCTGTCAAAATTCAGGTACAGATCAAACATAGAGGGGATTGTAGAGAATACCCTGGAAACCATTTCAGCAGTTTTTGCGGATCCAAGAAATCTCCCCCGATACAAACGAATGCTCTTATTATCGGCACCCTCTGCCTCCATTTCGGTAATTTTTTGCTCCATATTTTCCCGGAATTTACGAATCAGCTCATCAATGGCTACATCCAACACCTCTTCTTTGGTGAGGGAAAACATCTTTTGCAACTCTTTTACAGCATTCGCATGTATCTTTCCGAGGTAATAATCCTTTGAGGACCAGGAACATGTCAAAGGTTTGTTAAAACCAATTTCCGATGAAATTGCATCTGATATTTTGCCGTATCTGAGCCCCCCTCCTGCTCCTGAGACGAAGATGTGTGTACCCAGTCCCTCAGAAAAAACCAGATTCCTGCTCACCGCAGAAAAGCTCATATTTTGTGAAAAAGCATCAAATCGACTGAAATCGGTATCAAAATCCAGTTCATATTCGTTTTTGCAGATGGGACATTCACCCCTGCAAATACCAAAAGAATCAATCATAAGAGGAATTTTGCCGCCACAATCGCAATGATACCAAAATGGGACCTCACCTGAAACAACTTGCCGGGACGGAATATTTTTATTTCTGATTACATCATTGTATACTGTTTGGTAACAGTCCATTTTTTCAAGGATTTGTTTGCATTCATCCGAAAACAATTGGTTGCGATGAATGTCGGAGTACCGGAAAAAGTGGACATCAAATCCCAGAATCTCTCTGGAAATCCTTGAAAAGATATATCCATTCAGATCAGAAAACGAATCAGCACGTTCATAACTCTTCCACATAATTTCCATTATTGCAGGAAGTTCTGATTTCGTCCCTGCAGACAAATTTTTCATTTTGAGCATTTCCTCTTCCCACACCTCAGGGAGAGGTTTTTTAAGAGTGTCAAAGCGCTTCCATTTTTCCGAACCTTTCACCGTAAACCCGATTTTTTGCATCCCGGTTTTGTTCAGTGCCGGAACCTGGTTTTTATAAAGAAATGGAGCTGTGGTTGCATTCTGATCTGCAAATCCAAAAAAAGCGATTCCGCAATCACCATTGCTAGCAAGCATTTTTCGAAATTGATCCAATAAAAATACTTTTTTCCAAACACCCGAATAGGGAAAAAAATTCGGTTGATGCCCAGACTCAAGTATGAGAATGTCATCCTGAACGGAAGGGTTGCTGTCACACTCATATTCAGCATTGCGGGCAAATGATCGGGAGATGTCCAAAAGAGAGGAGACGTTTAACTGCTGATTTACCCGTAGTGTATGATTCTCAGGAACCAATTTTGTCAGATCAGAAGTCATCATTATTCCCTTCCTCTTCCGATTCTTTTTCCCTTGAATCGGTATCTCCGGACTTTGACCTGATTATTACTGCAGAAGGGCGTAAAGGAAAGACATTCTGCATGAAATTTTTCTTCAGGATAAGCTCAGTTTTCCAGACGCACAATGCTAAAAAAGAGAAGATAAGAACTGCGCAAACAATGTTAACCGGAGTAGTGTTGAATGCCAGAACCTCATCAATAAAAAGGACAATAAGAAGAACAGAACCCATGCTCATGACTATTGAAAGCCCTGTTCTTTCTATAACTGAAATCTCAGTTTTCCCGGGATAAAGCACCAATGTTAGTGTATACCCCGGAATAAACAAAATGAGAAAAAATCCAAAAATCGCCCGAAAAAATGCTAATAGTATTGCAATAAATTCAATAATTGACCCCCCCAACAACATAACAGGAGAGAAGCTTTTTAAATTTATATTTTTCCCCTTCTATCCGGGAATCATAAATCCAATGAAACAAAATATCCCCGTCAGCGCATACATCACTGTTACTCCCTGCCGTTCGGTCATTGGGAAAAAATATGGCAATACCCACTTCAGGGTAAGAGGATTCGGCACTTCAAGAGTTCCATCCTCTCTGATTTTTCCAAACTTGGCTATAGGATATCGTTTGGTATGAAGACGCCAGTATACATACAGTAAAAAATTCACAACATGAGGAATGAGCATTACAAAACCACTGAAAATGAAGCCTTCTATCACTATCGTTGCACCTATTGCTGCACCAACAGATAACGCCCCAATATTTCCCCAGAAAATACGGGCAGGGTATTTCTCAAATAACCAATATGCTGCAAGGGAACCGGTGAGACAGACAATAAAAAGAATATCCATTATTTCCGCATTTACTATTGTCTTTAAGATTAACGTGATTAGGACAATCAGAGAAAGACCCGGCGCCAGACCATTAAACCCTGAATGCATATTAACCAGGTTGGCAACTACCGGAACATAGAGAGGAAGGATTAGTTGAAGATAAAAAATTCCTAAATCAACTGTTCCGATAAAAGGTAAATAGACAAGAGTAACCGTTGCGCATGATATCAGAGAGTATGAACAGTAATACAGAAGAATAAGTTTGGCAGGACGGCCAATATTTATCATATCATCAAGAATCCCAAAAAGAGCAAAAAGAGTGACAACCATTATTATTACATAATTAGCCGGAAGAATGTAATTACAATAAAAAAGTGAAATAACTGACAGGGAAAGCAGAGATATAAGAAGAATAATGATTCCGCCGTTTACCGCAATATCCGGTTGATCCGCTTTGTACATATCTTTTGCAACAATATTATTCTCTTTAAGCCGTTGGATCAGGTAAGGCATCACCACAACAGTTGCTATGAATGGTACAACAAAAAAAACTGAAATCATAAGGTTTAAAGGATTCACCAAATCCGCAATCGTCATTTTATCTTCATCTCGACATAATAGATTAATATATTATCGGTCATCTGCGGCACCCAAAAACACTGAAGTAAAACCATTCTCAAAAAGCCGGAATTCTAACCGAATGAATATTTTATCTCCCATTTTTAGCACGCATACACTATTTAGAGCCTAATCTGCCAGATATGGAGTGAAGTCGCCCGAATACAAATAAAGTCAACTCTCATCAATTCATCATAATAATCCATAATCTTCTGGACAAATCCTTCCCTTCAGGAAAAAAACGACGAATTTTCGCATAAATTTAATGATAACCTATTATGATGGCGGCATTTGATATGTCCTATTGTCAATCATTAGACAACACATTTATATAATGATGGATGTAATGAGAGCCTGAACACAAGGAGGAATAGTACCCACATGGTGTTGAACAAAACAACATACCCGGGAAATTCTCCGGCCATTTTGGGGGGAGGGGGATTATTAGTGAACAGCGATTCGCAAGAGAACATCACAAAAATCAGACCTGAATCAATTTAGTAATAGTAATAATGAGGGCAGGACAATGATTGAAATAAAAAATACGTCAACAGCGAATGTAAAAATTCCATTATTTAAGTTAATTATCACCCTGATTATAATTAGCTTAGCAGTACCAGCAATTGCATCAGCAGCATCGCATCCGAATCTCCTGTTTTCCGACATTACCGAAGTTCCCGGCTATCAGTATAGTTCAACTGCACCGTGGAACACATGGAAGGCAGTCATCATCAATTCAGCAGATGTGTCGCTCTCACGTGACTTCTCGGACCCAAACTGGGCAACCTACAACAGGATCTCATACCGGAGCGGGTTTGCAAGTGATCTCGCCCTTGCCTACCAGATAACAAAGGACCAGAAATACCTTGATAAAGCGCGTCAGGCACTTCTCAACCTCGATGTCGGGGATGCTCCGTATGACATGGACAGGGCAGTATCACTGAACGGTTATTCCCTTGCCTATGACTGGGCACAGCCGGGCCTCACTTCTGCGGATGACACAATCATACGTGACAAACTTGCGATACTTGCAGACCGTACGTACCGCGACCTGAATGGCGACGGAACGAAAAAGACCTATGTCACATTTGCTGACTACCATGGACAGGCATATCCAAGTGTTGCGATCGCAGGACTCGCACTTGAGGACTACACCAATCCAAACAACATTCCGTTAAATTCCGGCCCCGAGGACTGGATTAAAGCCGGAACAGATTATCTCTTCGTTAACGATGAACTTCACACATATAACAGGCCCCTCATATCGTTTGGATTTGATGAGGCATCAGGAAAGCACCTGCTTGGAGCATACAAGACATATGTGATTGATGATCTTCTCTGGTGGTTCCAGGTATACAGCAACCACTATGACAGGAATATACTCGATGACTATCCGGTGGCAAAAAAGATCGTAACGTCTGAACTCTGGGAGACCATGCCCAACGGATACATGAACAATTATGTAACGGCGGGAAATACACTTGAAACGTACCAAAGGGCCATTCTCAGTCTCCTGAATGATCAGGAGAAAGGAGAGGTGCTCAGATACCTTGACCAGACCAAAGGAGATAATCTCCTGCCGTATTCCAGGGAAAATGACCTTGCACCAACCAAACTGCTCTTCTGTGTCTATGGCAATTACAACAGCATCAGCCGCGACTCACCGGACTGGACCAGTCGCCTGGATGAAGATGCCATCTATCAGGTATTCAGGGAAGACTGGCAGGAAGATTCAGACTGGCTGTCGCTTGTCACCTTTAATGTGCAGACAAACAGCAACCGGGACATGGCACACCATGACCAGCTGAGCATTGAATATTACGGCAACGGAGATCTTCTCCTGGCAGACGCAGGCGAAACAAAGCATGTCCTTGACAACTATTACGGACAATATGGCGTCCACCACAACAGTATTGAAATCGAAGACCCGCAGACCCCATTTACGACATCCTCATGGGCAGACAGCCAGGCAAGAGGAGTATACAAAGGGTACGCAGCTGGCATCAGCACCCCGGTTACCGTTGAGACAGTCATTCAGACCCCATGGATGGAGGGGATCGCTGCCTCGGAAACCATTACAAAAGTGATTGGCGATACATGGTCGGCCTCCAAAAGTATTTCATCACCTATTGACTACAGCCGGACGATTATGTATCCTGAGGATGACTATTTCGTAGTTTTCGACCGGTTTGACGGAAGCGAGGAGTGGACATACCGGAACGTTTTCCGCCCGACCAGTCTCAGTATCACACCAACTGAGTCAGGTGTGATTGGTAATGTCAAAGGAGATCTCACGATAGGCGGAACAGCATACAACTGGCTATCACTTCCGTATAAGGATGAAACAACGACCGGCATTACAACAAACTCCCTGAAATGGGACACAACAAATCCATATGGAGACAAAGTTACTTTAACCATCTATTCCTCACCGGCATCAGAAGTAATTGTAACAAAGCATGCGGGGAGAATAGCAGGCTATGATTCTCCATCTGAGGTATATTCACCCGTCGTGTACCTGAAAGACGGATCAGAAACAGATCTGTACCGGATAACCGTTCTCACATCAGACTACCTGAACGAAGAAAAGAAGAGTTCTCAGGAAATACCTGTCAGTGGAAACGGGAATGCAATACGAGTCAGTGCAACAGCACATACTGATACTATCTATTCAGGAGCGGGAAGCAGCACCTTTGGAGCATTCTCGACAAATGCTGAGATGGCATTCATCAGGACACCTGCGTCATCATCGGATTACAGCTATACACTCATCAAAGGCACATACCTGAACAAAAATAGTGCACCCCTCATCGCGACCTCCGGAACGAATAGTGTTTCGCTCAATAAAGAAGGGAATTCAGTTGCCCTTGTGGTTGACGCAGCATCAACAGGTCAGGTCTCATTATACCAGCTAAACACAGACATAGGAAAGGTGCTGAAGGATGGTGCAATATATACCGGCTGGAAGCTTTCCGAAGACAAATCAGCCATAATCATCACAACAGCTCCCGGAAGTCATGAATACACATTCCTCACTTCCGGAGAAGTGATGCCCGTACCTACCATTACTGAAGCGGAATTCAGCGCAAGTCCGACAACAGGCACAGCACCACTTTCCGTTCAGTTCACCGATATCAGCACAAATGCAGTCTCCTCATCATGGAGCTTTGGAGACGGAGCACAATCAAGTGAACAGAACCCATCACACACCTATTCAGAACCAGGAACCTATACTGTAGTTTTGACAGCAACAGGTGAAAGTGGTTCAGATTCCGAAACAAAAACCGATTACATCACCGTAACATCCGGCGGTACAACCAATCCATCAGCGCCGGTTGCAGCGTTCACGACGGATGTTACATCCGGTCAGGCGCCCCTTAGCGTTCAGTTTACGGACACCAGTATAAACAGTCCCCAATTGTGGGCATGGAACTTTGGTGACGGGACAACTGCAGTCGAAGAAAACCCCGGACATATCTACACACAGCCAGGTACATACACCGTTACCCTGAAAGTCACAAATGATGACGGAACAGATACCGAGACAAAGACAGGTTACATATCTGTAACAGATGGTCAGGTACCATCTGTTACAGCTAAACCAACAGCAGCGTTCACTGCTGACAACGTTTACGGTCCGGCACCAATGCAGGTAACATTTACCGATCAAAGCGAGGGAGTGCCCACATCCTGGACTTGGTACTTTGGAGACGGAGAAACCTCATACGAACAGAACCCGGCACATTCCTACACAAAACCCGGCACATACTCAGTAACCCTCAGAGCGATCAACGCAGAGGGCATTGACTTTGAGGTTAAACAAGGATACATCACGGTTACCGATGAAGACACACCCGCTCCGGTCACAAACCCGCCGGTGGCAGGGTTCAGTGCTGATGTAGTATCCGGTACTGCACCCCTGGCAGTGACATTCACAGATGAAAGTTCAAACAGCCCGAATTCATGGTCGTGGAACTTTGGTGACGAATGGCTGGCAAATACCCAGAACCCGTCACATACCTACGCGCAGCCAGGCACATACACAGTCACCCTGAAAGTCACAAATGATGACGGAACGGATACCGAAACAAAGACAGGCTACATATCCGTCGCCCCCCAGCTCCCGGCCGAACCCGCGCAACTTGTAGCAGCGTTCACTGCTGACAGCGTAAGCGGACCTGCGCCCATGGAGGTAACATTTACCGATCAAAGCGAGGGTGTGCCCATGTCATGGACATGGTACTTTGGAGACGGGGAAACCTCATACGAACAGAACCCGGCACATTCCTACACAGAACCAGGCACATACTCAGTAACCCTCAGAGCGATTAATACTGAAGGCATTGACTTTGAGGTTAAACAGGGATACATTACGGTTACCGCTGAAGACACCCCCGCTCCGGTCACAAACCCGCCGGTGGCAGCATTCAGTGCAGATAAAGTATCGGGCATCCTCCCACTGAAGGTTACCTTCACGGATGAAAGTACGAACAACCCGGATTCATACGTATGGAGTTTTGGTGACGGGACAACTGCATATGAAGAAAGCCCTGAACATATCTATACACAAACAGGCACATACACCGTTACCCTTGAAGTAACAAATGCTGATGGAACGGATACGGAGACAAAGACAAACTACATATCCGTAACCGCTGCCCAGATATCTACCGGACCGGTAGCAGCGTTCACTGCTGACAACGTAAGCGGACCTGCGCCAATGCAGGTATCATTTACTGACCAAAGCCAGGGAGTACCCACGTCATGGACATGGTACTTTGGAGACGGGGAAACCTCATACGAACAGAACCCGGCACATTCATACACAGAACCAGGCACATACTCAGTAACCCTCAGAGCAATTAACACTGAAGGCATAGACTTTGAAGTTAAACAAGGATTCATCACTGTAACCAATGAGGAAATGCCCGTTCCGGTCACAAACCCCCCTGTGTCAGCATTCAGTGCGGATAAAGTATCGGGCATTGTTCCACTAAAGGTAACCTTCACGGATGAAAGCACAAACAGCCCTGATTCATATACATGGAACTTTGGTGACGGTACAACTGCGACAGAAGAAAACCCGGAACATGTTTATACTCAGCCAGGCACATACACGGTTGCCCTGAAGGTCACAAATACAGATGGAACAGATACGGAGACTAAGACAAGCTACATATCTGTAAATGCTGCACAGGTTCCTTCCGAAACAACAATTCCAGTGGCGGCGTTCACTGCTGACATCGTTCGTGGTCCTGCACCGCTGCAGGTGTTCTTTACCGATCAAAGTCAGGGAAACCCCACCTCATGGACATGGTACTTTGGAGACGGAATAACCACATCTGAAAAGTACACGGGACATACCTACGCAAAACCAGGTACATACTCTGTAACCCTGAGGGTGATCAATAAAGAAGGCATTGACTTTGAAACAAAAAAAGGATACATCACAGTTCTTTAGAGAATATATCCCCATTTTTTATTTCCCGTTCATTCATTTTTATTACCGGTGTTTTTCGACTCTCAAACAGAATTTTTCTATTCATAGACCCACTGAGATTCAATGTTCCTCTGGCAAACGCCCGCCAGGTACATGACCGGGCATGCAAACATTGTTTGCATGGGACCATTTTGGATTTCGGGAGTATATTAAGCGGTATTTTGAAAAAATGAAGATTCAGCTCATTCGGGTTTTTTAGCACCACCACCTATATATTTAAACAATATTGTACCATCATATGTTTGAATGAATATGGATGACGGATGCAATACGACAGAATTCTACTCAATCATTAAGACTGCAGCAATCATCGCCATAATTATTGCAATTGCGATAACAGGATATCTGTTTATTTTTACCGAAGAACAGCATTCATCACTATATATAATCCCTGAGTCATATCAGAATCAGGCAGTAACTGACAGAATATCTTTTACCTATGGGGTTACCTGTTCTGAACAAAAAGCCACGGATTACGAAATTCAAATAAATTTAAATGATAAAATCATGGCTACAGAACAATTCCAACTGGACAACAATGAAAACTATGAAAAAAATGAAGAGTTGCTTCTGACAGAAAATATATCATATCCTGCAAAGATACAGGTACTTCTCACCAATAAAAACAATATGAACACAGAAGAAGTCCATTTCTGGA